>NZ_NPEV01000009.1 GCF_003258835.1 Rhodobium orientis | reverse complement strand
CGGTGGCCGTTGAACGTCTGGATCCGGCCCTCAAGGGGCCAGTCGCCGACCTTGTGGGCCGGCGCGGTGATCCGGGTGATCCGGTAGCCGCCGCCGAACGTCGTCGCGACGGCCGCGGAGATCGCCGCCAGGTGATGCGGCGGCACGCCCGGCGTTGCCGCCGCAACGGCCGGCTGTGCCGGCTTTGCGGCTTCGGCCTTTGCGCCCCGGGTAAAGAACAGGCCGATGAGCGCACAGGCGGCCCAGATCAGCGCCAGCACCAGCATGACGACGCTGAACCCCGTGCCGATCATTTCCAGATTTTCCAGCATGGAGCCTGCCCCGTTCGCCTAAAGCGGAATGTTGCCGTGCTTCTTCGGCGGCCGCGTCTCGCGCTTCGACAACAGCCCCCTGAGCGTCAGCGCGATGGAAGAGCGCGTCTGGCGCGGCTGGATGATGTCGGAGACGAACAGCATGCCGGCCGAAAGATAGGGCGAGGCGAACTGGGCGCGGTATTCGTCCGCCAGCTCCGTTGCCCGCGCGTGACGATCCTCCGCAGCCGCAAGGTCCTTGCGGTAGAGGATGTTGACGGCCCCTTCCGCGCCCATCACGGCGATTTCCGCGCTCGGCCAGGCAAGCACCCGATCGGCGCCCATATCCTGGCTGCACATGGCGAGATAGGCCCCGCCATAGGCCTTGCGCATGATGACGGTGATCTTCGGCACCGTCGCCGAGGCATAGGCAAACAGCATCTTGGCGCCGTGGCGGATGATGCCCCGCCGCTCCTCCGTGATGCCCGGCAGGAAGCCGGGCACGTCGACGAGGTTGATGAGCGGGATGTTGAAGACGTTGCAGAAGCGCACGAACCGCGCCGCCTTGTCGCTGGCGTCGATATCGAGCGTGCCGGCCTTCACCGTCGGCTGGTTGGAGACGAAGCCGACGACGACACCGCCGATGCGCCCGAAGCCGACGACGATGTTCGCGGCAAAGCGGGCCATCACTTCCATGAAGTCGCCGTCATCGGCGAGCCGCGCAATCACCTCGCGGCAGTCAAACGGGGTCTTCGGGTTCTCCGGGATCAGGTCGTCGAGTGCGGGATCGTCGGCAATCGACAGGTTCGGGTCGATATGGTGCGGCGGGTCCATCATGTTGTTGGACGGCAGGAAGGAGAGCAGCCGGTGGACGATGCGCACCGCATCGGCGTCGTCCTCGGCGATGAAATGGATGTTGCCGGAGACCGAGGCATGGGCCTCGGCCGAGCCGATCTCCTCCATGGTCGTGACCTGGCCGGTGACGGCGCGGATCACCTCCGGCCCGCAGATGAACATCTGCGCGTGCTCGCGGGTCATGATCAGGAAGTCGGTGAGCGCCGGGCTGTAGGCCGCGCCGCCGGCGCACGGGCCGGCAATGACGGAGATCTGCGGCACGACGCCGGAGAGCTGGACGTTGCGATAGAACACCTGGCCATAGGCGGCAAGCGCCCCGACGCCCTCCTGGATGCGCGCGCCGCCGGAATCGTTGAAGCCGACGACGGGAACGCCGGCTTTCGCCGCATGGTCGAGGGTGTGGCAGATCTTCTTGGAGTGGATATCGCCGAGCGAGCCGCCGGCAACGCCGAAATCCTGGGAGAAGGCCGCGACCGGCCGGCCGTCGACGAAGCCGGTGCCGGTGATCACCGCATCGGTCGGGATCGACTTCTTCTCCATGCCGAAATGGCGCGTGTTGTGCTGGGCGTGGAGGCCGAACTCCTGGAAGGTGCCTTCCGAATAAAGCGCTTCGAGCCGCTCGCGCGCGGTCATCCGCCCCTTGGCGTGGCGGCCATCCGCCTTTTCCTTGCCGCCGCCTTCCAGCGCCGCTGTGCGCCGCTTTTCCAACTCGTCCGCGAGAGCCTTGGAAATCGCCATGTCCAATCCGTTTTCTTGGGGCCGCGTCCGGAACGGATGCGGCAGGCGCCCCGGTGGAGGACGGGGCCGTTTCCTCGCGAAGGGCATCTTTCGCAGAGGACCGCGACGGCGCCGGACGGGCGCCATACGCGGCCGCGTGATATTGCCCCATTCAGATAAGGAAATTAATGCGATGTTCTGGCGGCGAGATAAAGGGTCGCGGCCGAAATTTCGACGGCGCAGGAATACTTACATACGTTCGGCTACAGGGTCGGGCGGCGGCGGCCGGCGCCATTCGAAGGCAAGGCCGAAGACGAGCCCGGAAAGATGGGCACCATAGAGCGGGGCCCACAAAAGGCCGGCATTGAAGATCGAGCCGAACTGCCATTCAAAGCCGATCTTCAGGAGATCGCCGAGGAGCACGAGCGGCCAGAACCAGTGCCGCGTGTCGCGCCAGAACGACAGCACCGTTGCCGCAAAGAGCGCGTTGAGCGCGGCCGACAGACCGCAATAGGCGGTGGTTTCAGGGGCAAGGACCACAAGGAACGCCGAGACGGCGGCGACCGCCCCCGCCATCAGCGCGGCATAGCGGCCCCGCGAGGCCTCCGACGTCTCGTAGACCGCACCGAGCATCAGAAAGGCACCGGCATTGAAGAAAAGATGCCGGCCATCGAGATGGACGAGATGGCCGGTGAGGAGCCGGTAGAGCGCGCCGTCGAAGACCAGCACACGGTCGTAGACCAGCGCCTCCGGCGCGCCCCCGAAAAACGCAAAGAGGGCAACGAGCAAGGCCGTGCCGGTGACGGTCAGCCACGGCATCCGACGGATGCCGCGGCCGATGGTTGCCTGGCGGTCAGCGAGCGCGGTCATTACGCGCCCCGTGCCTTGCGCCGGCGGGCGAGATAGGCACCGGCGGCGGCCGTTCCCATCAGGCCGAGACCGACGAGGCCGACGTCGCCGGAGCCGCCACCGCCGCCATGGCCGGAGCGCGGCCGGCTGAACATCGGCTTGCTGTGGTCGACGCGGCGCGACGCGGTCTTGCTCGGAGTCGGCTGGCCCTCCGCCGCTTTCGGCGTTGCGACCGGCTGCCGGCGCTGTGCCTGCGCCTTTGCCTCGCGCTTCAGCCGGGCGTCGTTGGTGCGGTCGATGGCGAGCTTCTGGAACACCTCGTCGCGCACCACGATCATTGAGGTGAACGGCGTGACGATGCCGTATTCCCTGGACAGGTCGATCACCGCCTGCTTGGCGTCCGCCCCCTCGGCGAGCATTTCCATCGTCCACATCTCCCGCTCGATGGCGGAAAACGCCCACAGCCGCTCGATTTCCGGATTGCGCACGGCGGTTTCCGGAAAGTCGAACGTCGTGCTGTAGCTGATCGGCTTGCCGGAGAGCTTGGCCGACAGCGTGATGTCGGCCGGGCCCTTGCCCCAGTAATGGCCGAACAGGATGAGCTGCTCGCCGCGATAGAGCGAGCGCACGTCATTGCCGGTCATATCGGCGAGGCGAAGATCGCCGCCGGCCGCATCGAGCTTGACCTTTACGTCATGAAGAGCCGTATGGGTCAGTTTCGACGTCGCCGTCATCAGCGCGCCGACGATGTCGTCGCTGTTGGAGACGTTGAGCGAGGTGCCGCCTGACGCGCGCGTCATGGCGTCGAGCAGCGGCTCGTTGGCGCTGTTGCCCATGACCACGGTGAAAAGGCGGATGTCGGCTGTCTTGATGCGCTCCACGAACCGCTTGCGCTCCGTGACGCCCTCATTGGCCACACCGTCCGTGACGAGGATGACGCCGGCCGGACGATCGGAATCGAGGCCGGAAAGCCCCATGTCGAGCCCGGCAAAGAGGTTGGTGCTGCCGCCGGGCTGCATGTTGCGGACGATGTCGACGGCGCGATTGACCTCCTCGGGCGTTGCCGGCAGGAAGCCGGAGGTCAGCGGATAGGCCGCCTTGTCGAAGGCGACCAGCCGAAACCGGTCCTCCGGCCCCAGCGTGCCGACGGCCTTGGCGACGCCCTCCGCAAGGGTCGCGATCTTGCCCGACATGGAGCCGGACTTGTCGAGCACGAAGACCCAGTCGCGCCCGCCGGTGATCGGCTGGTAGTCGACACCCGGCGTCAGCGTCAGCATATAGGTGCCGCGTACGTCCGGCGCCGCCTTGTAGGCCGTCATGTCGAGGCTGCCGGGAAGCCCGGCCTTTTCCCGCCAGTAGACGATCACGTCGGTGTCGAGCCGCACCGGCTGGACGGTCGGCGCGGCGGGAGCCGTTTCCTCCTCCGTCGCGTTCGCAGCAGTGTTGCCGGCGACAGGCGCCGCCGGCGCCGTGTTGTCGAGATGGACATGCCAGCCGTCGCTGCCGGAGCGGGTGATAACGGCGTTCGGATGGGCCGGCAGGCGCACGGCCTCGACCGGATAGTCGGCCTTCAGCTCAAGATCGAAGGTGAAGCTGCCGGTGACCGTCTCGTTGGCGGTCCAGAAGGAAAGCTTTTCTTCATCGACCCCGCCCTCCTCCAGCGGATAGAGGAAGCGGCCGATGCCGGTGTCGAGATTGACGGGCTGGATGTAGGACAGCCGCACGCGCACGTCCTGACCCGCTCGGACCGGCCAGACCTTCATGTCGAAGGTCTTGTAGTCGTCCTGCTCGGTATAGGCGACCTCGCGGCCGGCCGCTTTTTCCTCACGGTAGATCTCGCGGGCGCGCTGTTTCTCCACCACCTCGCCGGAGACCGGCGCCCCGTCGATCCAATAGGTGAATTCGGCAACGGCCGCCTTCTTCGGCACCGGAAAGGAATAGAGCGCCTCGTCGTCCATGGCGCCGGGATTAGCGAAGGTCTGCTCCACCGTGGTGATGGCGTAGCCGTCGTCCACGACCACGTCGACGTCGTGGTCGACGATGGTAAGCGGCGTGCCGATCCCGTCGGCGGGCGTCAGCAGGCCCGCCGCCTCGGCGCCCGTGCCGGCAAGGGGCGTGGCGAGGGCCGCCAGGACGAGCGCGGACAGGGCGAGAGCGCGGGGTGCCCGCCGCCGCGTCGGCGGCAGGGGCCGGACGACCGGTCCGAAATCGACGGTTCGGGCCGGCGTTTCCTCGCAGACCGTGACCGGGCAATTCGGGTCGTCGTTGGGCTTTCGTTTCAGGCTTGGCATCGTCATCTCCTCGTGAACGATGTTCATAACTTTGGCAGAGAACGTTCTTGTGAACGTTGTTCATACACATAGCAGCCTTGTGAACACCGTTCAAGTATGCGAGGAAGAGGAAATCGGCCGTGGTTAATCCCCGGCCCTTGGACGGCCGGCGCTCCGGTGGAACCCGGCACTGCGCCGCCCTTCGCCATCGCCGCCGGCGGTCGGAAAGACAGGAAAGAATGCCGAAAGCCACCCGCACCCGCATCGACGACCGCGAAGCGCTGAAGAAGCGCTATGTGGAAGAGGCCGGCAAGATCATCGCCACGGAGGGCCTGTCGGCCCTCACCGCGCGCCGTCTCGCCGGCAATCTCGCCGTCGCCGTCGGCACCACCTACAATCTCTTCGCCAATCTCGACGAGATCGTCGTCGCGGTGAACGGCACGACCCTCGACGGTCTGGCCGCGGCCATCGCCGCAAAGCCGTTACCGGCCGAGAGCGTCGAGGCGGCGCTGATCGCGCTGTCAGACCGCTATCTCGGATTCGTCAGAAAGAACCGCAATCTCTGGCAGGCGCTCTTCGAGATGGCCCCGCCCGGCGAGGGCAATGAGGCATTCCCCAACCAGCCCCGCTTCGAGGCGCTCTTTGCCGTCGTCGAGGGCGTGCTCACCCCCCTCTTCCTCCCCGGCGAGGAGGCCGCCCGCGCCCGCTCCGCCCGGGTGCTCTGGGCCGGGCTGCACGGCATTTCGATGCTGGCGCTCGGCCAGCGCCTGGCGCCGCTGGGCGTCGCAACGGCCGAAGACCTCGTTGAGACCCTCGTCTGCTGCCACGTCGCCGGCCTGCGAGCGGACCGCAAGAGTTAGGCCGCCAGCACGGCCGCCGCCCCGTTTTCCCACATTCGAAATGGATTTCTCCGCCCGCCTATTGTATCTGGAATCCAGGCGGCCCCGTAGCTCAGCAGGATAGAGCGCCGGATTCCTAATCCGTAGGTCACAGGTTCGAATCCTGTCGGGGTCACCATTTTTTTGTCCCCCGCCCGATACCGTCCGCACGCGCTACAGTCCGCGCCGGCTCAGGCCACCCTGTCGCGCGGAACGATCCTCAGATGGCTGCCGGTGACGCCGCCGGGAAGGGCGGCGATGCGGTCGGCGACGGCGAGCAGCGCGGCAAGGTCGATGCCCGTGTCGAGACCGCCCTCGTTGAAGGCGAACACCAGATCCTCCGTCGCCGTGTTACCGGTCGCGCCGGGCGCGAAGGGGCAGCCGCCGAGCCCGGCCGCTGCCGTATCGAAAACCCGCACGCCGACGCTCCAGGCGGCGAGCGCATTGGCAACGCCCTGCCCGTAGGTGTCGTGGCCGTGGAAGGCCCAGCCATTGCCGGACGCCGCGCCGATGGCCATCGCCGCGGAAAACCGCGCTGCGACCTCGAACGGATTGGCCCGGCCGGTGGTATCGCAGAGCCCGATTTCCGCCTCCGGCGCGATTGCGGCAACGCTGGCGACCGCGTCGAGGACCGCCGTACGCGGGACAGTCCCGTCGAACGGGCAATCGAAGGACGTGCCGAGATCGACCCGAAGCAGGACCGATGCCGGCAGCGCGGCCTTGACCTTCTCCAGCCCCTCCAGCGACTGAGCCACGCTCTGGCGAACGTTGTTGCGGTTGTGGGTCTCGGAGACGGAAAAGACGTAGACGACTTCCTCGACGCCGGCGGCGAGCGCGTTTTCCGCGCCGCGCACATTCGGCACCAGGGCCGAGAGCCGGGCAGGAACGTCCTTCACGGCGGCGGCGATCTCGGCGATGTCGGCCATCTGCGGGATCGCTTTCGGACTGACGAAGCTGCCGAACTCGATGCGCGGGCAACCGGCATCGGCGAGCGCGCGGATGATCGCGATCTTCTCCGCGGTCGGGAGCGGATCGGCAATCGACTGGAAGCCGTCGCGCGGCGCCACTTCGCAGATCACGGGCCGCATTCGCGGGTTGGCATCAGGCATGTCACGTCCCCCGGCGGTCAAAAATCAGACTTCCTGCAGCTTTTCCTCGCCGTCGCGCCGCCGGTCCGGCCAGAAGACGGCATCTATGGCATTGAGAAGAAACTGGATCGCCAGCATGCCGAAGCCGAGCGGCAACAGGGCATAGGGAAAGACCATCGGCGTGCCGAAGCTCGACGAGACGCGCTCGCCATAGTCGAAGGCCTGGTAGGCGAGCAGGAAGCCGCGCCAGGCCATGATCGAGCAGAAGCCGACGCCGACCAGCCCGATGACGACGTCAAGGACCCTCCGCCCCAGGGGACCGGCCATGTCGGAAAAGAAGGTGATGCGGATATGCGCATCGGTGCGCTGCACGTCCGCCGCGGTCATCGCCGCGACGAAGACGATGAGGAACGTGTTGATTTCCAGCGACCAGGAGGTGGGCGCCGTGAAGACATAGCGCATGAACGCATCGTAGCAGATGGTCACGACCATGAACGCCAGCACGATCTGGCCGGCGATCTGCAGGGTCTTGGTCAGCGTTGCAAAGAACCGTCTCACGGCGCCCTCCCGGTTTTTATTCGGCCTTGCCGAGCGCGAGCGCGATGGCCCGCGCGCCGACATCCTCGCCGACCTCGGAGACCCACTTGGCGCGGACGTCAGCGGCAGCGTCCGTCAGGGTCTGCAGGTCCTCTTTGGACGGCTCGATGATCTCGACGTTCTCCGCCTCGACCATCGGCCAGTACTCATCGGGATAGATGGTGTTGTTGGAATAGGCCGCGCCGTTCTCGTCGAACCAGTCCGCCGCCTCGGTGAAGGCGGCCTTTTCGGCCTCGCCCATGGTCTCCCAGCCGCGGGTGGTGGTGTAGAGGCCGATGCCGTAGGCGGTCATCGGCAGCTTGTAGACGAAGTCGATCTGCTCCTGCAGCGACCGGCCGATGATGGTGGAGATGTTGGCAACGGCCGCATCGACCGTGTTGCGCTGCAGGGCGAGGTAGAGTTCGGAGGACGGGATGCGCACCGCGGCGCCGCCGAAGCCCTCGATCACCTTGGTCGCCTCGAAGCTGACGACGCGGACCTTCTTGCCGCTGAGGTCGGCGATCGAGCGCACCGGCGCGGCCTTCGTCGACCAGATGTATTCCGGCTGCAGGATGTTGCCCATCATGGAGACCATGTAGAGGTCTTCCTTGGCCAGTTCCTCGTTGATGAGGTTGAAGAGCGGGCTGCCCTTCTTCAGCCGGTCCGGATTCTCGTAGAGTTCCTCCACGACGCCCGGAAGCCCGGTGATGCCGAGGATCGGGATCGAGCGGGTGATGTAGCTGGAGGTGTGGAACATGAAGTCGATCGTGCCGGAGCGCAGCGCCGGAAGCTGCTCGTCGGCCTTCAGGAGCTTGCCGCTGTCGTAGTAGTCGACCTTGACGGCGTCGCTGGCATCGAGCCGCTCCACGAAGCCGGCCGAGCCATAGGCGAGCGCCTTGTAGCTCGGCGGCAGGTAGCTGACGCCGGTCATGGTCGTCTCGGCGGCGGCGCGCCCGGCAGTGAGGCCGAACATCGCGGTGCCGCCGACGACGGCGGCGCTGGTCTTCAAAAAGGTTCTGCGTGTCTGGGTCATTCTGTTTTCCTCTCCTTGAATGACAAGTGTTGTGATTGGGAGCCGGGTCACATCAGGCGTGGCAGCCAGAGACTCAGCTCCGGGAACAGGACGAAGACCATCAGCATGGCGAACTGGACGAAGACGAACGGAACGACCGAGCGGATGATTTCCTCGACACTCAGCATCGGGCAGACGGCGCGTAGCGCGTAAAGGTTGAGCCCCACCGGCGGCGTCACCACCGCGATTTCGAGGTTCATGACCAGCACGATGCCGAACCACAACGGGTCGTAGCCCATGGTGGTGATCAGCGGCAGAAGGATCGGCGTGGTGACGACGATCAGCGAGACGGCGTCGACCAGCATGCCGAGGGCGACGAGCGCCAGCATCAGCACCACCAGGATCGCCCAGTCGGGCAGGTTGGTGGCGACCAGCGCCGCGCTGACGGTCTCCGGCACCCTGACGAGGTTGAGGTAGTCGCCGAATATCTTGGCGCAGCCGATGATGAGGAGGATCGCGCCGGAGACCTTCACCGACGCCGCCAGGATCTTCATCAGCTTCTTCAGCGTCAGCACCCGGAAGATCGCGCCGGCGATGAAGAAGGCGCCGGCGGCGCCGAAGGCGGCGGCTTCCGACGGGGTCGCAACGCCGGAATAGATCGCGCCCAGCACGATGAAGACGAGCAGCAGCGCGTGCCAGATGCCGCCGAGCGCGCGCACCCGTTCGCCGAGCGGGGGGATCGGCCCGGTCTCGCGCGGCGCCTCGCTCGGCTTCATCAGGACGCGGACATAGATGTAGGCCGACAGGGCCAGGGCGAGCGCGATGCCCGGCACGATGCCGCCGATGAAGAGATCGCCGACGGAAACGCCCGAGACCGCGCCATAGATGATGAACGGCACGGAGGGCGGGATCAGCATGGCGAGCGCGCCGGAGGAGGCGACGGAGCCGGCCGCCAGCTTGCGCCCGTAGCCGCGCTTCAGCATCTCCGGCACGGCGATGCCGCCAACGGCCGCAACGCCCGCAACGGAGACGCCGGAGACCGCGCCGAAGATCGCAGAGGCGCCGACGGTCGCGATCGCGAGGCCTCCGCGCAGCCATTGCAGCCATAGCGAGGCGGCGCGGAAGAGGTTCTGCCCGACGGGCGTTGCGCCAAGCAGGTTGCCCATCAGGATGAACAGGGGCAGCGCGATCAGCTCGAACGAGTTGAGCTGTCCGAAGAACGAGGTCGGGGCAAAAAAGAAGGCGAGCGGTCCCCGCGCCATCCAGAGGCCGAAAAGGCCGCCGGCGCCCAGCGCGAGAAAGATCGGTGCACCCATGCCGATCAGGCCGATAAGGACGACCCCGACCAGGATAGGTTCGATCATGCGCGCCCGGACCCTTGGTTGTTGTTATGCATGCTGCACTCCTCCCGTTTCTTGTTCCGGCATTCGGTACCGGCGGTTTGCCGACCCGACTTTTGTCAGATTATGCCCGATTGTTCCAGTTCCGCGATCTTTTCCGCTGAATATCCGAGGAGGCCCTGGAGTACCTCCCCGGTGTCGGCGCCGAGCTCAGGCCCCAATCCCCGGATCGTGCCCGGGCTTTCGGAAAGCCGCGGAAAGACGTTCTGCATGGCGAGCGTGCCGCCGTGCCGCGGATCGTCGACCTCTAGGATGCTCCGGCGCGCGGCGAAATGGGGATCGGCCATCATGTCTCGCGCCGTATAGGCAAGGCCGACCGGAACGCCCGCCGCGGCGAGATCCTCGATCATTCTGTCTGCCGCATGCTTGCGGGTCCACTCCGCGATCCGGGCATCGAGCTCTTCGGCGTTCTCGCCGCGGGCGCGGTGGGTCGCATAGCGTGGATCGTCGGCCAGCTCCGGCACCCCCATCACCTGGCACAGCCGGCCGAAGACGGCGTCCTGGTTGGCGCCGATGATCATCTCCTTGCCGTCCCTGGTGGGATAGGCGTTGGAAGGCGCGATGCCCGGCAGCGACGAGCCGTGCCGCTCGCGGATGTGGCCGCCGGCGTCGTATTCGGCGACGATGGATTCCGTCAGGCCAAGCACGCTTTCAAAGATCGAGCTGTCGACCACCTGGCCGCGGCCCGTGACGTGGCGCCGCTCAAGCGCCAGGAGGATGCCCATGGCCGCGTTCATGCCGGCGAGCGAATCGCCCAGCGACAGGCCGATGCGCACCGGCGGGCGATCCGGGTAGCCGCTGATGTGGCGCATGCCGCCCATCGCCTCGCAGACGGAGGCAAAGCCGGCGCGCGCCGCATAGGGCCCGTCCTGGCCGAAGCCGGAGACGCGGGCCATGATCAGCCGCGGATTGATGTCGGACAGCGCCTCGAAGCCGAGCCCCCAGCGCTCCATGGTGCCGGGACGGAAATTCTCGATCAGCACGTCGGCCTCAGCGACGAGGTCGCGCAGCACGTCCTGGCCTTCCGGCGTCCTCAGGTCGAGCGTGACGGAGCGCTTGCCGCGGGCGATGACGGACCACCAGACCGGATCGCCGTTGCGGCCCGGCCGGCCCCATTGGCGCATGACGTCGCCGGTCTTCGGCGGTTCGACCTTGATGACGTCGGCGCCGAAATCGGCGAGCAACTGCCCGCAGAACGGCCCGGCGATAAGCTGTCCCAGTTCGATGACCCGGAGGGAGTCTAGCGGCCCCATGATGCTGGCGTTTCCTTCTTGTCGGTTCGTTTCTTGTGCTGGTTCAAGTGGCAAGGCGCCTGCCCGGCGTCATTGCGCCGACGCGGCCGGCGATCGACGCCGCATCGATGCCGAAATGCCGGTAGAGGTCACCGATGGTGCCGGTCTGGCCAAAGGCCTCGACACCGAGCGGCAGCGTGCGGTGCCCTATGACGGAGCCGAGCCAGGAGAGCGTTGCCGGATGGCCGTCGATGACGGTGGCGATCGCCGCATGGGGCGGCAGGTCGGCGAGCAGCGCCTCGACGCGGGAGCGCGCCTCGGCCTTGCCATTGGTGCGCGCGCGCTGGGCGGCGGTCCAGCCGGCATGCAGCCGGTCGGCCGAGGTGACGGCGAGGACGCCGATGTCGCGGCGGTCGTTGCCGATCATCCCCGCGGCGCGGATCGCTTCGCCGGCAATGGCACCCTGATAGGCGATCACCGCCTCGCAGTTCGGTCCGGGCCTGCGCAGCCAGTAGCCACCGTCGATGACGCCCTGCCGGAAGGCCGCGTCGGTCCGCGCCATCGGCTGTTCCAGCGGATTGGTCGTCAGCCGCAGATAGACGGCGCCGCCGGCGGCGTCGGCAAGCCAGGTGCGCGGGTCCGGCTCGGGCAATCCGCTGCGCTGGATGTGCTCGAACGCCCACTCCATGATGATCGCCAGTTCATCGGCAAAGGCCGGCTCGAACGCAGTCAGCCCCGCCTGGCTCATGCCGATCAGCGGCTGGCCGATCGACTGGTGCGCCCCGCCCTCCGGCGCCAACGTCATGCCCGACGGCGTGCCGACCAGCAGGAACCGGGCGCCCTGGTAGCAGGCGTAGTTGAGGGCATCGAGGGCGCGGGCGACGAACGGATCGTAGACCGTGCCGACAGGGATCAGCCGCCGGCCAAACAGGGAATGGGAGAGGCCGGCGGCGGCAAGCAGCAGGCAGAGATTCATCTCCGCGATGCCGAGCTCGATATGCTGGCCGGCGGGCGAGAATTCCCACTTCGCCGTCGAGGGGATATTGTGCGCCTTGAAGACGTCGGGCCGGGCGCCGCGGGCAAAGAGCCGGCGCCGGTTGACCCAGGGCCCGAGGCTCGTCGTGCCAGTGACGTCCGGGGAGGTCGTCACGATCCGCTCGGCAAGATCGCTGTCGCCCTTGGCAAGCTCGTCGAGGATCTTGCCGAACGCCATCTGGGTGGCGATTTCCCGCTCGCCGGGCACCGCGATCGCCGGCACCGGCAGCACGGCGTCCTGCAGTCGCCGGGGACCGCCCGCAAAGAACGGCACCTTCTTCAGGAAGGCGCGAAGGCTTGAGGGATTCTTCACCGTGGCGAAGGGGTCCCACTCCTTGCCCTCCGGCACGCCCATATGGGCCTGCCACTCGGCCATCTGCTTCGGCGTCATCAGACCGCCGTGATTGTCCTTGTGGCCGGCAATGGGCGTGCCCCAACCCTTAACTGTATAGGCGAGGAAACAAACCGGACGGTCGTGGTCGATGGCGGCGAAGGTGTCGGCCATGGTCTGAACGCAGTTGCCGCCGAGATTCTCCATCAGGTCGGCAAGCTCCGCGTCGGAGCGCCGGTCGATCAGCGCCGAGACGTCGCCCTGGTCGCCAAGGTCCTCCATCAGCCGCTGGCGCCACACCGCGCCGCCCATGAAGGTGAGCGCCGAATATTCGGTGTTCGGGCAGCGGTCGATCCACTCGCGCAGCCGGTCGCCGCCGGGCTCCTCGAAGGCCGCGCGCTGCAGGGCCCCGTATTTGACCTTGACGAGATCCCAGCCGAAGGCGTCGAAGGTCTTTTCGATGCGCTGGAACAGGCCCTCATGGACGATGCCGTCGAGGGACTGGCGATTGTAGTCGATGATCCACCAGGTGTTGCGCAGGTCGTTCTTCCAGCCTTCCTGCAGGCATTCGTAGACGTTGCCCTCGTCGAGCTCGGCGTCGCCGACCAGCGCCACCATCCGCCCCATGGGTCGCTCGCCGCCCCAGGGCTTGGCGGCGATGTAGTCCTGGATCAGCGCGGCAAAGGAGGTGATCGCGACACCGAGGCCGACCGAGCCGGTGGAAAAATCCACATCGTCGACGTCCTTGGTCCGCGACGGATAGGACTGCGCTCCGCCGAAGCCGCGGAACGCCTCCATCTTTTCGCGGGGCAGGTTGCCCATCAGATACTGCATGGCATGGAAGAGCGGCGAGGCGTGCGGCTTGACGGCCACCCGGTCCTCAGGTCGCAGCGCGGAGAAATAGAGCGCCGTCATGATCGAGACCATCGAGGCCGACGACGCCTGGTGCCCGCCGACCTTGATCGCGTCCTCCTTGGGACGGATGTGGTTGGCGTGGTGGATCATCCAGTGCGACAGCCACAACAGCCGCTGCTCGATCGTTTTTAAGTGCGCGACTGCCATGCCGCCTCCCTAGATTGGCAGAAACGATACCGTCGCCATTGAAGGGAAATCTGGCTATCTTAGGCTACAAATCGGCAAATTCAGCCGGCTTCTGTAATCAAATGAGGGGTTTTGTAGTGGAATCCGTCAAGCTGGACGACAGCGACATCCGCATCCTGCGCCGCATCGCTGGCGACGGGCGCATCTCCGTCCAGGCCCTCGGCGATGCGGTGGGCTTGAGCCCGACGCCGGTGGCGCGGCGCCTGAAGCGGCTGGAGGAAGCCGGCATCATCACCGGCTATGCGGCGTTGATCGACGAAGCGGCGCTCGGCTTCGAGACCTCGGTCTTCGTCTCCGTCAAGCTCGACAAGCAGATCGACGACGCGCTGTCCACCTTCGAGGGCGCGGTCGCGGCCTTTCCGGAGGTCGTCGACTGCTGGCTGATGACGGGAAACCGCGACTACCTCTTGCGCGTGGTGGTGCGCAACATGACCGACTTTGAAAAATTCCTCGTCGGCCGACTGACGCGGGTGCAGGGCGTTGCCTCGATCGAATCGTCGATCCCGCTCCGCCGCGTCAAATCCGCCGGTGCCCGGACGCCGTGAGCGGCCCGGCACCGACGGCAGACGAGTGGCCCCTTAAGCAGTCTTCTGGATCAGCGGATAGGAGCGCTTGACGGTGACGGCGACGATGCCGACCAGGGCCGCCTTGAGGAGGTCGCCGGGGATGAAGGCCGCCGAGCCGATCGCCGCTTTGGTCAGCGAGATCTCCGCCCAGAAGGCGACCCAGGGAATGCCGAGCGCGTAGACGACGCCGATGCCGCCGATGACGGCATAGGTGAAGGACGACAGGAAATTGAGCTTGCGCCAGCCGAATTCGTGCAGCATGCCGGTGACGAAGGCGGCGCCGATCCAGCCGACCAGGAAGCCGGCCGTCGGCCCCGCAAAGACGCCGAGGCCGCCGCGCCCGCCGGAAAGGATCGGCAGGCCGACCGCGACCAGCCCGACCACCAGCAGCATGGACAACGCGCCGCGCTTGCCGCCGAGGATGGCGCCGGCCAGCATCGGGCCCATCGACTGGGCCGAGATCGGTACGCCGCCGAGGATCGGCACCGCGATCGGCGGAAACAGCGCCAGGGCTGCG
Organism: Rhodobium orientis; assembly: GCF_003258835.1. Taxonomy (GTDB): domain Bacteria; phylum Pseudomonadota; class Alphaproteobacteria; order Rhizobiales; family Rhodobiaceae; genus Rhodobium; species Rhodobium orientis. Next base: position 106,705 of record NZ_NPEV01000009.1, on the reverse strand, counting down.
GTCAGCGCCGCGAAGAGGGCGATATAGACGATGTCTCGGGTGCTGATGCGTTCAGGCATGATGTTCTGGTCTCCGTGGATACGACACGCGCCCGGACCCGATCGTCCGGGGGCTCGTCGCCGTCATAAAGGGAGCGGGCTTCGATGGCATCGGCGACGTCGGCCGCCATCTTAAGGGTACGGATGATGAGCGGCAGGGCAAGGGCAATCGGATTGCGCCCCAGCCCGCGCGCCGCCTGGGCCTCGCGGATCTGCCGGGCCTGGTCGGAAATCACCGGGATGAAGCGCAGCGCCAGCGAGAAGGCGAGCCCGACCTTGGCCGGGTTGACGCCGAATCGCCGAAACGGGGTGAGCAGCCGCTCGATGGTCTCGATCAGCACCTCGGTCGGCGTCGTCAGGGTGATCAGCGCGGCCATCAGCACCAGGATCGCGATCCTGAGGACGATGAGCACGCCGAGCGCCCAGGACTCCATCAGTCCCTGCGCGACGAGGAGGATGACGAGCAGCCACATCAGCGGCCGGAGCTGGCGCAGCATCTCCCGCGGCCCGTATCCCGCCGCAAGATAGAGCAGCAGCACGGGCACGAGAGCGGCGGCCATCACCCGCCAGTCGCCGATGAGAACCAGCCCGGTCCCGCTCACCGCCAGCGCCAGCAGCTTGACGCCGGGCGCCAGGCGATGAAGCGGGGACCGGGGGCGGCCGGAGTCACGGCCGTGACCGGGGGCGGCGATCATTGCATCCGCCTCACATAGTCGGAGAGCGCGCGGCAGGGTTCGTCGTCGGCGACGACGCGCCCCTGGTCGAACACCAGCACGCGCTCGAAATTGTCTAGCAGCGCAAGGTCGTGGGTGACGACGACCGCGGTCTGCTGAAGCCCGTCGATGACGCCGGAGACCATGCGCGCATTGCGCAGGTCGAGCAGCGTCGTCGGCTCGTCGAAGACGACGCAGTCGGGCTGCAGGATGAGAACGCCGGCAAGCGCCAGAAGTTGTTTCTGGCCGCCGGAAAGGGAATGGGCCGACTGCTGGCGCACATGGGAAAGCCCGTAGCGCTCAAGCACGGTCTCGACCAGCGAAGCACGGACGTCACGCGGCAGCTTCAGGCCCTTGAGGCCGAAGGCGACGTCTTCTTCGACTGTCGGAAAAACGATCTGGTTGTCGGGATTCTGAAACACGAAGCCGACCTTGCGGCGCACCGCCTTGCCGGCCTTTTTCGTGTCGAGGCCGTCGATGACGACCTTGCCGGAGGTCGGCAAGAGCAGTCCGTTAAGCAATCGCGCAAAGGTGCTCTTGCCGGATCCGTTGGCCCCGACGATGCCGATCCGTCGCTCGGTGAGAACGAGATCGATACCGCTGAGAACCTCCGCGTCGCCGTAAGCGTGACGGACCGATTGGATCTCGATCCGGGTCGCCTCGAACGCCGTTTCAGGGCCTTGTTCCTCGGAATTATGCAACCGTACGTTACCGGTGCCAACACTTGAAAAAGCCATTTTGCTGGTCCACTTTACGCACGGTTGCATTAGTTCTGATGTCCGGTTTGTGCTCGTTGCAGGAGTTTAACCAAACAGGGCAGAGATCACCATGTAGCCGAGTGAAGGCACTACAAGGCAACCAAAGCCGGTGTAGAAGGTCGCGGTCATGGCACCATAAGGCACGAGCCTCGGATCGGTTGCCGCCAATCCGGCTGCGGTACCACTCGTGGTACCCATGAGCCCGCCATAGACCGCGGCCGCTGCCGGGTTGTCGAGACCGGCCGTCTTGGCCAGGAACGGGGTCAGGATCATGACCGAGATCGACTTCACGACGCCGGCGGCGACGGAGAGCGCGATCACTTCCGAGGAAGCGCCGAGCGCCGTGCCGGTGACCGGGCCGACGATGAAGGTGGCCGCGCCACCGCCGATGGTGGCCATGTCGACCGGGCTCGTATAGCCGAAGGCATACGCGGTCAGCGCACCGATGATGGTCGAAAGCACCATCGAGATGACCAGAGCCAGGGCACCCGGAAGACCCGCTTTCTTCAGTTCTTCCATCTTCACGCCGAACGCCGTGCTGACGATGGCGAAGTCACGCAGCATGCTGCCGCCCATCAGGCCGATGCCCGCGAACAGCGGAACGTCGGAGATGCCGTGCTTCTCGCCGGTAACCGTGCCGCCGATATAGGCCAGCACGAGACCGCAGACGATGGCAATCGCCGAACCGTGGATGCGGTTGTTGGTCAGCCTGGCGACCTTGTAGGACGCCCACATGATGATGCCGACGACGACGAAGGCCGTGATCAGCGGATATTTGGTCAGTGCGGTAGAGAGGATGTCCAACATCTTACTTCGCTCCCTTGGGCGCTTTGGCCTCGGCGGCGTTGTCGTCTTCGTCGAGAGTTGACTTCGGGCTCAGCGCCGTGATCGGGCGGATGAGCAGGAAGCCCGCGAAAACAGCGCCGAGACCTGCGATGAACGCCAGCGCACCGGCGTTGACGGCCGCCACGACGTTCTGCCGGGCCGCCATGGCCACGACGATCGGAATGTACATCGCGCTCCAGAACAGGATGCCGTCCTGGGCCAGCTTGGAGAGCTGGTCCTTGTCCATCAGTTTCCGGGAGACGATGACGAGCAGCACCATCGCGATACCGACGCCGCCGACATTGGCGTTGATACCGACAAGGTTGCCGAGCAAGTAGCCCAGGAAAGTGCCCACAATCATGCAACCGCCCATGAGGGCTACACCATAGATCACCATTTCACTTCCTCCTTCCTTGGGAAGAGTGGAGGAGCCGGAGAAGTCCGCTCCTCCCCTTTTTGACCTCTATTCGATGGTCAGGATCACGCCGCCGGGTTTCAGGCGGTCGCCGGGTTTGGCGGCGATCGACTTGACGGTTCCGTCAACCGGAGCCGGCGTGTTGTTCTTCATCTTCATCGCCTCGACGACGGCCAGGTTCTGGCCCTTCGTCACGGTCGCGCCTTCCTCGACTTCGATGGAAACAACGACCGATGGCATTTTGACTTTCACATCCATTGAGTGACTCCTTTTGTTGCTAAGCTGGATGCTGTTTCGGTTAAAGACACTTTTGAAAAGGTCTCATCGGAAAATTGATTACGGCCAATAAGTTCAACTCCTGAAATAGTCTTCGCCAGGAGAAGCTCTGCATCCGACATATACTCGGAAAGCTTGACGCCGCAGCGCCCTTGCATGTCGATTTCGGCATCGATGGCCGTGCCGGTCCGGGTGCTGAGGGCGCACGCCTCCTGCCAGAACCGCTGAAGCTGCTGTGGCCCGCCGGCCTCGACCAGGACGTCGAGGTCGGAGTCCGGCCGGAGGTAGTCGAGCCCGGTGACGACCTGCATGGCGGCCGAGCCGATCAGGCCGAGCCTGACGCCGGCGGCCGCGGCCACCTTGCGCAGCTCGATGAGCACCGGATGGACGACGCGGGGGCTGGCGCCGGCGCGGTCCATGACCTCGTAGGGCGTGACGTAATGTTCGATCTGGTCGGCCCGCACCGGCACGGCCGAACGCACGCGCTCCTCGCCGATGCGGAACGGGAAGGAGAAGCCGATCTGGCCGCCATTGTCCGGGCAGGCCTGCGTCGGCCGGCAGACGATGCCGGGGATGCCGTCGGCCAGGAACGCCTGCCTGACCCGGTGCGCGATCGCGGGGCCGCGCATCGGCTCCGGCAGGCCGGCGACGACCGCCGGGACGAGCTCCTTGCGGGCTTGCGCGGTCGGATAGGCCAGAACGTGGCGACGGTTCAGCATCTCTATCGCCTCTTGATCCAGGTCGGGTCGGTCTTGGCCGAGCGCTGCACGTCGATCTGCGCCTGCACCATGACGTCGAAAAGCCGCGTCAGTTTCGGTCCTTCGATGACGATGGGCGCAACGACCTCCGCGTCCGGATCGACGATCCCCGGCACCAGTTCCAGGCGCGTCGCTTTCGCGCTGGTCTCAAGCCGCGGCGAGACCTTCACCACGCGGCTCTTGGTGCGCAGGATCGTGCGCGAGGCCTTGTCGACGGTCTCGCCAACGCTCATCGGCGTTGCCGTGACGATGACCTCGTATTCCGGATGGGTCCGCTCGCGGCGATAGGTGATGATCTGGCCGTCGCGGTTGCAGACGTGGCCGGACGGCGAGATGACGAAGCTGTCGCCCATCGGCAATCCGCCGACGACCAGCTCCCGGTAGGGCTCGCCGCGCGGCGAGGGCACCAGCGCGATGTCGTCGCGCAGCGGCACGCCATCGAGCGTCAGCCAGCCGAATTCCTGGCAGCCGTAAAGGTCGTGCACCTTGTAGCCGAAGGTCTCGGCGATGGTCAGCAGCTCCTGGTCGAGCGGCGTGCCGGCGACCAGAAGCACGCAGTAGCGCGGCATCTCTTCCTTCAGCCCCAGCGACACGGCCTGCTCCAGGCTGGCCCGCAGGAACGAGGATTCGCCGAGGATGATGTCCGGGTTGCGGTTGCACGCGGCGATGATCAGAGCGTCGCGGCTGGAGCGCTCCAGGAAGGTCCATTCCACCTCCGCGGCGGTCAGCGCCGGGGCGGAGAAAACATTGACGAGGGGAGGATAGGTGACGAGCATCCGCGTCCCCCCCTCGCAGCCGAGCCGTTCGAAGACAGCGCGGGTGACGTCGGTGCGCCCGGGCAGTTCCGCATGGGTGACGCCGACAATGTTCTGGAAAGCCGAAGAGCCAGTGGTGAAGGTCAGATAGGCAAGGTTGAAGGGCGTATGGATCTCTTCGATGACATGCGCGGCCGTCGGGCCGGCAATGCCCTTGTCGCCAAGGGAACGCCTCGGCATTTCGGCAAGCGTCGGCATGCCGGTGAAAAGATCCTGTGCGTCTTCGAGCGCTTTCAATGCATCTGACATTTCAACTCTCCCTTCGGCTTTCCTGGTTCGGGCAGCGCCGGGGTCAGCGGGCGGGGGCGTACTGGTCGGCGACCGCCTCGAACTCCTTGTTCATCACGTCCATGACCTTCGGCCGGAGCGCGCGGCCGCCGCGTTCGGCGCCGAGGGCACCGCGGCCCCAGGGGCCGAGCGTGTCCTGCTTGCCTTCCGCCTTGGCTTTGCGGATGGACGCGATGTGCTCGATGATGGCCGGGCGCATGCCCTCCACCGTCTCGACCAGCGTCTCGACGCCGCCGAGGGTGTGGAAGAAGCGCGGGCCGGACGCGAAGACCGGGTTGTCCTTGGACAGCTCTTCCAGGACTTCCAGGTCCTTGCGGATGATGCGCGAGACCGAGGTCAGCGGCATCACGTGGATGATGGTGCCGAAATTGGCATCGAGCGACAGGATGTTGTCAGCCTGCAGGCCGTGGCAGAGGAAGGCACCGGAAACGGCCCGGCCGATCACCATGGCGACGATCGGATGGCCGGCGAGCCGGGCTTCGGCAAGGGCGAGCTGGTAGGCGCCCGTCGACTTGTTCATGCCGAAGATTTCCTCGACCTTGCCGGGGCCGTTGCCCGGGGTGTCGACGATGAGGACCAGAGCCCGCTTTTCGTCCAGCGGCTTGTCCTTGTCGGCTTCCAGCGAGGCATAGACGGACCGGGCCATCTTGTAGCCCTCCTCCATGCCGATGACGCCGGCGTAGACGACGGGGAACCGTTCGTTGAACGACATGCCGTCGCTGGCGATGATGGTGACTTCCTTGCCGTCGAGCTTGGCCGTTCCGACCGCGGCGCCGGGGCCGTAGTCCTCTTCGGCGACGGACTTGCCACCGACCGTGTTTTCTTCAAAGGAACCCGGATCGACGATCATCTCGATCGCCTCCCGGCCCTTGCCCATCATGGTTTCTTGCGCTTCCATGACTGTCTCCTGAAATTGAATTGTTGAACGAGCCTCAGACCGAAAGGCGCTTGACCTGACCGAGGAAGGCCGCGAGCGGCATGTCGGTCAGCGAGGCCGGATCGTCGTTGCCGGCCTTGGCCCAGACGTCACGGGCGTCCTGCGGATGCATTTCAGCGGCAAGAGCGACGCCGCGGACCTGCCGTTCAACGGTTTCCGGCGACCCGACGCGGCGCATTTCCTCGAAGGCCGCGACCGGCAGCGGGGCGAGTTCGGCGACCTTCTCGCGGAACGCCGCGATGGTGTCGGCGACCAGGAAGTTGGCGTCCCCGATGATGTATTTGTGCCGGCCACCGGTGGTGCGGAAGACGAGGGCGCGGTCGGAACTATCGAACTCCTCCTTGCCCATCTCCTGCTCGATGACTTCAGGACCGGTGAGGCCGAGACGTCCGAACTCGCTCATGATGATGACGTCGGTCGCCGCGGCGACGAAGCCCATGCCGCCGAAGCAGCCGACCTTGGAGCCGATGAGGGAGATCACCGGAACCTTGCCGCGGGCCTTCTGGAACAGGTCCATGACCTCGGCGTGGGCGAGCAGGCCGGCATTGGATTCGTGCAGCCGCACGCCGCCAGTCTCGAACGAGATCACCAGGACCGGCTTTTCCTCCTCGGAAAGGTCCGGATAGTCGGCGACCAGCTTGTCGTGGAAGTCGATGGCCAGCTTGATGGTGTTGGCCATCTTGGCACCGCCGACCTCGCCGATCGAGCCGCCGATGAAGCGGCCTTCCTGGGAGACGACGAAGACCGGCGTCTTGCCGATGCGGCCGACGCCCGAGACGAGGCCGTCGTCGAAGGCGACGGCGTCGCCGAGCAGTTCCAGATGCGGGCTCGACAGGCGGTCGAACGGGCCGGCGAGCTCGGTGAACGTGCCGTCGTCGACAATGCCGAGGGCGCGATCGCGCGCATTCGACTCGAGGAAGCTGTGCTCCTGCAGATCATTCCATTTGGACATGATGAACCTCCTTAGTCCGTCGTTGCCTGGCTAAAGGCCTGACGCAGGCGCAGAAGCACGACGGCCGGCGTAGCATTGTTGTCGTTGATCTCGATCCGGGTGTCGGAAAGGGCCGTCTCGTTGACGAACTTGTCCAGAACCCGCTTCCACAGATCGTCGAAGCCGGTGACCGGGGTGACGATGCGTACCGAGACGCCGCCTTCCAGGTCCTTCGGTTCCATCAACACTTCCATATCGCTCGACCCGACGACGCCGGTATGGGTCGGCACGTCGATCGTTATGGTCCCGGTGTTGAGCTTGATGTCGAATTCAACAGTGTGAAGTGCCATGACCTCAGATCTCCATTACCAGTTGCGGAAGCGCGAAGGCGGGTTGTAGAGACCGTTCGACCAGGTCACGAGGTCCTTCACGCTCTTGGCGGCGAGCATCGCGCGGGTCGCCCGCGACGGGTCGACGCCGAGGTCGTCCGGGGTCTTGACGATGTTGGCCTCGCGCAGCCGCTTCGTTTCTTCCGGCTTGGCCTGCAAGCCGATGTCGGTGTAGCCGGCAACCGCGCGGATGGCCGCCATGCGGCTGTCCAGGTCCGGGCACCGGTTGAGGTAGGCGACGCCTTCCTCGGTGACGATGTGGGTGAGGTCGTCGCCGTAGATCATCACCGGCGGCAGGTCGAGATTGGCGTTCTCGGCCAGCTTCCAGGCATCGAGCTTGTCGACGAACACCGGCTGGCGGCCCTCGCCGAAGGTCTCCACGCCCTGCACCACGAGCCGCTTGCCGCGCGGCATGGTGCCGAGCTGCTGGTCGAGGCTCGGCAGTTCCTGGCCGCACTGGAGCCAGGCACCGGTGGAGTGGCGCCGACCCTTGGCATCGCAGCCCATGTTCGGGGCGCCGCCGAAGCCGGCGACGCGGCTGGCGGTTGCCGTCGACGAGTTGCCGTATTTATCGATCTGCAGCGTACCGCCGATGAACATGTCGAGGGCGTAGTGGCCCGCGGTCTGGGCAAAGGCGCGGTTGGAGCGCAGCGTGCCGTCCGGGCCGATGAAGAAGACGTCCGGGCGCGAGGCCACGTAGTCTTCCATGCCCAGCTCGCCGCCGAAGCAGTGGATGGTGTCGACCCAGTCCGTCTCGATCGCCGGGATCATCGTCGGATGCGGGTTGAGGATCATGTGGGTGCAGATCTTGCCCTTCAGCCCCAGTTCCTCGCCATAGGTCGGCAGCAGCAGTTCGATCGCCGAGGTCAGGAAGCCGATGCCGTGGTTCATGCTGGTCACGCCGTACTCGGCGTAGATGCCCTTCAGGCACAGCATGGCAAGCAGGATCTGGTTGTCGGTGATCAGGCCCGGGTCGCGGGTGAACAGCGGTTCGACGAAGAACGGCTTGGGAGACTGGATGACGGCGTCGATCCAGTCGCCGGGGATATCGACCCGCGGCAGCTCGTCGACGATCTCGTTGACCTGGGCAATGACGATGCCCTGGCGGAACTTGGTCGCCTCGACGATGGTCGGCGTGTCTTCCGTGTTGAAGCCGGTGTAGAGGTTGCCCTTGCGGTCGGCCTTGAAGGCGCAGATCAGCGAGACCCGCGGCGTCAGGTCGAGGAAGTAGCGGCCGAACAGCTCCAGATAGGTGTGGATCGCGCCGAGCTGCAGCTTGCCCTCGGAGATGAACTTCGCGACGCGGCCGGCCTGCGGGCCGCCGAACGCGAAGTCGAGCTTCTTGGCAATGCCGTTCTCGAACAGATCGAGATGGGACGCCAGCGGTACCGCCGACTGGACCATGTGCAGGTCGTGGATCTTCGAGCGGTCGACCTTGTTGAGGCTCTCCGCCAGGAAATCCGCCTGCTTCTGGTTGTTGCCTTCGATATTGACGATATCGCCTGCGCGGATCACCGCTTCAAGCAGCGCTACCGTATTGTCTGAGCTGACTTCCTTGCCGGCCCCGAATAGCGGGGCGGCTGCTTCCAGCCGCGCTGCCGTATCCGCGGCGCGCTGGTTCCGTTTTTTCCGGGTATCATCGTTGGACATTTGCGCCATTTACCTCCTAAAGAACGGGCTGTTCTTTACTTTCAGTTTCGCGTCTTCTCGGCAGCGACCGACGAAGAACACGTCTCGCCAAATATGTAGTTGTGAATGCTTCCCTCTTCGGTGCGAATGCTAAGGCTGCCGTCATCGCCGAGCGCAATCGCCGTGCCGGAGCGCCGTTCCTGCGGCGTCGTCACGATGATCGGGCGCCCGAGCGTGCACGAGCGGCGGATCCAGTCCCGCCGGATCGGCTGGAACCCATCGCGCTCCCACTGAGCGAGACGGTGCTCGAGCCGATCGAGCAGAAGGGACAGGACTGTCTGGCGGTCGACGGCGCGCTTCGCTTCGGCCTCGATCGAGGTCGCGATGGAGCGCAAGCCGTCGGGAAACTGGTCCGGCGTCTGGCTGACATTGATGCCGATGCCGGCGATGATGTGGTCGACGTCGCCGTCCGGCGTCGTCACCAGTTCGCAGAGAATGCCGCAGAGCTTGCGTCCGCCGGCCATGATGTCGTTCGGCCACTTGATCTCGGCGGCAACGCCGGAGGCGGCTTCGATGGCATCGGCGACGGCGACGGAGATCATCAGAGTTGCCTGCGACATACATTCGATAGAAACGCGGGGACGTAAGAGGACCGACAGGCTGAGGCCGGTTCCGGGAGCCGAGTACCAGACCCGCTCCTCCTTGCCGCGGCCGGCCGTCTGGTGGTCGGCGACGACCACCGTTCCGGCCTCCGCCCGCCTCCCGGCCAGATTGGCCAGGAGGCGGTTCGTGGAGTCGACCTCCGGCAGGTAGAAGACCACGCGACCGATCCGACCGTCCTGCCGTTCGAGCCTAGAGAGGCGGGGGAGGGAGCGACGGCATTCCGGCACGGGATGGGAGGAAGACATCGGTGCGGGCCTTCTACCTGGGGAGCTCTACTGCACGAGGCCGATCGTCGAGGCGAAGACGCCGACGGCGATCGCGGAGACGATGACGCCACAGATCGAGGCGCCCATCGCCAGGGGCATGATCATCGCGTAGGGGCTGGCGGCGAACGCCTCGCGTTGCGCGATTTTTGCGGTGGAGGGCATGCAGGAGACGCCGGCAATGCCGATCACCGGGTTGTAGTTGCCTTTCGACACCCACCACACCAGCCAGCCGCCGCCGATGCCGCCGAGGGCGGAGACGGCGAGCGCCGTGATGCCGAGGACGACGAGCAGGCCGACGCGCGGGTCGAGCAGGGTGCCGGCTTCGCACAAGACGCCAAGGACCAGACCGAGGAACAGGGTCGAGCCGTAGGTGATGGTGTGCTCAAGCAGCTTCTGGTAGGGCTCGATCTCCGCTTCCTTGATGGCGACGCCGAGGAAGAAGGACAGGATCAGCGGCGTGGCGACCGGCAGCAGCAGGCACAGGAGGCCGGCGGCGACGCAGGTGAAGATGAACTTCGCCTTCAGCGGCACGTCCGGGAAGTCGAAGTCGACCTCGATGCCGCGATACTCTTCCTTGATCAGCCAGCGCACGATGTAGGGATAGCCGGCATAGGTCAGCGACAGGTAGAGGTAGGCGATGATCGAGATCGGGACGAACAGCTCCTTGGCCATGATCAGCGAGCCGAACAGGACCATTGGACCATCGGCGCCGCCGATCGTGCCGACCGCGGCCGCCTGCGGCGGGGTCAGGCCCATGTAGTAGCCGATCACCAGCGTCACGAAGGTGCCGAGCTCGGCGCACACCGCGACGGTGATCGAGGCCCAGGGCCGCGCCAGGATGAAGGAGATGTCCGCCATCGTGCCGATGCCCATGAACAACAGGCACGCGACCAGCGAGTTGACGAAGGTGAAGTTGTAGATCGGCTGCAGGAAGTTGATCTGCATGATGTCGATGAGCGCGGAGGGCTCCGACACCATCGGCGCGATGACCAGGGTGCCGATCTTGCCGGCCTCGAGCACCATGACGCCGGCGTTCACCGCCATCATGCCAAGGCCCATCGGGACCATGATCAGCGGTTCCAGCGTGCGCTTGAAGCCGAGATAGGCAAGGCAGAAGCCGAGGCCGATGAAGGCGATCCGGGCGATCGCGATGATCGGATCCTGGATGAAGAGGGTCCCGATGCCGGGAAAGATACTGAAGAGTTGTTCAAACATCTTGGTTCATCCCGTCATGCGTCGGAAGGTTTGGAGAGGAATTTGGAGATTCCGACGATGACCGCGATAACAAGGAACGCGATCGCTGCAGTAATCAGATACGCTAACCCTGCGTAGACTATGATGTTCATGTCGACCTCAAGGGGCTGGAGCGCCGTCGGGCGTGTGGAGGGTATCGACGGCAATCGGTGACGGCAGATGCCCGCCGAGGAGGGCATCGACGCCGACGGTGATGGCCAGCAGATCGGCAGATCCGCCGGGGCTGATGTTGCGGGCGATGCATTCGGCATCGAGCGCGGCGATCGCGGCCATGCCCTCGTCACTCATCGCCCCGCCGAGATCGAGGATGCGGCGCGCCGCATCCCGGACGAAGTCGAGTGCCGAAAGGCCACCGCGCCACAGGACGGTTGTGTCTTCGGTCGTCGACATCAGCGAAATCAATGTGTGGAGGAGCAGGGTCGGCAGGGATGCAGCCCGTTCCCGGGCCGATCGCAGCGCCGGAAGGCCGGCGGCGCGGACAGTTGGAAAGCCCGCTTCGACCTCGCCGCGGATGCCGAGGACACCGTACTGGCGATAGAGTTTCTCGCCGGCCGTCTTCGGCTCCTGGTCGCCCAGCATTCCGAGTTCGCGTTGGCAAAGCCCCTTGGTCATTGCCGCCGTCAGTTCGAACAACTCTTCCGCGTTTGAAAGCGGCCGATCGCGCATCACCAGCCCGGCCACACCCGACAGGATGCCGGCCGAGAACAACAGTCCACGCTGGGTATTGATCCCGTTCGTCGCCGCCAACAGACGCGCCTCGTAGCGTGACCCGATCCCGCGGATGACGGGAAGCAGCGCCTGTTCGGCACCGAAATGGGCCAGCCCGGCTTGCGCGCACTGATAGAGGCAGGGCGCGATCGCCGCCGACGAGACCATGAAGGTCTGCAGGTTCATGTCCCGGTGGGCGCCGTTGGAACGCGGCGTCACGAGACCCGGCTTGGGATGCGTGGAGAGTTCGAGGAGAGTTCCGGTGAGAAACGCGCTACCGATGAACCAGGCGGCCGATTCAGGCCATACATCGCAGGTCTGGTCCAGACCGATATGCCGCACAGCGTGATTCATGGGTTGATGCCCGAACCAATGATGGCGGAGCGCTGTAGTCGCAGCGCCGCGCCACGGCGGAGCTTCCAGACGGTCGTGCGCAAAGGCACGGGCCGGTCGGAAAGACCGTCATGGGTTCACCAGCACGAAAGCACTGAATCACGTGGTGTCGAGGGTTTGTAGGACCACGTCGTCAGGAGGATCCGACGATCATCGTCCCTCACTAGATCACACGCCCTGCAAGCAGAGCTCAGTATCGCTGCGGTGGCATTTCCAAGGCGGTCAACCCCGAAGCGATGCGACATTAGTAGTACAGAGTTTCGCAGCAGTCCAGAGCAGACATTGCGATGCGTCAATCCACCCCAGGCGCTCGCATCTAATCCTTAGATTCCAATCACTTGAACCAATATATGCATACTTCATAAATAACGAGGGGGAATGAAACCGATTGCATCGGGGAGTTTCCGCCAAACCCGTTTCCAGGGCAAAAAAGGACATGACTCCCCGCCGCCGGCATCGGCACGCGCGGTTTCCGGTTCGGGCGTGTGTTTCCTGTGCGGTATCAACGGATTTGAGGCCGCATCGGGCATCGCTCGGCGGCTGTGCGCGTGCGGTGTAGCACCGACCTACAGGTGCATCACCCCGAAGCCCATCCGCTCGTGGTTGGTCTCCGGGTGGAAGGCCGACTCGCCATGGGCCGCGATCGCGATCCAGCGGCCGTCGCTGACCATGGCGATCTTGAGCTTCATGCTGGATTCCGCAGCCACGTGGGAGCTGACGCCGCTGAGACATTCCAGGCCGGCGTGGATGACGCCGTGGATCTCGTTGGAGCGATGGCGAATAACCTTGCTCTGCAGGGCGCAGGCAACCAGCGATTTGATGAAGCTCTTGACGACGTCGGTCCGAATCCCGCTGACGAACGTGACGCCGATCCGCAGGTGGGTGTTCTGGTATATGTAATCCTTGAATAGATCTTCTTCTTCACGACTACTGATTGCAGCCATGATCGCCACTTTACCTATGCGGTCAGGGTTGATATCCATTTTGCATGCTCTTTCCTGGTACCCTCCCTCGCCTTTGTCTTGGTTTTTGTATGCCCGTCCCCCAAAGGCGGCGCCAAAATAGTCCGACCCTTGGCCATAGACAAGGAAATGATTCAACTTTCGTCGAGGGCGCCAGGTCTGTACGCGAAAAACGGGAATCGTGGCCGGCCATGGGACCGGCGCCTTCCTGCGGCGTATTCCCGAAAAGCGGAGGCCGGTTTTCGGACAAGAATACGCGTCAAAACAAAAGGTTAGAGCGCTTCGGGCAATTCCGTAATCGCATGCAACGCTCTAGCGATCGTTGAATCACCGGAAGCACACAAACCGGTTGCGTTGATGCGTCTTCTCACCCAGCCAGGGGCTTGCGACGGCGAAAGCCGGCTCGCGCCTTGCAGGAATACGGTCCCGCCGCCTCCGGAGGGCAGGATCACCCCACCTTGTAGGCTTCCACGGCCGTCTTCAGCCGCGCCGCGACGCCGCCGAGATCTTCCGCGGCCGTCTTGACGGACCGGGCACCGCCGAGGCTGGCGGTGGCTTCGCTCTGCAGCAGTCGGGCGTGTTCCGTCGACCGCTCCGCGCTGTCGGAGACGTCATGGGCGAATTCGGCGATGCGCCCGACATTGGCGACGATGCCCTCGACGCCGCCGAGCACCGCGTTGACCTGGCCGGTCACGTCCTCGGTGCGCCGGGCCGCCTCGCCGGCCTCGTCGACATGGGAGCGCGCCGCATCGGCGATCGTGCCCATGGTCGCGTTCATCACCTCGATGATCTCGCGCACTTCGTCGATGGAAAGCCGCGCCCGGTCGGAGCCGGACCGCATCGTCTCGACGCGCGAGCGGATCTCTTCCGTCGCCGCCTGGGTCTGGTTGGCGAGTGCCTTGACCTCGCTGGCGACGATGGCAAAGCCGCGGCCCGCCTCGCCCGCCCGCGCCGCCTCGATGGTGGCGTTGAGGGCAAGCAGGTTGGTCTGCGAGGAAACGGCATCGATCAGCGTGACCATCTCCTCGATCTGGCTCGACATCTCCACGAGGCTGTTCATGGTGGTCTGGGCGCTGTCGGCAAGGGTGTTGGCCTTGGCCGCGACCTCGCGCGCCTCGCCGGCCGAGCCGGAGATTTCCCGCACCGACCCGGCAAGCGCGCCGATGGTCGCCGCAACGGCGCGGATGTCGTCCGACATCGCCCGCGTCGCGCTGGCGACCCGCCCGGACTCCACCCGCATCTCCTCGGTGATCGCCACCACATTGGTGGTGCGGCCGGCGAGCGCCGTCGACTGGTCCGACATGGAGGTGGTGCCGTCGGTGAATTTTTCCGCACCGTCGACGAAGCCGTGCGAGACCCCGGCCAGCGACCGGGAGGTTTCCGTCACGGCATTCGCCTGGCGGGAAATGTCGGCGACCAGCACCTGGATCTCGTCGAGGAACGGGTTGAGGATCTGGGCGATCTCCGCGGTCTCGTCACCGGTGGTGTCGTCGAGCCGGTGGGTCAGGTCGCGGTCGACGCGGGTCATCTTGTGCAGCACTTCCTGCAGCGCGCCCGTGCCGAGGCTGGCGCCGTGTTCGGCCGCGTTCAGCCCCTGGATTTCCTCCTCCGCGGAAACCCTGAGGCCCATCGTCATGTCGACGGCCTTGAACGCCAGAAAGGCGAAGGTGAAGGACCAGGCGAAACAGGCAGCAATGCCTTCGAGCTGCACCACGATCTGCGCCATCCGCCCGCCCGGAACGAGATAGGCGTCGAGCGCGAAGACGGCAGCGAACAGCGCGCCGCCGACGCCGTGCACCGCGACCGCGCCGACGACGTCGTCCAGCTTCAGGATGCGCAAGATGGCCTCCTCCGCCAGAAGCACCAGCACCGCGGTGAGCGCACCGATCGCCATGGCGCCATGGGCATCGACCACGGCGCAGCCGGCGGTGATGCCGACCAGCCCGGCGAGCATGCCGTTGATGGAGCGCGCCGGAATGTAGTTGCCGTCATGCAGGCGCCCGAGCATCAGGCCGACGACGCCGCCGGTCGCCGCCGCGATCACGGTGTTGGCGACGATGCGCGCGATATCGGCCGAGGCCGCCGTCGTCGAGCCGCCATTGAAGCCGATCCAGCCGACCAGCAGGATCAGAGCGCCCGATGCGGTCAGCACCATGGAATGGCCGTGGATGGTGCGCGGTTTGCCATCCTCGTCGAACCGGCCGAGGCGGGCACCCAGCACGATGATGCCGGCAAGGCCGGTCCAGCCGCCGACCGAATGGACGACGGTGGAGCCGGCGAAATCGATGAAGCCGGCCGCTGCGAGCCACGGCGTGTTTTCGGTGACGAGAAGGTTGCCCCAGGCCCAATGGCCGAACACCGGATAAATGACCAGCGCCACGACGCCGGTCATTGCCAGGTAGCCGGAAAACTTCATCCGTTCCGCGACCGCGCCGGAGACGATCGTCGCCGCGGTGCCGACAAAGACGGCCTGGAACACGAAGAAGGTGTAGGTCCAGGCGTCCAGCCCCTCGAAGAAGGCGACCGTGGTCGGCATGCCGACGAAGCCGATGGACGGCCCGAACATCACGGAAAAGCCGATCAGATAGAACAGGGCGACGGAAAGGAAGAAGTCGGTAACGTTCTTCTGGGCGACGTTGATGGCGTTCTTGGACCGCACCATGCCGGCTTCCAGGAACAGGAACCCGATCTGCATGAGGAGCACCAGCGCCGCCGCCGTCAGTGTCCAGACATGGTTGGCATTGGTCTGCTGGACTTGCAGAGCGGCTTCCAGCGCCGCCACCTTTTCGGCCAGGCTATCCGTCTCCGCGGCCAGAACGTCACTGCCCGCAAGCAGCAGGAATGAGACTGCACTGAGAAAAATCCGCATCGGTCGCACCGGGAAAAGGATCAAGGAAGGTATTGGACCGAAGTAATGATTTCGCGGGGAATGGTTTACAAATGGTTCCGGGACTGTTCGATTATCGTACTATTATTCCCGGTATATTTTTACCGCATCGCCCGCCGGCCACAGCGCGCGGCCGACGCACTGCGTCGCCGAATCCCTAAGTCGTTCGAATAACTCGGATTTCGATAAACGTGCCGGGCGCGCGACCTGCCCGTAGCCGAGAAACCCACGCAAGCGACGCACGACCGCATTCCGACCGCGGGCACGCGGCCGGGGCCAAGCTTTCCGAAACCGTGCTGAAATCCGGCGATGCTTCCGAGTGGGGCTTGCAGGCCGCCCTATTTCGCCGGCTCGCGCACGATCAGGACGGAGGTGTGGGCGTGCCGGACCACATAGGCGGCGACGGAGCCGAGGAAGTAGTCGGCGAGCCCCGGATCGTGCGACGACATCAGGATCAGGTCGGGTTTCAATTTCGATGCCACGTCGAGGATCTCGCGGCCGGCATGGCCGTCACGCACCACCGTCTTGAAGTCCCGCAGCCCCTCGCCCATGGCGAGCGAGGACAGGGAATTCGCCGTGTCGTCGCGCGTCTGGCCGACCAGTTCGCCGGGCAGTTCGGCGGTGATGTAGGCCGGGATCTGCGGCATCACGTTGAGGAGCACGCAATGGGCCTCGCCGAGATTGAGCGTCTGGCGGGCAAAACGCAGCGCTGCCTTTGCGGCATCGATCTGTGAAATGTCGACGGGAATGAGGATTGTCTTTGTCATCGTTATCTCCCCTTGTTCTGCGGGGGCCAGTTTGCCGCGCCGGGACGCTCTTGCCAATCATTGCCCCGCGAATACCGGGGGACAGGCAGCCTGGCCGGCCTCCGGAATTGACCTGTGCTCGGCGGGCGCCGTGTTCAATGGGACATGTGGAAGCGGGCGCGCCTTTCGCCAAGGCGGCGGATGAGCTTCAGGACCTCCACAACGACGACCAGGGAGACGGCGAGCAACGCCACCAGCGCCCAGTTCTCCCAGGAGATCGGCGCCACCTGCAGGACGTCGGCAAGGACCGGCAGATGCATGGCGGCGATATGGAGCCCCTGCGCCCCGAGGATCGCCAGGATCAGGAACGGATTGGCCGAAAAAGGCACGCTGAGGATGGAGCGGGTCTCGGAACGCGCGTTGAGGGCGTGGACGTTTTCAAAGAGCACCATCAGGAGGAGCAGAAGATTGCGCGCCTCGAAGTCGCCGACGCCCCGGGACATGAGGAAGGCATAGAAGCCGAAGGCGATGCCGCCCATGACGACGCCGGAGACGGCGACCTGGGTGATCATCCGCTTTTCGAACAGCCGCTCGCCCGGCGGCCGCGGCTTGCGTTTCAACACGCCCGGCTCGCCGCGTTCGAAGGCCAGCGCCACGTCCTGGATGCCGTTGGTGACGAGGTTGAGCCAGAGGAGCTGGACGGCAAACAGCGGCGGCGGCAGGCCGGCAAGGATGGCAAAGAGGAACAGCACGATCTCGCCGAGCCCGGTGGTGATCAGCAGGAACACCAGCTTGCGCACATTGTCGTAGGCGATGCGGCCTTCTTCGACGCCGGCGACGATCGAGGCGAAATTGTCGTCGGCAAGGACGAGGTCGGACGCCTCGCGCGCGGCATCCGTGCCGCCGCGGCCCATGGCAACGCCGATATCGCCGGCCGACAGCGCCGGTGCGTCGTTGACCCCGTCGCCGCTGACCGCCACGACGTGGCCGCCGCGCTGCAGCGCCTTGACGATGGCAAGTTTCTGCACCGGCTCGATGCGGGCGAACACCCGCGTCCGGTTGACCAGCGCGTCGAACCCGTCGCCGTCGTCCCCGCATTCGGCGAGCCGTTGGCCGGTGATCACTTCCCCCGCCTCGGCGGCGATGCCGAGGTCCCTGGCGATCGCCAGCGCCGTTGCCGGATGATCGCCGGTGATCATGCACACATCGATGCCAGCGTCCCGGCAGGCGGCGACCGCCGCCGGCACCTCCGGGCGCACCGGATCGATGAGCCCGACGAGGCCGAGAAAAGTCAGCCCCCGAAGCGCCGAACGACCGCCGCGCGTCGCGTCTTCGGCCGGCACCTGGCCGCCGGCAACGGCAAGCACCCGGTAGCCATTGGCCGCCATCCGGTCGGCCGCCGCAAGCGCGGCATCCGCATCGACGCCGGCGCACATGGCAAGCACCACTTCCGCGGCACCCTTGACGTGGACGATGGCCTCTCCGCTCCCGGGTTCGTTGGTGAACACCGCGCCGTAGCGCTGCTGCGGCTCATAGGGGATCAGCGTCATCTCCGGCCGTTCCGCCGCGAGGTCCTTCCGGCAGAGGCCGAGCTTTTCGCCGAGTACCAGGAAGGCGACGTCGACCGTGTCGCCGACGACCTCCGTCTTGCCGGCCTCGATGCTGAGGCTTGCCTCATTGCAGAGCGCGCCGCCGGCGGCAAGGGCTGCAAGCCCCGCAGACTCCTCCTCGTCCGGCGCGCGCGCTTCGTCCACGACGTCGACGTCGCCATCGAGCGAAAACCCTTCGCCGCCGATGCGCAGCACCGGTCCCGGCGCACCGTCCGCAAAGAGCTGCACCCGTTTCACGGTCAGCTCATTGCAGGTCAGCGTCCCGGTCTTGTCGCTGGCGATCAGGGTGCAGGAGCCGAGACCCTCGACGGCGGGCAGCGCGCGCACGATGACGTTGCGCTTCGCCATCCGCCCGGTGGCGATCGCCAGCGCAATGGTGATGGCGACCGGCAGGCCCTCCGGGATCGCGGCGACGGCAAGGGCGACGGCAACGAGAAAGACGGTGACCAGCGGCAGGCCTTGCAGGAACTGCACGGTGCCGATGAGGACGATGAGGACGAGCGTCGCGATGCCGATGACGTCGCCGAAGCGCTTGAGGCCCGCGACCAGCGGCGGTGGCGGCATGTCGCCGGCTTCCAGCGCCGCGGCGATGCGGCCGATTTCCGTTTCCATCCCCGTCGCCGTAACGACGCCGGTGACCCGGCCGGAAAGGACTGTGGCGCCGGCAAACAGCATGTTGCGCCGGTCGCCGAGCGGCGCGCTGTCCCGCGCCATCGCCTCCGGCGTCTTGTCGACCGGCGTCGATTCGCCGGTGAGGAGGGATTCATCGACGCTGAGTTCGGTGAGCGACAGGATGCGCAAATCCGCCGGCACCGAGGTGCCCGACTCCAGCCGCACGATGTCGCCGGGGACGAGATCGGCGGCATCGACGCGCACCCGCCGGCCGCCGCGCACCACCTCGGCGACGTTCTGGACCAGATGGCTGAGGGCATCGGCGCTCGCCTCGGCCCGCGCCTCCTGCACCCCGCCGATCACGGCATTCATCTGGATGACGACGAAGATGAAGATCGCATCGGCCCATTCGGCGACCGCGACAGAAACGACGGTGGCCGCCAGGAGCAGGTAGATCAGCGGGTTCTTGAACTGGCGCAGATAGACGACGAGGAGCGGCGTGCGTCCTTTCCGCGGCAGGGCATTGGCGCCGAAGGCCGCGCGCCGCGCCGCCACCTCGCTGGGGTCGAGGCCGGAGCTGCGCGTCTGCAAAAGCTCCAGCACCTCATGGCGCGGCAGCAGGTGCCATGGGTGGCCGGCGACCGTTTCCGGCGTCGGCGGATGATCGTTTTCAGCACTGTCGGCCGAAGCTTGGAGCGCGGTCATGGCCCCTTGAGGATGGCGCTCGGCGGGATGGCTCACAAGGGGGCTGCGACGATGCTGCCGCGTCTACCCGACACGCTCCTGCAGCAGCGCGGCGGCCTCTTCGACGGCGCGAAAGGCGGTGGCGAGAGCGATGCCGGCGCCGCAGCGCTGGCGCACCCAGTCCTGGCGGGCAAGCACGGCGCCGGCCGCAAAGAGCCGGGGGCTGACGGGTCGGCCGTCCCGCCCGAGCACCCGGAACGCATCGTCGACGAGGAGCCCGGCGCGGTTGATGGCGTGGCCGCGCGGATCGAAATAGTCCTCGCGGTACCAGTCGGCCCGCGTCTCCGGCTGCTCCACGGGAAGGTCGAGGAGGGTCTCGCGAATGCCATCCCGCTCCGCCGCGAGCCCGCCGGAGAGGAACCGGCCGGTGGCAAGGATCACCGCTTCGGCCTTGACCGTCACTTCCCCGAAATTGTCGGTGAAATGGAGGATCGCGCTGTCACCGCGAAGCTCGAGGCGCTCCACCTTGCGGTGCGGCGCGAGCACCAGCCCGCGCTCCGGCAGAGCCTGTTCGAAGAGCTCCCTGAGCCGGAGCCCGGGCACGGCCGGCGGCATGGTCGGGATCTCGAAGATCGGCAGGCTGACGAGCCGCTCCATGTCCTTGTGCACCCTGTCGGGGGCATGGACGCCGAGGATCGCGGGAAGGCCGACGAAGGCGACCTCGCCGGCCTCACGGACGGCGCCGCGAATGCGCTCGGCCAGCGCCTCGCGGTGGGCGGGCACTTCCAGCGCCCGCGCCATCACTTCCGGATAGACCTCGGCGCCGGTCTCCATCTCCGGAAAGCCGAGCCGGGCGAATTTGAGGGTCGGCCACATGGCCTTGAAATTGGCGGCGAACTCCCGGGCGCTGAAGCCCGGCAGGCCGAGGAAGTCGACGATCAGCGCCGGCTCGCGCGCGGCAAGCGCCTCGACGCCGGAAATCATGGTCGCCGGCACGGAAAGCGTCGGCTTCGACAACCCGGCCGGCAGCAGCGCGTTGAGGTTTTTGCCGCCCGACACGGTGTAGGACAGCCCCATCTCCGTCACGGCGCCACAGAAGCGGGAAAAGGCCGCTCGAATGGCGGTGTCGGCAATGCGGGCGAGCGGGTGCTCCGGCGCCTCGGCGCGGAGCCGCGCGATGCCCGCCCAGGGATCGGCGAGCGCTGCTCCATCGAGATAGCCGAGGAGGTCGAAATAGCCGGTGGTGTAGGCGAGCGGGCCCGTATTGCCGATCTGGTAGGGGATGATCCCCCGGTCGAGGGCAAAGATGCTGGCGGAAAAGCCGGCAAGGCCCGATCCGATGACGGCGAGTCGTGTCGAATAGGAGCGGTTCTGGGAAAATTCCATCACTGACCTGCCCCGTCGCCGGTCTCGCTGTCCGTCTCGTCGCCGGTCTCGCTGTCGGCCGCTGCCGCCGGCACGGCGACGTCGAGACCCATCAGCCCGCAATGGAGCGTCTCGGCGAGTTCGGCCTGGGGCAGCTCCTTGCCCCAGAGCACCGGCAGGATGCCCTTGTAGCGCTCGGCAAAGAAGTCGCGCATGTGGCCGAGCCCGGCCGGCGATGTGTAGATGCCGCGGTCGTAGAGATAGGACGAAACCCGGATGCCGCAGAACGAGCCCTGGCAGGAGCCCTTGCCGACCCGGCTGCGGACCGCGATCGCGCGAAGCGTCATCTCGTCCTCCGCGCCGGGCGCCTCGGCGACGATGGAATCGACGGCCGAGCGCGGCACCATCTCGCATTCGCAAAGGATGGCATCGGCCGGGTCCTTGCGGGAGAACCAGTAGCGCGCGGCAAAGCCCGGCGTCGTCCACCTGAGCGCGTCGCCAATCGGCAGCCGCTCCTCCGCCGTGCGGCAGGGCGCGGTGTTGCCGAGCCGGGAAGCGACGAGGTCCGAGGTCTTTTCCGCCATCAGCCTGAACGTGGTGAGCTTGCCCCCGGTGACGGTCGCGAAATTGGAAAGCCCCTCGTCCTTATGGTCGAAGAGCGCAAAGCCGCGGCTGGCCTTGCGCCCGTCGATACCGCTATCGGCCGCCATCAGGAGCGGCCGCACGCCGGAAAAGGCGCGGATGAACCGCGCGCTTGCCAAGGCGGGCACCATGGCGATGCCCTCGGCCAGATTGCGGTCGACCTCATCGACGGTCGGGCGCAGGTTTTCCAGTTCCGTCACCTTGTCCGACGTCGTGCCCAGCATGGAGACCGTGCCACCGGGCACAAGGATGTCGCCGTCGCCGGGAAGTCTCAGGCGGTTGATGACGCGCTTTGCCATCCGGGAATTGGAGATGACAAGGGTCCCCTTTGCATAGAGCAGGCGCACGCTGTCGCAACCGGCGAGCCGCGCGATCTCCATCGCCCAGGCGCCTGCCGCGTTGACATATTGCCGGGCGCGGATAACGAACATCTCGCCCGTCCGGTTGTCGCGGCAGGAGGCGCCGAGGATCGTCCCGTCGCGCAGGGCAAAGCCGATCACCTCGCTGTGCGGCAGGAAGCGGCTGCCGGCAGCATCGCGCGCCTGGTTGACCTGTTCCAGCGTGATCCGGAACGGATCGATGGTCGCATCGGGCACCGTATAGGCGGCAAAGATTTTTTCCGACAGCGCCGGTTCCAGCTCCCGCGCCTCGGCCGGCGTCAGCGTCTCCGACGGGATGCCGGCAGCCGAACAATAGCCGGCAAACCTTTCGGCGAATTCCGGGTCGTCGCCCTCCACGGCAACGAAGAGACCGCCGCATGCGTCGATGCATTCCGGCGCGATGCGCTTCAGGATATCGCCTTCCGCCATGCACTCGCGCGCCGTTTCCGTATCGTTCGCGGCGTAGCGCCCGCCGCTGTGGAGGAGCCCGTGATTGCCGCCGGACGCACCCGCATTGAGGTCGCGCTTGTCGACCAGGATCGAGGAGATACCGCGCAGCGCCAGGTCGCGCATGATGCCGGTGCCGGTGACCCCGCCGCCAATGACAAGCACCTCGGTTTCCAGCGTCCGCGTTCTGCGCGGCGGCCGGGAGATGGCGGAATGGGGATCGGACGGGGGCATGATATTTTACCGGCTAAATGTCTTGCAGTTCCGGGCCGAGATACTTCCGCTCTGTGTCGGCAAGAAGGCCCAGCGACAGGCAGATCAGGGTCCAGAAATGGACCACGTGGTATGACCCGCCATAGTGATGGCCGAGGTCCTCCATCTGCGAATGGCAGTTGTGGCAGGGCGTCATGACGTAGGACGCATCGGTCGCGATAATCTGGTCGTATTTGCGCTTCCCATAAGCACGGCGCTGCTCGTTCATGCCGGCCTGCAGGAAACCGCCGCCACCGCCGCAGCAATAGTTGGCGTTGCGGTTGGGCTGCATGTCGATGAAGTTGTCTTCGCCGACCAGCGTCCTGACGACGAAACGCAGATCGTCGGCCGCCGGATCGCCGATCGATTTGCGGATGAGCTGGCAGGGATCCTGCAACGTGAATTTGAGGCCCCTGGTGTTCCAGTCGGAGTTGACCGGAAGCTTTCCCTCCCGGATCCACTTTGCGTAATAGGTGACGAGGCTCGCCGGCTCGAAATTGGCGGTGAGGCCGAAGCGTTCGACGCCCTTCCAGAGCGTGTAGAAGGAATGGCCGCATTCGGTGTTGATCCAGACCTTGCAGCCGAGCCGGTTGATGGCGTCGACCCGCTTTTCCACCATCGCCCGCCAGGCGTTGTCGTCGCCGGTGAACATGCAGAAATTCTCCGCCGCCCAGCCGGACGACGAATAGGTCCAGTCGGCACCGACGTAATCTAGGACCTTCCAGAGCGGGCCCATCTCTTCGGGCTCCACCGCCGGCTCGCGGGAATTCTGGTTGATAAAGAAATGCGCGCCCTCCTTGTCGACGGGCGCCTGAAGGTCGGCGAAGCGCGGATCGGAGGCGCGGATCTCCTCCAGCGTCTCCTCGACGATCTCCACGAAATCCTCCGGCATGACGCCCATGGCGCTGGTGCTGTCGGAGCGCATCTGCGCCTCGCAGGAGCGCACGATGCCGCTCGGTTTTTTCTCCTGGGGCCACAATCCCCTTGCAAGGCCGACCAGCACAGAGACGTCAATGTTCATCGGGCAAACATGGGCGCAGCGCTTGCACTGGGTGCAGGTCCAGATCCACGGGGTGTTGGAAAGCTCCTCGTTGAGCCCGAGCACCGCCATGCGGATGAAGCGCCGCGGGTCCATGCCCTCAAGCCCCGAGGCCGGGCAGCCGGACGAGCAGAGCCCGCAGGCAAGGCAGGAATCATAGCTTGCCCCGTCGGGCAGAAGCTCGTCGGCCTTCGCCTTGAAGTCGATGACGGGCATGGCTGCGGCCGCGGATGCACCCGACACGTGTCCCTCCTTATGTCGTTTGCCGGCCGGCCTTTTGCGGCAGGTCCGGTCTGCCGCGCCTCAGGCGTGGCGGTGTTTGGTCAGCGTCCGGCTGACGGCATCGCGCCAGCCGGCGATCCGCACCTGCCGTTCGTCCTCGTCCATCTGCGGCTCGAAGCGCCGGTCGCGGACCCAGGCTTTCGCAAACCCCTCCGCGTCCGGCCAGACGCCGGCCCTGAAGCCGGCGAGCCAGGCCGCGCCGACAGCGGTCGTCTCAAGGATCGACGGCCGATCGACGGGGGCGGCCAGGATGTCGGCGAGCCGCTGCATGGTCCAGTCGGAGGCGACCATGCCGCCGTCGACCCTGAGCACGGTGTCGCCCGAGGCGCCCTGCCAGTCGCGCTTCATGGCCTCCAGCAGATCGAGGGTCTGGAAGGCGACGGATTCCAGCGCCGCGCGGGAGAACTCCGCCGGCCCGGAATTGCGGGTGAGGCCGAACATGGCGCCGCGCGCATCGGCATCCCAGTGCGGTGCGCCGAGGCCGGTAAAGGCCGGCACCAGATAGACCGCCTCCTTGGGGCTTGCCTGCTCGGCGAGCGGACCGGAGGCCGCGGCTTCGGCGATGATGCCGAGGCTGTCGCGCAACCACTGCACGGCGGCGCCGGCAATGAAGATCGAGCCTTCCAGCGCGTATGTCGTCTGGCCATCGAGGCGATAGCCGATGGTGGTGAGAAGGCGGTTTTTCGAGGCGACCCGTTCCGACCCGGTGTTGAGGACCGCAAAGCACCCCGTGCCGTAGGTCGATTTCAGCATGCCGGGCTGAAAGCAGGCATTGCCGATGGTCGCCGCCTGTTGGTCGCCGGCAACGCCGAAGATCGGAATCGCGCCACCGAAAAGTTCCGGCACCGTCTCCCCGAAATCGTCGGCGGAGTTCTTCACCTCCGGCAGCATCGCCATCGGCACGTCGAGAATGCCGCAAAGCTCCTCGTCCCAGGCGTTGTCGTCGATGTTGTAGAGCAGGGTGCGCGAGGCGTTGGTGGCGTCGGTCGCATGCACCTTGCCGCCGGTGAGATTGTAGATGACCCAGCTGTCTACAGTGCCGAAACAGACCGTTCCCGCCTCGGCCTTGGCGCGAAGCCCGTCGACATTTTCGAGCAGCCAGGAAAGCTTGGTGCCGGAAAAATAGGGATCGATCAGCAGCCCGGTCTTCTTCGCAAAGGTCGGCTCCAGATCGCGCTGCAGCAGACCCTGGCAGAATTCGGAGGTGCGCCGGTCCTGCCAGACGATGGCCCGGTGGAGCGGCCTTCCGGTCTCCCGATCCCAGACGACGACGGTCTCGCGCTGATTGGCGATGCCGACCGCAGCAACGTCCGCGGCGGTGATGCCGGCCGCCTCCAGCGCCTTGCGCGATGTGGCGACGACGGTGTCCCAGATCTCGTCCGCGTCGTGCTCGACCCAGCCGGAGGCCGGGAAATGCTGCTTGAATTCCTGCTGGCTGACGCCTGAAACCTTCATGGCGCCGTCAAAGACCATCGCCCGCGACGAGGTCGTGCCCTGGTCGATGGCAAGGATATGCCCGGACATCTCTTCCTCCGGCAAACGCTATGCAAAAACGATGATATCAGACTTCGGATGCCCGCCGGGGCGATGTCCGTCCCGGCGGGCGATTGCCTCAGAACATCAGACCAAGCAGGGCTTACTGCCAGCGCTTGATCAGGTCGTCATAGGCGATGGTCTCGCCCTGCGGCTTCTCGTTGTCGAGCTTGGCCTTCGGGCCGTCCGGCTTGCCGAGCCATTCGGACGGATCCTTCGGCTCGTTCAGGCGCGGGCCGCAACCGCCATAGACCTCGGCCCGTTCGTCGGCCGCCTGCATGCGCGCCATCACCTGTTCCATCTGTTCGGCCAGACGGTCCATGGCTTCCTGCGGCGTGAAGGTGCCGGAGTTGACGTCGCCGATGTTCTGCCACCAGAGCTGCGCCAGCTTCGGATAATCCGGCACGTTGATGCCCGTCGGCGACCAGCGAACGCGGTCCGGCGAACGATAGAACTCCACGACGCCGCCGAGCTTCGGCGCACGTTCGGTGAAGCTCTCGTGCCGGATCGAGGAGTCGCGGATGAAGGTCAGACCCACATGGCTCTTGCGGACGTCGACGGTTTTGGAGACGACGAACTGGGCATAGAGCCAGGCCGCCTTGGCGCGGTCGGTCGGGGTCGACTTCAGGATCGTCCAGGAACCGACGTCCTGGTAGCCGATCTTCTGGCCGTCCTTCCAGTAGGGCCCGTGCGGGCTCGGCGCGGCGCGCCACAGCGGCGTGCCCTCGTCGTCCACCGTGTTGTTGCCCTCCGACTTCGGCTTGACCATGTCGGCCAGGAACGCGGTGTACCAGAAGATCTGCTGGGCGACGTTGCCTTGGCTGAGCGCCGGCAGCGACTGGTAGAAGTCGTAGTCGGCCGCACCCGGAGGCGCGTATTTGCGCAGCCATTCGTCCCACTTGCGGATGGCGTAGACGGAGGCCGGACCGTTGGTCTCGCCGCCGCGCGACACCGAGGCGCCGGACGGGTTGCAGGAGTCCTTCTCCATCCGGATGCCCCACTCGTCGATCGGGCGGCCGTTCGGTTCGCCCTGCGAGCCGGTGCCGGCCATCGACAGCCAGGCGTCGGTCATGCGCCAGCCGAGATCCGGCGCGCGCTTGCCGTAGTCCATGTGGCCGTAGATGCGGACGCCGTCGATCTCCTTGACGTCCTCGGAGAAGAATTCGGCGATGTCCTCATAGGCCGACCAGTTGACCGGCACGCCGAGATCGTAGCCGTATTTCTCCTTGAACTGCTTCTGCAGGTCTTCCCGGTCGAACCAGTCCTTGCGGAACCAGTAGAGATTGGCGAACTGCTGGTCCGGAAGCTGGTAGACGTCGCCGTCCGGGCCGGTGGTGAAGCTGATGCCCATGAAGTCGTCGAGGTCGAGCCCCGGATTGGTGACCTCCTTGGCCTCGCCCGCCATCCAGTCGGTCAGGTTGACCGCGAGTTGCAGGCGCGAATGGGTGCCGATGAGGTCGGAGTCGTTGACATAGGCGTCGTAGAGATTGCGGTTCGTCTGCATCTGCGTCTGAACCGCCTGCACCACCTCGCCCTCGCCGAGGATCTGGTGGTTGACCTTGATGCCGGTGATCTCCTCGAACGCCTTGGTCAGCACCTTGGATTCGTATTCGTGGGTCGGCACACCTTCCGACAGCACGTTGATTTCCATACCGGAGTAGGGCTCGGCGGCTTTGACGAACCACTCCATCTCCTTCATCTGCTCGTCCTTGGAGAGCACGGATGGCTGGAATTCGTCATTGATCCATTTTTCCGCCTCGGCCATGCCGGCAAAGGCCGGCGCGGCCCCGGACATAAGCCCGATGACGGCGACTGTCGCCAGTAGTTTCAATCGCATGTAGTCCTCCCATCGATGTTTCGACCCTTTCAGGGCCTTCATGTCGAACGAGACGGCGTCCGGCTTTTTGCAGCGCGGTTCGCCTCGCCGGTGTCGCCCCTGTGCCCGGGCCCCGGTCGGGCCCTCGGCGCAGGGTCGATCTCAATTCGGTGGCGTCAGACCCAGCGGAACACCGCCGCGGCAAACACCACCGACAATACGGTTGCCCACCACAGCGGCGCGGCCGTCGCCGCCAGCCAGCCGAGATGGATGTATGCAGCACTCAAAAGCGATATGAACAGACGGTCGCCCCGCGTGGTGTCGAGTCCGAGCACGCCGTGGCGCGGCGCGCCGCCCGGCTGCGCCCACTCCCACACCCGCATTCCGGCGAGCAACAGGGCGATGACGACGAAGAACGTCGCCGTCTGCCAGGTCCAGGCCATCCAGGAAAGATCCATGGTCTATACCCTCCCCAGGGCAAAGCCCTTGGCGATGTAATTGCGCACGAACCAGATGACGATGGCGCCCGGAATGATGGTCAGCACACCGGCGGCGGCGAGCAGCCCGAGCTCGTAGCCGGAGGTGGAGGCCGTCCGCGTCATCACCGCCGCGATCGGCTTCGCTTCCACCGAGGTCAGCGTCTTGGCGAGCAACAGTTCGACCCAGGAGAACATGAAGCAGAAGAAGGCGGTGACGCCGATGCCAGAGGCCACCAGCGGCATGAAGATGCGGGTAAAGAAGCGCGGGAACGAGTAGCCGTCGATATAGGCGGTCTCGTCGATCTCCTTGGGCACCCCCGACATGAAGCCTTCCAGGATCCACACCGCGAGCGGGATGTTGAAGAGGCAGTGCGAGAGCGCCACGGCAAGGTGCGTGTCGAACAGGCCCATCGCCGAATAGAGCTGCAGGAACGGCAGCGCAAAGACGGCCGGCGGCGCCATCCGGTTGGTCAGCAACCAGAAGAACAGGTGCTTGTCGCCGAGGAACCGGTAGCGCGAGAAGGCATAGGCCGCCGGCAGCGCGAAGGCAACCGAGATCACCGTGTTGATGGCGACATAGGTGATGGAGTTGATGTAGCCGTTGTACCAGGTCGGATCGGTGAAGATCTCCACATAGCTCTCGACCGTGAAATTCTGCGGCCAGGCACTGAAGCCGCCGAGGATCTCGTTGGTCGTCTTGAACGACATGATCAACAGCCAGTAGATCGGCAGCATCAGGAACAGGATGTAGACGGTCGGAATCAGCCAGCGCAGGCGGGTCATGACTTTTCGCTCCCCTGCATCATCAGCGTGTAGAACAGCCAGCAGACGAGCAGCGTCATCAGGAAGTAGATGAGGCTCATCGCCGCCGCGATGCCGAGATTGAACTCGCCGAGGGCCGCCTTGACGAGATCGATGGACAGGAAGGTGGTGGTGTTGCCGGGCCCGCCGCCGGTCAGCACGAACGGCTCGGTGTAGATCATGAAGCTATCCATGAAGCGCAACAGGAAGGCGATGGTCAGCACGTGCTTCAGCTTCGGCAACTGGATGAAGCGGAACACGGCCCAGCGCGAGGCACCGTCGATGCGGGCCGCCTGGTAGTAGGAATCGTCGATGGAACGCAGGCCCGCATAGGCGAGCAGCACCACCAGCGACGTCCAGTGCCAGACATCCATCAGCACCACCGTGAACCAGGCCGACAGCGGCTGGCGGGTGAAGTTGTAGTCGAAGCCGAGCCAGTTGAGCCCGTAGCCGAGGAGGCCGATGTCGGGCAGCGCGAAGATATTCCACATCGCCCCGACAACATTCCATGGGATCAGCAGCGGCAAAGCCATCAGCACCAGGCAGACGGAGGCCCAGATGCCGCCGCGCGGCATGGCGAGCGCGATCGCCACCCCGAGCGGGATCTCGATCGCGAGGATGATGCCGGTGAAGACGAATTGCCGGCCGAGCGAGGCGTGGAACCGCTCCGAGGCCAGCACGTCGCGGAACCAGCGTGCGCCTTCGAAGAAGAAGAGGTTGTCGCCGAAGGTCTCCTGGACCGAGTAGTTGACCACCGTCATCAGCGGCACGACGGCGTTGAGCGCGACGATCAGGAGCACCGGCAGCACCATGAACCAGGCGCCATTGTTCCAGGTCTTGTTCATGACTGGGCGGCTCCGCTGACGATCGCCCAGTCGTCGGCATAGATGTTGATGCCGGCGGGCTCGAAACTGATGTGGGGATCGCCCGGGATCGGGTCGTGCTCGCCGACGATGACGGCAATGTCGGAGCCGTCGAGGGCGGCGTGGACGATCTTGCGGCGGCCGACATCCTCCACCTTGGTGATGGAAACGGGCATGCCCTCGGTGCCGAGCCGGACATATTCCGGCCTGATGCCGAGTTCGGTGCGTGCGCCCGGCTTCGGCGACGGAGCATCCGCCAGCGCGATCGTCTGTTCGCCGATCCGCGCCGAGGCGCCGTCGAGCTTGACCGGCATGACGTTCATGCCCGGCGAGCCGATGAAATAGCCGACGAAGGTGTGGCGCGGCCGCTCGAACAGCTCTTCCGGCGTGCCGATCTGGACGATCTCGCCCTCATACATGACGACGACGGTGTCGGCGAAGGTCAGCGCCTCGGTCTGGTCGTGGGTGACATAGACCATGGTGTGCGCGAAGCGATCGTGCAGGAGCTTCAGTTGCGAGCGGAGCTGCCATTTCATGTGCGGGTCGATGACCGTCAGCGGCTCGTCGAACAGGATCGCGTTGACGTCGGAGCGAACGAGGCCCCGGCCGAGCGAAATCTTCTGCTTCATGTCGGCGGTGAGCCCGCTCGCCTTGCGCTTGGCCATCTCGGCAAGCTCGAGCATCTCCATGATCTCAGTGACCTTTTTGGTCACCTCGGCCGGTCGCATGCCGCGATTGCGCAAGGGAAACGCGAGATTGTCGAACACCGACATGGTGTCGTAGACGACCGGGAACTGGAACACCTGGGCGATGTTGCGCGCCTCCGGCGCCAGCGTCGTCACGTCCTTGCCGTCGAAGAGGATCCGTCCCTCCGTCGGGATCAGGAGGCCGGAGATGATGTTGAGAAGGGTGGTCTTGCCGCAGCCCGACGGGCCGAGCAGCGCATAGGCGCCGCCGTCCTCCCAGGAATGGTGCACCTCCTTCAGCGCGAAGTTCTCCTCGCGCTTGGGATGCGGCAAATAGGAATGGCGAATGTGGTCGAGGTCGATCCGGGCCATCAAAGTACCTTTACGCGGCCAGACGCGTGCCGTCGGTGGCGATGCCCTGCCCTTCGGCGTCGAACACCAGGATGTGGCGGGCATCGAGGAACACCTCGATGGTCTCGCCGGCGTCGAAGTCGTGGATGCCGTCGGTCAGCATCACCCAGTTGACGCCGGCATAGTCGAGATGGACGTAGCTCTCCGAACCGGTGATCTCGGTGACCTCGACCCTGGCGCGGATGACGACGCTCGTCTCGTCGACCTTTTTCAGCGACAGGTGGTGCGGGCGGAACCCGACCGTGTAGTCGCGGTCGGCAATGCCCCGATAGGCCACCGGCACCGGGATGTCCGCCGTGCCCTCGCGGTGGAACATCGGCCCGGACTTGTGGACCTCGATGACGTTCATCGGCGGATCGGAAAAGGTCTGGGCCGTGATCAGGTCGACCGGATTGCGGAACACCTCCACGGTCGGCCCGAACTGGGTGACCCGGCCTTCCGACAGCGTCGCCGTGTTGCCGCCGAGAAGCAGGGCCTCGGACGGCTCCGTCGTCGCATAGACGAAGATGGCACCGGATTCGGCGAAGATCTTCGGCAGTTCGGCGCGCAGCTCCTCGCGCAGCTTGTAGTCGAGATTGGCAAGCGGCTCGTCGAGGAGGACGAGTTCGGCATTCTTGACGATGGCGCGGGCAATGGCCGTGCGCTGCTGCTGGCCGCCGGAAAGGTTGAGCGGCACCCGGTCGAGATAGGGCGTCAGCTTGAGGAGCTCGGCCGCCTTGCGCACCTCCCGGTCGATGACCTTGGCGTCGGTGCGCGCGATCCGCAGCGGCGAGGCGATGTTCTCGTAGACGCTGAGGGCCGGGTAGTTGATGAACTGCTGATAGACCATGGCGACGTTGCGCTTCTGCACGGCAACGCCGGTCACGTTCCTGTCGTTGAACCACACCTCGCCGGAGCTCGGCCGGTCGAGGCCGGCCATGATCCGCATCAGGCTGGTCTTGCCGGAAAGCGTCGGTCCCAGAAGGACGTTCAGCGTTCCGTTTTCAAGGCGCAGCGAGACGTCGCTCAGATGGGTCTCCGAGCCGACGGCTTTCGCCACGGTTTTGAGTTCAAGCATACTCCGGGGTCCTCCCAAACGACCGGTTATTGCTTATTGGGCAGCCGCAAGCCTTCCGTCTTTCATGTTGTCTTTCAGGAAGTGCGCCAGGGTTTCTTTATTATCTTGTGTCAATCGCAACCCGCGTTTGGTGCGGCGCCAAAGGATGTCGTCGGCCGTCGTCGCCCACTCGTTTTCCACGAGGTAGCGGACTTCGACCTCATAGAGATCATATCCGAAATGCGCGCCAAGGTCGCTATGGTTTGCGGCCGCACCAAGAAGGTTCCATGCCCTGGTGCCGTAGAGCCGGACCAGCCGGGCGGCGTGCTCCTCATCCAGGAACGGATAGGTTTTTGCGAGCTCGGCAACGAGAGCGTCATAGCCGGTGATCGCGAAATCGCCGCCCGGCAGCGGCGCCGTCTCCGTCCAGGGTGCGCCCTTGTCGCCGAGGAAATCGCCGATGCGCTCCATCACGGTTTCGGCGAGCTTGCGATAGGTGGTGATCTTGCCGCCGAAGATGTTGATGACCGGCGCCGCGCCCTCCTCGTCGTCGACCTTCAGCACGTAGTCGCGGGTTGCCTGGTGCGCCGCGGTGGCGCCGTCGTCATAGAGCGGGCGGACGGCCGAATACGTCCAGACCACGTCGTCGGGCGTCACCGGATCGGCGAAATAGTCGCTCGCCGCCTCGCACAGATAGGCGGTCTCGTCGGCCGAGATCGCGACCTTTGCCGGATCGCCCTCATAGTCGCGGTCGGTCGTGCCGATGAGGGTGAAGTCGTCCTCATAGGGGATCGCGAAGATGATGCGGCCGTCGGAATTCTGGAAGATGTAGCAGCGGTCGTGGTCGAACAGGCGCCTGACGACGATGTGGCTGCCCTGGACGAGGCGGATGTTCTGGGCCTCGTTGCGGCCGAGCGCCTCGCCCAGCACATTGTCGACCCAGGGGCCGGCGGCATTGACGAGGAGTTTGGCCGTGACCGTGCGCCGGTCGCCGTTGGCGGCTTCCAGCGTTACCTGCCATTGACCTCCCTCGCGCCGGGCCGCGATCGCCTTGGTGCGTGGCAGGATGGTCGCGCCGCGGTCCGCCGCATCGCGCGCATTGAGGACCACCAGTCGGGCATCGTTCACCCAGCAGTCGGAATATTCGAAGGCTTTGGAGAAAAGCGGCTTCAGCGGCGTTCCGGCCGCGTCGGTCCGCATGTCGAGTGTGCGCGTGCCGCCGAGGTGGCAGCGCCCGCCGAGATGGTCGTAGAGGAAGAGGCCGAGGCGCAGCAGCCAGGCCGGGCGCAGCCCCTTGTGGTGGGGCAGCACGAAGCGCAGCGGCCAGATGATGTGCGGCGCCAGGTGCCACAGCACCTCGCGCTCCTTCAGCGCCTCGCGCACCAGCCGGAACTCGTAATATTCCAGATAGCGCAACCCGCCATGGATCAGCTTGGTGGAGCCTGAGGAGGTGGCGCTCGCCAGGTCGTTCATCTCGGCGAGACACACGGAATAGCCGCGCCCGGCGGCATCCCGGGCGATGCCGCATCCATTGATGCCGCCGCCGATAATGACAATGTCGAACGCGTTTCCCATCCCCAACCGGTTCTTTTTATTTTGCAACGCAGCAAAACGGGAACGATACGAAATCCATTTCAGTTAAAGTGAATGTAAAACGAATGTCAATCGAATTTCAGCCCGATCTAAAGAACGGGCCGGGACGGATGGCGTTTGGGCCTTGCGGTGGTGACAAGGGAAGGATCCGCCGATGTCGGCCTGAACATTGCCCTCCACCAGCACATCCTTTGGAAAAGGCCAGCGGAAGCTGTCGAGGTTATCCGACGGAAGTCGCCGAGGCATGCAAACGCGGGTTTGCTCCCGCCCTCACCCCCTCTCAAGCGTCATTGCCGTGCTTGACACGGCAATCCATGATGCCTTTCGGGACAATCGGTTAGGGCGGTCCTTGCCGCACCTCATCATGGACCACCGGATCAAGTCCGGTGGTGACGCGGAGTGAGTGGACCGGGGAATGCGCGCACCGTCAGGCAAACAGCGGTCGGCTTGATCCGGGGAGCGATAAGGAATTGATCTCAATTTGCATCGCCCGGCAGTCACGCGGGGCGAGCGGCACGGGAGTGTGCAGGCCTTCAACCGGACAGCACTTCGTCGCGCCGATCGCGCCGAACGGGCGACCGCCGGTCCGCACACCCACCCAACCCGAAAACCGCACGACGGCCGCCCTCACCCCCCCGCCGTCTCGATCAGCTCCACGCCATTGTCCGCGCAGATACGGCGGATGTGGTCGAACGCGCAGCGGTCCGTCACAAAAGTATCGACCTGGGAAAGGTGGCCGATGCGGACCGGTGCCGTTCTCTCGAACTTGGTGGAATCGGAAACGAGGATGACGTGCCGCGCATTGGCGATGATCGCCTGGGCGACTTTCACTTCTCGGAAATCGAAATCAAGCAGCGAGCCGTCCTGGTCGATGGCCGAGACGCCGATGACCGCGTAATCGACCTTGAACTGGCGGATGAAATCGACCGCCGCCTCGCCGACGACACCGCCGTCCGAGGCCCGGACCATACCGCCGGCGATCACCACTTCGAACTGCGGATAGATCCGCATCCGGTTGGCGACGTTGATGTTGTTGGTGATGACCATGAGGCCCTCATGGTCGAGCAGCGCTTCGCCGACGGCCTCGGTGGTGGTGCCGATATTGATGATGATCGAGGCGTCGTTCGGAATGAGGCCGGCCGCGGCAACGCCAATCGCCGCCTTTTCCCGCGCCGCGATCTGCCGGCGCTGTTCGTATTCCATGTTTTCCGTGCCCGACGGCAGCACGGCCCCGCCATGGATGCGGCTGAGGATGCGGCGCTGGCAGAGATCGTTGAGGTCCTTGCGGATGGTCTGCGGCGTCACGTCGAACCGCGCTGCAAGCTCCTCCACCAGCACGCGGCCCTGCTCCTTGGCAAGCGTCACGATCTCGGTATGGCGCGGCGGCAGGTACATGGGACCCGAATCCCTCCCGTCAGAACGGCAAGCGACGACGAGTGTAAATGAAAAAAGCGAAAATAAAAGGAACCGCCCGCGGCGGCCGCGCGAAGGGCGATGCGAGCCGTTTGCGATTTCGCCGCGATGGGTGTACCTCGCAAAAGGATCACCACGACGCGGAAGGCACCCCTCGCAATGGCCCCGAACGGCGACCGGCTCGACGATGCGGCGCGTGCCGGTTGGCTCTACTACGTCGCCGGCAACACCCAGGATCAGATCGCGACGAAGCTCGGCGTCTCGCGTCAGTCCGCTCAGAGGCTGGTCTCGCGCGCCGTCTCCGAGGGCCTCGTCAAGGTCCGCATCGACCACCCGATCGGCCGCTGCATGGACCTCGCCGCCAGACTCAAGGAGCGCTTCGGCCTCACCTTCTGCGACGTCGTGCCGACAGACCCGGCGGCGGCCACCAACATCGTCGGCGTCGCCCAGGCCACCGCCCTTGAGATCGAGCGCTGGCTGCGCCTGCCTGAGCCGACCGTCATCGCCATCGGCACCGGCCGCACCCTCAAGGCCGCCGTCGAGCAATTGCCGCCGATCGCCTGCCCCGACCACAAGGTCGTCTCGCTGACCGGCAGCATCGCCCCGGACGGCTCGGCAGCCTACTACAACGTCATCTTCACCATGGCCGACACGGTGACGGTGCGCTCCTTTCCGCTGCCGCTGCCGGTCATCGCCTCCTCGAAAGAGGAGCGCGAGATGCTGCGCTCCCAGGCGATCATCCGCCCGACCCTCGACCTGGCGAGCCGCGCCGACGTCGCCTTCGTCGGCATCGGCGAGCTCGGACCCGAGGCCCCGCTCTGCGTCGACGGCTTCGTCGGCGAGGCAGAGATGGAGGCCGTGCGCGCGGCCGGCGGCGCCGGCGAGATCGTCGGCTGGATCTTCGACGGGGCCGGCAACGTCATGCAAGGCTTCAGCAACGACCGGGTCACGGCCCCCGACCTTTCCGCCGCCAGGGGCCGCCCGACGATCGCCTGCGCCATGGGCGAGAAGAAGCTGACGGCGATCCTCAGCGCCATCGCCGGCCGGCTCATCACCGGCCTCGTCACCGACGAGAAGACGGCAGAGGGCCTTCTGGCCCGGGCCGGCGATGCCGCGGGCAATGCCGCAAAAGCTGCCCCGGCACCGGCCGGAGGGTGGGAGCCCGCAAAGGCAGATTGACCCCCCTGCGCTCCCCGGCACTGCCGCGACGGAGCCGTTGCCCAACGCCAACACCGGGGCATGGGCCCGGCCTGTGACAAAGTCTTCAACACCCTGATTGCAAGCATGAATTTCCCGGCGTCGCACAACCCATGGTGCAGCGCAGCACGTTATATACGTTGACTCCAAGCACGGTTAATGAGCAAATGCCCAAGGCTGAAGCATTTGCTCATTCACGAAGCAAGGCTCGACCAAAAAGAATTCTGGGAGGATTTCATGAATCTCAAGGCTTTGCTCCTTGGAGCAGGTTCGCTTCTGGCATTGGGCGTTGCCGCCCAGGCCGAGACGCTGACGATCGCCACCGTCAACAACGGTGACATGATCCGCATGCAGAAGCTGACCGACGATTTCACCGCAAAGAATCCCGGCATCGAGCTGGAATGGGTGACCATGGAGGAGAACGTCCTCCGCCAGAAGGTGACCCAGGACATCGCCACCAGGGGCGGCCAGTACGATGTCATGACCATCGGCACCTACGAGGTCCCGATCTGGGCCAAGCAGAACTGGCTGCTGCCGCTGGAATTCGACGAGGGTTACGACGTCGACGACCTGCTGCCGCCGATCCGGGACGGCCTGACCGCGGACGGCAAGCTCTACGCCGCACCGTTCTACGGCGAGTCCTCGATGATCATGTACCGCAAGGACCTGTTCGAAGAGGCCGGCATCGAGATGCCGGATGCCCCGAGCTGGGACCTCGTTGCCGACGCGGCCCGCAAGATCACCGACAAGGACAAGGAAATCTACGGCATCTGCCTGCGCGGCAAGGCCGGCTGGGGCGAGAACATGGCGTTCCTGACCGCCACCGGCAATTCGTTCGGCGCCCGCTGGTTCGACGAAGAGTGGCAGCCCCAGTTCGACCAGCCGGAATGGAAGGAGACGCTGCAGTTCTACGTCGACCTGATGAACGATGCCGGCCCTCCGGGCGCCTCGTCCAACGGCTTCAACGAGAACCTGGCGCTGTTCCAGTCCGGCAAGTGCGGCATGTGGATCGACGCCACCGTCGCCGCCTCCTTCGTCACCAATCCTGACGAGAGCCGGGTTGCCGACAAGGTCGGCTTCGCCCTTGCCCCCGACAACGGGCTCGGCAAGCGCGGCAACTGGCTGTGGGCCTGGACGCTCGCCGTCCCCGCCGGCACCCAGAAGGCCGAGGCCGCGACCAAGTTCATCGAATGGGCGACCTCCAAGGACTACCTGGAGCTGGTCGCTTCCAAGGAGGGCTGGGCCAACGTGCCGCCGGGCACCCGCACCTCGCTCTACGAGAATCCGGAATACGCCAAGATTCCGTTCGCCAAGATGACGCTGGACTCCATCAATTCGGCCGACCCGAAGAACCCGACGGTCAAGCCGGTGCCCTATGTCGGCGTCCAGTTCGTGGCGATCCCGGAATTCCAGGGTCTCGGCACCGCCGTCGGCCAGCAGTTCTCCGCCGCCCTTGCCGGCCAGATCTCGGTCGACCAGGCGCTGCAGAACGCACAGCAGCTCGCCGTGCGCGAGATGACCAAGGCCGGCTACATCAAGTAGGCCACTCGACCGCGTAAGGAGAGGACCGCCGCCCAACTCAACGCGTATTCCCGAACCACAGGTCCGCGAAAGCGAAAAGTGGGCACCGGTTTTCGGACAAGAATACGCGCAAAGAAGGCTCGGCGGCCCTCACCCCCACAACGTTCCGACGCACCTTCTGGCGCCTTTTTCTCGCGACCTTCGGAGAGCCCCGATGGCGACGCTGCACACGCGCACATCCGCCCGCTACATGATGGCGCCGGCCGTGCTTCTGCTCCTGGCCTGGATGCTGATACCGCTGGGAATGACGCTCTACTTCTCGTTCCTGCGCTACAACCTCCTGATGCCGGGCATGGAGGAGTGGACCGGGTTCCTGAACTACAAGTATTTCCTCACCGACCCGGCCTTCGATGATGCCCTCATCAACACGCTGCTCTTGGTCGGCGGAAC
Source organism: Rhodobium orientis (assembly GCF_003258835.1). GTDB lineage: Bacteria > Pseudomonadota > Alphaproteobacteria > Rhizobiales > Rhodobiaceae > Rhodobium > Rhodobium orientis. The sequence goes on along the minus strand of NZ_NPEV01000009.1, from coordinate 68,942 downwards.
GCTTCTGATCACCGTCATCGGCGGCACCCTCCTCGCCTTGATGCTCGACCAGCCCTTCTTCGGGCGCGGCATCGTCCGGCTCATGGTCATCGCCCCGTTCTTCGTCATGCCGACGGTCTCGGCGCTGGTCTGGAAGAACATGCTGATGCACCCGGTCTACGGGCTGTTTGCCTGGCTCGCCAAATCGGTCGGCCTGCCGCCGGTCGACTGGCTCGCCCAGGTGCCGCTCCTGTCGGTCATCATGATCGTCTCCTGGCAGTGGCTGCCCTTCGCCACCCTCATCCTGCTGACGGCCATGCAGTCGCTCGACGAGGAACAGAAGGAAGCGGCCGAGATGGACGGCGCCGGTGCTATCTCGCGCTTCATCTACATCGTCGTGCCGCACCTGGCCCGCGCGATCACAGTCGTCATCCTGATCGAGACGATCTTCCTTCTCTCCGTGTTCGCGGAAATCCTCGTCACCACCAATGGCGGCCCCGGCACCCAGTCGACCAACATCACCTACCTGGTCTACTCGCTGGCCCTGTTGCAGTTCGACGTCGGCGGCGCTTCGGCGGGCGGCATCGTCGCCGTCATCCTGGCCAACATCGTCGCCATCTTCCTCATCCGCATGATCGGCAAGAACCTGGATCGATAGGAGGTCGACATGGCGCGCGAAGCATCAACATCCCGCAAGCTCACCTACACGGTGATCGGCTGGTCCATCGGCCTCCTGATCTTCTTCCCGGTGATCTGGACGTTCCTGACCAGCTTCAAGACCGAAGGCGAGGCGATCGCCAACCCGCCGAGCTTCCTGTTCTTCAACTGGACGCTGGAAAACTACCACGAGGTCCAGGACCGCTCCGACTATCTGAAGCACGTCATCAATTCCGTGGTCATCTCCTTCGGCTCCACCGGCCTCGGCCTGCTGATCGCCGTGCCGGCCGCCTGGGCGATGGCGTTCTCGCCCGGCAAGCACACCAAGGACATCCTGATGTGGATGCTCTCCACCAAGATGCTGCCGCCGGTCGGCGTGCTGGTGCCGATCTACCTGATCTTCCGGGACTACAACCTCCTCGACACCCAGCTCGGCCTCGTCATTGTCATGACGCTGATCAACCTGCCGATTATCGTATGGATGCTCTATACATACTTCAGGGAGATTCCGGGCGAGATCCTGGAAGCCGCCCGGATGGACGGCGCATCGCTGGGCAAGGAGATCGTCTACGTCCTTGCGCCGATGGCCGTACCGGGCATCGCCTCGACCGTCCTTCTCAACCTGATCCTTGCCTGGAACGAGGCGTTCTGGACGCTCAACCTGACGGCCGCCAAGGCGGCGCCGCTGACCGCGTTCATCGCCTCCTATTCCAGCCCGGAAGGATTGTTCTGGGCCAAGCTCTCCGCCGCCTCGACGCTGGCCATCGCACCGATTCTCATCATCGGCTGGTTCTCCCAGAAGCAGCTCGTCCGCGGCCTCACCTTCGGCGCGGTGAAATAGGGGTTCGACACCATGGGTAACATCCGCCTGGAAAACGTGAAGAAGGCGTTCGGCGACGCCATCGTCATTCCGGACCTCGATCTGGAGATCGAAAACGGCGAGTTCGTCGTCTTCGTCGGTCCCTCGGGCTGCGGCAAGTCCACGCTGCTGCGCCTCATTGCGGGCCTCGAAGACGTCACCGGCGGCAAGATCTGGATCAACGGCCGCGACGCCACCGGCGAGGCGCCGGCCAGCCGCGGCCTCGCCATGGTGTTCCAGACCTATGCGCTCTACCCGCATATGAGCGTCTACAAGAACATCGCCTTCCCGCTGAAGATGGCCGGCATGGACAAGAAGGCGATCGACGACAAGGTCCGCGGCGCGGCCGAGACCCTCAACCTCACCGACTTTCTGCACCGCCGGCCGGGTCAGCTCTCCGGTGGCCAGCGCCAGCGCGTCGCCATCGGTCGCGCCATCGTCCGCGAGCCGAAGGCGTTCCTGTTCGACGAACCGCTCTCCAATCTCGACGCGGCCCTGCGCGTCGCCATGCGCCTGGAGATCAGCGAGCTGCACCACCAGCTCAAGACGACGATGATCTACGTCACCCACGACCAGGTCGAAGCCATGACCATGGCCGACAAGATCGTCGTGCTGAGGGCCGGCATCATCGAGCAGGTCGGCTCGCCCCTCGACCTCTACCGCAGCCCCCGCAACCGCTTCGTTGCCGGCTTCATCGGCTCGCCGAAGATGAACTTCGTGGAGGGCGACAAGGCGGCAAAGCGCGACGCCTACGCCATCGGCATCCGCCCCGAGCACATGACGCTCTCCACCGACGACGGCCAGTGGCCGGGCACCGTCAGGGTCTCCGAGCACCTCGGCTCCGACACCTTCCTCCATGTCGACGTGGAAGGCGCCGGCATGATGACGGTGCGCTCCGACGGCGACGTGCCCATCGACCATGGCGTGCGCGTTTTCCTGACCCCGGACGAAGCCAAGCTGCACCGCTTCGATGCCGACGGAAAGGCGCTCTGAGATGGCGCGGCTTGACGGCAGGACGGCGATCGCGACCGGCCGGACCGTTTTCCACGCCACTCCACAAGGCGAAAGGATCGCCGCCCGGCCCTGCAGCGTCGCTGGCGGCAACTGGACGAGCTGACGGCACCGCCCGCCGGCGAAGGAGGAACCCATGGCCCTCAAGCTTTCCAATGCCACCCTCGGCGATATTGGCGCGACCATCGCCGTGCCGCACTACGACCGCACGGAGTTGACGGCCGGCATCCTCCATATCGGCGTCGGCAACTTCCACCGCGCCCACCAGGCCGTCTATCTGGACGCCCTGTTCAACACCGGCCGCGACCATGGCTGGGCCATCGTCGGCGCCGGCATCATGGAAAGCGACGAGGCGATGCGCGCCACGCTCGCCGCCCAGGATTACCTCACCACGGTCGTGGAACAGGAGGCGGACCGCTCCATCGCCCGGGTCACCGGCCCGATGATCGATTTCATCCCGCCCGCCGACCGCGGCGCCCTCATCGACCGGCTCGCCGACCCGGAAATCCGCATCGTCTCGCTGACCATCACCGAGGGCGGCTATTTCATCAATCCGGCGACCGGCGTCTTCGACCCGGGCATTCCGGCGATCGCCGGCGATGCGGCAGAACCCGGCGCACCGAAGACCGTCTTCGGCATCCTCGTTGCCGGCCTGAAGCGCCGGCGCGAAGAGGGCACCGTCCCCTTCACCGTCATGTCCTGCGACAACATCCCCCACAACGGCATCGTCACTCGCAACGCCGTCGTCGGCCTTGCCGCCCTCTCCGACCAAAACCTTGCCGACTGGATCGCCGCCGAGGTTGCCTTCCCCAACGCCATGGTCGACCGCATCACGCCGGCAACCGGCGAGCGCGAGCGGACCATCACCCGCGAGACCTTCGGCATCGACGATGCCGCGCCGGTATTCTGCGAGGACTTCAAGCAGTGGGTGCTGGAGGACAATTTCACCTGCGGCCGCCCGGCGCTGGAGGAGGTCGGCGTCCAGTTCGTGCCCGACGTCACGCCGTTCGAGATCATGAAGATCCGCATCCTCAACGGCGGCCACGCCGTGATCGGCTATCCGGCTGGCCTGATGGGCATCCATTTCGTCCACGAGGCGATGACCGACGACCTTGTGCTGGCCTTTCTGCGCAAGGTCGAGCGCGAGGAGATCGTGCCGATCGTCCCGCCGGTGCCGGACACCGACCTTGCCGACTACTACGCCCTCATCGAGCGCCGCTTCGCCAACCCCAAGATCGGCGACACGGCGCGCCGGCTCTGCTTAGACGGCTCCAACCGCCAGCCGAAATTCATCGTCCCCTCGATCGCCGACAACCTCAGGGCCGGCCGCGGCGTCTCGGGCCTCGCCCTGGAATCGGCCCTGTGGTGCCGCTACTGCTTCGGCACGACGGACTCAGGGGCCGCCATCGCACCCAACGACCCGATCTGGGACCGCCTCACCGAACAGGCGAAGTGCGCCAGGAACGACCCGGACGCCTGGCTGGAAATGACCGACATCTATGGCGACGTCGCCGCCGCGCCGGCCTTTCGCGAGGCATTCGCCTACTGGCTCGGCGCGCTGTGGGCGAACGGTACCCACAGGACCCTTGAGGCCTATCTCGCCGAACCGGTCCGAGCGAGCGGATGAGCGCCCGCCGGCACCGGTCCGGCACCGCGACAACGACAGCCGGCGCATTCTCTCATGTGCGCCGGCCGGCTACGGCCGCTGCCGCCCCTGGCCTTGTGCCCCGGGCGACGGCGGCCGTTGCCGCTTCGTTGGAATCATGGCTTGATGGGCGCAATGAAAAACAGCATGCGTAACCGCGCCGTCGACCTCGTGATTTTCGATTGCGACGGCGTCCTCGTCGACAGCGAGCCGATTTCCGTTGCCGTCCTCCTGGAAGTCATCGCCGAAGACGGCGTGAAGATCTCCCCGGAAGAGGGCTACCGCATCTTCCTCGGCCGCTCCCTGAAGACCATCGTCGAGACGATCGCCGCCGACTACGGCCTCGTCATCACCTCCGACCATGTCACCGAGATCCGCCAGCGCCTGTTCGAACGCTTCCGCCGGGACCTGCAGCCGACCCCCGGCATCGCAGAGGCACTCGCCGCGCTGAAGGTGCCGTTCTGCGTCGCCTCGTCCAGCCAGGTGGAGCGCATCGAGCTGTCGCTCGGCGTCACCGGCCTTCTGGAAAGCTTCGGTGCGAACGTATACAGTTCAACCATGGTGAGAAACGGCAAGCCCGCACCCGACCTCTTTCTGCATGCCGCCCGGGCCATGGGCGTCGAGCCGGCGCGCTGCGCCGTCGTCGAGGACAGCCCGGCCGGGATCGAGGCCGCCGGCAGGGCCGGAATGCATGTGCTTGCCTATCTGGGGGGCTCCCATGTCGGCCCCGCCGACCTCAGGCGGCGGGTCGAGGCGATGTCTCCCGATCTGGTGTTCGACAGGATGGCGCTGCTGCCGTCGCTGATCGATCGGCTGTCGCCGGGAGAGTCCTTCGGCTGATGCGCAATCTGGTTTGTGCGATCGACGTCGGAACGGGCAGTGCCCGGGCCGGCGTCTTTGATGCGGGCGGTGCCATGCTGGCGCGCCAGGTGCACCCGATCGTCCTCAGCCAGCCGGCCGGCGGCGTGGCCGAGCACGATTCCGAGGACATCTGGCGCGCCGCCTGCCGCGCCCTCCAGGCCGCCATGGAGGAGGCCGGCGTGGCCGCCGAGCGCATCGCCGGCATCGCCTTCGACGCCACCTGCTCGCTCGTCGTGCGCGACAGGGACGGCCGCCAGGTCAGCGTTTCCAGCCCCTCTTCTGGTCCCGGCGACGACCGCTTCGACACCATCTCCTGGATGGATCACCGGGCGATCGCGGAGGCCGACGAATGCACCGCCACCGGCCACCGCGTGCTGGAATATGTCGGCGAGGCGATGTCGCCGGAAATGCAGACGCCGAAGCTGATGTGGCTGAAGCGCCGGCTTCCCGCCTCCTGGGCCCGGGCCGGCCTGGCGGTCGACCTCACCGATTTCCTCGCCTGGAAGGCGACCGGCAACGCCGCCCGCTCGCAATGCACGCTGACCGCCAAATGGACCTACCTCGCCCATGACGACGGCTGGCAGCAGGATTTCTTCGATGCCGTCGGTCTCGGCGACCTGATGGCGCGGGCCGGACTGCCGGCACAGCCGCTGCCCGTCGCAGCAAGCCTCGGCACACTGACGGCCGGGGCCGCAAGCGACCTCGGCCTCGACACGGACTGCGCGGTCGGCGTCGGCGCCATCGACGCCTTTGCCGGCACGATCGGCGTCCTCGGCGCCTTTGCGGACGACGGCATCGAGCGGCACGTCGCGCTGATTGCCGGCACATCGAGCTGCGTCATGGGCATGGCCGACGAGGCCCGGCCGGCCAAGGGCGTCTGGGGCCCCTATTACGGTGCCTGCCTGCCGGGGCTGTGGCTGCGCGAGGGCGGCCAGTCGGCGACCGGCGCCCTCCTCGACCTCCTCATCCGCCAATACGGCAACGGGTTGAGGCCCGACTGCGCCGGCCACGCTGCGATCACCGACCGGATCGCCGAACTGCGCGCCGTTAACGGCGATGGCTTTGCCGACGGCATCCACGTCCTGCCGGATTTCCACGGCAACCGCACGCCCTTCGCCGACCCCCACGCCCGCGGCGTCATCAGCGGCCTCACCCTCGACACGTCCTTCGATGCGCTGTGCCGGCTCTACTGGCGCACCGCAGTCGCCATCGCCCTCGGCGTACGCCAGATCTTGGAACACATGGCCCCGCGCGACGGGCGCATCGACACCCTGCATCTCACCGGCGGCCACGCCCGCAACCCGGTCCTGATGGAGCTTTATGCCGACGCCACCGATTGCGAGGTCCGCACCAACGGCGCCAGCGACACCGTGCTCCTCGGCAGCGCCATGATCGCCGCTGCCGCCGGCGGCCTCCACCCGGACCTGCGCCGCGCCTGCCGTTCCATGTGGCAGGACGGCGACCGCCGCGCGCCGAATCCGGCCGCCCGCGCCCGCTACGACACCGACTACCGCGTCTTCCTGAGGATGCAGGAGCACCGCGCCGAACTCGACGCCTTGACCTTGTGACCGCAAGATGGTCGGTATCGTCGAAACCCGTCCCAACGGAGATCTTGCGACATGATCCTTTGCTGCGGCGAAGCCCTCATCGACATGCTTCCGCGCCAGACCACCGCGGGCGAAGCGGCCTTTGCGCCCTTCGTCGGCGGCGCGGTCTACAACACCGCCCGCGCCATCGGCCGCCTCGGCGCCCCGGCCGGTTTCTTCTGCGGCATCTCGACCGATTTCTTCGGCGACATGCTGCGCGACGGCCTGGTCGAGAGCAAGGTCGACATCTCGCCCGTCGTGGAGAGCGACCGGCCGACCACCCTTGCCTTCGTCAAGCTCGTCGACGGCCAGGCGAGCTACATCTTCTACGACGAGAACTCCGCCTCGCGGATGGTCACCGTCGACGACCTGCCGGCCCTGCCCTCCTCGGTGAAGGCGCTCTTCTTCGGCGGCATCAGCCTCATTCCGGAGCCCTGCGGGACCGCCTACGAGACGCTGATGGCGCGCGAGGCCGGCAAGCGCCTGACCATGATCGATCCCAACATCCGCCCGACCCTGGTCTCCGACGAGGCCGCCTATCGCCGCCGCGTCACGCACATGATCGGCCTAGCCGACATCGTCAAGCTGTCCGACGAGGACCTCGCCTGGATCGAGAACGAGACCGACATTGACGTTGCCGTAAACGGAATACTGGAGCGCGGTCCGGAGATCGTCATCATCACCCGCGGCGGCGAAGGCGCCACGGCCTACCGCAACAGCGGCACGGTCAGCGTTGCCGCCCGCACCGTCAAGGTCGTCGACACGGTCGGCGCCGGCGACACCTTCAACGCCGGCTTCATGACGTGCCTGTCGGAAGCCGGCATCACCGACCGCGCCGGCCTTGCCGGGCTTGAGGCCGATGCCATCGAGGCCGCCCTTGCCCTCGGCGGAGCCGCGGCCTCCGTCACCATCTCACGCGCCGGCGCCAACCCGCCCTGGCGCGGGGAACTGCCGGCATAGGGGGCCGCCGGGCCGCGCGCCGTGGCCGGTAACCCTTTTTTTACGTTCGGCTTTTCGCATGGGCCGCTTTGCTGTAGACGAGCGGAATGGCGAACGCATTTGAAATCCCGGGATTGCACGGCATGGCCCCGACTGCAGGAGACCCTGCCGGGGACCGGCCGGGCGCGTATCCCTGGCTCGGACGCGGACGCGCGGACGCCGGGACATCCTCCCATGGCGATTTTTCGTTGCGAACCGTGCCCGTCGCCGACATCCCGGCTCCGGACGCGGCCGGCAATTTCTTCGTCCACCCCGCATATCTCGCCGCCCTCGGCCTGAACGACGTCCTGATGCTGGAGCGGCCGGACGAGGATCCGGCTTTTTTTACCGAACGCCACGGCCACCTGGTTCATCTCGGCCGGCTGGCAACGCTGACGCCCGCGCGCATCGACGCCCTCTGCGATACGCTCTTTCGCGGCACCGACGCCAACTCGGTCGTCCTTGAGGACATCGTCGCACCGCAAACGCCCGCGCCGTTGCGCCCCCATCACCGGTTCGCCTACCAGGCCGACTGGCGGATGGCCATCGGCCCGGACGTGACCCACATCTCCTCGCGGCGCGCCAGCACCATGCGGCGCAAGTGGAAGCTTCTGGCCAAAGAGACCGGCGGCCACGTGGAATTCCACTTCGAGCGCTGCCGGCCCGGCGACGTCGCGGCGATCGCGGACCTCAACCGCACCAAGATCGAATCGGCCGGCGGACACCACCAGCTCGACGACCAAAAACGGGCGATCCTGGAAGCGACCGCCGTGCAGACCGGCTATACGGCAAAGCTGACCCTCGACGGGCGGATCATCGCCGGCAACATCATCTGCACGGCCGGCACCAGTGCCTTCTTCAACATCATGGGCTACGACCTCGCCTTCTCGAAATTCTCGCCGGGGCTTCAGGTCCATCTCGCCGCGCTCAGGGAACTGGGCGAACGCGGCTACCGCGACGTCCACCTTCTGTGGGGCGACAGCCCCTGGAAACAGGACGTCGGCGCCGACCGCCAGGAACTGACGACCCTCGTCGTCATGCGCAACCGCCGCGTGTTCCTCACCCCGGAGCACTGGGCGGCCTTCGCGCCGTTCCTGATCCAGGCGACCAGACGCCGCCTGAAGCCAATTGCCGAACGCCTCCTCGGCGAGGCGCTCATCTCACGTTTACGTCACCTGCTGTCGAACTCGCACTGATCCGGAACGTCCCGGCGGCCGGCAGCACTGCCACAGCCGGACGACTTACTGCGATTCCGGTTTGAAAACGGCGGCGACTTTCTTCAAATAGAAACTGGTGTATTGATAGGCGGACCGCACCCGCGAGGCAGCATGTTCGAATCGCTGAAACAGTTTCTGACAGACATCACCCAGGGCCAGCCCGCGGACGAGAGCTCTCCGGAGAAAGACCAGCGTCTCGCCGTGGCCGCGCTCCTTGTGCATCTGGTCTCCGTCGACGGCATCGTCGCGGACTCAGAGAAGCAGCGCCTGAAGGAAATCCTGCGCACCAATTACAACCTCTCGCCCAAGGACACCGAGGCGCTGATCTCCGAGGCCCGCACCCGCGACCGCGAGGCGATCGACCTTTATGCCTTCACCAGCGTCCTGAAGCGCACGCTCGCCGACGACGAGCGTCGCCACGTCGTGGAAATGATGTGGGAGATCGTCTACGCCGACGGCACCGTCCACGAAATGGAGGACAACATCGTCTGGCGCGTCGCCGAACTCCTCGGCGTCTCCTCCCGCGACCGCATCGCCATGCGCAAACGCGTCGAGGGCCGCATCGACGACGAGGGCGAATGAGAGCCCGGCAACGACCCGCGCGATATCCGGGGTCGACGCGTCACCGACAATCGATATAATCCGCGCCCATGACCGTCATGCACCGGATCGATGGCAGGGGAGAGCGCCCGCAGCGCGTGCTCATCGTCCTCCACCAGGAAAACTCGACCCCGGGTCGGGTCGGGCAGTCGCTCGTCAGGCGCGGCTTCACGCTCGACATCCGCCGTCCGCGCTTCGGCGACCCGCTTCCCACCACTATGGCCGAACACGCCGGCGCCGTCATTTTCGGCGGACCGATGAGCGCCAACGATACCGACGCCTTCGTCCATCGCGAGATCGACTGGACCGGCGTGCCGCTGTCGGAGGGGGCACCTTTCCTCGGCATCTGCCTCGGTGCCCAGATGCTGGTGCGCCATATCGGCGGCAAGGTCGAGCCTCACACGGAGAGCTGCGCGGAGATCGGCTATTATCCGATCCGCCCGACCGAGGCCGGCAAGGCCCTCTTTTCCTGGCCGAAAAAGGTCTACCAGTGGCACCGCGAAGGCTTCGACCTGCCGCGCGAGGCAACGCTGCTTGCCGAGGGCGATCTTTTTCCCAATCAGGCATTCCGGGTCGGCGCCGCCGCCTATGGCATCCAGTTCCATCCGGAGCTGACGCTCGCCATGATGCACCGCTGGACGGTGAAGGGTGCGGAGCGCATGAAGCTTCCTTGCGCGCAAAACCGCAACGACCACTTCGCCGGCCGCGCCGTCTACGACGCGCCGCTGAGGGCCTGGCTGGAGAAATTCCTCGACCTGTGGATCGGCCGCGCCGACGCGCCGGCCCCGGCGACGGCAAAAGCCCCCGCTTCTGCGAAGGCCTCTGCCGAATAGCCGACGCCTCCTGAAAGATCGCCCATGCAAACGGCAGGGCCGTTTCTGCCGGCCGCACCGTTGCAGAATGCGAATCCGCTGCAATCTGCAATGCGCCGAGGGTAAACGCGGCGTTTAAATACCGGCATTGATTGTGCCGACCGTCGTCTCCCACCACTATATCTTGTGGTTTTCGCGCGCGGAAAACCTGGCAAGCGATTTGCCAGGGATAGGACGCTGACCTTCAGGTTTTGCGTAGTCAGCAAGGCACCCGGGCGGGAGAAGGCGTCACCTTGACCCTGACGCGCCTTCTTCCGCCACGCCGGGTCTTTTTCTCCCTGACATTGACGGCTCTATCTCTAGGCGATCAGTCCATCGCCGAGATGGTGGCGTGCACACCGTCCCAGAAGGCGAGCCGCGCGGCAACCGCCGCCATCGCCGCCTCGCGCGCCTCATCGAGCCGCTCCGGATCGCCCTCGCAGAGCGCGTTGAGGAGCTTCAGCGACAGCGGCGCATGGAAATCCTCGTCGAGATGGATGTGCCGGTTGAGATAGAAATGGAACACCGGCGCCTCGTCCGGCCCGATTTCCATGTCCGACAGGAACCGGCGGAACATCGCCGGGATGATGTGCTCGCGCCCGAGCGCCAGCGCCGCCGCCACCTGGTGCGGCCGGTCGGAATTGATGAAGCCGAAGGTGGTGCGGGTGAAGGTCGCGGACGGCGCCGGTGCAAGGCCGGTGGCAAGCGCCGCCTCGATGCCGTCCGCCACCGCCGTCTCGACAAAGGCGAGCACCGATGTGGGATCGGCCCCGACCTCGCGCATCGCCGTGCAATAGAGCTCGAAATGGCTGGTAAAGGCCGGGTTTCCGGCCCCGTGGCCCGGTAGTTCGTCGGTCTCTTCCTCCAGCACCAGCTCGTTGATGAAGCGCCGGACGCTGCCGTCGCCGACCGGCGCCCAGGGCACATTGGTCGGCGCCACCCGCGCCTGCAGGTACTTGATCAGCGACATGAAATCCCAGACCGAAAAGACGTGGTGCTCCATGAACCGGCAAAGCCGCGCGCGGCTCGTGATCGCGCCATAGACCGGGTGCGCATCGAGCGGGGCCCGGGTCGCTTCGATGATGTCGGCGGTCAGGCTGCCGGGCGCGGCGGGTGCGTTCATGGTGTCTCCCCCTTCAATATCTGTTCGGCCAGTATATTTGTTTTTTCGAATATAGGGCAGATCGTCCGTTCGCCACGTTGCAGTGCGGCAGGCCGCACGCCGGCGGGCTCCCGCCGGACGGTCCGGAAACGCAAGTCGATGCAAAAAAATGAAAAAAACCGCGATGCCGCCGCCATCAGGGAATCGACAAACCGAATCGATCGGTGTATGGACGACGCTTGATTTTCCAGGATATGGAGCACGGTCGCTGCCGGCGCATCAAGAGCGCGGCCTCGGCCGTGCCGACTGTATGAGAAGGGTTGAGCCGTGAACATCATTCAGGAACTCGAAACCGAGCAGATGGCGGCAATCGAGGACAAGCGCAAGCTTCCGGACTTCTCGGCCGGCGATACGCTGCGCGTCAACGTGCGCGTCACCGAGGGCAACCGGACCCGCGTGCAGGCCTATGAGGGCGTCTGCATCTCGCGCTCCGGCGGCGGCCTCAACGAGAGCTTCACGGTCCGCAAGATTTCCTACGGCGAAGGCGTGGAACGTGTCTTCCCGCTGTTCTCGCCGCTGATCGAGTCCATCGACGTCGTGCGCCGCGGCAAGGTCCGCCGCGCCAAGCTCTATTACCTGCGCGGCCGCCGCGGCAAGTCCGCCCGCATCTCCGAGGCCACCAACGTGCGCACGCGCCGCCTGGTCGACGCCGAGAAGCGCGTCGCCGCCGACGCCAAGGCCGCCGTCGAGGCCGAGAAGGCCGCGGCACGGGCCGCCGCCGCCGAAGCCGCCGCTGCTGCGGAAGCCGCTGCCGCCGCCGAGGCCGAGGCGGGCGACACCGCGTCCGAATAGGTCGTCTCGCCGATGCGAACGAAAAACACCCAGCCGGCCCTTCGGGGCCGGTTTTTTTGTCCGCCGATGACGAAACGCCCGCCCTGCCCCATATCTTGCCGGAGCGGCCGACGGTGACGGGGCCGTCCCGGCGACCCGCCGACCCCGCATGCGATCCGCCCCGCCAGCTTGCGCGCTTGTCCTGAGCGCACATCCTGAACGCCCGTCCCGACAGTCCGTCTTGACCGCTCCGGGCGACGTTCTTTAAGAACAGCCGGCCAGACATGTTCCGGCGTTTGAATCTGGAGAGAAAGAAAATGTCCGCCCCGAGAACCCTCTACGACAAAATCTGGGACGACCACCTGGTCGAAACGCAGGACGACGGCTCCTCTCTCATTTACATCGACCGGCATCTGGTCCACGAGGTGACGAGCCCGCAGGCCTTCGAGGGGCTGCGCATGACCGGCCGCAAGGCCCGCGCGCCGGAAAAGACGCTCACCGTCGTCGACCACAACATTCCGACCACTGACCGCTCCAAGGGCGTCGACGATCCGGAATCGGCCCTGCAGATCGAGACGCTGGCCAGGAACGCCGCCGAATTCGGCCTGGAATATTACGACGAGCACGACGTTCGCCAGGGCGTGGTCCACATCATCGGACCGGAGCAGGGCTTCACCCTGCCCGGCACCACCATCGTCTGCGGCGACAGCCACACCTCGACCCACGGCGCCTTCGGGGCGCTGGCCCACGGCATCGGCACCTCGGAGGTCGAGCACGTGCTCGCCACCCAGACGCTGATCCAGTCCAAGGCCAAGAACATGCGCGTCACAGTCGACGGCGCGCTCGCTGACGGCGTCACCGCCAAGGACATCGTGCTGGCCATCATCGGCGAGATCGGCACCGGCGGCGGCACCGGCCACGTCATCGAATATGCCGGTGAGGCGATCCGGGCGCTGTCCATGGAAGGGCGCATGACGGTCTGCAACATGACGGTCGAGGCCGGCGCCCGTGCCGGCATGATCGCGCCGGACGAAAAGACCTTCGAGTACCTGAAGGGCCGGCCGAAGTCGCCGAAGGGCGCCGACTGGGAGGCTGCCGTCGACTACTGGAAGACGCTGGTCACCGACGAGGGTGCCGAGTTCGACGCTGAGGTCCGTCTCGACGCCGGCAACCTGCCGCCGCTGATCACCTGGGGCACCAGCCCGGAGAACGTCGTCTCCATCACCGGCAGCGTGCCGGACCCGGAACAGATCGAGGACCCGGCGAAACGCGCCGCCGTGGAGCGCGCACTCGCCTATATGGGTCTTGAGGCCGGCACCCGGATGACCGACATCGCCATCGACCGCGCCTTCGTCGGCTCCTGCACCAATGGCCGCATCGAAGACCTGCGCGCCGCCGCCGCCGTCGCCAAGGGCCGCAAGGTCGCCGACCGCGTCAACGCCCTGATCGTGCCGGGCTCCGGCCTCGTCAAGGAACAGGCCGAAGCCGAGGGCCTCGACAAGGTGTTCATCGAGGCCGGCTTCGAATGGCGCGAGCCGGGCTGCTCCATGTGCCTTGCCATGAATGCCGACAAGCTGGCTCCCGGCGAGCGCTGCGCCTCGACCTCGAACCGCAACTTCGAGGGCCGCCAGGGCTTCAAGGGCCGCACCCACCTGGTGTCGCCGGCAATGGCCGCCGCCGCCGCGATCGCCGGCCACTTCGTCGACATCCGCGACTTCAAGTAGGCCGGCACGAAATAACGTTTACGGAAACGGAAAACGGGCGGAGATTTCTCCGCCCGTTTTCTTTTGTCATGTTCTATTGATGCAGAGGATCAGCCTGCCCTTTGCAGATCCCTGTCGAGCGCCGTCGAGAAGGCCTCGAGCGCCTCGATGACCTCGATGCTCGCCGCCTCCAGCCGGTCGAGGCCGGCGGCGACCGCCGCCTTGTCGCCGCGGTCATAGGCTTCCAGCGTCTCGCGCGCCGCCGCATGGACGGTCCTGTGCGGCTCGCGCATCGCCACGAAGGACGGATGGGCGCGGATCCGCTCGTCGGTGATGGCGTCGTACCACTTGCCGAGCCGGCAGGAATGGTGGTCCGGCACCTCACCGGCCCGCCACTTGTCGCGCCCGGTCACCGTGTCGACGATCCGCTTCTTGAACATCACATGGTCGATCTTGGCCATCTCGCAGAGCGATTGCGCGGAATCGGCATCGAACCAGGCCTTGGCGTCCTCCAGGAAGGCGCCGTTGGCGTGGTCCAGCGAGCCCGACATCTCGCTCAAGCGCCGTTCGTTCTCGTTGGCAAGGTCGGCAACGCGGGTGATGCTCTCGGCGATCTCCTGGCTGGCGCCGTGCTGCTGCTGCAGGATCGACGAGATCTCCTGCATCTTGTGGGAGACATCGCCGATCTGGGTGCCGACCGTCTCCATCAGGGCGTTGGCGCCGGTGATGGTCTCCTCGCCCTTCTCCACCGCGTTCTGCGAGCTTTCGATGGATTCGCGGATCGTCATCATGCCGCCCTTCAGCGCCTCGATGCGCTGGGCGATGTCTTCCGTCGCCTTGGCGGTCTGGGTCGCCAGTTCCTTGACCTCGGCGGCAACGACCGCAAAGCCCTTGCCCGCCTCGCCCGCGCGGGCGGCTTCGATGGTCGCGTTCAGCGCCAGGAGGTTGGTCTGGGCCGCGATGCTCTCGATGACGGTCAGGAACTCGCTGATCTGGTCGGACGCCTCGTGCAGTTCGGTGAGGTCGTCGGCGCTGCGCTGCGAGCTTGCGGCGATGTCCTTGATGGTCGTCGACACCGCCTGCATGGACTTCAGGCCGTCGGCGATCGCCGAATGGGTGGTGTCGGCCTCCTGCGCCGTGCCGTCGCTGGTCGCGGCGATCTGCTGGATCGAGGCCACCAGCTCCGCCGAGGCCGATGAAATCGCCTGGCCGCCGTCGCTGGCCGCGCGGATGTTGTTGGAGAGATACGCCATGTTCAGCGTCACATCGTTGATGTTGCGCACCGTCTGGGCGAGCTTGCGCAGGCTGTGGACGTCCTTTTCGCGCTCCTTCTTGTCCACCGTCTCGGCCATCATGCTGGTCTGGTAGGCGTCATAGGCCAGCACCATGTCGAGGAAGATGTGCGAGACCGCCGTCTGCAGCATCCGCGTCTGCTTTTTCGGCGACAACCGGTTGCCGGCAACCAGCGCCGGGATCATGTCGTGGAACAGCCGGCCATAGGCGGCGAGATACCACAGCGGCGTGATGCCGGCCCGCACATGGGCCTCGCCGATCTTCCTGGCCTGCTCCTCCAGGTCCGGCCCCGGGCCGTGGTCGAGCAGGAACTCCATGTGGCGCTGCTGGGTCGCCTTCAGCTCCTCGACCCGGCCGCAGTTGGCGCCGAGCTTTTCGGCAAGCTCGGGCCGGTCGGCCAGGGCGCCGTAGAAGGTTTCCAGGATCGCCGGCATGCGCGACGACAGCGCGCGCCACAGCGCCTTGCCGTTGCCGGCGGACGCACCGTTCATTTCCAGGAAATCGGAAATCGTCGCCGTCAGGTCATCGCCGGCGACGCCATTCCTGGACTGTGTTGCAAGACGAGCCATCGAGCTCTTCCCCCCGTAATTTTCCCTCTGGAAATATCCTGATGCTTGAGCAATTTGGTTATCGAAGTATTAAACCCCGGTAAAATACGAAGCGTGCCGTGTTAATACTTACTGAAAATGCGGGAAATGCGGGAAATATTGGGGGCCGACAAGGCGAATGCAACACAACTGCAACAGTCTCGCCCGTGCGAAGCGATCAGTTCGCCCGGGCGAGCGCCAGGCGCACGGCAAAACCGGCCATGACGCCGGCGAACAGCCAGTCGATGGCCCTCAGAATCCGCGGCGAGCGCCGCAGCCGTGCCGCGATCAGATCGGCGAAGGTGATCATCGGCAGGATGATTACCGAGGCGACGACGATGAACCAGGCGCCTAGGAAGACGAGCTTGGCCGCCGCCTGCGGGTCTCCCGCCGAGACGAACTGCGGCAGGAACGTCACGAAGAAGAGGATGATCTTCGGGTTGAGGATGTTGATGCCGAGGCCGGAGAGAAACACGCGCCTCAGGCTCTGGCGCTTGCCGTCGGCCAAGGCCGGATCGAAGCCGCTGCCGTGGCGGATGGCATCGACGGCAAGCCACAACAGGTAGGCCGCGCCGACCACCTTCAGTGCGGTGAAGGCGGTGGCAGACGCCGCCAGGAGCGCGGAAAGGCCGACGGCGACGAACAGGGTGTGGACGAGGATGCCGGTGATCGCCCCGCCGAAGGCGACGAAACCGGTGCGCCGGCCGGCGACGATCGCCTTGCCGAGGAAAAACGTCATGTCCGGGCCGGGGGTCAGCGCCAGGACGACGGTCGCAAGGCTGAAGGCGGCAAGCGCTGCGGGATCGGGCAGGAAGAACATCGGATGTCACCCCTCGTCGTGTCGGACCGGCAATGCGGGATGTATACCGCGCCCCACCGGACGCCTCAATGACAGCACCGGGACAACACCGGGACGGTCAGTCGCCGGGGGCACCCCGGGGCGCATTTTCCGCATGGTCGAGCGCCCAGCGGAACGCGGCCTCCATGCGGTCGTTGCCCCAGAAGAGTTCGCCGTCGGCGGTGACGAAATCCGGCGCGCCGAAAATGCCGAGCGCGCGCGCTTCTTCGGTCACCGCCCGCAGCCGCGCCTTGTTGCCGGCGCCCGTCGCCGCATCAAGGATGGGACCGGCATCAAGCCCGAGTCTTTCGAGAATTCCGGCGATCACGGCACGCTCGCCGATCTGCTCCCCGTCACCGAACTCCGCCGCAAACACCGCTTTGGCGAAATCGATTCCCCAACCCCCATCCTCGCCGAGAAGGGCGACGCGGGCGGCAAGCAGGCTCGGCTGCGGAAACGGAACGGGCGGCGCAAAGGCGAGGTCGAGGTCGGCGCAGAGCCGGGCAACGTCCCGCCACATGTAGCGTCCTTTTGCCGCCTGCCAGTTGAACGGCGAATCCGCCGGCAGGCCCTCGGCCTTGAACACCGGGCCGAGCGCGAACACCCGCCAGCGCACGGCAACGCCGAACCGCTCCGCGACCTCCTCGACCCGGAACGCCGCCGGATAGGAATAGGTCGAGGCGAATTCGTACCAGAAATCGACCGTCGGTCGGGCCATTTCGCACCAATGTCTTGAAACGGTATCCTAAAGCCAGTACCCGAATACTGCTTTTTTTGCGCCCCGATCAAGCCGGACCCGCACGCCGACACTACCACCGGGAGGCCTGCGGCCGGCCAGCGAAAACCGGAGAGCAAATCGCCTTGCGTACCAGTCTCGCCACCGCCGTTTCCGCAATCGCACAGAACCCGCTCCGCGCAGCCGTCATCGCAACGGCGCTGCTGTCGCTGTTCTTCCTTCTGCTTCCCGACGTCGATATCGCCGTCTCCAGGCTGTTTTACGAGCCCGGGGCCGGCTTTCCCCTTGCCGACGTTCCGTTCCTTCAGGACCTGCGCGCCCTCAACAGGTTCCTGATGCGCCTGATCGGCGTTTGCGCAGGCGGCGCGCTGCTCGCCTGGATGCTGATCCGCCGGCTGCGCGCCCGTTTCGACGTTCGCGCACCGGTCTTCCTGCTGTCGACGCTCGCGCTCGGCCCCTGGCTCATGGTCAACATCATCCTGAAAGGCTATTGGGGCCGCGCCCGGCCGGTCCAGACCGACGTCTTCGGCGGCGAGAGCCCGTTCTCCAACGTCTGGCAGATCGTCGACCATTGCCAGACCAATTGCTCGTTCACGTCCGGCGAGGCCGCCTCTGCCGCCTGGCTGTTCGCCCTCGTCTTCATTGCCCCCGTCGCCTGGCGCCGGACCATGAGCATCGGCATCGGCCTTTTCGCGGTCGCCGCATCGTTCAACCGCATCCTGTTCGGCGGCCATTTCCTGTCCGACGTCCTCCTGTCCTGGACGCTGATCTTTGCAGTTCTCCTGCTCCTGCGATGGGTCATCTACAAGAGGCCGCCGAAATGGCTGGAAAGGCCGCGGCTTGAGGCTGCCCTTGCCCGCGCCGGCGACGCCGTCGTCGCCCGTTCGCGGCGCGCGGCCGGAAAGCTCAGGGCCGCCCGCAAGCGCGCGTTCGACACGCTGCGCTGACGCGCCGCCCGCAACGACGGCCTTTTGCCGGGAAACGGACGGGCGCCCCCCTTGCGCCGCAACGCGTTCGCACTAAAGTGCCGCCGATCCCCGGGCGAAACGCCCGGCCCAAAGACATCCTCTTTCTCGGAGAAGACCGGTGAGCGACATCAAGAAGGTGGTTCTTGCCTATTCGGGCGGCCTCGACACCTCGATCATCCTGAAATGGCTGCAAGTGACCTATGGCTGCGAGGTGGTCACCTTCACCGCCGATCTCGGCCAGGGCGAGGAGCTGGACCCGGCCCGGCGCAACGCCGAGCGCGCCGGCATCAAGGAAATCTATATCGACGACCTGCGCGAGGAGTTCGTCGGCGATTTCGTCTATCCGATGATGCGCGCCAACGCGCTCTATGAGGGCGTCTACCTGCTCGGCACCTCGATCGCCCGGCCGCTGATCTCCAAGCGCCTGATCGAGATCGCCCACGAGACCGGCGCCGACGCCATCGCCCACGGCGCCACCGGCAAGGGCAACGACCAGGTCCGCTTCGAGCTCGCCGCCTACGCCCTCGATCCGGACATCAAGATCATCGCCCCCTGGCGCGAATGGGATTTCAAGAGCCGCACCGACCTCATCGAGTTCGCCGAAAAGCACCAGATCCAGGTGCCCAAGGACAAGCGCGGCGAGGCGCCGTTCTCCGTCGACGCCAACCTCCTGCACTCGTCTTCGGAAGGAAAGGTGCTGGAGGACCCGAACGAGGAGCCGCCGGCCTATGTCTTCCAGCGCACCATCGCCCCGGAAGAGGCGCCGGACACCCCGACCTATATCGAGATCGGCTTTGAAAAGGGCGACGCCGTCACGCTTGACGGCGAAAAACTTTCGCCGGCGACGATGCTGGCCCGCCTCAACGATCTCGGCCGCGACAACGGCATCGGCCGCGTCGACCTGGTGGAGAACCGCTTCGTCGGCATGAAGAGCCGCGGCATCTACGAGACCCCCGGCGGCACCATCCTCACCGTCGCCCACCGGGCCATGGAATCCCTGACGCTCGACCGCGAGGCCATGCACCTCAAGGACCAGTTGATGCCGCGCTATTCCGAGTTGGTCTATTACGGCTTCTGGTTCGCCCCGGAGCGCGAGATGCTGCAGGCCCTCATCGACAAGAGCCAGGAGCACGTGGAGGGCACCGTCCGCCTGAAGCTCTACAAGGGCAGCGCCGTCGTCGTCGGCCGCCGGAGCGACAAGTCGCTCTATTCCGACGAACTGGTCACCTTCGAGGACGACCGCGGCGCCTACGACCAGAAGGACGCGGAAGGCTTCATCCGCCTCAACGCCCTGCGCCTCCGCACGCTGGCCATGCGCCGCCGCAAGGGCTGATCCCGAATAGGCTTCTGATTTCGCCGCCGCTGTGCAAATCTTGCAAAAAAGAGAGCCAGCGGGGGCGGATCGACGGATGGCGGGGGAGCGAGAGGGGTTTTCAAGGCGCCTTGCCTTTGCCGCGCTGATCGGCCTTGCCATCGGCACGGCCGTCGTCCTCGCCGCCGTGCCCTTTAGCAACAAGACCGAATTCCAGCGCCTGACGGTCGCCGCCGGCCCGCGTGGCAGCGATGCCTACCAGCTCCTCAGCGAGATCGCCGAGGTCGTCGAGCGCCATTCCGAAACGCTGCGGCTCACCGTGCGCGAAAGCGGCGGTTCCAGCGAGAATGTCGGCATGATCCGCGCCGGCACCGTCGACCTTGCCGCCGTCCACGCCGACACCCCGGCGGTCAACGTCATCCGCCTCATCAGCCATCTCTACAAGGACTATTTCCAGCTCATCGCCCGCGACAAGGCCGGCATTTCCGGCATCCGCGACCTCGTCGGCAAGCGCATCGCCCTGCCGCCCTTCGGCACCGACGAGTTCCGCGCCTTCTGGATGCTCGCCCGCCACTACGACCTTGCCGTCGACGATTTCCGCTGGAAGGCGATGAGCCTCCGCGAGGCCACCGAGGCGATTGCCAAGAACCAGGTCGATGCCGTCTTCGCCCTGCGCTCCCTGCACGACCGCCTGATCCTGCACCTGATCTCCAATGCCGGTCTGGTCGGCACGCAACTCGCCTATGTCCCGATCGACCAGACAAGGGCGATCGCCATCAACCGGCCCTTCCTCGATGCCTCGGTGATCGTCAAGGGCGCCTTCGACGGCGATCCGCCGTTGCCCGCCACCGACATCCAGGCGCCGACCATCGAGCGGCTCTTGGTCGCCCGCGCCGACCTCGACCCGATGGCGATCCGCGAACTCACCGGCATCCTCTTCGAGCAGCGCCTCGACCTCATCGTCAGGACGCCGCTCGCCGACGAAATCGCGATACCGGATGCCAGCATCGGCCTTTCCGTGCCGCTGCATGACGGCGCGGATGCCTATTATCGCCGCGACGAGCCGTCCTTCATCCAGGAGAACGCCGAGCCGCTGGCGCTGCTCGTCACCGTCATCGCCATGGTCATGTCGGCCGGCTTCGCATTGCGCGCCCGGCTGGTGGCCAACCGCAAGAACAGGGCCGATTCCTACAACTACCAGCTCCTGGCGCTTGCCAACGAAGCGCGCGACGCCGAGAGTGTGGAAACCCTCGACAAGTGCCGCGACAGCCTGCACGAGATCCGCGAATCCGTCGTCGTCGCCCTAGACACCGACGACGTCACGGAAGAGGGCTTTCAGTCCTTCGCGTTTCTGTGGGATTCGGTCCGCATCGGCATCGACCAGCGCCGCGCCGAGATCGGCAGCGGCCACGCGGCGGGAGAGATGAGGAAACAGATCGCCACCAGACACCCCGAAACGGCGCAGTAGCCGAGATCGACTCGGAACCGCCGCAGTTTCGACCCGTTTTACCTTTGCAATCAGACGCTATCCTGCTTCGGCGAAAGGAACCGGCCATGACAAGTCTTGAAGGACAACGGATTCATCGGACCGGCAGTCCCTTATCTCAGAAAACCCGCGCGCCGCTCCTCGACCGCCTGTGGCAGCGCCTTGCCGGCCCGGCCGACCAGGGGCCCGTCAAATTTGCCTCCCTGCAGCGGCGCCCGACGCCCAACGACGCGCTCGCCTGCTCGCCCGGCGCCTGCGCCGTGAAGGTCGACATCGAGCTTCCGTTCTATGCGCCGGGGCCCGACGCCCTGTTGCGCCGGCTGGATTCCATCGCCCTTGACCTGCGGCCCGTCGACCGGGTCGACGGCGACGCACGGGCCGGCTACCGCCGCTACGTCTTTCGCACGACGCTGATGCGGTTTCCCGACACGCTGGACGCCGAAGCCGAGGCGATCGATGAAGGAAAGACGGCGCTTCGGCTCTATTCGCGCTCGCTCATGGGCCGCAGCGACCTCGGTGCCAACCGCAAGCGGCTGGAAAAGATCGCCGCCCGCCTGAAGACGGACGCCGCCGATTGATCGGCAAAGCAGGAAAGGCCGAAGCGTCTGCGACCGGGGCGGCGCGCCCTATCGGGCCAGCGTCTCGGACGGCAGCTCGCTGAACATCGCCCGGTAGTCGGAAGCGAACTGTCCGAGATGGGAAAAGCCCCAGCGCTCGGCGATGCCGCGCACCGTCAGCGGGGTTTTCGCCTTGACCAGTTCGCGCCGGCACTGGGCCAGCCGGTAGGCCTTCAGATAGGCCTTGGGCGAGACGCCGAAGCGCTCCTTGAAGGCGTAGTTCACGGTCCGCTCGGACACCTCCGCAATCCGGCAGAGATCGGCGTTGCGCAAGAGCCGTTGCGGATGCGCCCGCTGAAAATCGACGACCCGCTGCAGCGCCCGGTCCCGCTCGCGCGCACTGACGCGCGTGCGCGGAGCCGTCGCAAACGCAAGCGTGCGCACCACGGCCCGCGGCAGGTCCTCGTCGATCAACTGGACAAGGCTCGGGCCGAGGTCATCGGAAGATCGATCGAGAATGGTCTGGCGCGCTTCCAAAAGGCGCGCGCGCAGTTGCTGAAGTTCGTAGAACGGCGGCACCAGCGTCTCATTGCTTTCGATCAGATCGACCACCTGCGGCACGCCGAGATCCTCGGCCATCGTTTCGATGAGATCGCGTCCGATGGAGACGGCAATCCGGTCGAGCGGACCGCGGGTCACCCCCTCCCAATCGTTGCCGCTCCGGTGGATGGTCACCTCGGCGCCAGACACCTCGCGCCCGCACCAGTAGAGGGTCTGGTCGGGGTTGGTTGAGAAGCCGAATGTGAACACACCCTTGGGCGCAACGCCGATCTGGTGCAGGCGCTTTTCGAAGCGCACGGCATCGAAACCAGCCACCTGGCCACGCGCCTGGAGCAGGCGATTGATGCCGACACCCATTTCGAGAGGCACCACCTCGAGCTTCCAGTCCCGCGCTTGCGCGGCGAGCGCATCGATGTCGGTGTCGGAAATCAGCCTCACATAAGCATTCATCACGGTCATCGATTCAGTTCTTTGCGTCCGCAGGGAGGCAGCGGCACGCGAAAAAGCGCAGGTGCTGGACGAAAAAGCAATGCGACCGCCCGGGTCGGCCCCGAAAACAACGAAACAACACCCCCGAAAAGAATCATCTCGGGACGACGTTCTTTGTCCCGAACGGAGAATGCCGAACGAACGCGGACGCACACCCGAGACTATCTCCCGTATACTTATTCAGCCCCAAGAATAACTCATACCAGCATTAGGCCGAACCAATGTGTGCGAAAAGGACGCATTTGCAATAATGCTCATGTGACATGTCGTCATTTTTTGCTGAAAATGCGAAAAATGGTACCCTCCCTGCGCGCAACTCCGCGACCTGCCACGATGAAATGGTAGGCCGGAAGTCCCGAACGGCGCAATGAACGATTGCCGGAAGGACGCTTTCAACGGGGGATACGCCATGGCTGGCGACACGACGTTCCGATTCGCCCGCGCCGTCGGGCTTGCCGTCCTTTGCCTCGCCGCGGCGTCCGGTGTCCGCGCCGCCGGCTCCGGTCCCGATCCGGCCGTCGTCGATTTCGGCGTCAGCGACGTCAGGGCCGACGGCTCCGGCCGTCTCGACTTCCAGATCGCCTGCCGGGTGGAAAACCGCGGCGACGCGCCTTTCGCCTCGACCAGGCGCGGCCAGGGCATCGCCCTTTACGAGATCCGCCACGGCGAGAGCGAGGGCCACCGCCTGCGCTACCGGCGCTTTTCCGATCTCGATGCCGGCGAAGAGCTGAAACTGCACAAATGGATCAAGGACTGGGCCGTGGACGAGGCCTTCCCGTCGAGCTTCGAATGCAAGCTTATCTACGACGTGGAGAAACGCAGCGATCAGGATTCGCGCAACGACGACGCCGACCTCACCAACAATCGCATGGTCGTGCGCGGCATCGACATCCTGAAGCGGCTGAAGGACCGGCAACCGGCCGCCGAATAGGAAAACCGCCGAAAAACGGTCCGGATCCGGTTTTTTTGCCATTCGGCCGGCTAACTCGGCCCCAAACGTACGATTTCACTTGATTCCGTCGTCGCCCTGACACAATTGGGGGCGATCACGAACCCCGTTATTCCAGATCGAACGACATCAGGATCGAAGCAGGAACGGCCCTCCGGCCGCACCGGCGCCGGATAAGGACGTCCCCAATGAAGCTCCGCAATATCGCCATCATCGCCCATGTCGACCACGGCAAGACAACGCTGATCGACGTCCTCCTGAAGCAATCCGGCTCGTTCCGCGACAACCAGCGGACCGAAGAACGGATGATGGACTCCAACGACCTGGAGCGCGAGCGCGGCATCACCATCCTCGCCAAGGTGACCTCCCTGGTCTGGAAGGACACCCGCATCAATATCGTCGACACCCCCGGCCACGCCGACTTCGGCGGCGAGGTGGAGCGCATCCTGCACATGGTCGACGGTGCCATCATCCTCGTCGACGCCTCCGAGGGGCCGATGCCGCAGACCAAGTTCGTGCTGTCGAAGGCCCTGAAGATCGGCCTCAAGCCGATCGTTGCCATCAACAAGATCGACAAGCCCGACGAGCGCCACGACGACGTCCTGAACGAGGTGTTCGACCTCTTCAGCGCCCTTGAGGCCAACCACGAGCAACTCGATTTTCCGGTGCTCTACGGCTCCGCCAAGCAGGGCTGGATGGCCATGGAGCCGACAGGTCCGAAGGAGAGCGTCGGCCCGCTGCTCGACCTCGTCGTCGAACACGTCTCGGCACCGACGGTACGGCCCGGCCCGTTCCGGCTGCTCGCCACCACCATCCAGGCAGATCCGTTCCTCGGCCGCATCCTCACCGGCCGCATCGCCTCCGGCACCGCGACGCCGAACATGAGCGTCCATGCCATCTCCCGCGACGGCAAGGTGATCGAGCGCGGCCGCATCTCCAAGGTGCTCGCCTTCCGCGGCCTTGAGCGCCAGGCGATCGAGGCCGGCGTCGCCGGCGACATCGTCTCGATCGCCGGCCTGCAGGAGGCGACCGTCGCCGACACCCTGGCCGACCCCTCCGTCACCGAGCCGATCGCCGCCCAGCCGATCGACCCGCCGACCCTGTCCATGACGTTCAAGGTCAATGACGGCCCGCTCGCCGGCCAGGACGGCGACAAGGTCCAGAGCCGCGTCATCCGCGCCCGGCTCCTGAAGGAAGCCGAGGGCAACGTCGCCCTGCAGGTGCGCGAGACCGGCGACGCCGACGCGTTCGAGGTCTCCGGCCGCGGCGAACTGCAGCTCGCGATCCTCATTGAGACCATGCGCCGCGAGGGCTTCGAGCTCAATGTCGGACGCCCGCACGTCGTCTACCAGATCGACGAGAACGGCGACAGGCACGAGCCGATCGAGGAAGTGATCATCGACGTCGACGACGAATATTCCGGCAACGTCGTGCAGAAGCTGCAGGAGCGCCGCGCCGACCTGATCGAGATGCGCCCCTCCGGCCACGGCCGCACCCGCCTCGTCTTCCACGCCCCGACCCGCGGCCTCATCGGCTACCAGTCGGAGCTGATGTCCGACACCCGCGGCACCGCCATCTTCAACCGGCTGTTCTTCGAATACGGGCCGCACAAGGGCGAGATTTCCAGCCGCCACACCGGCGTCCTGATCTCCAATGGCGACGGCGACTCCGTCGCCTATGCGCTGTGGAAGCTGGAGGATCGCGGCCCCATGCTGATCGAGCCGGGCGTCAAGGTCTATGAGGGCATGATCGTCGGCGAGCACACCCGCGGCAACGACCTTGCGGTCAACGTCCTGAAGGGCAAGCAGCTCACCAACATCCGCTCCGCCGGCAAGGACGAGGCCGTGGCCCTGACGACGCCGATCAAGCTGACGCTGGAAAAGGCGCTCTCCTACATCAACGACGACGAACTGGTCGAGGTGACGCCGAAGTCGATCCGCCTGCGCAAGGCCCATCTCGATCCGCACGAGCGCAAGCGCGCCGAGCGCGCCAAGGGCAGCGACGCGGCCTGATCTCAAGCGGCCCTGCGGACGACGATCTCCTTGAGGAAAATCTCGGCCGGGGCTTCCCCTCAAGGCGCCGCTGGCATAGGATTCGCCTATGTCGCTGAAGACCTCTGAAATACGGCCGGCACGGCCGGGAGACGCGGACGGCGTTGCCAGGGTGCACGCCGGTTCCTGGCGCTATGCCTATAGCGGGATCATCGAGGGAACCCACCTGGAAAAGATGATCAACCGCCGCGGCAGCGTCTGGTGGGACGGCGTCGTGCGCCGGCGCGGCGGCATGCTGGTCACCGAGTTCGACGGCCGGATCATCGCCTATGCGACCTTCGGCCCGAGCCGGCTGAAGGACCTGCCCTACACCTCCGAGATCTACGAGCTCTACCTGCTGCCGGAATATCACGGCCTCGGCTTCGGCCGCGCCCTGTTCGATGCCTCGCGGGCCAAGCTCGCCGGCAGCGGCTTCCGCAGCCTTGCGGTGCGGGCGCTCGCCGACAACGTGCTCGCCACCGGCTTCTATGCGGCCGTCGGCGGCATCGAGGTTCGCCGCAGCGCCGAGATGGTCGGCCAGTCCTGCCTTCCCGCCGTCGTCTTCGGCTGGGGCAAGGGCGCGCGGTAGTCGGCGGGTCCGTTTCCAATCTCCTGAGCAAAATGACATGCCCGCTACGTGAAGCGGCAAGCCGGAATAGGATTTTGCCGACTCAGCTCTGGATTGCTTCGCTGCGCTCGCAATGACGGTTTCATTAATATTATCAACGTCATTGCGAGGGTTCGAAGGACGGGGAGCGGCGCGTGGCGCGAGCCTAGCGAAGGCCGACGCGGCAATCCAGGGGCCCGCCTTGCGGAACCTATGGTCGGCCCCCCTACTCCCCGAGGCTCGGCCCCGGCGTGCCGACCCGCTCAGGCGTATCGTTGCAGTCGAAGGACCCGGCGAGCCGATCTGCCGCATCCCGCGCCAGCGCATTCGCATCCGGATTCGTGCGCGCGTCCACATAGGCGATGTGGCAGGTGGCGCCGGGCTGAAGCTGGCTGACCACCAGCACCTCGCCCTGGTCCTGGTCGTCGTTGAGCGAGGTGCGGTAGCGCAGGATCGTCGCGAATGCCTGCCATTCCCCGCCGACCCGGCGTAGCCGCCATTCCGTCGTCTCGCCGATGGTGTTGAAGGGGCCGAGGGTCTGCGACGCCAGCGGCTCGTCGCTTTTCCGCTGATCGAACCAGACGAAGAACCGGAGGTCCCCCTCGCCGACGAATACCGGCCGGCCGCGGTATCCCGCGCAGCGTACCAGCGTCCAGGAGCCTTCCTCAAGGTTCTGGTCGACGATCGGACAGGCATTGAGGTCGAGCTTGGTATAGGCGCTGTCGATCTCGGCCGCCCAGGCCGCAGTGATCCCGGCAAAGACCGCCATCGGCAGCACCAGCCAAGCAATCCCGGCACCGATCCTTGAAAGCCCGGCCATTTCCATTCCTCCCCGTTGCGGAGGGATCGCCCCCGGCTTTTGCTGCACCGCACAACAACCGCTTGCACGCATTCATTCTAGCGTTTATGACCCCGTGCAACGAAGCACAAAACGTCGGTTCACCGGCAAAACCGCAACAATCGCGCGCGCTTGCCCCGGCTGGCGCGCTGCCCGCCCGCTTCGCGGCAGCCGCCGGACGACCAAGGAAAGGCCAGACACCATGCGTATCGATGCGATCGCGATCGGCAACAACCCGCCCCACGACATCAATGTGGTCATCGAGGTCCCCGTCGGCGGCGAGCCGATCAAATACGAGATGGACAAGGCGTCCGGCGCCCTCGTCGTCGACCGCTTCCTCTACACCCCGATGCGCTATCCCGGGAATTACGGCTTCGTGCCCCACACGCTGTCCGACGACGGCGATCCGATCGACGTTCTGGTGCCGAACCAGCGGCCCATCGCGCCGGGCGCGCTGATGAACTGCCGCCCGATCGGCGTCCTGATGATGGAAGACGAATCCGGCCATGACGAGAAGGTCATCGCCGTTCCCTCCCACGCCCTCACCAAGCGCTACGACCGCATCAAGTCGGCCACCGACCTGCCGGAAATCACGCTGCACCAGATCGAGCACTTCTTCGAGCACTACAAGGATCTGGAGCCCAACAAATGGGTGAAGATCGTCGGCTGGGAAGACGCGAGCGCGGCCGAACGGCTGATCATGGAAGCAATCGAGCGGGCCAAGACCGGCGCCTGAGGCGCGCGCCTCAGCTCTTCCGCTCCGCAATGAACCGCGCGGCGGCGGCGAGCACCGCGGCCTTGTCGCCGAACGGTGCCAGGCACGCATCGGCCGTTTCGATCAGTTCGTCCAGCCGCGCGTGGGCAGCGTCGACGCCGAGCAGCGAGACCAGCGTCGCCTTGCCCCGCTCCGCGTCCTTGCCGGTCGCCTTGCCCATGTCGGCGGCCTCCGATTCCACGTCCAGGAGATCGTCGGCGAGCTGGAAGGCGTTGCCGATCGCCCCGGCGTAGCGGTCGAGCCGCTCCCTGGTCTCGGCATCCGCACCGCCGAGGATGGCCCCGAGGGCGACGCCGGCGCGGATCAGGTAACCGGTCTTCATCGCCTGCATCTGCAGGATCTCATCTTCCGACAGCGCCCGCCCCTCGGCCGCCAGATCGAGCATCTGGCCGCCGGCCATGCCGCCGAGGCCCGAGGCCCGGGCAAGGCAGAGGACGAGATCGGCACGCACCGTCCCGTCGTCATGGGTCGCCGGATCGGCGAGGATGTCGAAGGCGTAGGTGAGGAGCGCATCGCCGGCAAGGATCGCGGTCGCCTCGTCGAACGCCCTGTGGACGGTCGGCCGGCCGCGCCTGAGGTCGTCGTCGTCCATCGCCGGCAGGTCGTCATGGACGAGGCTGTAGCAATGGACGCATTCCAGCGCCGCCGCACTTCTCAGCACGCCCGGCCCCTCGACGTCGAAGAGTTTGGCCGTCTCCACCACCAGGAACGGCCTCAGCCGCTTGCCGCCGTCGAGGCTGGCATGGCGCATCGCCGCCACGAGCCGCTCCGGCCGCACGATCTCGCCGTCAAGCGGCGTGGATCCAAGCAGCGCCTGGAGCGTTTCCTCCATGCGGTCGGCGACCGCGGTCAGTCGTGCGACAAATTCCATGGCGACCTCGTCGATGGCCGGTGGCATTGGTGCAAAACCGCTCGCCTCCGCCCCGTCCGGTTTGGTAGGAAAGACGGCCCTGTGCTCTTTGCGCCGCCGCCCGCGACCCGGCATATGGCACAGGACCAGCGCCCATGGGAAGGCCGATCCGCATGCGACTGAAGCCCACACGCCGCCTCCTGAAACGCCTTGTTTTCGTCGTCGCGGCCCTCATCCTGCTTCCGTTCCTGCTGATCCCGCTCTACCGCTTCATCAACCCGCCGGCCTCCACCCTGATGCTGCGCGACTGGGTGACCGGCGCCAGCGTCACGCGCGAATGGGTCTCGCTGGCGGCCATCTCGCCGAACCTGGTGCGCGCCGTGGTGATGTCGGAGGACGCGCGGTTCTGCGAGCACGACGGCATCGACTGGGAAGAGGTCCAGAACGCGCTTGAAGACCTTGAGGACGGCAAGCCGCGCGGTGCCTCCACCCTCAACATGCAGCTTTCCAAGAACCTCTTCCTGTGGTCGTCGAGGAGCTACCTGCGCAAGGTCGTGGAGGCCCCGCTGGCGCTCTACATGGACGTCGTGCTGCCCAAGCGCCGCATCGTCGAGCTCTATCTCAACGTCGTGGAATGGGGGCCGGGCGTGTTCGGCGCCGAGGCCGCGGCGCAGCGCTATTTCAAGCGGCCGGCGGCCAAGCTCACCCGCCACCAGGCCTCGCTGATGGCCGCCGCCCTGCCGAACCCGATCGCCCGCAATCCGGCGAGCCCCGGCCAGGGCCATGCCCGCATCGCCCGGCGCATCGCCGGACGCGCCGCCAAGTCCGGCGCCTACCTGGAATGCGTCCTCGGCAAGAAATAGGTGCGGGCCGAAACGCCAGCTAAAAAACCGCCTGTGCGGGACTGGTCAAGCGCACCGCTTGCCTGTATAAGGCGCCCGATCAAGAAATGCCTTGCGCACCGCGCCGGGAGGTGTCCCGGCGTGTTTTTGTGTGTTGAGATCTGGAGACCTGACATGGCTGTCCCGAAGAGAAAAGTGACGCGGATGAAGCGCGGCTTTCGCCGCTCGGCCGACGCGCTGCGCCAGCCGAGCTATGTGGAAGACAAGGAGTCCGGCGAGCTGCGCCGGCCGCACCACGTCGACCTGAAGTCCGGCATGTATCGCGGCCGTCAGATCCTGGAGCCGAAGGAAGACATCTGAGCCTTCCGGCACCCCGCATCTGGCGAACCACCCAAAAACCCCCGGCCGTCCGCGACCGGGGGTTTTCTTTTGGACGGCGGCGGGACCACGTCGCGCATGGACGCCGACCCGCCGGCGGGTTACTTAGGGTGGGGACCGGGAGCAATCCCGTCAGGATACGGATTTCAATGCGGCAGGCGACGCGGACCGTCGCCCCTTGAAGGGTTTTTCCGATGCTGATCAACATTCCCCTGACCGTCATACCCCTCATCGTCTACAACATCATTGCCTTCGGCCTTCTCGGCGCCTTCCCGGGCGATCCCTGGGTGGCGCCGGTGTTCACCGTGGAGATGATCTCCGATGCGCGCTGGACCATGGTCATCGGCGACCTGATGATCGCCGTCGCCATCGTCTTCCTGTTCTTCGAGATCCTGAAGGCGACGCGCACGACCTCCGGCTCCATCGTCGACCACGGGCTCTCCACGCTCGTCTTCATCCTCTATCTCATCGAATTCCTGCTCGTTGCGGCCTGCGCCCATTCGGTGTTCTTCATCCTGACGGTGATCGCGCTCGTCGATGTCGTCGCCGGCTTCAGCATCACCATCACGGCGGCGCGGCGCGACTTCGGCTGGGGCGGACCGAACGGCGGCATGTAACGGCACAAGACGCATAAACGGACCGGCGCCGTTTCGGAAAAAGGCACCGGCGGGAGGAAACCAAATGACCGGCGCGACGCTTCGCGACTTCCACCAACCCGGCCGCTCGCCCGCCTATGCGACGGGCGCCATGGCCGCAACCTCGCACCCGCTGGCGACGGCAACGGCGCTCGACGTCCTGCGGCGCGGCGGCAACGCGGTCGATGCGGCGATCGCCGCCGTCGCGGTGCTGGGGGTCGTGGAACCGCACATGACCGGCATCGGCGGCGACTGCTTCGCCATCCTTTCCGACAAAGACGGCAAGCTCACCGGCCTCAACGGCTCCGGCCGCGCGCCGATGGCGGCAAGCCTCGACCGCCTGCTCGATCAGGGCACTACTGAGATCGGCCCGGATTCGGTCCATGCCGTCACCGTGCCGGGCGCCGTCGCCGCCTGGCAGAAACTGCTGTCCGAGCACGGCACCTGGAGCCTTGCCGACGCGCTCGCGCCGGCCATCGCCTATGCCGAGGACGGGTTCCCCATCACCCCGCGCGTCGGTGCCGACTGGGCCGAGGAGGCCCCGCGCCTTGCCCGCGACAAGGGTGCGGCAAAACACTTCCTCGTCGACGGTGCCGCCCCCGCGGTCGGCTCGGTGCACAGCCTGCCGGCGCTTGCCGAAACGCTGCGGCGCATCGCCGAAGAGGGCCCGAAAGGCTTCTACGAAGGCCCGGTCGC
Source organism: Rhodobium orientis (assembly GCF_003258835.1). Taxonomy (GTDB): domain Bacteria; phylum Pseudomonadota; class Alphaproteobacteria; order Rhizobiales; family Rhodobiaceae; genus Rhodobium; species Rhodobium orientis. Next base: position 37,635 of record NZ_NPEV01000009.1, on the reverse strand, counting down.
CGAGGAGATCGTCGCAACCCTTGCCGCTCGCGGCGGCTGGATGAGCCTCGACGACCTCGCCGCCATGGAGCCCACATCGGAAGTGCCGATCACCACCGACTACCGCGGCTACACGGTCGCCGAACTGCCGCCCAACGGCCAGGGACTGACGGCGCTCATTCTCCTCAATATCCTTGAGCACTTCGACCTTGCCGGCCTCGACCCGCTCGGGCCTGAGCGCTTCCACCTGGAGATGGAGGCGGCGCGCATCGCCTATGCCTGCCGCGACGCCTATATCGCCGACCCGTCCGCCATGACCGAAACGGTCGAGGCGCTGTTGTCCTCGCGCTATTCGGAACGCCTTGCCGACGGCATCGACCCGGGACGGCGCGGCGAACGGCCGGCCGCCAGCGATCTGGTGCCGGACGCCGACACGGTCTATCTCACCGTCGTCGACAGCGACCGCCGGGCGATCTCGCTGATCAACTCCGTCTATCATGGCTTCGGCTCGGGCATCGTCACGGAAAAATCGGGCATTGCGCTGCAGAACCGCGGCGCCTGCTTCGTCGTCCAGAAGGGCCACCCCAACACCATCGACGCCGGCAAGCGGCCGATGCACACCATCATCCCGGGGTTCGTTACGAAGGACGGCGCGCCCTTCATGAGCTTCGGCGTCATGGGCGGCGCCTACCAGCCCTGCGGCCACGCCCATTTCCTCACCAACATGGTCGACTACGGCATGGACGTGCAGGCCGCCCTCGATTGCCCGCGCCTGTTCTGGGACGACGCCAACGGACCCTTGTCGGCCGAGACCACGATTCCCAAGGCGACGCTCACCGACCTTGCCGCGCGCGGCCACGAGGTGACGATGGCCGCCAGCCCCCATGGCGGCGGCCAGGCCATCCGTATCGATAAAGACACGGGCGTTCTCATCGGCGGCTCGGACCCGCGCAAGGACGGTTGCGCCATCGGCTTCTGATCGGGCAAAGCTCCGGCATTACCTGCGACGCCGTTTTGCGAACGGACCCGGCGACGACGCTTGCGCACCGCACCCCCCGACCACATCTGAAAGGCTCACGGGGAACACGCCGCACCGGCGCACCGATCGGGGGCTTCTGGAATGGGTATGATCCACCGCGCAGGCAGCCTGTTTGCCGTCGCCGCGCTGACCGCCAGCCTGGTCGCAGCGACGGCGGGAGCCGGATCCGCGGCCCAATCGACGGCCTACAATGCCGGCGTCACGCGCATCACCCTTGATGGCGCGCAAAAGCTCGACGTCCTCGTCTGGTATCCCACGAAAGACGCCGAGGCGCCCTTCAAGGCCGGGCCGTTCACCGTCCCGGCCACGCGGGACGCGGACATCGCTGAAGGAAGATTCCCTGTCGTACTGCTATCCCATGGCGGCGGGCCGACCGGCGGCAGCCCGATGATCCTGAAGGATTTTTCCGCCGCGCTCGCCCGGCAGGGCTTCCTCGTCATCGCGCCCATGCACCGCAAGACGCCGCTGGTCGCAAGGCTCGCGCAAATCGACGCCGCGCTCGCCGGCGTGACCGCCGATCCGCGCTTCTCCGGCCACGCGGATGCGCAGCGCCTCGGCATGGTCGGCTTTTCGCTCGGCGGCGCGGTCGCCATTGCCCTTGCCGGCGGCGTTCCGAACCCTGCGGCGCTTACCGCCTATTGCGGGAAACATCCTGAGGACGTGCGGTCCTGCGAGGCCGGCCCCGGCAGTCGGGCCGGAAAGTCAGGCAGAGAACGGAACGCGGCGGCGGGAAAGCGACCGCCATTGCCGCGCCTGCCGGTAAAGGCGCTGGCGCTGCTCGATCCGTTCGGCGTGCTCTATGACGAAAAGGGACTTTCCGGGGTTACAGCGACAACGCTGCTGATCCGCCCGCAGGACAGCTCCCTCGGCATTGCGAATACCGAGGTCCTTGCCGCCGGCCTGCCGTCCGCCCATCGGGAAACCGTGCCCGGCGGCCATTTCGTCTTCACCGACGACTGCCCCGACGCCTTGAAGGCTGAGGCCGAAGCGCTCTGCACGGACGCACCCGGCATCAACCGCACGGCGATACGGGCAGGGATCGCAGGAACAATCGTCGACTTCTTCAGAAAGACGCTTTGACCGGCGCGGCGGCGCCATGAGCGGAGATCAGGAAACGACCGCCATCAGTTGGCCGGCTTCCGGGGCCGTGCGGGCCTCGCGCGCATCGCCATAGGCGGCGGCGGCATCGCCCGGTTCGGCGCGGCGCCGGGCGCGGGTCTGCGGCAGGTCCTGCTTCGTGGCGATGAGCTGGGCAAGGGCCGGGGCATAGGGCCGGTAGAGCCAGGCCGTGCCGCCCGTCTCCTTGCGGCGGCGGCTGCGTTCCGGCCGTGCCGGCACCAGTGCCGTGCCGGTCCGCTTCTCGGCCGGCTCCTCGCGGCGCTCGTCGCTGCGGATGGATTGCGAGGCCTCGACACGGCGCCGCGCAGCGTCGACATCGTTTCGAACCGAACCGCTTTTTCCGATCGCCGAGATCATTGGTTGCCAGAGCCTTACACTTTGTCCCTGAGCGGGACGGTTTCGACTGTAACGCCGAAAACCCCGCAAGCGCCATGCCAGACGGTCACGTTTTGTTAACCAAGAAATGGTGTCGTTGGGCGAAAATTCGCAAAATGCGCTGCGTTCCGGGCCGCGCGGCGATCTTCAGGCGGTACCATGCACCGCCACAAGGGGTGGGTCGGATGACCAGCAACGAAACATCGCGCACCGCGGCCGGTGCCGCGCCGGACGAGTCCGCGGACCCGGCCTGTCCCGACACGCTGAATGCCGAAGAGATCCTGACCGCCGTCGGCGAGGCCGTCTACGAATGGACGATCGCCGATGATCGTGTCCGCTGGAGCGCCAATGCCGCCGAGGTGCTGCCGGTCAAGAACGCCGCCGCGCTCCATGAGGGCCGGCGCTTTGCCGCCCTCATCGATCCCGACAGCCCGCTCACCCGCTTCGATGCCGTCGCCGGCAGCGGCAAGAGGGACCATGGCGACGGCCAGCCCTATTGCGCCCGCTACTGCCTGAAGGGAACGGCGACCGCCACCGGCGAGGCGATCTGGATCGAGGACACCGGCGTCTGGTTCGGCGACGGCGAGGGCCTGCCGGCCCGCGCCCGCGGCATCGTCCGGAAGGTGACGGAGCGCCACGCCGCCGAGGTCGAACTCAGCTTCTTGTCGCAGCACGACGCCCTCACCGGGCAACTGAACCGCGCCCATCTGATGAAGCGCCTGGCGGAGGCGATCGCCACGGCGCGCGAGAAATTCGCCTCCTGCGCCTTCCTGATCGCCGGCATCGACAACCTGGCCGTCGTCAACGACACCTATGGCTACGAGGTCGCCGACCGGGTCATCGCCACCGTGGCGACCCGCCTGCAGCGCCAGTTGCGCAGCGGCGACTCCCTCGGCCGGCTGTCCGGCAACAAGTTCGGCATCGTCCTCAATGCCTGCTCGGAAGCGGAAATGGAGGTCGCCGCCGAGCGCCTTCTCGATGCCATCGCCTCCGAAGTGGTCACCACCGAGCTCGGCCCTGTCAGCGTCACCATTTCCATCGGCGGCGTCTCCTCGCCGCGCCACGCCACCTCGGCCACCAAGGCGCTGGGCATGGCCCATGAAGCGCTCGACCACGTCCACCGCCGCCAGTCCAACGGCTTTGCCATCTACCAGCCGAGCGAAAGCCGGGCCGCCGCGCGCCGCCGCAACGTCGAAATGGCCGACGCCATCGTCAAGGGCCTGAACGAGCGCCGCTTCCGCCTCGCCTACCAGCCGATCGTCGAAGCGGCGACCGGAAAACCCGTCTATCACGAGTGCCTCCTGCGCCTCGACACGGCCGGCCCGGTGGAACAGAGCGGCGCGCTGATCGCCGCCGCCGAACGGCTCGGCCTGGTGCGCCTCATCGACCACCGGGTGCTGGAACTGGCCGTGGAGACGCTCGCCCGCTATCCCGCGGCACGCCTGTCGATCAACATTTCGGCCGAATGCATCGGCGACCGGAGCTGGATGCAGAAGCTCGTCGCCACCCTTGCCCGCCGGCCGCAATTCGGCAGGCGGCTGGCCGTGGAACTCACCGAGACCGCCGTCGTCCGCAATGTCGGCGAGGCGGCACGCTTCATCGCTGCCCTGCGCGATCTCAGCGTCAAGACGGCCATCGACGATTTCGGCACCGGCTATTCGTCGTTCCACATCCTGAAGGAACTCTCCGCCGACCTCGTCAAGATCGACGGCTCCTTCATCACCACGCTTTTGACCGACGAGCGCCACGAGGTCTTCGTCACCGCGCTCGTCGAAATCGCCAAGACCTTCCATCTGGAAACCGTCGCCGAATGGGTCCGCGACGAGGAGACGGCCGCAAGGCTGCGCGCCCTCGGCGTCGACTTCTTCCAGGGCGAGCTCTACGGCCTTGCGGCATCCGAAGCGCCCTGGCCGGAGGACGAGCGCCTCAAGGTGCCGATCGGCAACGCCTCCGCCGCGCAGCGATAGACCTGAGGCCCGAGCGATCAGGCCCGGCCCCGGCTCCCCGCAATCTCTTCGGCAAGGGCCCGCGCCGCGGCCTCCGGGTCCGGCCGGCCGCAAATGGCCGAGACCACGGCGAGGCCCATTGCCCCCGCCGCAAAGACCTGCGCCACATGCTCCACCTTCAGCCCGCCGATGGCGACGGCCGGAACCGGGCTCGCGGCGACCTGCGCGGCGAGCCCCTCGAAGCCCACGGGGCGTTCGTGGTCGGACTTGGTGGGCGTGGCAAAGACAGGGCCCGCACCGACATAGTCGACCAGCGCCGGGTCGACGGCGGCCGCCAGCTCCGGCGTCTCCACCGACAGGCCGAGGATGGCGTGCGGCCCGACGAGGGCGCGCGCCTCGGCAACGGACATGTCGCCCTGCCCGACATGGATGCCGTCGGCGCCGATCTCGGCCGCCGCCGCAACGTCGTCATTGACGATGAGACGCGCCCCGGTGCCGGCTAAAGCCGCCTTCAGGGCCCGCCCGGTCTCGATCATCCGGGCGGTGCCGCCCTCCTTGTCGCGCAACTGCACCATCGTCGCCCCACCGGAAACGGCCCGGCGCGCCGTTTCCACCATGCCGATGCCGGCGCAAAGCTGCGGGTCGAGCACAAGGTAGAGCGACAGGTCGAACGCCTTCATGAGGTCACCTCGCCGACATTGTTGATGATCGCCTCGGCATCGAGGATTTCCGGAGAGACGGCCTGCAACGCATCGAGGAAATGCGGCCCGAAAGTGCCCGCCCCCTCCGCCTTGCCATGGGCGCGGGTCCCCGCCACGGCGAAATGCGCCAGCGCCCCAACAGCAGCGTCGAACGGATCGCCGGCCACGGCCGCATAGGCACCGCACAAGCACGTCAGCGAACAGCCGAGCGCGGTATTCATCGGCATCAAGGGCGAGCCGCCCTCGATCCGCACCGACCGCACCCCGTCGGTGACGAAATCGACCGCGCCGGTCACGGCAACCACGCAGCCGCTCTCCTTTGCCAGCCGCCGCGCGCCGTCCTCGGCGACAGTTACGGGATCGCGCCCGTCGACGCCCTGGCCCTGGCTCGCCTCTCCGGCGAGCGACAGGATCTCCGAGGCATTGCCGCGGATGATCGCCGGGCCGAGCGCGACGAGGTCTGCGGCGACCTGGCGCCGATAGGCGGTCGCCTGGCAGGCCACCGGGTCGAGCACCCAGGGCCGCCCCGCCGCCCCGGCCCCGGCGATGGCGGCCTTCGCCCCGGCCACGAAAGTCTCGGAGAGTGTGCCGATATTGACCGTCACCGCCCCGGCGATGCCGGCGAATTCCTCCGCCTCCTCGATGTCGGCGACCATGGCGGGCGATGCCCCGGCCGCCAGCACCACATTTGCCGCGATGTTCATGGCGACATAGTTGGTGAGGCATTGCACCAGCGGCGGCTCGGCCCTGAGGGCGGCCAGAAGGGTTCCCGGGGTTTCGGTCATATCGCATTCTCCTGCGGCAGGTAGAGCGCGCCGCCTTCGCGGAATTTCTCGGCCATCTTCGCCATGCCCTCCTTCTGGGCCTCGGCGCGAATGTCGTGGGAGATGCGCATGGAGCAGAATTTCGGCCCGCACATGGAGCAGAAATGCGCCACCTTGTGCGCCTCCTTCGGCAGCGTCTCGTCGTGCATCGACAGCGCGGTCTCCGGATCGAGCGCGAGGTTGAACTGGTCCTCCCAGCGGAATTCGAACCGGGCCCGCGAGAGCGCGTCATCGCGGGTCCGGGCGGCGGGATGGCCCTTGGCGAGATCCGCAGCATGGGCGGCGATCTTGTAGGTGATGACGCCGGTCTTGACGTCGTTGCGGTCCGGCAGGCCGAGATGTTCCTTGGGCGTCACATAGCAGAGCATGGCCGTTCCGAACCAGCCGATCATCGCCGCCCCGATGCCAGACGTGATGTGGTCGTAGCCGGGCGCGATATCTGTCGTCAGCGGCCCGAGGGTGTAGAACGGCGCCTCGCCGCAGACCTCAAGCTGCTTGTCCATGTTGGCCTTGATCTTGTGCATCGGCACGTGGCCCGGACCCTCGATCATCACCTGGCAGTCCTTGGCCCAGGCGATCTCGGTCAGCTCCCCCAGCGTCTCCAGCTCGGCGAACTGCGCGGCGTCGTTGGCATCGGCGATGGAGCCGGGCCGCAAGCCGTCGCCGAGGCTGAACGAGACGTCATAGGCGCGGGCGATGTCGCAGATCTCGTCGAAATGCTCATAGAGGAAGCTCTCCCGGTGGTGGTGCAGGCACCACTTGGCCATGATCGAGCCGCCACGGCTGACGATCCCCGTCACCCGGTCGACCGTCATCGGAATCATGTGCAGCCGGACGCCGGCATGGATGGTGAAGTAGTCCACCCCCTGCTCGGCCTGCTCGATCAGCGTGTCCCGGAACACCTCCCAGGAGAGGTCCTCGGCGACGCCGGAAACCCTCTCCAGCGCCTGGTAGAGCGGCACGGTGCCGATGGGCACCGGCGAATTCCGCAGGATCCAGTCGCGGATATTGTGGATGTTGCGGCCGGTCGACAGGTCCATCACCGTGTCGGCGCCCCAGCGCGTCGCCCAGACCATCTTGTCCACCTCCTCGGCCATCGACGAGGTGACGGCGGAATTGCCGATATTGGCGTTGATCTTGACGAGGAAGTTGCGCCCGATGGCCATCGGTTCGGCTTCCGGGTGGTTGATGTTGGCGGGGATAATCGCCCGGCCTCTCGCCACCTCGTCGCGCACGAATTCCGGCGTGATGACATCTGGAATTTCGGCGCCGAAGGCCTCGCCGTCGCGCGCCGGCGCCTCTTTCGCCGCCTGCCGGCCGAGATTTTCGCGGATGGCGACGAACTCCATCTCGGGCGTGACGATACCGGCCCGGGCATAGGCCATCTGCGTCACGGCCCGGCCGCCGGTTGCCCGAAGCGGCCGGTGGCGGACGGGGAATTCCGGCGTCAGACGCGCGCCGTCGGCAAAGCCGTTGTCCTCGGGCTGCACATGGCGGCCCTCATAGGTCACGGTATCGCCCCGCGCCGCAATCCAGTCGGCGCGCAGGCGCGGCAGGCCGCGGTCGATGGCGATCTCCGCCTCCGGATCCGTGTAGGGGCCGGAGCTGTCGTAGACCGTCACCGGCGGCTCGCCCGCGGTCGGGTGCAGGTCGATCTCGCGCATGGGAACGCGGATATCGGGGTGCAGGGTGCCGCGATGCCAGACGCGGCGCGAAGCGGGCAGCGGACCGGTCGTGACGGTGGGGGAAAGGTCGGTCATCGGTCGGAGCCTCCAGAGCTCGAAGCGTTGGAGACCCAGTTCCGCGTTGAATGGAGGAGGACCGCGAGGACGACGCCTCAAACGTCTCGGCCGAAGCCGCGCAGCCGGTGCACCATCCCTACGCCAGTATGAACTGGATCAGGTTCGTCGGGTCACTGCGCTGCGCCGGTCGGCGCCATCAGCATCTCAGCCCCTTGTCGGGACCCCCCGGGTGAAGGCGCCCAGACTGCGCGCCGGCCGGAGCGTTGTCAATCGCCCAGGCAAGCGACGTCCGGCACCGGTCGCCGAACGATCCAAGCGTTCCGGAACAGCGCCAGGGGCCGCAACCTGTCGGTCTCAGTCGTCTTTCTTGTCGGAAAGCGCGTCGAGCTGCTTCTGCATCTGCGAAAGCTGTTTCTTCAGGTCGGAAATGTCGGCGGGATCCTCCGGCTTGGCGTCTTCGGCCGGACGGGCGGTCTCGCCGCCCGTGCCGGTGGCGCCGAAGCTGCCGGTGCCGATGCCGCCCGCGCCAGGGCCGAACGGCAGGAACATCCGCATCGCCTTTTCGAACATGTCGGTGTTGCGCCGCACCTGGTCCTCGAGCGCCTCGAAGGCGGTCTGGCCGATCGAGGCCGTCATCTGCTTGCGCAGCTTCTCCTGCTCCTTGGCAAAGGAGGACATGGAGAATTCCAGGTAGCTCGGCACCAGCGTCTGCATGGAATCGCCGTAAAAGCGGATGAGCTGCCTGAGGAAGGCGATCGGCAAAAGGTTCTGGCCCTTGCTCTCCTGCTCGAAAATGATCTGTGTCAGCACCGAACGGGTGATCTCGTCGCCGGATTTGGCGTCGAAGACGACGAAATCGTCCTCGTTCTTCAACATCTCGGCGAGATCTTCGAGCGTCACATAGGTGCTCGTGCCGGTGTTGTAGAGCCGGCGGTTCGCATATTTCTTGATGACGGTCGGTTTTTCTGTTTTCGCCATCCGTTCCCTGCCCCTTGGATTTGCCTTGTTGTTTAGCGATCGGCCGCACCGCACAACCACTTGCGGCATCCTATGCGCCGCAAACGGCCGCTCGCAAGAAATAGATTTGCCCGGCGACGGAAACCGGGCGATTTCGGCCGCTCCGAAAGGCGCCGCGCGGCGCGGAAATCCGTGCCGTGCTGCAGCATCCACCACGTCAGCGGGAAGGTTCGCATCACCGAATAGTACGGTTGACTCAACCGGAACCGATAGGTCTATTCCGTGTATCCGGCATCGGGACGGTGGGTTTTAACCACCGCCAGATACGCCCATTATTGCAAGCATGCCCCAAGACCAGACACCCGGGAGGAACGGATGGGTCAGACCAGTGAAGTTGTAATCGTCAGCGCCGCGCGCACACCCGTTGGAAGCTTCAACGGATCGTTTTCCAACACCCCTGCGCACGAACTCGGCGCGGTCGCCATCAAGGCCGCCCTGGAGCGCGCCTCCGTTGCCCCGCAAGACGTCGACGAGGTGATCTTCGGCCAGGTGCTGACCGCAGCACAGGGTCAGAACCCGGCCCGCCAGGCGTCCATCGCCGCCGGCCTGCCGAACGAGACCACCGCATGGATCGTCAACCAGGTCTGCGGCTCGGGCCTTCGCACCGTCGCCCTCGGCATGCAGCAGATCCTGTGCGGCGACGCCGACATCATCGTTGCCGGCGGCCAGGAGAACATGACGCTCGCCCCGCACTGCGCCAACCTTCGGGCCGGCCACAAGATGGGCGACTACAAGATGATCGATTCCATGATCAAGGACGGCCTGTGGGACGCCTTCAACGGCTACCACATGGGCAACACGGCCGAGAACGTCGCAACCCAGTGGCAGCTCACCCGCGACGAGCAGGACGCCTTCGCCGTCGCCTCCCAGAACAAGGCCGAGGAGGCCCAGAAGGCGGGCCGGTTCAAGGACGAGATCGTCCCGGTCACCGTCGTCGAACGGCGCAAGGAGCGCGTCGTGGAGGACGACGAATATATCCGCCTCGGCGCCACCATCGACGGCGTCGCCAAGCTGCGCCCGGCCTTTTCCAAGGACGGCACCGTGACCGCCGGCAACGCCTCCGGCATCAATGACGGCGCCGCCGCCATCGTCCTGATGTCCGCCGCCGAGGCCGAAAAGCGCGGTCTGGAGCCGCTGGCCCGCATCAAGTCCTGGGCGACCGCCGGCGTCGATCCGGCGATCATGGGCACCGGCCCGATCCCGGCCTCCCGCAAGGCCCTGGAAAAGGCCGGCTGGTCGGTCGACGACCTCGACCTCGTCGAGGCCAACGAGGCCTTCGCCGCCCAGGCCTGCGCAGTCAACAAGGACATGGGCTGGAACACCGACATCGTCAACGTCAACGGCGGCGCCATCGCCATCGGCCATCCGATCGGCGCCTCCGGCGCCCGCGTCCTCGTCACCCTCTTGCACGAGATGAAGCGCCGCGACGCCAAAAAAGGCCTTGCCACCCTTTGCATCGGCGGCGGCATGGGCGTCGCGCTCTGCCTCGAGCGCTGATCTCCCAATGATAGCGCCCGCGGCGGTCGGCCCGCCGCGGGTTTTCTATTTCGACGGGCCGGCACAATCACAAACACAAAAACGAACAGTGAGGAAACAGATATGGGTAAAGTTGCAATCGTCACCGGCGGCACCAGGGGCATCGGTGCCGCCATTTCCAAAGCCTTGAAGGACGCCGGCTATTCCGTCGCCGCCACCTATGCCGGCAATGACGAGGCCGCGTCCAAATTCCACGAAGAAACCGGCATCCCGGTCTACAAGTGGGACGTCTCCGATTTCGACGCTTGCGCCGAAGGCGTCGCCAAGGTCGAGGCCGATCTCGGCCCGGTCGACGTGCTGGTCAACAATGCCGGCATCACCCGCGACGGCATGTTCCACAAGATGACGCCCGAGCAGTGGTCCGCCGTCATCGACACCAATCTGAACGCGCTGTTCAACATGACGCGCCAGGTCTGGGAAGGCATGCGCGAGCGCAGCTTCGGGCGCGTCATCAGCATCTCCTCCGTCAACGGCCAGAAGGGCCAGATGGGCCAGTCCAACTATTCCGCCGCCAAGGCCGGCGAGATCGGCTTGACCAAGGCGCTGGCCCAGGAAGGCGCCCGTAAGGGCATCACCGTCAACGCCATCTCCCCGGGCTATATCGGCACGGAGATGGTCCGCGCCGTGCCGGAAAAGGTGCTGGAGTCCATCATCGGCATGATCCCGGTCGGCCGCCTCGGCGAGCCCGAGGAAATCGCCCGCTGCGTCGTCTTCCTCGCCTCCGAGGATGCCGGCTTCATCACCGGCTCGACGCTGTCCGCCAATGGCGGCCAATATATGGTCTGACGGCCGTCTACAAAGCCTTGCGTGATCGAGCGGGAGCGGCCCCGGCCGCTCCCGTTTCTTTTTGGCGGCATCGTTTGGCGGCTGGCGGCATCCTCTGGCCATGTTATGAAGGGCCGGATTTCAGAACCGACGGATCCCGCCATGCGACACCGGCCGCTCTATCCACCCATCGAGCCTTACGCCTCCGGCATGCTGGAGACCGGCGACGGCCACCAGGTCTATTGGGAGGCCTGCGGCAACAAGGAGGGCAAGCCGGCGGTGTTCCTGCACGGCGGGCCGGGCGGCGGCTGCAATGCCCAGCAGCGCCGCTATTTCGACCCCGAACGGTACAACGTCATCCTGTTCGACCAGCGCGGCTGCGGCCGCTCCACGCCCCATGCCTCGCTCGAGGCCAACACCACATGGCACCTCGTCGCCGACATCGAGGCGCTGCGCGAACTGCACGGCATCGACAAATGGCTCGTCTTCGGCGGCTCCTGGGGCTCGTGCCTGGCGCTCGCCTATGCAGAGAAACACCCCGACCGCGTCAGCGAGCTGATCCTGCGCGGCGTCTTCACCCTGCGCGGCTCCGAACTCGCCTGGTACTATCAGAACGGCGCCTGCTGGCTCTTTCCGGATTACTGGAACGACTTCCTCGCGCCGATCCCGGAGGACGAGCGTGGCGACCTCATCGCCGCCTATCACCGGCGCCTCACCCATGAAGACCGCGCCGTCCAGATCGAGGCGGCACGGGCCTGGTCGATCTGGGAAGGCCGCACCATCACGCTCCTGCCCAACCCGGATTTTGCCGCGGACTTCGGCGAGGAAAATTTCGCCCTCGCCTTTGCCCGCATCGAGAACCACTATTTCGTCAATGCCGGCTTCCTGGAGGAAGGCCAGCTCCTGCGCGATGCCGGCCGCCTGAAGGACATTCCGGGCGTCATCGTCCAGGGCCGCTACGACGCGGCAACGCCCATGCGCACCGCCTACGACCTGCACAAGGCCTGGCCTGAGGCCGAGTTCACGATCATCGACGACGCCGGCCATGCCTTTTCCGAGCCGGGCATCCGCTCCGCGCTGATCGAGGCGACCGACCGGTTCGCCGGCCACGCGGAATGAGCAAGGCGACTGCCACTCTGATCGGCTTCACCGCCGTTCTTATGTGGGCGCTGCTTGCGCTCTTTACCGCGGCCAGCGGCAGGGTGCCGCCGTTCCAGCTCCTGGCGCTGACCATGGGGCTCGGCGGGCTGATCGGCGTTGCCTCCTGGGCCTGGCGGCCCGGCGCCGCCCGGGCACTCGTACAGCCATGGCCGGTCTGGCTCCTCGGCGTCGGCGGGCTCTTCGGCTACCACTTTTTCTACTACACGGCGCTCAGGAACGCGCCGCCGGTGGAAGCCGGCCTCATCGCCTATCTCTGGCCGCTCCTGATCGTCGTCTTTTCCGCCCTGTTGCCCGGCGAGCGCCTGCGCTGGTTCCACATCGCGGGATCCCTCCTCGGCCTCTTCGGCACGGCCCTCATCGTCACCGGCGGCAGGGGTTTTGCGTTCAACGCCGAATACACCACCGGCTATCTGGCAGCCGCCGTCTGCGCGCTGACCTGGTCGACCTATTCCGTCGTCTCGCGGCGCTTCGCCAGCGTGCCGACCGATGCGGTCGCCGGCTTCTGCCTTGCCGGCGCGATCCTCAGCGCGCTTTGCCATGTGGTGTTCGAAGAGACCGTCTGGCCGGCCGATGCGGGGGAGTGGCTCGCCGTTGCCGGGCTCGGCCTGATGCCGGTCGGCGCGGCCTTCTATGTCTGGGACATCGGCGTCAAGAAGGGCGACATCCAGGTGCTCGGCGCCGCCTCCTACGCCGCGCCGCCGCTGTCCACCCTGATCCTCATCGCCTTCGGCTTCGGCCAGGCCACCTGGCCCGTCGTCATCGCCTGCCTCGCCATCACCGGCGGCGCCGCCCTCGCCGCCAAGGACATGCTGAAGCGGCGGTCGGCGGTCCGGGCGGCGCAGCAATAAGTCTGTGCAGCATGCATACAGCAAAAAAACCGCGCCCGGAGGACCGGACGCGGCGCTGATATTCGCAACAGAGTACCCCGGAACTACCCGAGCACCTTTTCCTTCAGCTTGCCGATGTCGAGAAGCTGCAGCACGACCTTCTCGTAGTAGGGTTCGGTCGAGCCCTTGCGCACCTTGCGCAGGAAGTACTTCTCGAAGGCGATCTTGGCCAGATGCACCCAGCGCCCGCTCGACGACCAGTTGACGTTGCGCGGCGGGTTCTGCGGCAGCGCCACGAAGGCGATGCCGGTGTCGCCGAAATCGGCGAGACAGATCGCGTTCCACGACGCCTCGTGGGTCGGCTGCTGGCCGGCGATGATCTCGCCGATATTGAGGGCGGTCGCCGTCACCATGCTCTCGATCATGTAGCCGGTCTTCGGCACGCCGACCGGAACCGCGGTCGCCTCCAGCGGCGCAATCGCGATGCACACGCCGACGCCGAAGACGTTCGGATATTTCGGGTTCCGCTGGTGCTTGTCGACGACGATGAAGCCGCGCGGATTGACCAGGCCCTCGATGTCGCGCACGGCGCCGATGCCCCGGAACGCCGGCAGCATCATGGAGTATTTGAACGGCAGCTCGTGCTCCTTCTTCACCGAGCCGTCGTCGTTGTGCTCGATGACGTGTATTGTGCCGTCTTCGACCTTGGCGACCTTGGCGTTGCAGATCCAGCGGATGTGCCGCTCGCGCAGGCCCGATTCCAGGAGCCCCTTGGTGTCGCCGACGCCGCCGAGGCCGAGATGACCGACATAGGGCTCGGCGGTGACGAAGGTCATCGGCACCTTGTCGCGGATCTTCTTCTTGCGCAGGTCCGTGTCCATGATCAGCGCGAACTCGTAGGCCGGGCCGTAGCAGGACGCACCCTGCACGGCGCCGCAGACGATCGGGCCGGGATCGGCGCAGAATGTGTCCCAGGTCTCCGAAGCCGAGACCGCGTGGTCGACGTCGCACACCGACTGGGTATAGCCGCCATGCGGGCCGAGGCCCTCGATCTCGTCGAAGGCCAGTTCCGGACCGGTCGCGATGATCAGGTAGTCGTAGGAGACGTCGGCGCCGTCTTCCAGGACGATGCGGTTCTCCTCCGGCAGGAGCTTGGCGGCCGGATTGCAGATGAAGTCGATGCTGTGCCGCTTCAGCACCGGCTCGAGCTCCACGGTGATCGCCTTCTTGGTGCGCCACTTGACGGCGACCCAGGGATTGGACGGGGTGAATTGAAAGAAGGAGTTCTTGGAAACGACGGTAACCTTGTGCTCCTTGCGCAGGGCCTGGCGAACCTCATATGCCGCCGAAACACCGCCCAAGCCTCCTCCCAGGACAACTACATGTGCCATTTTTTTCTCCGTTATCAACGCGGCACCCTTTTCAGCGGGTGCAACTACGGACATCCTTGTCGATAAACGGAGAGAAGACCAGCAAGACGTTTGCAGGGAGCCCGTCCGGCTCCCTTTCAGTTGAAACAGGTATTTCTAATATTCGGATGTATGCCGCCGTTTTCCGCGCCCACCTATGTCAAAATGTCGCAGGCTGAAAAAGAGCGGAAATCCGGCCTGAATCGCGCTTGCCTGCGGTGGATTGACGCTGTCCATCGTAGTTTCAACGATTACGCTTACGTCAACGATCTAAGCAGTTTACCGGGGTTTCGGCGCGCGCGGTTCGGGCCGCCAGTCCGCCGGCGCCATCTCGAAGCCCTCGAACAGGAAACCGGGCGCCACCGTGCAGCCGACCAGGGTCCAGGCGCCGAGCGAGGTCGCCGTCTGCCAGGCATGCCGCGGCACCACGATCTGCGGCCGCTCGCCGCTGGCGATGCCCGCGCCGAGATGGGCGGCCGCCGCGTCGTGGCCATTTTCCGAGATCGTCAGCACCAGCGGCGCGCCCGCGTACCAGTGCCAGACCTCCACCGCATCGACCCGGTGCCAGGCCGAGACGTCGCCGGCGCCGAGCAGGTAATAGATCGCCGTCGACTGCGCCCGTCCGTCCCGCGCCTCGGCATCCCGGAAGGTCTCGCGGAAATAGCCGCCCTCCGGGTGCGGCGCCAGATCGAGCATGCGCGCGACGTCTTCGGCGGAAAGCCCGCGATAGGGGTCGCGGAGGGTC
Organism: Rhodobium orientis; assembly: GCF_003258835.1. Classification (GTDB taxonomy): domain Bacteria; phylum Pseudomonadota; class Alphaproteobacteria; order Rhizobiales; family Rhodobiaceae; genus Rhodobium; species Rhodobium orientis. The sequence goes on along the minus strand of NZ_NPEV01000009.1, from coordinate 22,450 downwards.
ATTACGCATTGTCCTTGCGCGAGCGGATTTCGCCGAACACCGCCGCGTCCTCGGCGGACGCCATCTTCAGATGCGAGCGGATCGCCGGATCCTTCGCCCGAAGGAACGGGTTGGTCGCCTTTTCCCGCGCCATCGTCGTCGGCAGGGTCGGCACGCCGCGCTTGCGCAAGTCCTCGACCTCCGACAGCCGCTCCTTCAGCGCCGCATTGTCCGGATCGACGGTGATGGCGAACTTGGCGTTGGCCAGGGTGTATTCGTGGCCGCAATAGATCTTCGCCTCATCCGGGATGCGCTGCATCAGGCGCTGCATGGAGCCCCACATCATCGTCGCATCGCCCTCGAACACCCGCCCGCAGCCGAGCGAGAACAGCGTGTCGCCGGTGAACGCGACGCCCGGCTCCGGCAGGTAGTAGGAGATCTGCCCGAGCGTGTGACCCGGCGTTGCGACCGCCCGGACCTCGATGCCGCCCGGATGGATGACGTCGCCGTCGCCCACCGTCTCGTCGAGGGTCTTGATCTTGGCCTCTTCGGCTGCCGGTCCGATCACCGCGCAGCCGGTCTCCGCCTTCAGCGCCGCGATGCCCTGCGTGTGGTCCCAGTGATGGTGGGTGACGAGGATGTGGGTCAGCGTCCAGCCGGTCTCGGCCAGCGCCGCGCGGACGGGCCCCTCCTCCGGCGCATCGATCAGGAGCGTTGCCGCCGTTGCCGGATTGTGAACCAGCACCGCGTAATTATCTGACAGGCACGCAAACTGGTGAACCTCGATTGCCGACATCGTCGCCCCCTTCGTCGTTGTTGGTGAGGGCGCCATGGTGACCTGCGCCCGCCGGACTGTCCACCTCTTGCGCAGTCGGGCGTGCCGGGTAATGTCGTAGGGTTCTTGGCAGCGGACGGTCCAGCGATGTATGTCGATGTCCTGCACATGAAGGGCTTTTACGAGCAGCCGCTCGGGCGCATGGTACGCTCGGTGGTGAGCGCCCGGCTGCGGGAAATCTGGCCCAAGGTTGCCGGCGACCGCGTCCTCGGCATCGGCTTCGCGACGCCCTATCTGCGCCCGTTCCTGGCCGAATCCGAACGTGTCATCGCCTTCATGCCGGCACCCCAGGGCGTCATTGCCTGGCCGCCGGAAGGCCCCAACGTCGCCGGCCTCGTCGACGAGGACGCCTGGCCGCTGCCCGACGGCTCCATCGACCGCATCATCGCCGTCCATGGCCTGGAAATGGCCGACAATCCGGGCGCCGTGCTGCGCGAGGCCTGGCGCGTGCTGGTGCCGGGCGGGCGCCTCTTGATCGTCGTGCCGGCGCGCCGCGGCCTGTGGGCGCAGACCGAAGGCACCCCCTTCGGCTACGGTCGTCCGTTCAGCAGCGGCCAGCTCACCGCCTTCCTGGAGGACGCCATGCTCACCCCGGTCGCCTGGAGCGAGGCGCTGCATTTCGCGCCCTCCTCACGGCGCCTGCTGCTGCGCTATGCCCGCACCAGCGAACGGCTCGGCCAGAAGCTCTGGCCCGCCCTTGCCGGCGTCCTCGTCGTGGAGGCGGAAAAGAAGGTGATGAAGGGCATCAAGCTGAAGCCGTCGCGGGCCAAGGCCGTGTTCCGCCCGGTCTTTGCACCCCAGGCCGCCCCCCGCGGCGCCTCCCGCTCGAAAGGCTGAGCCGACCGGAGCCGCCCCGCCGCCCGGCCGTCGGTCGGTTTTTTTTGATTTTCGGCGCGCATCTGCCTATGACTTGGCGCTTGGCGGCGACCTCGTCCCCGCCCGTCCCTTCACCCCCAAGAACGGCGGCGATTCCGGCAAGGGATCGCGACGAACCGGTTACATGAGCGACGACACACGCGATACGGCATCCGCGACCGACCGCCAGGCGAGCCTGGCGCGCCTGCGCCAGCGCATCGACACCATCGACGCTGAGATGCACGATCTCCTGATCGAGCGCTCCTCGATCATCGACGAACTGATCGCCGCCAAGCAGGGCGGCCGCAAGGGCGCCGCCTTCCGCCCGGCCCGCGAGGCGTCGATGATGCGCCGCTTCGCCGGGCGCCACCACGGCACCCTGCCGCTGGTGACGGTCGAATATCTCTGGCGCGAGATCATCTCCACCTTCACATTCCTCCAGGCGCCCTACCGCCTGCACATGCCGACCGACCGCCGGCCGAGCGAGCTGCGCGACGTCGCCCGCTTCTATTTCGGCTTCAACGTGCCGCTGCTGGAGGCGCTTGATGCCGATGCCGCGATAGCGTCGGTCGCGGCATCCGAAACCGATCTCGCCCTCGTCCCCCTGGTCGATGGCGAGACGCCCTGGTGGCAGGGCCTCACCCGGCCGGACGGCCCGCGCATCATCGCGCGGCTTCCCTTCTTCACCTCAAACGACCGGCCGGCGGACCTTCCCGCCGTCGTCATCTCCAACCCGCTCGACGATCCGACGCCGCCGGAATGGCGCTGCTATGCGACCGCGGCCGGACCGGAAGCCCTTGACGCCCTTTCCGGAGTCGACATCCTCGCGGCGACACCGGCCGGCACGCTCTTTGCGCTTGCGACCGACCGCGACCCGGAGACCTTCGCAACGGACGCCGGCCTCCCCCCGCTCAAACCCGCCGGTGGCTTTGCCGCGCCCCTTTCCATCGACGGCGACCCGAGCCAACAAAAAAGCCAGACCGAATGACCACCGCACCCGACCGCTCCCGACCGGCGCCGCGCCCCGGCGTCCTGGACATCGCGCCCTACGTCCCCGGCAAGTCCAAGGGCACCGGCAAGACGCTTTACAAGCTTTCCTCCAACGAGACGCCGCTCGGCCCGAGCCCGGCCGCCGTCGCCGCCTACACGGCCTGCGCAGAGCACCTGGAGCTTTATCCGGACGGCGCCTCCACGGCGCTGCGCGAGGCGATCGCCGACGTCCACGGCCTCAACCCGGACCGCATCGTCTGCGGCGCCGGCTCCGACGAGGTCCTGAACCTCCTCGCCCAGGCCTACCTCTGCCCCGGCGACGAGGCGATCCACACCGAGCACGGCTTCCTGGTCTACCCGATCGCCACCCGCGCCGCCGGCGGCGTGCCTGTGGTCGCGCCGGAAAAGGACCTGACGGCCGACATCGACGCCATCCTGGAACGGGTGACCGACCGCACCCGCATCGTGTTCCTCGCCAACCCGAACAATCCGACCGGCACCTACCTGCCCTTCGACGAGATCCGCCGCCTCCATGCGGGCCTGCCCGGCAACGTCATCCTCGTCCTCGATGCCGCCTATGCGGAATTCGTGCAGAAGAACGACTACGAGGCCGGCATCGAACTCGTCGGCAGCGCGGAAAACGTCGTCATGACGCGGACCTTTTCCAAGGTCTACGGCCTTGCGGCGCTGCGCGTCGGCTGGGTCTACGGCCCGGCCGCCATCATCGATGCGGTGAACCGGATCAGGGGCCCGTTCAATCTCGGCGCCCCGTCGATCGCCGCCGGCGTTGCCGCCATCCGCGACCGCGCCTTCACCGAGGCGGCCGTGGAGCACAATGCACGCTGGCTGCCCTGGCTGACGGCGGAGCTGGAAAAGCTCGGCCTCAAAGTCACCCCGAGCGTCGGCAACTTCATCCTCATCCATTTCCCGGATGCGCCCGGCCGCACCGCCGCCGAAGCCGATGCCTACCTCCTTTCCGAGGGCATCGTGCTCCGCCGTGTCGACAACTACGGCCTGGCGGATGCCCTGCGCATGACCGTCGGCAGCGAGGAGGCCAACCGCGCCACCGTCGCCGCCATTGCCGCGTTCCTCGAACAGACGGAGCGGTAAGCGATGGCAGAGCCCCTCTTCGACCGTCTGGCGCTGATCGGCATCGGCCTCATCGGTTCCTCGCTCGCCCAGGTCGCCCGCCGCGAAGGCCTGGTGGGCGAGATCGCCATCTCCACCCGCTCCAAAAAGACCCTGGAGCGTGCCCGCGAACTGAACCTCGGCGATGTCTACACCCTCGATCCGGCGGAAGCCGTCTCGGACGCCGACCTCGTTGTCCTCTGCATCCCCGTCGGCGCCTGTGACGCCATGATGCAGACGATCGCCGGCAGCCTGAAACCCGGCGCCATCCTCACCGATGTGGGATCGGTCAAGATGTCGGTGATCGACCAGATCGCCCCGCACGTTCCGGACACGGTCCACTTCATTCCCGGCCACCCGATCGCCGGCACCGAGCATTCCGGCCCCGACGCCGGCTTTCCGGACCTGTTCCAGAACCGCTGGTGCATCCTGACCCCGGACAAGAGCACCAGCCAAGACGCCATCGACAGGCTGGCCGCCTTCTGGCGCGGCTGCGGCTCGGATGTGGAACTGATGGAGCCCGGCCGCCACGACCTGGTGCTGGCGATCACCAGCCACCTGCCGCAGCTCATCTCCTACAACATCGTCGGCACGGCAGACGATCTGGAGACGGTGACGAAGTCCGAGGTGATCAAATATTCCGCCGGCGGCTTTCGCGACTTCACCCGGCTGGCGGCGTCCGACCCGACGATGTGGCGCGACGTCTGCCTGCACAACAGGGACGCGATCCTGGAGATGCTGGGCCGGTTTTCCGAGGATCTTTCGGCCATGCAGCGGGCAATCCGCTGGGGCGACGCGGGGGTCCTCTACGACCTTTTTTCGCGCACCCGCTCGATCCGCAAGTCGATCATCGAGGCGGGCCAGGAAACCCCGGCACCCGACTTCGGCCGGCCGCACGAAAAGACCCGGGACTGAGGCGGGTCGCGCTCGCTCAAAGCGGCGCCGACCGCCCGCCCTTCGGGCCGGCGGCCCGCTCCGTCAGGCTGGCCTGCCGGTCGGCCTGGGGCGACCGGCCGTAGAGCTCGCGGTAGCACTTGGAGAAATGCGAGGCGGAGACGAAGCCGCTGGCAATCGCCACGTCGACGATCGCCATGTCCGATTGCAGGAGAAGCTGCCTTGCGCGGTCGAGCCTGAGGTCGAGATAGTAGCGCGCCGGCGAGCGGCCGAGGAGCTGGCGGAACAGCCGCTCCACATGGCGCCGCGACAGCCCGGTGCGCCGGGAGATCTCGGCCAGCGACAGGGGTTCGGCGAGGTTCTGCTCCATCACCTCGATCATCGCCAGGAGCTTGGAATTGTGCACGCCCACCCGCGCGTTGAGCGGCAGTTTCTGGCGGTCGTTCTTGGTCCGCACCCGGTCGACGAGGCACTGCTCGGAGATCCATTCCGTCGCCTCATCGCCGATCTCGTCGGCAATGAGATCCAGCATCATGTCGAGCGAGGCAACACCGCCGGCACAGGTATGGATGTTGCCGTCGACCTCAAAGAGGTCCGGCTGCACGTCGACGTCCGGGAACCGCTCGGCGAAGGTGTGCAGGAGTTCCCAGTGGATGGTGCAGCGCCGGTCCTCCAGGATGCCGGAACGGGCGAGGAACCAGGACGACGTACAGATGCCGGCGATCCGGGTGCCGTTCCCGGCGAGTTTCCTCAGATAGGCGGAGAGCTCGGCATTGGTGAAGCTCTCCACGTCGATGCCGGCGCAGACCACCAGCGTGTCGACCTTGTCGAACTCCATCCGCCCGAGCCGGAGATCCCCGAGCGAGCCGTCGGGCCGAACCGTCAGGCCGTTGCTGGCCGCCACGTCGTTGCCGTCGCAGGTCACGCAGCGCCAGTCGTAGATCTTCCTGCCGAAATAGCGGTTGGCGAGGCGCAACGGCTCGATCGCCGCGGAAAAGGCGACCAGCGTGAAGTCGGGAATGAGCACGAAGGCGAAACGCTTCGCCGGGGGGTCGCTGTCACCCACGTCGTCACGCACTTTCTCGAAAACGGCGCCGCAGCATTGGAGGGTCCGCGGACGCCTTGCTTAACCTGCTCAAAAACGACAATTACTTTTCCGGCAGGGCGACGGCAATCAAAACTTTCATTGCGGGGCCAAGGTTTCCCGTTTCGGCCGGTTTCGCAATGCCGGTGTCGCAGGTAAGACAGGTTTGGTCGAACCGGGCCGCGTGCCCCGGCCGGCCGGCCGCCATGGTCGGGCCCGCCCCAAAAAGGCGCGCTCAATCGGCCGACGACAAAGAGAGCCGGGAGCGACATCGAGGAGGAAAGCCCGTGCCCACAACACCCGTCAAATCCGACATCGAGATCGCCCGCGCGGCCGACAAGAAGTCGATCTGGGAAATCGGCAAGACGCTCGACATTCCCGGCGAGGCCCTGCTGCCGTTCGGCAACGACAAGGCCAAGATCTCCGCCGACTTCATCAAGGAATTAGAGGGCCGGCCGGACGGCAAGCTGATCCTCGTCACCGCGATCAACCCGACGCCGGCCGGCGAGGGCAAGACGACGACCACGGTCGGCCTCGGCGACGGCCTCAACCGGATCGGCCGCAAGGCGATGATCTGCCTGCGCGAGCCCTCGCTCGGCCCCTGCTTCGGCATGAAGGGGGGCGCTGCCGGCGGCGGTTATGCCCAGGTCGTCCCCATGGAAGACATCAACCTCCACTTCACCGGCGATTTCCACGCCATCACCTCGGCTCACAATCTGCTGTCGGCGATGATCGACAATCACATGTACTGGGGCAACGAGCTCGACATCGACCAGCGCCGCATCACCTGGCGCCGGGTCATGGACATGAACGACCGGGCGCTCCGCGAAGTCGTTGCCGCGCTCGGCGGCGTTGCCAACGGCTTTCCGCGCCAGGGCGGCTTCGACATCACGGTCGCCTCGGAGATCATGGCCATCCTCTGCCTGTCGAACGACCTGAAGGACCTGCAGAAGCGCCTCGGCGACATCGTCATCGGCTACCGCCGCGACCGCACGCCGGTCACCTGCCGCGAGATCAAGGCCGACGGCGCCATGACCGTGCTGCTGCGCGATGCCATGCAGCCGAACCTGGTGCAGACGCTGGAGAACAACCCGGCCTTCATCCATGGCGGCCCGTTCGCCAACATCGCCCATGGCTGCAACTCCGTCGTCGCCACCAGGACGGCCCTGAAGCTCGTCGACTACGTCGTCACAGAAGCCGGCTTCGGCGCCGACCTCGGGGCGGAGAAATTCTTCGACATCAAGTGCCGCAAGGCGGGCCTGCACCCCGACGCGGCCGTCATCGTCGCCACCATCCGCGCCCTGAAGATGAATGGCGCCGCCGCCCGCGAGGACCTCGCCACGGAGAACGTCGCCGCCGTCACCGAGGGCTGCCTCAATCTCGGCCGCCACATCGCCAATGTGAAGCAGTTCGGCGTGCCGGTGATCGTCGCCATCAACCACTTCCTCACCGACACCGAAGCCGAAATCGCCGCGGTCAAGGAGTTCTGCGAAGAAGAAGGGACGGAGGCTGTGCTCTGCCGGCACTGGGCGGAGGGTTCGGCCGGCGTTACCGAGCTTGCCGAAAAGGTGGCCGAACTCGCCGACGAGGGCCATTCCCAGTTCGCCCCGCTCTACCGCGACGAGATGGGCCTCTTCCAGAAGATCGAAACCGTCGCCAAGCGCATCTACCGCGCCGACGAGGTGCTCGCCGACAAGACGATCCGCGACCAGTTGCACCAGTGGGAGGAAGCCGGCTACGGCCACCTGCCGGTGTGCATGGCCAAGACCCAGTATTCCTTCTCCACCGACCCGAACCTGCGCGGTGCGCCGACCGGCCATGGCGTGCCGATCCGCGAGGTGCGGCTCGCCGCCGGCGCCGGCTTCGTCGTCGTCATCTGCGGCGAGATCATGACCATGCCCGGCCTGCCGCGCCATCCGGCGGCCGAGACCATCGGCCTCAACGAGGACGGCGAGGTCGTCGGCCTGTTCTGATCGTCCGGGCGACCGAAAAGAAAACCGGGCGGGAAAGCCCCGCCCGGCACTGTGCGTGATCGGGACTTGAACTTGAGCCTCAGGCGGCGCGGACGCCCCTCAGGAACTGCTCCACCTCGGTCTTCAACTGCAGCGACTTGGCGTTGAGGTCGCCGGCGACGCCGGTGACCTGGGTCGCCGCCGCGCCGGTTTCGCCGGCCGCATGGGTCACTTCCACGATGTTGGAGGACACCTCCCGCGTGCCGATCGCGGCCTGTTCCACGTTGCGGGCGATCTCCTCCGTTGCCGCATTCTGCTGCTCCATCGCCGAGGCAATGCCGGTGGTGATCTGGTTCATCTCCTGGATGGTCGCCTCGATCTGCTGGATCGCGCCGACGGCCTCCTCGGTCTCCGTCTGGATGCTGAGGATCTGGGCGCGGATGTCGTCCGTCGCCTTGGAGGTCTGGTTGGCCAGCTCCTTGACCTCGGCAGCGACCACGGCAAAGCCCTTGCCGGTTTCGCCGGCCCGGGCCGCCTCGATGGTGGCGTTGAGCGCCAGGAGGTTGGTCTGTGCGGCGATTTCCGAGATCAGGCTGACCACCTCGCCGATCCGCTGTGCGGCCTCGGCGAGGTTCTGCACCTGGCCGTCGGTGTGGTCGGCCTGCTTCACCGCCCGTTCGGCAATCTGGGACGATTCGGCCACCTGGCGGACGATTTCCTGGATCGAGGAGGAGAGTTCCTCGGTCGCCGACGACACCGTCTGCACATTGGTCGAGGCCTCTTCCGCAGCGCTGGCGACGGTGGTCGCCCGCTGGTTGGTGCCGTTGGCGATTTCCGACATGGAGGCGGCCGTGTTCTCCATTTCCGTCGAGGCCGCGCTCAGCGATTGCAGGAGTTCGGAGACGTTGCGGTCGAAGTTCGAGGTCATCTCCTCGATCTCCTTCGCCCGTTTCTCGCGGACCTTCACCGCCTCCATCTCGCGGGCGGCCATCTCCTCGTTGCGAATCATGTTCTCCTTGAACACTTCCACGGCGCCGGCCATCGACCCGACCTCGTCCTTGCGCTCGAGGCCCGGAATGTCGACGGTCTTGTCGCCGTCGGCGAGCGTGCGCATGACATCGGTGATCGCGATGATCGGCCGGGAGATCCCGGTGCCGATGAGCCAGGCGGAAACAAGGCCGAGGACGACGCTGATCGCCCCGACGGCGGCGGTGATGTAGACCGCGTTTTCCATCATCCGGGTGGTTTCCGGGCCGATCGTGTCCTGCTCGGTCTCGATCGCCGTCTTCAGGTCTTCCATATCCGCAGCGATCTTCGGGCCGACCGTGTTGAGCGTGTCGCTCACGATCGCGTTGCGCGCCAGGGCGATTTCGTGCACCTCCCTGAAGCCCGTCTCGTAGCTCGTCTGAAGCGCCGCCACCTGCCGGACCTGCTCGCGCAGCGCCGGGGTCCGGAACTCGGACATCAGCCGGTCCGAAACGTCGCGTGCCGCGGCCGCGTCCCGCATCACGGCCTCGAACGAGGCCTGCCCGTTATCGTTCAGGAACTTCGCCACGTTGAGGCGCATCGACATCAGGTGCCGCTGCACCTCGTCGGTCAGGAACACGGCATCGGCGTTCTGGTCCGCCCTGACCTGCCGCGCGATTTCCGTCAGCCGCTCTTCGATCTTCGGCCCGACATCGTAGAGCGTGTTCCGGACCAGGTCCTCGCGCCGCTGCTGCAGCCGGACGGCCTCCTCGAAACCCTCCAGAAAGGCCTTCAGTTCGGTCTCGGCCCCCCTGATGATCGCGATCTTCGAAGCGCTCTTGACGAGATCGTCGAACGTATCGACGAGCCGGACCGTCTCCGCCGCCCGCTTGCGGGCGGTTGCGAGCCGTTCCGCGGACGGGTCTTCGAGATAGCGCAGCGCCCAGAGCTGGGTTTCCAGGAGGTTGTCCCGCACCGCGCCCGCATGGCTCGTCTGGTCGGTGATGTGCCGATAGCGCTGGAACCCGCCATTGCTCTGCAACAGGCTGAAACCGGCCGTGAGGCCGATCAGCACGAGAAAGGCAAGGACCACGGCAAATCCACCGAAAACCTTGGTTGAGATCTTGAAGTTCTTGAACACCGGCATCGCCCTGATTGAAAGCATGTCTTTGTCGTCGGCAAGTCGCAAAACTTCGTAATTTTTATTACTGCGTACTTTTGTTTTACGTGCCATCTGCTTGCAGACAACTTGTTCCGTTCTGGGGCGAAAACGTTAACGGCGTGTTAACCATAAACTAAAACGTGCAATTTTATCGTCGCCACGCATTTTTCGGGAAATCGCGGGGTCGCTGTTTCTACAGGACCGGGCGAAAAAAGGCGGATGGAAAGGCCCTCAATCCCGACCGCCGAAAAAGAAAACCGGGCGGGGAAACCCCGCCCGGCGTTTTGTTCGATCCGGCATTGACCTCGCCCCATGGAGCGACGGGAACAGCCGGGTTCTCCCTATTCGTCGTCCGTCCCGCGGCGAAGGTCCTCAATGCCCTTCACGTTGCGGAGCGTGCGTGAGCCTCAGGCGGCGCGGACGCCGGCGAGGAACTGCTCCACTTCCGACTTCAACTGCAGCGATTTGGCGTTGAGGTCGCCGGCAACGCCGGTGACCTGGGTCGCCGCCGCGCCGGTCTCGCCGGCCGCATGGGTGACCTGGACGATGTTGGAGGAGACCTCCTGGGTGCCGATCGCGGCCTGTTCCACGTTGCGGGCGATCTCGTCGGTCGCCGCGTTCTGTTCTTCCATCGCCGAGGCGATGCCGACCGTGATCTGGTTCATGTCCTTGATCGTCGAGCCGATCTGCTGGATCGCGGCGACCGCGTCCTGGGTCTCGGTCTGGATGCCGAGGATCTGGGCGCGGATGTCGTCCGTCGCCTTCGCCGTCTGGCTGGCCAGTTCCTTGACCTCGGCCGCGACCACCGCGAACCCCTTGCCGGTCTCGCCGGCCCGGGCCGCCTCGATGGTGGCGTTGAGGGCGAGGAGATTGGTCTGTTCCGCGATTTCCGAGATCAGGCTGACCACCTCGCCGATCCGCTGCGCGGCCTCGGCAAGGTTCTGCACCTGACCGTCGGTGTGGTCGGCCTGCTGCACCGCCTTTTCGGCGATCTGCGAGGACTGGGCCACCTGGCGGGCGATCTCCTGGATCGAGGAGGACAGCTCCTCGGTCGCCGACGACACCGTCTGCACGTTGGTCGAGGCTTCCTCCGCCGCGCTGGCGACGGTGGTTGCCCGCTGGTTGGTGCCGTTGGCGATTTCCGACATGGAGGACGCGGTGTTCTCCATCTCGTTGGCGGCCGCGCTCAGCGCCTGCAGCAGCTCCGAGACGTTGGAATCGAACCCCTTGGTCAAATCCTCTATCTTCTGGGCGCGCTGCTCGCGGGCCTTGCGTTCCTCCGCCTGGCTCGCGGCCAGTTCGTCGGCCTTGATCATGTTCTCCTTGAACACCTCCACGGCGCCGGCCATCGAGCCGACCTCGTCCTTGCGGTCGAGACCCGGGATGTCGACGGTCTTGTCGCCGCCGGCGAGCTTGCGCATGACATCGGTCATGGCGGCGATCGGGCGGGAGATGCCGACGCCGATGAACCAGGCGGCGAGGATGCCGAGGACGACGCCGACGAACGCCACGCCAGCGGCGACATAGACGGCGGTTTCCATTGCCTGGCTCGCCGCGGGACCGAGTACCGCCTGCTCCTTCTCGACCGAAGCCTGCAGACCTTCCATCTCCTTGGCGACCTTCGGACCGATGATGTTGAGCCGGTCCTGGACCAGCGCATTGCGCGCCAGGATCGCCGCATGCATGCCCTTGAAGGCCTCCTCATAGGCTGTATGCAGCTCTATGACCTCATTGGCGAGGCGGCGGCGCATCGGGTTCTGCAATTCACCCAGCAACGACTGGAGATTCTTCGTCGTCTCCGCCGATTCGGCAAGCGTGCGGTTGTAGGCCGTCTCGTCGTTCGACTCCATGAACTTCAACAGGTAAAGGCGCATCAGGAGCAGATTGCGCTGCACCGCGGCCGCATGGTAGGCGGCGCCGGCATCGTTGTCCTGATAGGCGCTCTGCATGATCTTGGTCAGGTTCCGCTCCATCTGCGGACCCTTGACGTTGAGCACGCTGGTCAAAAGCGCGTCGCGCGTCGCCTGCGCCTTGGTGACGTCCTCGAAAGCGGCCAGATAGGTCGTCATGTCGCCGACCGTACCGGCAATGACTTTCTTCCTTTCTTCGGAGGTCACCAGCGCATCGAACTGCTCGCTGAGTTCGAGCGTCGTGCCGGCACGGGCCTTGACCGTGGCGATGTTCTCCTCGGAGGGAGCCCGCAGGAAGTTCAGCACGGCAACACGGGTTTCCAGAAGGTTGGTCTGGACGTTGCCGGCTTGCAGGCTCTGCCTGGCGATGTCGCGATAGCGCTTGAAGCTGTCGTTGCCGTCCATGAGGTTGATGGCGCCGGTCAGGCTGATCAGGACGAGAAGGGCAAGGACGATGGCGAATCCGCCAAAGACCTTGGTGGAAATCTTGAGGTTCTTGAGCACCTTGTTATCTCGCTTGGGTTTGAGAGGTGGCCGATTGTTTATTTTGTTGGGTACCTGACTCAAAAACGGGTTTCCCAACCGCTTGGGATGGCATGTGCAGAATCCGGGCGTTCCTCCGCCTGCTAAAACTGCGTAGTTAGAATCTCCAGGAATGGATAATGAACCGTTAACTACGTATTTTATCGGCGACCCTGAAAACGGCCGTCAGGGATACGACGAACCGCCAGCCTCTTGAGCGAGCCCGCCGGAAGTGTTCCAATAAATAATTGAATTAATTGCGAAAAATATCTGAACTTGATGCCCGTCCCTGCCGGCGGCGGTTGTCTGCGGCAACGCCCGGCCGGATCGCCCCGCCCGCAAAAGCCCTGCGACAGCTCGACGCATTCACATATATGCATTGAATACATCCGCAAACGGCAATCCAAGACCGAATCACTCGACATATCTAGAACACTAGTGATATAGTTTCTTTTGAGAAGGGCCGCCGCGCCGCGGTCGCCGAATGACCCGTTTCCGGACCGCTCCATGCCCGCTGATTTTTCCGAAAAGAACGCCGCCGACGCCTTTGCGGCGCTCGGCAACCGCACCCGGCTCGGCCTCGTCCGCCTGCTGGTGCGCGCCGGCCCGGACGGCCTTGCCGTCGGCGAGATCCAGCAGCGCCTGAAGGTGCCCGCCTCGACGCTCGCCCACCATCTGGCGACACTGTCGCGCGCCGGCCTGGTCGCCCAGCAAAAGGCGGGGCGCGAGGTCCGAACCACGGCAAATTTCGATCGGCTTCGCGGCCTCGGCGACTTCCTGTTCGAGGCCTGCTGCCGCGGCGTCGATGTCACCGAGGCGAAAGCCGACGACGTCGCCTGACGGCGAAAACACCTCATCCTTCCTCCGCCCCAAGCGGAGCCCGAGCGGAGACGGAAAATGTCCGACGGCCTGGAAATCCTTCACCGCCCGCGCGGCTGGTTCGCCCGCGCCTCGCGCATCGCCGATATCCGGCGCATCGACAGGGTCTGGCTGCTGCTGGCGGCGGCGCTCGCGCTCCTCGCCCTCATCGACACCGACCAGGCCGCCCGCTCCGTCGCCTTCACGGCCGATGCCCTTCTCGGCGTCGCCGTCTTTCTGCTTCTGTCCATCGGCGTTGCCGCCTACGCCAAGGCCTCCGGCGCCGACAGCCTGATCGCCCGCGCCTTTTCCGGCCGGCCCGCAGGAATGATCCTTGCTGCCGCGCTGATGGGTGCGCTCTCGCCGTTCTGCTCCTGCGGCGTCATCCCCCTGATCGCCGCGCTTCTGGCCATGGGCGTGCCGCTGCCGGCGGTGATGGCGTTCTGGCTCGCCTCGCCGATCATGGACCCGTCGATGTTCGTCCTGACCGTCGGCACCCTCGGCACCGGCTTTGCCGTCTACAAGACCTTTGCCGCCGTCGCCATCGGCCTTCTCGGCGGTTTCGGCACCTGGGCGCTCCAGTCGGCCGGGGCATTGCAGACCCCTTTGCGCGACGGCGTCGGCAATGGCGGCTGCGGCGCGAGTGCCGTGCGCGCACCGAAGGCAGTCGTCTGGCGCTTCTGGGAGGAGAAGGAGCGGCGCAAAAAATTCCGCGCCAATGCCCTCTTCAATCTTAACTTCCTCGGCAAATGGCTGACGCTCGCCTTCTTCCTGGAAAGCCTGATGGTCGCCCATGTCCCGGCCGACCTGGTCGTCGGCCTCGTCGGCGGCGACAGCGTCCTGCCGGTCGTCATCGCCACCCTCGTCGGCGTGCCGGCCTATCTCAACGGTTATGCCGCCCTGCCGCTGGTCGGCGGCCTCCTCGACCAGGGCATGGCGCCGGGCGCCGGCATGGCCTTCCTGCTCGCCGGCGGCGTCACCTCGATCCCGGCAGCGATCGCCGTCTACGCGCTCGCCCGCCCGCCGGTATTCGCCGCCTATCTCGGCTTTGCCCTTGTCGGCTCGCTCTTGCTCGGACTTCTCTTCAACGCCCTTGCCTGACCGGCGAGCCAACCGCTATCGCGTCACGCGGCGCGCACGCTCCTCAGGAAGGTCTCGACCTCGGCGCGCAACTGATCCGACTTGGAGCCGAGGTCGCCGGCAACGCCGGTGACCTGCGTTGCCGCCGCCCCGGTCTGCCCGGCCGAGCGGGTCACTTCCAGGATGTTCGAGGAGACTTCGCGGGTGCCGATCGCGGCCTGCTCCACATTGCGGGCGATTTCGTTCGTCGCCGCGTTCTGCTCCTCCACGGCCGAGGAAATCCCGAGCGCGATCTCGTTCATGTCCTTGATCGTCGCGCCGATCTGCTGGATGGCGGCGACCGCCTCCTCGGTTTCGAGCTGGATGTCGCTGATCTGCTTGCGGATGTCGTCCGTCGCCTTCGCCGTCTGGCCGGCAAGCGTCTTGACCTCCGCAGCGACCACGGCAAAGCCCTTGCCGGTCTCGCCGGCGCGCGCCGCTTCGATCGTCGCGTTCAGGGCCAACAGGTTGGTCTGCTCGGCGATCTCCGAAATCAGCGCGATGACCTCGCCGATATGCTGCGAGGCCGAGGCCAGGCGCTGCACTTGCGCATCCGTGGTGTCGGCCTGCGAAACGGCCTTGTCGGCGATCTGCGACGACTGCGTCACCTGGCGCGATATTTCGTGGATGGAGCTTGAGAGTTCCTCGGTCGCCGCCGACACGGTCTGAACGTTGGTCGAGGCCTCCTCCGCCGCGCTGGCGACGCTCGTCGCGCGATCGTTGGTGGTGTGGGCGATCTCGGACATCGAGGTGGCCGTGCTTTTCATCTCCTCCGAAGCGTTCGCAAGGCTGCCGAGGAGGTCGGAAACCGCGGCATCGAAAGCCTGGGTCACCTCCTCGATGCGCCGGGCGCGCGCCTCGCGGGCGGCAAGCTCGGCGGCCTCGCGGGCCGCCATCTCGTCGGCCTTGATCATGTTCTCCCGGAACACTTCGACCGCGCCCGCCATCGACCCGACCTCGTCCTTGCGGTCGAGGCCCGGAATGTCGAGCTCCTTGTCGCCATTGGCAAGCCGGCCCATGGCCGACGTCATCGCCCGGATCGGCCGGGCGATGCCGGTGCCGATCACCCAGGCGGCCACGAGGCCGAGCAGGATGCTGACCACCGCGACCGCGACCGTGATCATGACCGCGCGGTCCATCGCCATGCTCGCCTCGGGTCCGAGCGTGTCCTGCTCGGTCTTGATCGCGAGCTTGAGGTCTTCCATGGAGCCGGCGATCGCCGGGCCGATGACGTCGAGACGGTTCTTGATGATGTCGTTGCGCGCGCCGATCGTGTCATGAACCTTGCGGAAGGCGGCCTCGTAGGTGGCGTGCAGCGCGCCGACCTCTTCGGCGAGCTGGCGCCGCCCCGGATTCTGCAGTTCGGCCAGCATCGCCTCGCGGTGCTTCGCCATCTCCGCCGATTCCTGCAGCACCCGGGCAAATGCTTCCTCGCTGTTCTCCAGCAGGAACTTGACCACATAGAGCCGCATCAACAAGAGACTGCGCTGCACCGTTCCCGCCTGGTAGGCGGCCATGACGTCCTTGTCGTCAAAGGCGCTTTGCATGATCTCGGTGAGCTTGCGCTCCATCTGCGGGCCGACTTCGTCGAGCGTGTTGACCACCAGATCCGAACGCTCCGCCTGTAGCCGCACGACCTCTTCGAAGTTGCTGCCGTACGTCGTCAGCTTGTCGCGAACGTCGCCGACGACCTGCTTTTTTTCCGCGCTGTTGACGAGGGTGCCGAGGGTGTCGTTGAACGCGCGCGTCTTGCCGGCGCGGTCGTTGAACGCGGCAACGCTGTCGGGCGACGGCGCAATGATGAAATTCTTCACCGCCAGCCGCGCCGTCAGAAGGTTTGCCTGCACCCGGCCGGCCTGGTTGGTCTGCAGCGCGATGGCCCGGTAGCGCTTGAAGCTGTCGTTGCCCGATTCCAGGTTGAGCGCGCCGGTCGCGCCGATGACGACGAGCAGGACAAGGACGATGGCGAAACCGCCGAAGACCTTGGTGGAGATCGCGAAATTCTTCATCTTGAAGTGTCCCACATGCACGCCCTGAAGGGCGGCGTTGCGTTGTTGCGCGAAGGCCGGCTTGCAGGCCCCTGTCGCAAGAACAGCCGGCGCGACCGTAAGCAGGCTTGCACGCCCAAGATATACTCAATAGTATATCTGTGATTCCATACAAAGATCGTCGCCAATAACTAATAACAAGATGTTAAGTACATTCCTTGGCGCATATGAATACATTGGATTACTGAATCCGGGCGGCCGGCGGCGTCGGACTGCCACATCGTCCGGCATCCCGAGCCAGTGGCCAGCGGCGACGCGCCGCAGGCCCGAAAGGGCCGAAAACCCGCTGAATGCATGTCGCAATTAGAAAGGCCGATGTCTGCAACCGGATCGATCTGGACGTCGCCTGCGGTTAATGTCATGACCGACAGGGGCCGGAGACCGCCGGTGCCTTCCAGCATGAGCAGGGGTCGGCGCGATGGGCAACTATTCGCTGTTTTCGATTGTCCGCGAGGGGCTTCGCGGCAACACGGGCTGGACGCCGGCCTGGCGGGACCCCGACCCCAAGCCATCCTATGACGCGGTGATCATCGGCGGCGGCGGCCATGGCCTCGCCACCGCCTACTATCTCGCCAAGATCCACGGCATGAAGAACATCGCCGTCGTCGAGAAGGGCTGGATCGGCGGCGGCAATTCCGGCCGCAACACCACCATCATCCGTTCCAACTACCTCTACGACGCGTCCGCCGCGATCTACGAGCACGCCCTGAAGCTCTGGGAGGGCCTGTCCCAGGAGCTCAACTACAACATCATGATGAGCCACCGCGGCGTCCTCAACCTCGCCCATGACGACAACGAGGCGCGTCAACTCAAGCGCCGGGTCGAGGCCAACCGGCTGAACGGCGTCGATGCGGAATATCTCGGTCCCAAAGAGATCAAGGAATTCTGCCCGATCCTCAACACCTCGCCGGACATCCGCTATCCGGTGATCGGCGCCACCCTGCAGCGGCGCGGCGGCACCAACCGCCACGACGCCGTCTGCTGGGGCTATGCCCGCGCCGCCGATGCCCTCGGCGTCGACATCATCCAGAACTGCGAGGTGACGGAAATCCTCACCGAGCGCGGCCAGGTCACCGGCCTCCGCACCTCGCGCGGCGACATCAGGACGGAAAAGGTGGCGAGCGTCACTGCCGGCCACACCAGCGTCATCGCCGGCATGGTCGGCGTCCGCCTGCCGATCGAAAGCCATCCGCTGCAGGCGCTGGTGTCGGAGCCGTTGAAGCCGGTCAATCCGTGCGTCGTCATGTCGAACGCGGTGCACGTCTACTGCTCCCAGTCCGACAAGGGCGAACTGGTCATCGGCGCCGGCATCGACGGCCACACCTCCTACACCCAGCGCGGCTCGCTCGACATCATCGAGCACCAGATGGCCGCGATCGTCGAGCTGTTCCCGATCTTTTCCAGGCTCAGGATGATGCGCCAGTGGGGCGGCATCGTCGACGTCTGCCCGGACGCCAGCCCGATCATCTCCAAGACCGAAATCGGCGGCTTCTACGTCAATGGCGGCTGGGGCACCGGCGGCTGGAAGGCGACCCCCGGTTCCGGCCACGCCTTTGCCGACCTCGTCGCCAACGACGCCCCCAACGCGATTGCCGCGCCCTTCACCCTGGAGCGCTTCGTCACCGGCGACCTCGTCGCCGAACACGGCGCCGCCGCCGTCGCCCATTGACCCTGTCTTAAGGCATCCGCCATGTTTGTCATCACCTGTCCCTATTGCGGCGAGCGCGACCAGAGCGAATTCGCCCATGCCGGCGAAGCCCACATCTCGCGCCCGAGGGAAAGCGAGACCATGACCGACGCGGAATGGGCCGAGTTCCTGTTCATGCGCGACAACACCAAGGGCATCCACGCCGAGCGCTGGATCCACGCCGCCGGCTGCCGCCGCTTCTTCAATGCGCTGCGCAACACCGCCACCGACCGTTTCCTCGCCTTCTATCGGATCGGCGAAAAGCCGCCCGAGATCGACGACGTGGTGCCGGCGACCCCCTGCGGCGAGGCCGTCGGTTCCGGCAACGACGCGGTCAAGGTCGAGCGCCCGCCGGAGGCCGGACGATGACCAGCCAACCCTTCCGTCTTAACGAAGGCGGGTCGATCGACCGCAGCCGCGAGATCTCGTTCTCCTTCGACGGCAAGAGCTATGCCGGCCATCCGGGCGACACCCTCGCCTCGGCGCTGATCGCCAACGGCGTCCACATGGTCGCCCGCTCGTTCAAGTACCACCGCCCGCGCGGCATCGTCGGCGCCGGCGCGGAGGACCCGGCCGGCCTCGTCCAGATCGGCTCCGGCGCCACGGCCGACCCCAACACCCGCGCCACCGAGCAGGAACTCTGGGACGGCCTTCAGGCCCACGCCCAGAACTGCTGGCCGTCCCTGAAGCACGACCTCTACGCCGCCAACGACATCGTCTCGCGGTTCTATTCGGCCGGCTTCTACTACAAGACCTTCATGGGCCCTCCGGGCAACTGGATGACCTTCGAGCCGATCGTCCGCTTTGCCGCCGGCATCGGCAAGACGCCGGACGGACCGGACCCGGACGCCTATGAGACGATCAACCGGCACTGCGACGTGCTGATCGTCGGTGCCGGCCCTGCCGGCCTGATGGCGGCGCTGAGCGCGGCGCGGAGCGGCGCCCGCGTCATCCTTGCCGAGGAAACCGCAGAGGCCGGCGGCCAGCTCCTCTCCCTGCCTGAATCCGGTGACGGCGCGATCACCATCGACGACAAGACCCCGCGCGACTGGATCGCCGGCGCCCTTGCCGAACTGGCATCGAACGACCGCGTCACGGTGCTGCCCCGGACCTCGGCCATCGGCTACTACGCCGACAATTTCGTCGCCCTGTGGGAGAAGGTCTCCGACCACCTGGCGCCGAAGGACCGCAATCCGCTGCTGCCGCGCCAGCGGCTCTGGCGCATACGCGCCAAGGAAGTGGTGCTCGCCACCGGCGCCGTGGAGCGCTCCCTCGTCTTTCACGAAAACGACCGCCCCGGCATCATGCTGGCGAGCGCGGCGCGCACCTATCTGCACCGCTACGGGGCGCTGGGCGGCCACTGCGCGGCCGTCATCGCCAACAACGATGCGGCCTGGCAGACGGCCTTCGATTTGCAGGCCGCCGGCGCCACCATCTCCGTCATTTCCGACAGCCGCCACCAGCCCGACGATGCCCTTGTCAACAAGGCGGCCGAGCGGGACATCCCGGTCCGCCTTGCCCACCAGGTCGCCAGCACCGGCGGCCGCCACCGGGTCAAGGAAATCACCATCGAGAGCGAGACCGGCAACATCGAGGGCTTCGATGCCGACCTCGTTGCCATATCCGGCGGCTGGATGCCGAATGTCGCCCTGTTCTCCCAGTCCCGCGGCCAGCTTCGCTACGACGACGACCTTGCCGCGTTCCGGCCCGGCTGGCACTGGCAGCGTACCCATGTCTGTGGCAGCGCCGACGGCGCGATGACCATGGCCGAGTGCTTTTCGGGCGGCGCCCGCGTCGGCGCCTGGGCGGCCGAGGCCGCCGGCTGCACCGCCAACGCGGCGCCCGTGCCGGAGCTCGCCAATGTCGGTCCCGAGCCGACCGGCATCTCGCCGATCTGGCAGATGGTCACCACCGAGGGCGGCAAGAAGGCCTTCGTCGACCTGCAGGACGACGTCAAGGCGAGCGACCTGGAACTGGCCGTGCGCGAGGGCTATCGCTCGGTGGAGCACGCCAAGCGCTACACCACCGTCGGCATGGGCAACGACCAGGGCAAGATCTCCAACCTCAACGCCTTCGGCATCATTTCCGGCGCGCAAGGCAAGTCCCTGCCGGAACTCGGCACCACCACCTTCCGCCAGCCCTGGAAGCCGGTCACCTTCGGCGCGATCGCCGGCCAGTTCGTCGGCGCCGACTTCGAGCCGCGCCGGACGACCCCGATGCACGACTGGCACGTGCGCGCGGAAGCCATCTTCGAGCCGGTCGGCGACTGGCTGCGCGCCAGAGCCTATCCGCGCCCCGGCGAGACCTTCGAGGACGCCGTCCAGCGCGAGGTGAAGGCCGCCCGCACCGACGTCGCCGTGCTCGATGCATCGACGCTGGGCAAGATCGACATAAGAGGCAAGGACGCCCGCACTTTCCTCAACCGCATCTACACCAACGCCTGGTCGAAGCTCGCCCCCGGCCGCTGCCGCTACGGCCTGATGCTCGGCGAGGACGCCATGGTCTTCGACGACGGCGTCACCTCCTGCATCGCCGACGACCACTTCCACATGACGACGACGACCGGCGGCGCCGCGCGCGTGCTGACCTGGCTGGAGGACTACCTGCAGACCGAATGGCCGGACCTCGACGTCTTTCTGACCACCGTCACCGAGGAGACCGCCGTCGTCTCCCTGTCGGGCCCGAAGAGCTACGACGTCGTCAAGGCGATCTGCGACGATGCCGGGGACCTCGCCCCCGACGACTTCCCGTTCATGAGCTGGAAGGATGCCGCGATCGACGGCGTTGCCTGCCGCGTCTTCCGCATCTCCTTCACCGGCGAGCTCTCCTACGAGATCAACGTGCCCGCCAGCTACGGCCTGTGGCTGTGGGAAAAGGTGATGGAGGCCGGCGCGCCCTTCGGCATCACGCCCTACGGCACCGAAGGCATGCACCTGCTTCGCGCCGAAAAGGGCTTCATCATCGTCGGCCAGGACACCGACGGCACCATCACCCCGTTCGATCTGCGCATGGACTGGATCGTCAGCCAGAAGAAGGGCGACTTCGTCGGCAAGCGCTCGCTCTATCGCTCCGACACGGTGCGCACGAACCGCAAGCAACTCGTCGGCCTCCTCACCGAGGATCCCGCGACGGTGCTGATGGAAGGCGCCCAGATCATCGCGACCCCGGACGAGCCGGCCCCGCCCGTACCGATGCTCGGCTATGTGACATCGAGCTATTTCAGCCCCAATCTCGGCCGCTCCATCGCCATGGCGCTCGTGGAGTCCGGCGGCGCCCGCATCGGCGAGACGGTCTACATCTCGCGAAAAGGGGCAAAGCCGCTGGCCGCCACCGTCACCGAAACCGATTTCCTCGCCCATTTCGCGGAGAAGGCCGATGGCTGACGATCGCCGCCGCTCGCCCCTCGCCCACCGCCGCCCGCTTGAAGCCGACGGCGGCGCCTTCGGCCTTGCCGAACGACCCTTGCTGGCAAAGCTCATCCTGCGCGCCGATGCCGAAACGGGTGGTGCCGCCGTGGAAAAAGCCCTCGGCGTAAGCCTTCCGGGCGCTTCGAAGATTGCCGCCTCCGGCGACGTCTCCCTGCTCTGGCTCGGCCCGGACGAGTGGATGGTCGTCGGCGCGCCAGAGGCCGAGGGCGACCTTGCCGGCCGACTGGAAGAGGCGCTTTCCGGCATGCCGCACCAGGTCGTTCGCGTCAGCGACTACTACACGACCATCGCCATCTCCGGCACCGGCGCGCGGGCAGCGCTGGCAAAACTCACCACCCTCGACCTCGACCCGGTCGCCTTCAAGGCGGGCGAGGTGCGCGGCTCCAACTTCGCCAAGGCCGTCGCCGTGCTGGCTTTGCCCGAGAGTGACGAGGAGGTCTTCGACCTCCACATCCGCGCCACCATGGCCGACTATCTCTGGTGTCTCCTCACCCGCTCCGGCCGCGAATTCGGCATCGCCCAGGATGTCCCCCGCAGCGGCGAGCGTCTGGTGGTGTGAAGCGACGGCGCGGTCTCGCCACCCCGGCTCGGCAGTTTGGCGCTGTCCGGCCGCATTCTCGCCCGGTCGCCCCTGGCCACAGGCAAGGAGTCGCCATCCAGTCGGCACGGCCGAACTGGATTGCTTCGCTGCGCTCGCAATGACGTTTTCCTCAATAGTTTCAGCGTCATTGCGAGGAGGCCGATAGGCCGACGCGGCAATCCATAGGGCGTTGGCAACAAGCTCCGCATTCGTTTGAACCCGCTCCCGCTGGTCAAAACACTCCGTCGTCACCCCGGCCCCCGAGCCGGGGCCTATTGCCCCCATCCACCCGGTATGCCCTGGGTGAGGAGCCATGGACAATCGCGACGAGTCAGACAGGAGCCGCGACGGCATACCGTGCCGACATGGGCAATGGGTCCCGGCTCTCCGCTTCGCTCCGGCCGGGATGACGGGAGAGGGTGAGACGAAACCAACCGAGCCCGGTGGGCTCGC
>NZ_NPEV01000099.1 GCF_003258835.1 Rhodobium orientis | reverse complement strand
CCGGCGAGCGGCGGGCGAAGTCCCGGTCCGCCCGCGTTCCTGCCGATCCCCGCCGTCCGGCGGCCGGCGCGCTCGGCGCAGGAGCTGCTTGGCCGTCTTGCCGGACGGCCACCGGGGACCCTCCTCAAATCCATAGGTGCCGATCGGCCTCGCGCCTTCGACGACGCGTTTCCGTCCGGCACTGGCTTCCTGATCCATGCCGGCCTCGACGGTGCCGAGATCCGCGCCTTGGCGCGCCGGGCGCGGGCCTTCGGCCTCAGCGTCGCCGAGCAGGCGCTTGCCGACGGCCGGCTCGGCGAGACGGCACTGACCCGGGCCCTTTCCGTCCACCTCGGCCTGCCGATGCTGACCGGGGCGCGGCTGCCGGTCCCGGTTGCAACGCGCTTTTATCTGGCGAAGGACGGCGCTGAGGGGCTGCGCCATCTGATGATCGACGGCGGGCCGCTCGGCCGCCGGACTGCCATGGCGCCGCCACCGGACGGGTTCGATCGGTTCATCGGCCACATCCGCCGCCACCCGGACCTGCGCGACCGCATCGTGCTGGTCGAGATGGCGTTGATCGCCCGAACCGCCGCTGCCTGCCGGGTGGAAATCTCGGCCGAGATCGCAGAGGCGCCGGAGCTTCTGCTCCACTGGGCCGGCCTACCGCGCGAGCAAGCCCACGCGCTCGGTGCCGAGGGGCGAGAGCGCAGCGCCGATCCTCTGGCGCTTGCCCTCCGCCGCGGCCTTGTGACGGCGGAACGATTGGCCGACGCGCTGGCCGACATAGCCGGTTGCGCGCGGCTGCAACGGTTCTCCCTGGCGGGCGCATACGACGGCCTTCGGCCCGCCGACTACCGCTGCCAGACAACGGCGGGGGTGGAGACCCTCAACGGCGCCCTTGTCGCCGTCGTCCCGCGCGTCGAAACGGTGCAGCGCCTCCTGCAGATGCTCGCCCGCGACCCGGGCCTTGCGACACGGATCGGCGTCGTTGCCGACCGTGCTTTGGAAGCCCGCCTGCGCACTCGCCACGCCCGGCGCGATTGCGCTGAGGCCGTTGCCGTGCTTGCCCGAGGCGCGCCAGAGCTTTCCGCGGCCCGGCGCATGACCACGGTCGAGGGCGGCACCTTTCTCGCGCTCGCCGCCGTCACCAGCCTCGTCGGTGCCGCGCTGCCGCCCGCCTCCGTCGTCCTCGCCGAGATCCTGTCCGCCGGCACCATCGCCGCCGTCACCCTGCCGCGGCTGCTGGCGGCGATCGAACGGCCTGCCCACATGCCGGCCCCGACGCCGGTACCGGACGACGAATTGCCGGCCTACACCGTGCTGGTGCCGCTCTATCGCGAGAAGCGCACCCTGCCGGGCCTCATCAAAGCGCTTCAGAACCTCGACTACCCGGCCGAGAAGCTGGACATCAAGCTCATCGTCGAAGCCGACGACGGAACGACCCGAAAGCGCCTGTCGGACCTTGCCCGGGGCCCGGCAATGGACGTCGTTGCCGTGCCGCAGCTCGGGCCGCGCACCAAGCCGAAGGCGCTCGCCCATGCGCTCGCCTTCGCCGCCGGCGACATCGTCACCATCTTCGATGCCGAGGACCGGCCGGAGCCGGACCAGCTTCGCCGCGTCGCGGAGAAATTCGTCGATGGATCGGACGACCTTGGCTGCATCCAGGCGAGCCTTGCCATCGACCATGCCGGGGACAACTGGCTGACCCGCAATTTCGCGCTGGAATATGCCGCCCTCTTCGACGGCCTGATTCCCTGGCTGGCCCGGCGCGGCCTTGCCTTTCCGCTCGGCGGCACGTCGAACCACATCCGCCGCGCGGCCCTCGATGCCGTGCGCGGCTGGGATCCCTTCAACGTCACGGAGGACGCCGATCTCGGCTACCGGCTCGCCCGCCATGGCTGGAAGATGACGACGATCGCCTCCACCACATGGGAGGAGGCGCCGCTCACCCTGCCGGTCTGGTTCCGCCAGAGGACGCGCTGGTACAAGGGCTGGCTGCAGACCTGGCTGGTCCATATGCGCCGCCCGGTCCGCCTCCTGCGCGACCTCGGCCTTGCCGATTTCGCCATGTTCCAGCTCCTGATCGGTGGCGGCCTTGCCGTGCTCGGCCTACACCTCGTGCTGGCGGGGATGCTTGGCGCAATGTCCTTGGGAGTGCTGCCGCTGCCGGAGGCACTTGCAGGCGGCAGGGCGACGCCGCTGGTGCTGCACGGGGCGGTCGGCCTTGCCGGCTGGCTCGCGCCGTCGCTGCTGATCCGGCGCGCGGCAAGGCGGCGCCGGCTGAAGACCCCGGCGCATATCTTCCTGACGCTGCCGGTCTACTGGCTGCTGATGGCGGCAGCGCTCGTTGCCGCCATTGCCGATCTCATTCTCCGGCCGCTTCACTGGGCAAAGACGGAGCATGGACTGGCCCATCGTCCGCCGCCACCACGGCCTTCGGAAGCGGCACCCGGCAGAACCCCTTCGGCGGCACGCCGAGGGCAGTATTGAACTTTGCCGACATGTTCTGGAAGGCGATCAGCCCGGCAAGTTCGACGATGCCGTCATGGTCGTAATGCGCGCCGAGGTCGGCGATCAGGTCGTCGTCGACGGTCTGCGGATCCCGCGTCATCCGCTCGGCGAGCTCCAGCACCAGGCGCTCCCTGGCGTCGAACATCGGCGAGGTGCGCCAGTCAGCGAGCGCGAAGGCCTTTTCCTCCGACACGCCGCGCTTCAGCAGCGTTGCGGTGTTGAGATCGATGCAGAAGGCGCAACCATTGAGCTGGGAGACCCGGACGGTGAGCAGCGAGCGCATCGCCGGATCGACCGGCGAGCGCCTGCGGTCGAAGGCGCCGTAGAGCAGCGCCAGCATTCGAAATACCAGGGGCGAGCGGCCCCAGAGGAGCGCACCGTCGAGGATCGCGCCGTATTTGCGCTTCTGGTTCCAGAAGAACGGCCGAAGCGTCAGCGGATACTCCTTCAGCGCCTTCGGCGGCACGCGCAGGTGCGCATGCGCCGCGGCCTGCGGCTCCCGGTCTGCCATGAAAGTCCCCCAATGTGCTGGTCGCCGCGCCTGGCTCGCGAAGGCCGGCACGGTCGGTCGTTGGATGTTCCGTGGACTGTAACCCCTTGATCGCGCGAATGCATCTTCCAGGCACGCACATTTTCGTGCGCGCGACAATTGCGCCGGCGACGAGGTCGCGTGTCGAGAACGGGAAGGGGGCGCGAATCAGGCGATTGGTGCGCCTAGATGGCGACTGTCCGAACGCAAAGCGTTCGCAAGCTCGAACGAGCGCCGGCCGGTCAGGCCGCCCATCGGAGCGATGAGCGAAGCGAATTCGCGTGAGATATGTGAAATGGAGCGGGTGAAGGGAATCGAACCCTCGTCGTAAGCTTGGGAAGCTTCTGCTCTACCATTGAGCTACACCCGCGGGAGCGGCCGATCGATCAGCGCGCTTGCGATGCTTATTCAAGGGCAAGCGGGGTGCATGTCAAGAGGCGGCGTCACTACCACTTATTTCGCCTTGACGGATCGCCCCGGAAAACCGACTTGAAGGGCTGCCGCGAACCGGGCGGCCGGAAGGAATTTTCAGACAGCGGGTCGGGAATGGACAAGCTTCGCTCGATTGTGACGTCGCCGCGTTTCGAAGGCGCCATCATCGTTCTCATCGTCATCAACGCCATCACCCTGGGCCTTGAGACCAGCCAGAGCGTCTATGCCGAGATCGGCCCGTTCCTGATGGTGCTGGACCGGATCATCCTCGCCATCTTCGTCCTGGAACTGGTACTGAGGGTGATCGTCCACGGGCGCCGCTTCTTCGTCGATCCCTGGAGCCTGTTCGATACCTTCGTCGTCGCCATCGCCCTGATGCCGGCGACCGGCAGCCTGTCGGTGCTGCGGGCGCTTCGCATTTTGCGTGTGCTGCGGCTGATCTCCGTGGTGCCGTCGCTCCGGCGCGTCGTCGGCGGGCTCGTTGCCGCGCTGCCCGGCATGGGCTCCATCGTGCTCCTCATGGTGCTGATCTTCTACGTCTTCTCGGTGATGGCGACGAAGCTCTACGGCGCCGACTTCCCGCAATGGTTCGGCACCATCGGCGCCTCGGCCTATACGCTGTTCCAGATCATGACGCTGGAAAGCTGGTCGATGGGGATCGTCCGGCCGGTGATGGAAACCCACCCCCTCGCCTGGGTCTTCTTCGTGCCGTTCATCCTGTCGACGGCCTTCACCGTGCTCAACCTGTTCATCGGTATCATCGTCTCGGCGATGCAGGAGGAGCACGAGGCCGAAGCCGCCGCCGACCGCGTGGCGATCCACGAGGAGACCGGCAACGTCGTCATCGAACTCCGGGCCCTGCGCAAGGAAGTGGCGGCGCTGCGCGCCGTCATCGACGAGCGCCGCCAGACGGAGGAGCGGGGGTAGGGGGGATGAACCGCGCTCGGTCGGTTCGTGACGCTGATGACCTCCGCAAGGGCGGCGGGTTTTTTGTGTCTCACGGCTGAGCGCTCGCTATCGCTCGCTAGCCTCCGACGGGGGCGGCGCATGAGCGCCGGCGCGCGGTCGCGCTTGCGAAGCCTTACGGCTTCGATGATTTCCCCACGCCGGCCCAACACTCCTCCGTCATCCCGGCCGGAGCGAAGCGGAGAGCCGGGATCTATTGCCCGTCTCGACGCGGTATGCCTTTCGCGGCTCAGGGGCGACGTTTGCGGGGCCGGGATCCGTGCCAAGACCCGCCACGGGCTACACTGCCGATGGGGGCAATGGATCCCGGACTAAATGTTTGTCCCGGGGAGATGATTGACAGGTGTTCGGGGACATGGCTTACAGTCATTGATGATCGTTTCGGGTATGGTTGAGGTCAATGGTTGCGATATGCGTTGCACCGAAGCAGACGCGATAG
>NZ_NPEV01000098.1 GCF_003258835.1 Rhodobium orientis | reverse complement strand
GAGACGCCGCGCAGGATGAACGGGGCGACGCTGCTCGGCAGGTCCATGCCGCCGGCAAGGCCGCAGGCCGCCACGGCGCCGCCGTACTGGGTCATGGCGAGCACATTGGCGAGGGTGTGGGTGCCGACCGTGTCGACGCCGCCGGCCCACCGCTCCTTGCCGAGCGGGCGCGCCTTTTCCGACAGCTCCGCCCGGTCGATGATCTCAGCCGCGCCGAGATCCTTCAGATAGTCGCCCTCTTCGGGGCGGCCGGTGGAGGCAATGACGTGGTAGCCGAGCTTGCCGAGCAGCGAGATGGCGACCGATCCGACGCCGCCGGCAGCCCCGGTGACGACGACCGGGCCGCGATCCGGCGTGACGCCGTGGCGCTCAAGGGCGAGGACGCAGAGCATGGCGGTGTAGCCCGCCGTGCCGATGGCCATCGCCTCGAAGCGGGTGAGCCCCTCCGGCAGGCCGATCAGCCAGTCGGACTTGACCCTCGCCATGCCGGCAAAGCCGCCCATATGGGTTTCGCCGACGCCCCAGCCGTTGAGCAGCACCTCGTCGCCTTCGGAGAACTCGTCGCTTGTCGACGAGACGACCGTGCCGGCGAAGTCGATGCCGGGGATCATCGGGAACCGGCGGACCACCGGGCCCGCCCCGGTGACGGCAAGGCCGTCCTTGTAGTTGAGGGTGGAATGGCTGACCTTGACGGTGACGTCGCCCTCCATCAGATCGTCCGGCCCGATCTCTTTCAGCGCCACCGACTGCTTCCTGGTCTCCTCGTCGCGGGTGACCACCACTGCCTTGAAGGTATCCACGTCTGCCGTCCTCGCCTCTGGGGTTTCGCTTGGCCTCCTGTTTGCCCGTTATCCCGGCGGCCTGCAAGGGTCGAGGGGTGCAACCGGCGCGCAGGAAACGGCCCTTCCAACCGCCGGAACGGCGGAATTCCGCGAACTCTTGCTGCCGCGCGCCGTCCGATCGGCCGTTTCCGGGTGCGGCGCTTTCGGGCTTTAAAAAGTCGGCAAAGTTCCCTATATTAGGCTCCGAGTGAGCATAAGCTGACGGGACCCGGCATTCTGCCGGCTGTTTTTTCCACCTACTTATGCTCAAAACGAGTATATTTACGATGGAGGCCCCGATGGCGATCGCAACCCTGACGCCTACCGGCGCGAACCGGACCCTTGCACGGGCTCCGAAACACGACGTCCTGCCGATGCCGCCGCTGGAGTACACCGATGAGGTGGCAAAGGAGACGGCGCATCTCTACGAGCGCGTCAAGGACGTCGTTCCGGCGATAGAGTGGCCGTTCTTTGCGCCCTACATCAAGGCCATCAACGACCTCAAGGAACAGCGCAACGCCGTCATCCTGGCGCACAACTACATGACGCCGGAGATCTTCCACTGCGTTGCCGACAAGGTCGGCGATTCCCTGCAGCTCGCCCGGCTCGCCGGCGAGACCGACGCGGACGTCATCGTCCAGTGCGGCGTCCATTTCATGGCCGAGACCTCGAAGATCCTGAACCCGGAAAAGACGGTGCTGATCCCCGACATGGAGGCCGGCTGCTCGCTGGCCGAGTCGATCACCGGCGCCGATGTCCGCCTGCTGCGAGAGGCCCATCCGGGCGTGCCGATCGTTGCCTATGTCAACACCTCGGCCGAAGTGAAGGCCGAGGTCGACATCTGCTGCACCTCGGCGAACGCCGTTCAGGTCGTTGAAAGCCTCAACGCGCCGAAGGTCATCCTGCTGCCGGACCAGTATCTCGCCCAGTACGTCGCCAGCCAGACCGATGTGGAGATCATCACCTGGAAGGGCGCCTGCGAGGTCCATGAACGGTTCACCGGCGAGGAGCTGCGCGCCTATCGCGAGAGCGATCCGAACCTCAGGATCATCGCCCATCCGGAGTGCCCGCAGGATGTGCTGGCCGAGGCCGACTACACCGGCTCGACCTCGCAGATGACGAAATGGATCGAGGACAACAAGCCGGCCAAGGTCGTGCTGGTCACCGAATGCTCGATGGCCGACAACGTCGCCGCCGACATCCGCGACGTGGAGTTCGTCAGGCCGTGCAATCTGTGCCCGCACATGAAGCGGATCACGCTGGCAAAAATCCTCGACTCCCTCGTCTTTATGCGCGAAGAGGTGGAAGTCGATCCCTCGCTGATCGAGCGCGCTCGTGCCTCGGTCGAGCGGATGGTCAACCTGAACAGCTAACGGCAGCCCGGCTGCCGCGCTTTCCTGGGAATGGGGCGCCGCGCCAATGCGGTGCCCCATGGCGAATGCCCGGACGCGCCCCATGATCGAACTCTATGAGAAAAGCACCCATCCGCCGGCTTCCTGGAGCGGCATCGACGATGTGGTGATCATCGGCGGCGGGCTCGCCGGCCTGTTCTGCGCCCTGAAGCTGGCGCCGCGGCCGGTCACCCTGCTGTCGGCGCGGGAAATCGGCGAAGGCACCTCCTCGGCCTGGGCGCAAGGGGGGATCGCCGCGGCGGTCGCCGAGGGCGACAGCCCGGAAAACCACGCCCGCGACACGGTCGCGGCCGGCGCCGGCATCGTCGCGGAGCGCATCGCCCGGCTGATGGCCAGCGAGGCCCCTGCCCGCATCCACGATCTCCTCGCCTATGGCGTCCCCTTCGACAAGGACCTTGAGGGCCGGCTGCAGCTCTCCCGCGAGGCCGCCCACTCCTATCGCCGCATCGTCCGGGTGGAGGGCGACCGGGCCGGCTGGGCGATCATGGACGCGCTCATCCGCACCGCCCGCGCCACCCCGTCGATCCGCATGCTGGAAGGCTATATCGCCGAAGAGGTGGTGTTAGAGGGCCGCTACGTCGCCGGCGTCGCGGCGCGCTCGCGCCATGCCAGCGGCACCGTGTTCTTCCCGGCCCGCGCCGTGGTGCTGGCCAGCGGCGGCGTCGGCCACCTTTATTCGGTGACCACCAACCCGGTCGAGGCCAATGGCGACGGCGTCGCCATGGCGGCCCGGGCCGGCGCCATCCTCGCCGACTGCGAGTTCGTCCAGTTTCACCCCACCGCCATCGACATCGGCCGCGATCCGGCGCCGCTCGCCACCGAGGCGCTGCGCGGCGACGGCGCGACGCTCGTCAACGCGGCGGGAACGCGGTTCATGGCGGACGTCCATCCGGATGCGGAACTCGCCCCGCGCGACATCGTCGCCCGCGCCGTCTTCGAGGAGGTGATGAGCGGGCGCAAGGCGTTCCTCGACTGCCGCAAGGCGATCGGCGCGCATTTCCCGGAGAAATTCCCGACCGTCTACCAGACCTGCGTCGACGCCGGCATCGATCCCGTCAAGGAGCCGATCCCGGTGGCGCCGGCCGCCCACTACCACATGGGCGGGGTGCTGACCGACGCCAACGGGCGCACCTCGCTCGACGGCCTGTGGGCCTGCGGCGAGGTCTCGTCCACCGGCGCCCACGGCGCCAACCGGCTCGCCTCCAACTCGCTGCTGGAAGCCGTCGTCTTTGCCGCGCGCATCGCCGAGGACATCCAGGGCCTGCTGCCGACGCCGAAGACGGCGGCCTGGATGCCGCTGAAGCCCGTTGCCGACCTAGGCGCGGAACAGATGCCGGATGCCAAGATCGTCGACCTGGCGCGCACCACGATGATGGAAAATGTCGGGGTTGTCCGCAACGCCGACGGCCTGAAGCGGGCGCTCTCCGTCTTTTCCGCGCTGGAGCGCGGCTGCCGCACCACCGGCGTTCAGCACATGCTGACGGTCGCCAGGATCATTGCCGCCGCTGCCCTTGCCCGCAAGGAAAGCCGCGGCGGCCACTTC
This sequence comes from Rhodobium orientis, assembly GCF_003258835.1. Classification (GTDB taxonomy): domain Bacteria; phylum Pseudomonadota; class Alphaproteobacteria; order Rhizobiales; family Rhodobiaceae; genus Rhodobium; species Rhodobium orientis. The sequence goes on along the minus strand of NZ_NPEV01000098.1, from coordinate 1,249 downwards.
CGCTCCGACTATCCTGAAACCGATCCGGCGCTCGCCCGGCGCAGCTATCTGACGCTGGAAGACGTCGACGCCCTGACCGCGCAAGCCCCTGCCGCGGACGGCACACTGGAAAAGATCCGCAAGGAGATGGTCGCTTGACGCAGTCCCACGAGAGTTTCCTGCCGGAACTGCCGGCCCTGTTCGTAGAGCGCGCCGTTGAGGCAGCCCTGCTTGAGGATTTCGGCCGCGCCGGCGATATCACCACGCAGGCGACGATCCCGGCCGGCGCCCGCGCGACCGCCCGGCTTGCCGCCCGCGCGCCCGGCGTCATCGCCGGGCTCGACCTTGCCGAGACGGCCTTTCGCAAGCTCGATCCCGGGGTCACCTTCCGCCGTCACCTCACCGATGCGGCCGATGTCGAGGCGGGCACCGCCGTCGCGGAGATTTCCGGCTCGGCACGGGCGCTGCTGGCGGCCGAACGCACCGCGCTCAACTTCATCGGCCACATGTCCGGCATCGCCACGGCGACCAACCTGTTCGCCCGGCTGATCGCCCACACCGAGGCCCACATCGTCTGCACCCGCAAGACGACGCCGGGGCTCCGGGCGTTCGAGAAATACGCCGTTCGCTGCGGCGGCGGCCGCAATCACCGCTTCGGGCTCGACGACGCCGTCCTCATCAAGGACAACCACATCGCCGTTGCCGGCGGCGTCGTTGCCGCCATCGAGCGCGCCAAGGCCTTTGCCGGCCATCTCGTCAAGGTCGAGGTGGAGGTCGATACGCTGGAGCAGCTTCAGGCGGCGATGACCGCGGGACCCGATGCGGTGCTGTTCGACAACATGACGCCGGAAACGATGCGGGAGGCCGTCGGCATCGTCGACGGGCGCGCGATTACCGAGGCGTCGGGCGGCATCACGCTGGAGACGGCCGTCGCCGTCGCCGAGACCGGCGTCGACCTCCTGTCGAGCGGCTGGATCACCCACTCCGCCCCGGTGCTCGACCTCGGGCTCGATATCGTCATCGATTGATTTTTTCGGGATTGCGCCGAGGGGCATCGCCCAGAGCCGTGCGGCTCGGAAAACCTCTAGGTCAAAATAACCGTCGAAAACCCAGCTTGTGCCGAACGGCGAACTGACAGGCTAGCGGGTTTACCCGCCGCCTGCCCCCCTCTCATGCGTCATTGCCGGGCTTGACCCACTACTGTCCGGTCTAATTTTGTAGACAGGGTGCATGGCATTGATTCTACTTGGTTTCAGACGTTTCGCGGCGT
>NZ_NPEV01000097.1 GCF_003258835.1 Rhodobium orientis | reverse complement strand
GTTTTTGGTTGTTGAACGTGCTTGCGGCCGTCAGACGGCGACGGAGTGCCGGGCCTTGTTGGCGGCGAAATAGGTGTCGAAGGCGGCGGCTGCGACGCGCACATAAGGCCGGCCGGCCGGGCGCACGGTGACGTGATAGCCGTCGACGTCGACGAGGCCGTCGGCGACCAGTTCGTCGAGCTGCTCGAGGGACTCGTGGAAGTCGGCCGGGTCGCGATGGAAGTGCGTTGCGATTTCGGCGAGGTCCACGTCGTAGACGGTCATCAGTCGCTCGATGATGGCCGCGCGCGTCCGGTCGTCTTCGCTGAGCGCCTTGCCGCGCACGATCGGCGGCATGCCCGCATCGACCGCCCGCTTCCAGCCGCCGATGTCCGGCGCGTTCTGGGCATAGCCCTGGGGCAGCTTGCCAATGGAGGAGACGCCGAAGCCGATCAGCGCATCGGCGCCGTCGGTGGTGTAGCCCTGGAAATTGCGGTGCAGGGTGCCCTCGCGGTCGGCGATCGCCATGGAGTCGTCGTTGTGGGCGAAATGGTCGAGCCCGATGGCGTGGTAGCCGATGGACTTCAGCGCGTCGCGCGCCGCCGTCGCCAGTTCCAGCCGCATCTCCACGCCCGGAAGGTCGTCCTCGTTGATCAGCCGCTGGTGCTTCTTCATCCACGGCACATGGGCGTAGCCGAACAGCGCCAGCCGGCTCGGCTGCAGCGCGGCGGCGGCCTCGGCGGTGGCGCGCATGGTATCGACGGTCTGCTTCGGCAGTCCGTACATCAGGTCCAGGTTGATGGCGTTGATGCCGTTCGCCTTCAGCGCGGCAACGGAATCCAGCACGTTTTCCTTCGGCTGGATGCGGCCGATCGCTTGCTGAACGTCGTAGGAGAAGTCCTGGACGCCAAGGCTCGCCCGGGTGATGCCGCAGTCTCCAAGGGTCTTGGCAAGTTCCGGCGTCACCGTGCGCGGATCGAGCTCGATCGCGTGCTCCAGATTGTCGGCGAGTGAGAACCCCTTTTGCAGCGCCTCGACCACGTCGCGGAAGGCGCGGTCGGGCAGAAGGCTCGGCGTGCCGCCGCCCCAGTGGATGTGGCTGACCGGCAGGCCGCCCGGCACCATGGCGCTGATCATCGCGATCTCGCGCACCAGCACCTCGGCATAGTCGTAAAGCGGGGCGTCCTTGTGTGTCACCTTGGTGTGACACCCGCAATAGTGGCACATCTCCCGGCAGAACGGCACGTGAAGATAGAGTGACAGTTCTGTGTCGGCCGGCAGCGCCCTGAGCCAGCCGGCATAGACCTCTCCTGTCACTTCCGGGCCGAAATGCGGCGCCGTCGGATAGGAGGTGTAGCGCGGAACGGAGCGGGTGGCGTAGCGTTCGGTGATTGTGTCCATGGATTCGATCTAATCTCTTGCCGTCTCGGGCTTCCTTGATCCCTGTCAAATTTTATAGACATCTGCCGGCCGATCAACTGCGGCGAATAGGGTCTTTATACACGATCGGCGGCGCGCGGACCCCTTGCCGGCGGGATCCCCGGGGCGGTTGAAAAAAGATGGGTCCGGCAAAGCCCGTAACGATGTCGCAGGCTTCGTTCGAAGCATTCTAAAACGAGAACAATAGTCAACACCCAGAGTCCACTTTTAGGGCCGATCGGGCGGAATTTTGCGTCCCATTGATATATGTTCAGGGAACCCCTTCAATCCATCAACAGCGCTGATATGTCCCTCGAACTGCAACACAATGACGCAGGCACAAATACCGTCAACCCTATGTGCTGACGGCTTTTTCGCGGATAGACGGGAAAAACGCGCCATCGTATATTAGAATTAATTGATATTTCTCAATGCTTTGGAAGCAGTCCAGTTCTAACTCTGGTCTGTCCGGCGCCTCTTATCGGACCGTCCTGGAAAGGGCTATCCACTTGATTGAATTACGCTTGAAGTCCCGGAGCCCTTGTATGATCATATGCCACCCGCCGCATGGCTGAATCGGCTGGGGCAGCGACATATTGATATAGATCAAAGCGGTGCCGTGGGAGTCATCCATAGGTAACCGTGGTGACCAGCGGACCCAATTCGGGGTCCGGTGGATGAAACTCAAACCATACTTAGGGCGGAACGATGGCTCGATCTGCTGAGGCAAAAAAACTGACGCTGGAGGAAGGCTTTTATGCCGCGTTCCTCGCAGTGTTGGCACTACTGTGCCTGGTGATCGCTGGCAAGGCGGTCGATCAGGTGATGGCGTTTCACGCCGCCGTCGGCGTCGTTTTTGCGGCGCTGGGCGTATTTTTGGTTTTCCGCGGGTACTCTGCACGGTCGGGCAATCCGCCGCGCGAGATCGACGGCAGGCCGAACTACAACTACGGACCCATCAAGTTCGCGGTCATTGCGGCCCTGTTCTGGGGCGTGGCCGGTTTTCTGGTCGGCGACTACATCGCCTGGGAGCTCGCCTTCCCGGCCTTGAACCTTGATTTCCCGCTGACCAACTTCGGGCGCCTGCGCCCGCTGCACACCTCCGCGGTGATCTTCGCATTCGGCGGCAACGTGCTCCTGGCGACCTCGTTCTACGTCGTCCAGCGCACCAGCCAGGCCCGCATGCCCGGCATCGTCACCCCCTGGTTCGTCATTCTCGGCTACAACGCCTTCATCGTCATCGCCGGCACGGGCTACCTGCTCGGCGTGACGCAGTCGAAGGAATATGCCGAGCCGGAATGGTACGCCGACCTCTGGCTGACCGTGGTCTGGGTCGTCTACCTCTTGGTCTATCTGGCCACCCTGTGGCGCCGCAAGGACTCCCACATCTACGTGGCGAACTGGTTCTACCTCGCCTTCATCATCACCATCGCGATGCTGCACCTGGGCAACAACGTCACCGTTCCGGTGTCGATGTTCGGTTCCAAGTCCTACATCGCCTGGGCCGGCGTCCAGGACGCCATGACCCAGTGGTGGTACGGCCACAACGCCGTCGGCTTCTTCCTGACGTCCGGCTTCCTGGCCATCATGTACTACTTCATCCCGAAGCGGGTGAACCGGCCGGTCTACTCCTACCGGCTGTCCATCGTGCACTTCTGGGCGCTGACCTTCGTCTATATCTGGGCCGGTCCGCACCACCTGCACTACACGGCTCTGCCGCAATGGGCCTCGACCCTCGGCATGGTCTTCTCGATCGTCCTGTGGATGCCGAGCTGGGGCGGCATGATCAACGGTCTGATGACGCTCTCGGGCGCCTGGGACAAGCTCAGGACCGATCCGGTCGTGCGCATGCTCGTCGTCTCGGTCGCCTTCTACGGCATGTCGACCTTCGAGGGTCCGATGATGTCGATCCGCGCGGTCAACCAGCTCTCGCACTACACGGACTGGACCATCGGCCACGTGCACTCCGGTGCCCTCGGCTGGGTCGGCTTCATCTCCTTCGGTGCGATCTACTGCCTGGTGCCGTGGCTCTGGGGCCGCAAGGCCGTCTACTCGCTGAAGCTCGTCTCCTGGCACTTCTGGGTCGCGACCATCGGCATCGTCCTCTACATCACGGCGATGTGGGTGTCCGGCATCCTGCAGGGCCTGATGTGGCGGGCCTATACCAGCCTCGGCTTCCTCGAATATTCGTTCATCGAGACGGTCGCGGCCATGCACCCGTTCTACGTCATTCGTGCGATTGGCGGCATCCTGTTCCTGCTCGGTGCCCTGATCATGGTCTACAACGTCTACATGACCATCCGCCACGGCGAGGCTGAGGAACCCTCAACCGCCGCCGCGCGTCCGGTTGCAGCCGAATAGGAGGTCAAGACCATGGCAAACAGGCACGAAATCCTCGAGAAGAACTCGATCCTCCTGTCGGTCGCCATCCTTGTGGTGGTTGCCGTCGGCGGCCTTGTCGAAATCGTCCCGCTTTATTACCTGAAGTCGACGATCGAGAAGGTCGAAGGGGTGCGCCCCTACTCGCCGCTGGAACTGGCGGGCCGCAACATCTACATCCGCGAGGGCTGCTACAACTGCCACTCGCAGATGATCCGCCCCTTGCGTGACGAGATCGAACGCTACGGTCACTTCTCGCTCGCCGCGGAATCGATGTACGACCATCCCTTCCAGTGGGGATCGAAGCGCACCGGCCCGGACCTTGCCCGCATCGGCGGCAAGTACTCCGATGAATGGCATCGAGAGCACCTGAAGGCGCCTCGCAACCTGGTGCCGGAATCGGTGATGCCCGGATATCCGTTCCTGGCCACGGCCAGTCTGGAAGTTCCGAACATCAAGGGCCACCTGGAAACCAACGCCATCGTCGGCGTGCCGTATACGGCCGATCAGATCGAGAACGCGGAAGCGGATCTCGCCATCCAGGCCAATCCGGAAGCCGACGGCGTCGATGCGTTCCTGGAACGTTACCCGAAGGCGGTTGTCCGTGACTTCGACGGCAATCCGAACGAGGTGACCGAAATGGACGCCCTCCTCGCCTATCTGCAGATGCTTGGTACGCTGGTCGATTTCTCGACATACAGCTACGAAGACCAAGCCAACATGAGATAGGAGCGACAGGATGTATGAAGATCTCGCTTCCTTCGCGCAGACGTGGGGACTCGTCTATTTCGTTATCCTTTTTGCGGCGGTCCTCGTCTATGCGCTGTGGCCGAGCAACGGCAAGCGTTTCCGCGATGCCGCCCGCATCCCCCTTCGGGAGGACTGATCCATGGCAAACGACAACAAGACTATCGACGAGGCGACCGGTACCGAGACCACCGGTCACGAATGGGACGGCCTTAAGGAGCTGAACACGCCGCTGCCGCGCTGGTGGGTAATGGTGTTCTACGCCTGTATCGTCTGGGCCATCGGCTACACCATCCTGATGCCGGCCTGGCCGCTGGTGTCGGGCTACACCACCGGCTTCCTCGGCGCCTCCCAGCGCTCGCAGGCGATCGCCGCCCACAATGCGGCGGTCGAGAGCCGGTCGGCGGCCGGCGGTGGCCTGGTCGACGCCTCGCTTGAGGAGATCCAGGGCAACCAGCAGCTTCTGGAGTTCGCCATGGCCAACGGCCGGGCGGCCTTCGGCGACAACTGCGCGGCCTGCCACGGCACCGGTGCCACCGGCGCCAAGGGCTATCCGAACCTCAACGACGATGCCTGGCTGTGGGGCGGCTCGCTCGACGCGATCCACACCACAATCCAGCACGGCATCCGCGGCGAGGATGACGACACCCGCGAGTCTCCCGTTGCCTATGCCATCGGCATGCAGGCCTGGGGCGACGACGGGCTCCTCAACGAACAGCAGATCCGCAACGTCTCCAACTATGTCGTGTCGCTGTCCGGCGGCGAGACCGAGAGCGGGGCCGATCTGGAAGCCGGCAAGACTGTCTTTGCAGAAAACTGCGCCGCCTGCCACGGCGACGAGGGCAAGGGAAGCCAGGATCTCGGCGCCCCGAACCTCACCGACAAGATCTGGCTTTACGGCGGCGATGTCGACACGGTTGTCGAAACCGTCACCCACGGCCGCAAGGGCGTGATGCCGTCATGGACCGGTCGTCTCGATCCAGTGACCATCAAGTCCCTTGCGGTGTACGTACACAGCCTCGGCGGCGGCGCCTGATCGCCGACGAGACTCCAAACGCGAAGGGCGGAGTTTAAATGAGAGCAGATACCCAGGGCGGCGGCGGCGGTCAGTCACCACTTTATGTCGCCGCCAAGAAGGTCTACCCGCAGGCGGTCAAGGGAACTTTCCGCAACATCCGCTGGGCGGTCCTCATCATCACCCTGGGTATCTACTACCTCCTGCCCTTCGTGCGTTGGGACCGCGGCCCCAACGCCCCGGATCAGGCGGTCCTGGTCGATCTGCCGGGCCGCCGCTTCTATTTCTTCTGGATCGAGATCTGGCCGCAGGAAGTCTACTACTTCACCGGCCTGTTGATCATCGCGGCGATGACGCTGTTCCTGATGAACGCCATCGCCGGCCGCGTCTGGTGCGGCTATCTCTGCTGGCAGACGGTCTGGACCGATCTCTTCTACGCGGTCGAACGCCTGATCGAGGGCGACCGGCGCGAGCGCATGAAGCTCGACAAGAAGCGCTGGACCGGCGAATGGATCCTGGAAAAGGTCTCCAAGCACACGATCTGGCTGTTGATCGCCTGGTGGACCGGCGGCGCCTGGGTGCTCTATTTCGCCGACGCGCCGACCCTCGTCAAGGATCTGGCGACCGGCCAGGCGCCCTTTGCCGCCTACATGTTCATCGGCATATTGACCTTCACCACCTACGTCTTTGCCGGCTTCATGCGCGAGCAGGTGTGCATCTATATGTGCCCGTGGCCGCGCATCCAGGCAGCGCTCACCGACGAGCACGCCCTCAACGTCACCTACCGCTACGACCGCGGCGAGCCGCGCGCCTCCGTCAAGCAGGCCGACAAGCTGCGCAATGCGGGCGAACAGGTCGGCGACTGCATCGACTGCAACCAGTGCGTCGCGGTCTGCCCGACCGGCGTCGATATCCGCAAGGGCCTGCAGCTCGGCTGCATCCAGTGCGGCCTGTGCATCGACGCCTGCAACACCGTGATGGATAAGGTCGGCCGCGAGGGCAACCTGATCGCCTACGACACCGACATCAACATCCAGCGCCGTATCGAAGGCAAGGAGCCGGTGTTCAAGCCGATCCGCGCCCGTACCATGGTCTATGTCGTGATGATCGCGCTGGTCGGCGCGCTGATGACCTTCACGCTGGCGACCCGGTCCTTCGAGGGCCTCAATGTCCTGCACGATCGCAACCCGCTCTACGTCCAGCTTTCCGACGGCGGCGTGCGCAACGGCTACACGATCCGCATCCTCAACAAGCGGACCGAGGAGCGCGTCTTCGTGATGTCGGTCGAAGGCATGCCGCAGGGCACGAAGATCCAGGCCGTCGGCATCGAGGAGACCGCCGCCGGCGATCCGGTGATCACGGTCGGCCCCGACCAGACCCGCGAGTTGCGCGTGCTGGTGATCGCCGATAGTAGTGCCAAGCTCGGCAAGTCGGCGCCGATCGCCTTCCGCATCACCGACACCGGATCGGGCGAGACGGTGAAGACCGAGGATTACTTCAAGGGGCCGTAAAGCGTCCTCCCAAAACGGTTTTCCGGCCCCCGCAGGGGGGCCGGGCC
>NZ_NPEV01000096.1 GCF_003258835.1 Rhodobium orientis | reverse complement strand
TTCGACACCCCCGAGCACCTGGCCAACGAGCTCATCGAATATATCATCTACTACAACGAGTTCAGGCCCCACCAGGCAATCGGAAACATCCCGCCAAAGACCTTCGCCGAACAAAAGAAAACCGAACAGCCATCACCGAATTCGTGAACTTGCACAATTGCGAGCGAACGAAGTGAGCGCGGCAATCCAGGAGCCGCACGCTCGGAGCAAGCCGCTCTGGATCGCCGCGTCGGCTTTTCGGCCTCCTCGCGATGACGATCGTCGGAAACGCGTTTGATCCTGCCTCCAGACTATTTGCCGTCCGCCCAATCGGCAAAACTTCTGCCGGACTCGGCGAGTTCGACCAGCAGCGGCGACGGCTCGAACCCGTGACCGCCGGCGGCGCACATTTCGCGCACGTCTTCCAGGATCTGCGTTAGGCCGACCAGGTCGGCCTCGAACATCGGCCCGCCGCGCCAGCGCGGATAGCCGTAGCCGAAGAGCATGACCATATCGACGTCGAGGGGCCGGTGGGCGATCTTCTCGGCGAGGATGTTGGCGCCCTCGTTGACCATGGTCGCGCGCATGCGCCGCTGGATGTCCTCGGGCGAAAAACTCTCAGGCACGATGCCCTTGTCGTCCCGGTGCGCCTCGATCATCTGGCGGATCGAAGGGTCCGGTTGTGGCGCGCCGCCGCCCGAATAGTCGTACCAGCCGGCGCCGGTCTTGCGCCCGAAGCGGCCCAGCTCGCAGATACGGTCGGGGATCTCCACGTAGCGCGCGGCCGGCTCGCGGGTCGCGGCCAAACGCTTGCGCTGGGCCCAGGCGATGTCGAGGCCGGAGAGGTCGTAGACGGCGAAGGGACCCATGGGAAAGCCGAAGGCGGCGATCGCCGCGTCGATCTCTTCGGGATACGCCCCGTCCTCGACCAGGAATTCGGCCTGCCTGCGCCAGGCGGCCCAGATGCGGTTGCCGATGAAGCCGTCGCAGACGCCGGAGACGACCGCGACCTTGCCGATCCGGCGGGCGACATCGAGCGCCGTCTTGACCGTCGCATCGTCCGTCTTTGCCGCCCGCACCACCTCCAGGAGCTTCATGACGTTTGCCGGCGAAAAGAAATGCATGCCGCAGACGGCTTCGGGTTGCGAGGTCGCGGCGGCGATCGCATCGATGTCGAGATAGGAGGTGTTGGTGGCAAGCACCGCGCCGGGCTTCAGGATGCCGTCGAGCCTCGAAAAAAGGTCCTTCTTGACGTCGAGGTTTTCGAACACGGCCTCGACGACCAGGTCGGCATCGGCGAGTGCCTCGAGCCCGACCTCGATCGAGATCCGCATCTGCCGTTCGGCCGTCATGTCCTCGGTCAGGCGCCCGCGGCGGACCTGGTCGTTGTAGATCCTGTCGATGCGGTCGCGGCCGGCATCGGCCGCCTCTTCCGACATCTCCGACATGATGACGCACATCCCCGCGTCGGCAAAGGCAACCGCGATGCCGGAGCCCATGGTGCCGGCGCCGACGATGCCGACGGTCCTGACCTCTTTGCCTGCCACGTCTTCCAGGCCCGGCACCTTGGAGACCGCGCGCTCGGCGAAGAAGGCATAGCACAACGCCTTCGACTGGTCGGAGGCGACGAGTTCGGAAAAGATTTCGCGCTCGCGCGCCATGCCGTCGGCGAAGGAAAGGGTCGCGGTGTTGGCGACGGACTCCGCCGCCTTCACCGGAGAAAGCTGGCCGCGCGCCTTTCTCTCCACTTTTGCAAGCTGTTCGGCGAGACGTTCCTCGTCGACCTTGCCGACCGGGCGCCCCGAAACCGGCACCACCGCCTCGCCGCCGGCGAGCTTTTCTTTCAAAAAGGCGATAGCTGCTTCGGTCAGGTCACCGTCGACGACCTTGTCGGCAATGCCGAAGGCGAGCGCCTTTTCCGCGCCGATGCGCTTGCCGGAGGTGACGAGCTCTATCGCCTGCTCGATGCCGGTGAGGCGCGGCAGGCGCTGGGTGCCGCCGGCGCCCGGAATGATGCCGAGGGTGACTTCCGGCAGGCCGACCTGGCCACCCCGGTCGATGACCCGGTAGTGGCAGCCGAGCGCCACTTCCAGGCCGCCGCCGAGCGCCGTTCCGTGCAGCGCGGCGACGATCGGCTTCTGGAGCGTTTCCATCGTCGCAATGGTGTCCGGCAGCGACGGCTCCAGCGGTCCCTTGCCGAATTCCTTGATGTCGGCACCGGCAATGAAGGTCCGCCCAGAACAGACCAGTACGGCGCCCCTGACGCTGTCGTCAGCGGAAATGTCCGCGACCGCCCGGTTGAGGCCTTCGCGCACCGACTGGGACAGGGCATTGACCGGCGGGTTGTCGACGACGATCAATGCGACGTCGTCGCGACGCTCAACCTTGACGGGTATTTCGGACACCAGAAGCCTCCCCGAGTCTCCATTCCTTGACCAATCGGTCATGTTTTTTAGTGCCTATAACGGAGAATGCGGAGCCTGGCCAGTGAAAGGATTGTCATGCGCGTCCGGCGCCCGTTGGGCGCGGCGCCGCCGGGCGGTACCGGTGGCCGGTTGCGGCCGCGCCAAACGCCATATCAGCCTCGCCAATCTATTGATTGGTCTTCCCTTCCTGCCGTACCCGCAAGAGAAATCCGGTCACGGCACGTGCGGTGCAATGTCGCCCCTTGCCCAACCTGCGAGCGTTTCCTCGCGAAAACCGGCGAACGTGCCCGCCGAGATCGCCTCGCGCATGCCGGCCATCAGCGACTGGTAATAGGCAAGATTGTTCCACGTCAAAAGCATCATGGAAAGGGCCTCGCCGGCTTTCACCAGGTGATGCAGATACGCGCGGGAATAGTCCCGGGCCGCCGGGCAGTTGCTGGTCTCGTCGAGCGGTCGCGGATCGTCGGCATGGCGGGCGTTCTTCAGGTTGATCTTGCCGAAGCGGGTATAGGCGAGCCCATGGCGCCCGGCCCGCGTCGGCAGCACGCAGTCGAACATGTCGACGCCGCGCGCGACCGATTCGACAATGTCCTCGGGCGTCCCAACGCCCATCAGGTAGCGCGGCTTGGTCTCGGGAAGCTCCGGCAGCGTCGTCTCCAGCATGTCGAGCATGACGTCCTGGGGCTCGCCGACGGCAAGGCCGCCGATGGAATAGCCGCCGAAATCCATCGCCGCCAACTCGCGGGCGGATTCGATCCGCAGGCTCTTCACGTCGCCGCCCTGGACGATGCCGTGCAGCCCCTGGCCCTTCTCCGGTCCGCCCATCGCCGCGAACGCCGCCTTCGACCGCTCGGCCCAGGCGAGCGACAGGCGCATGGCGCGGGCAACCTCGTCCTCGCTCGCCGGCAGGCGGATGCACTCGTCGAGCTGCATCTGGATGTCGGCGCCGAGGAGGCCCTGGATCTCGATGGAGCGCTCCGGGGTCAGCACGTGCTCCGAGCCGTCGAGGTGGGAGCGGAATTTCACGCCCGTCTCGTCGAGCTTCCGAAGCTGGGCCAGCGACATTACCTGGAAGCCGCCCGAATCGGTGAGGATCGTGTGCGGCCAGTTCATGAAGCGGTGGAGGCCGCCGAGCCGTGCCACCCGCTCCGCGCCGGGGCGCAGCATGAGATGGTAGGTGTTGCCGAGCACCACGTCGGCGCCGGTCGCGCGCACCTGGTCGGTGTACATCGCCTTGACGGTGCCTTGCGTGCCGACCGGCATGAAGGCGGGCGTTTTCACCAGGCCGTGGGCGGTGGTCAGCTCGCTGCGGCGGGCCATTCCGTCGCTGGCGATCAGGCGATAGGTGTAGCGGCTCATGCGGCGCCTTCCCGGAACAGCAGCGAGGCATCGCCATAGGAATAGAAGCGGTAGTTTTCGGCGATGGCGTGGCCGTAGGCGCGGCGCATGACATCGAGGCCGCAAAAGGCGCTGACCAGCATGAAGAGGGTCGAGCGCGGCAGATGGAAATTGGTCATCAGGATATCGACGGCGCGGAACCGGTAGCCCGGCGAAATGAAGATCGAGGTGTCGTCGCAGAAGGGTTTTATGATGCCGTCCTCATCGGCGGCGCTCTCAAGCAGCCTGAGCGACGTGGTGCCGACCGAGACGATGCGCCCGCCCCGCGCCTTCACCGCGTTGAGGGCGTCGGCGGTCTCCTCGCCGATCTCGCCCCATTCGGCGTGCATCCGGTGGTCCTTCAGATCGTCCACCTTCACCGGCAGGAAGGTGCCGGCGCCGACATGGAGCGTCACCGTGTGGCGGGAGACGCCTCGCTCATCGAGGGCGGCGATCAGGTCGTCAGTGAAATGGAGGCCGGCGGTCGGGGCGGCGACGGCGCCGTCGCGGCTGGCGAACATGGTCTGGTAGTCGCGGGCGTCGCGCCCGTCGATCTTGCGCTTGGAGGCGATATAGGGCGGCAGCGGCATGGCGCCGACGCGGGCAAGCTCGATGTCGAGCATCTCGCCGGAGCGGTCGAAGCGGAACAGGACCTCGCCGCCCTCGCCTTTCTCGACCACGCTCGCCATCAGGGCGCCGCCGTAGCAAAAGGTGCAGTCCGCGGCAAAGGCGACGCGGTCGCCGGGGGCAAGCTTCTTTGCCGGGCGGGCAAAGCCGTACCAGGCATCGAGGCCGGCGCGCTTGTGGAGGGTGACGGCGATCTTCGGCGCGCTGTCGCCGCGGCCGATGCGCTTTCCTTCAAGCTGGGCCGGGATAACCCTTGTGTCGTTGGAGACGAGCGCGTCGCCGGGGCGGAGCATGCCGGGCAGGTCGCGGACGATACGGTCGGTCAGCTCCGGATCACCGCCGGGGTGCACGACCAGCATGCGCGCGGCATCGCGCGGCCGCGCCGGGCGCAGGGCGATCCGCTCTTCCGGCAGTTCGAAATCGAAATCCTCGACCCGCATCGATTACCCATCGCGAAAGGCCCGGAGACACCTTGCGCCCCCGGACCAAGCGTTTTCAAATTCGGCCGGTCAAGCCTCAGGCGGCGTCGGCGGCAACCTTGACGCTGACGATCTTGTCCGGGTTGGAGACCGGCTCGCCGCGCTTGATCTGGTCGACATTGTCCATGCCGTCGACGACCTGACCCCAGACGGTGTATTCGCCGTCGAGCCAGGAGGACTGGGCAAAGCAGATGAAGAACTGGCTGTCGGCCGAATCCGGGTTCATGGCGCGGGCCATGGAGCAGGTGCCGCGCACATGGGGCTGCTTGCTGAACTCGGCCTTCAGGTTCTTGCCCGAGCCGCCGGTGCCGGTGCCCTGCGGGCAGCCGGTCTGGGCCATGAAGCCGTCGATCACCCGGTGAAAGACGATGCCGTCATAAAAGCCGTCGCGGACGAGCTCCTTGATGCGGGTGACGTGGTTCGGCGCCAGGTCCGGGCGCATCTCGATGACGATCGGGCCCTTGGTGGTTTCCATCAAAAGGGTGTTTTCGGGATCCTTGATATCGGCCAAAAGTCCGGCCCTCCGTGCTTGCGTGTGTTCTGGGTAAAGGGAGAGATCGGGCGCGCCGCCTATTGGTCGGCGGCAACGCTCATCTTTTCGATTTTATCGGGATCGGAGACCATGCCGTTGGCGCTCCGCGATCCCTTCTTGATCGCATCGACCAGCTCCATGCCGTCGGTGACCTCGCCGACGATGGTGTACTGGCCATCGAGGTGCGGCGCCGGCTGGAACATGATGAAGAACTGGGAATTGGCGCTGTTCGGGTCCTGGGCCCGGGCCATGCCGAGCGTGCCGCGCTTGAACGAGGCCTTGTCCGTGAACTCGGCCGGCAGGTCCGGCAGGTCGGAGCCGCCGGTGCCGGTGCCGGTCGGATCGCCCGTCTGGGCCATGAAGCCATCGATCACGCGGTGGAAGACGACGCCGTCATAGAAGCCCTGGCGGGCCAGCGTCCTGATCCGCTCGGCGTGTTGCGGCGCAAGGTCCGGCCGCAACTGGATCGTCACCCGGCCGTCCTTGAGGTCGAGATAGATGGTGTTTTCGGGATCACCCGTTGCGCTCGCCGCGCCGCCAAGGCCGATGGCGAGGCCAAAGGTGAGCATCGTGGCAGCCGCCAGCATCCTGATCGAAAGCGTCATGAAAAATCCGTTCCTTGTCCCCGCGGCTTCAAGGCCGCTCGTTGCCGTCCCTGCCCAAGGGTGCCGACGGCGTCAGTCGCTTGCCGCGCCGGAAAACCGCGCCCTCAGGCGAACGGCGACCTGTTCCGGCACGAAACCGGAGATGTCGCCGCCCATGCCGGCGATCTGGCGCACAAGCGTGGCGGTGATGTGGCGAACGGGCGGCGAGGCCGGCAGGAACACCGTCTGCACCTCCGGCACCATCGTCCCGTTCATGCCCGCCATCTGCATTTCGTAGTCCAGATCGGTGCCGTCCCTGAGGCCCCGGATCAGTACGGAGGCGCCCTCGCGCTTTGCCGCATCGACGACGAGATCGTCGAAGGTGACGACCGAGACCCGGTCGGCCACATCGAGCTCGGCGGCGGCCTCCAGGATCATCTCGCCGCGAATCTCCGGCGAAAACAGCGGCTTTTTGCCCGGATGCACGCCTATCGCCACGACCACGCGGTCGGCGAGCCGGACGGCGTGGAAGAGGACGTCGAGATGACCGTTGGTGACCGGATCGAAAGATCCCGGATAAAGTGCGGTAAGAGCCATGAGCCTGAATACCCTTGCAGGCCGGCCGCCGCAAGGCTTGGCACCCGTGATCCGGTCGCTCGAATTTTATCGATCGGCTTTATCGGTTGTTCGCCAGGATTTCTTTTTGAACGGTAGGTGAATGCCTGTTTAGGAAGCCATTCAGATGTCCCGGATATGCTTCTTCCCGTAACGGTCAGAAAAAAAGACCGTCAGGAGGCATCATGTTCATTCATCGCGTTGCTGCCGGCTCGGCCGCCGTTGTCGGCCTTGCCGTATCCGCCACCGTCGCCCTTGGCGGCGATCTCGCTTCCGGGCCGATCGCGACCATCTCCAAGGGCGATCGCCTGGTCGTCAAGGAGCGTCTGGCCGCGGCCGACGAAGCGGGCGTGCGCCCGGTCTTCCTGACGGTTGAAAGCCGCTATCCGGACAAGCAGATGTCGGTTCTGGAGCGCATCGCCGACGTCAATGTGGCGGTCCGCTAGGCGTTTTTTGAGGACGGCCTGATCCCCGGAATTCCGCGGTAAATGCGGTATCGGCAAAACCGTGACGGGGATCACACCGAGTTGGCGCGGGAACCGGTACATCTCAATCATCGTTTAGGAAACGAGACGGATTTACCGGATCAACAGGGAGAACGACAATGTTTGCCAAGCGTCTGCACAGCCCGGCCTCTCTCGGCGCCGCCCTTTCCGTGCTTGCGCTCGTGTTTGCGATCGCCGGCGGCCTGACCGCCGGAGCGGTCGGCGCGCAGACGGAGTTTGCAGCCAAGAAGACCGACCGGATTGCCACCGCAACCGCCGGCTTCTGCGAGAACCAGACCTGGCCCAACGTTTCGTCCGCCTGTCTTTCCTGGGTTTCCGGCAACGCCAAGTCGACGAGCGGGTTCGTTCGCACCGTCACGCTAGAACAGCGCGACGAAGCCGGCCGCACCTCCGTCCTGACGCGCGTCCCGCTGACGCAGACCGCCTCGCGCTAAAGAGATTCACCACCGACCGGGCCCTCCCCGCGCCCGGCCTCACGACCCCTGGCCGGACCCATCGTCC
>NZ_NPEV01000095.1 GCF_003258835.1 Rhodobium orientis | reverse complement strand
GGCCGCCATTTTTTTCGCACTGTGACAGAAGTGTCCGTTACGCCGATTGCGCCGGGGTCGAGCTGTGGATCGCCAGGGCGTGGAGCCCGGCATCGAACTCCTCGGCGAGCAGATCGGTGATCATCCGGTGGCATTCCACCCGGCTCTTGCCGGCGAACATGTCGGAGACGATCCAGACCCGGAAATGGGTGTCGCCGTCCGGGTCCGCGTGTCCGTGCCGCTCGATATGGCCTGCGTGTTTGGCCGACTCGTCCTCGACCCGGATGCTCTCCGGCCGAAGGGCAAGTTTAAGTTTTGCTTCAATCTTGTCTCTCATGCTCACTGGCGAAACCACCTATTTCCAAAGCCGTGTCGACTCACTATCTAGGAATCATTCCGATGACCGCCAGGGGACCCACGCGCCGTTTCGCGGCGGTCAATGACTTGTTCCCGCCTGCTGCACCCGACATAATCCGCCCATGAAATTCGACTCGGCCATATTCGACCAGATCAAGGTCCGGCGCACCAAGGAGCAACCGGTCTCCCGCGAGCACCCGACCTGCGACTGGGAAGGCTGCCAGGCCGCCGCCCCCCACCGCGCCCCGATGGGCCGCAACCGCGAGGGCGAATATCTCAATTTCTGCCTCGACCACGTGCGCCAGTACAACAAGGCCTACAACTACTTCTCCGGCATGGACAACGACGCCATCGCCGCCTACCTGAAAAACTCCGCCATCGGCCATCGCCCGACCTGGAAGATGGGCGCCAACCGGACCCCGACCGAAGCCGACGAGAGCATCGCGACCAGAGCCCGCCGGCGCTGGAATTCGCGCACCTACGATCCGTTCGAGTTCTTTCGCGGCCACCAGGACCACGGCGCGGAGAGCCGCGCCGCCCGGCGCGAGCGCCGCCTGACCAAGACCCAGCGCCACGCCTTCGAGGTGCTGAAGCTGGAGCTGTCCGCCGACAAGACCGAGATCAAGGCCCGCTTCAAGGAACT
Source organism: Rhodobium orientis (assembly GCF_003258835.1). Taxonomy (GTDB): domain Bacteria; phylum Pseudomonadota; class Alphaproteobacteria; order Rhizobiales; family Rhodobiaceae; genus Rhodobium; species Rhodobium orientis. Next base: position 6,658 of record NZ_NPEV01000095.1, on the reverse strand, counting down.
GGTGAAGCGCCACCACCCGGATGCCAATGGCGGCGACCGCTCGCTGGAAGAGCGCCTGCGCCAGGTCATCCAGGCCTACAACATCCTCAAGCAGGCCGGCTTCTGCTGACGGGGCCAGCCCGCCGACACAGGCCTCGACACCGAATCGCCGTTTTTGGAAGGAATTTTCAAGGACGGCAAAGTGGCGGGTTTTCGCGCCCGCGCGTTGCAACCCGCCACCAATTCGCCCCGCCGACCGGCGGGAATGGTTTTCAATTCGCCGCCCGATGTTCTAAATGCTCCCTGTGAAGAGCCTCCAGGACCATCTGACAACCGTCCGCCAACGACATCCGCGGCCTCCCGCGGAGCCCGGGGATAGAAAATGACTGAGACCGCAGAAGCCCTCGCCGGCGTGCCCGACATGAAGATTTCCGTCCGGCAGGTGTTCGGCATCGACACCGAGCTGGAAGTTCCGGCCTTTTCCGATCGCGACGAGCACGTCCCCGACGTCGATCCGGATTATCTGTTCGACCGCGACACGACGCTCGCCATCCTCGCCGGCTTTTCCCGCAATCGCCGCGTCATCGTCACCGGCTACCACGGCACCGGCAAGTCGACCCATATCGAGCAGGTCGCGGCCCGGCTCAACTGGCCCTGCGTGCGCATCAACCTGGACAGCCACATCTCGCGCATCGACCTCGTCGGCAAGGACCAGATCGTCATCCGCGACGGCCTGCAGGTCACCGAGTTCCGCGACGGCATCCTGCCCTGGGCGCTGCAGACCAACACCGCGCTCGTCTTCGACGAGTACGATGCCGGCCGCCCGGACGTCATGTTCGTCATCCAGCGCGTGCTGGAGGTCCAGGGCCGGCTGACGCTCCTCGACCAGAACCGGGTCATCCGCCCGCATCCGAGCTTCCGGCTGTTCGCCACCGCCAACACCGTCGGTCTCGGCGACACCTCCGGCCTCTACCACGGCACCCAGCAGATCAACCAGGGCCAGATGGACCGCTGGTCGATCGTGACCACGCTGAACTACCTGCCGCATGACAACGAGGTCGACATCGTGCTGGCCAAGGCCAAGCACTACCAGTCCGACGAGGGCCGCGACACGGTCTCCAAGATGGTGCGCGTCGCCGACATGACCCGCAACGCCTTCATCAACGGCGACCTGTCGACCGTGATGAGCCCGCGCACGGTGATCACATGGGCCGAGAATGCCGACATCTTCGGCGACCTCGGCTTTGCCTTCCGCGTCACCTTCCTCAACAAGTGCGACGAGCTGGAGCGGCCGGTGGTGGCCGAGTTCTTCCAGCGCTGCTTCGACCGCGACCTGCCGGAATCGGCGGCCAACGTCGTTCTTTCCTGAGGCACGGAACCGGGAACGCGGGAGCAGCGATGACGTCGAACCACCGGCCCAACAGCAAGGCAGCGGCGCCGACCGAGCCCGTCAAGCGGGCCGTCGGCATCACCATGCGCGCGATTGCCGGCCGCGACGACCTTGAGGTCAGCTTCGCCACCGACCGGCCGGGCATGGCCGGCAACAAGGCACGGCTGCCCGAGCCGCCGCGCCGGCCGTCCCGCAACGACATCGCCATCCTGCGCGGCGTCGGCGATTCCATCGCCCTGAAGCTCGCCGCCCACAATCCGGCCCTCCACCGCTCGCTGATGCCGCAGGGCCAGAACGCCCGCGCCCTCTTTGAGGCTGTCGAGCAGGCGCGCTGCGATTCCATCGGCGCCCAGCGTATGAAGGGCGTTTCCGGCAACCTCAACGCCATGCTGGAAGACCGCTACCACCGCAACAAGTACCACGAGATGACGGCCCGCGACGACGCACCGATGGAGGAGATCGTCGCCCTCATGGTGCGCGAGCGGCTGACCGGATCGCCGCCGCCCAAGAGCGCCCGGCACATCGTCGACCTGTGGCGCCCGACGATCGAGGAAAAGGCCGGCGCCGACCTCGACCGGCTGATGGAAGCCCTTGAGGACCAGCGCGATTTCGCCGTCACGGTGCGCGACATGATCGCGTCCCTCGACATGGCCGACCAGCTCGGCGGCGACCCGGACGACAGCAACGAGGACGACAACGACGACCGCTCCGACATGAGCGACACCGAGGTCGACGGCGAGAGCGACGAAAGCGATGCCGCCGACGCCTCCTCTCCCGAAGAGATCGAGGTCTCCGGCGAGGAATCGGAAGCGGGCGACGCCGAGGCGACCGATACCTACGCCGACAGCGTCGACGACCAGGACCTTTCCGCCGACCCGAACGACGCCGGCGAGGCGGAGCGTCCGGACCAGCGGCTCAGCAACCGGCCGCCGCAATTCGATTACAAGGTTTACACCACCCGCTTCGACGAGACGATCAAGGCCGAGGAGCTGTGCGACGCGGCCGAACTCGACCGCTTGCGCAGCCACCTCGACAAGCAGCTCGAGCATCTGACCGGCGCCGTCGCCCGGCTCGCCAACCGCCTGCAGCGCAAGCTGATGGCCCAGCAGCAGCGCGCCTGGGACTTCGACCTTGAGGAAGGCATCCTCGATACCGCGCGGCTGACCCGCGTCGTCACCGACCCGATGCAGCCGCTCGCCTTCAAGAGCGAGCGCGAGGCGGAGTTCCGCGACACCGTCGTCTCCCTCGTCCTCGACAATTCCGGCTCCATGCGCGGCCGGCCGATCACGGTCGCCGCCATCTGCGCCGACATCCTGGCGCGCACGCTGGAGCGCTGCGGCGTCAAGGTCGAGATCCTCGGCTTCACCACCCGCGCCTGGAAGGGCGGGCGGGCCCGCGAGCACTGGCTGCAGAACGGCAAGCCGCAGCTTCCCGGCCGCCTCAACGACCTGCGCCACATCGTCTACAAGGCCGCCGAGGCGCCCTGGCGCCGCTCGCGGCGCAATCTCGGCCTGATGATGCGCGAGGGGCTCCTGAAGGAGAACATCGACGGCGAGGCCCTGGACTGGGCCCACAAGCGCATTCTCGCCCGGCCGGAGAACCGGCGCATCCTGATGATGATCTCCGACGGCGCGCCGGTCGACGACTCCACCCTGTCGGTCAACTCCGGCAATTACCTGGAGCGCCACCTGCGCCAGGTCATCGAGGAGATCGAGGAGCGCTCGCCGGTGGAGCTGATCGCCATCGGTATCGGCCATGACGTTACCCGCTACTACCGCCGGGCCGTCACCATCGTCGATGCGGACGAGCTCGCCGGCGCCATGACCGACCAGCTCGCCGACCTCTTCGACGACGCACCGGCGGAGCGCCGCCGCCAGGATCCGGGTTCTTCACGCCGACGGGCCGTGCGATGAGGCGCGCGCAATGAGAGCCGCGCTCCGCGCGTTTCTCCTTTGCTGCGCTCTCGCCGCTCCCCTTGCCGCAGCGGCCGAGCCCGTGATCCCGCCGGGGGCGGAGAGCATCGAGGTCCGCTCCTCGCCGATCGCCCATTTCCGCATCGGCTATCCGGATCTCGCCCGCTTCGGCCGGCTGGAATATCTCGGCGGTTTCGAACTCTGGTCGCCGAACCGCCATTTCGGGGCGCTGAGCGGCCTCGTCAGCCTTAAGGCGGGCCGGCGCATCGTCGCCATCTCCGACAACGGCTTCTGGTTCGACGCAAAACTCGACGTCGATGCCGACGGACGCCCGACCGCGCTCTTTGATGCCCGCATCGCGCCGATGCTGGATGCGTCAGGGACGGTCATCGTCGGCCACGAGGCCGACGCGGAATCCGTCGTGCTGACCCGCGGCCCCGACCCGAAACAGTTCATCGTCTCCTTCGAGCGCGACCACCGGCTGGAGCGCTTTCCGGTCGACCTGGAAAACTTCCTCGGCCGCGGCGAGCGTATGAAGATCCCGCGGGCGATCCGCAAACTGCGCGGCAATCGCGGCCTAGAGGCGATCGCCGTGCCGCCCGAGACCTGCCCGCTTGGCGCCGAGGTCATCGCCCTCGCCGAACGCGACCCGCGCTCCGACCGCGATATCCCGGGCTGGATCATCGGCGGGCCGAAGGCAGGAATGTTTCGCGTCCGCCTGGACGGCGACTTCAGCATCACCGACGCCGCCTTCCTGCCGGACGGCGACCTCGTCATCCTGGAGCGGCTGTTCAATTTTGCCCAAGGCGTCGGCATGCGCCTACGGCGCATTCCCTGCGCCGCGCTCAAGGCCGGCACGACGGTCGACGGCATCGAGCTGATGACCGCCGATTTCGGCTACCAGATCGACAATATGGAAGGGCTGTCGGTCCATGTCGGCGACAATGGCGACACGGTGCTGACGCTGATGTCGGACGACAATCGCTCGCTGCTTCAGCGCACGCTGCTGTTGCGCTTCCGCCTCGTCGAGCCGCCGGTGCCGCACGAAAAAGGCGGCTTCAAGCTCAGGCCGGCCGTGCTTCCGCAGCCTGCGGCTGAATGAACGACAGAACGACCCGGTAGGGCACCAGCAGCACTGCGGCGACCAGCAGCTTCACCGAGAAATCGCCGAGCGCCCAGGACATCCAGCGCGGCACCACGGCAACGTCGAAAAGGCCGAGCAGCGGCGCCGCTTCGATGGCGAACGCATCGTTGGCGCCGAGGATCGCAAACGGCGCGGCGAAGGCGAGCGAGAAGAAGATCGCAGTGTCGACCACTGAGCCGATCAGCGAGGAGACCGCCGGCGGCACCCACCAGACGCGGTTGCGCAGGCGGTTGAAGACGGAAACGTCGAGAAGCTGGGCGACGAGGAAGGCCGAGCCGGACGCGATGGCAATCCGCGGCGTTGCCAGCACGATCGAGAGCACCACGGCAAAGGCAAAGCCGACCAGCACCACACGGCGCGCGGCAGAAGGCCCGAGCCGGCGATTGGTCAGGTCGGTGACGAGGAAGGCCGCCGGATAGGTAAAGGCGCCCCAGGTCAGAAGGTCGGCAAGGTTCAGCGCACCGATGGTGGCGGCGACCGGATACTGCACGAGGATGTTGGAAGCGACGACCACGGCCGCCATCGCAAGGATGCCGGCGACGAAGGGAACGGTACGGGATTTGATGCCGGTCATGGCGGATATCCTTTGTCGGAAACGCCGAACGCCGCCCCGCGCCTTCCGGCCGCGGGCGGCGCCTTGCGTCGCGTCGTGCGGTGATCCTGGCTGGCGCCGTTGCCGGCGCGAGCGCGTTACGCGGCCGCTTCGGCCGAGGCGCGCTTCTTTGCGATCTCGCGCTTGACGGTCAGGGCGCGCTGGGAAAGCGTCGCGTCCGCCGCCTTGGCGAGGAATGCATCGAGACCGCCGCGATGCTCCACGGTGCGCAGGGCACTCGCGGACACGCGCAGGCGCACGGTCTTGCCGAGGGTGTCGCTCATCAGCGACACGTCGCAGAGATTCGGCAGAAAGCGGCGGCGCGAGCGGTTGTTCGCGTGGCTGACATTGTTGCCGGTCAAAACCGCCTTGCCGGTGAGTTCGCAACGCCGGGCCATGGTCGAAATCCTTCTCATCATCGGAGATCCGATGGCGGTCGCCAGCGCGTCGCCGTTCCGATCGATCCGTCATTCCTTGAAAAAGCTGCCCTCCTATATGAGCCGCAAGCGCGACCGTCAAGCTTTCTGCCGCCGATGGCCGCGAAAAGTCACCCGGCCGCAAGCTATTTTGATGTTCGTTAACGTGGCGGTTACCATGTCGCCCAACAATCGACGCGATCGCCGTTTACCGCGTCATCGAGGGACGGTGTGGGGAGCAACGCATTGCTGCCCACGTCGATCGTAACCTTCGACAGGGGAGAGTCGGGTGCGTTCAAGAACGATGTTGCAGTCTGCCGTCCTCGGAGCTGGCCTTTTTGCCGGGCTTGCCTCCGCGGTCGTTGCCGTGCCGGCCGACGCCAAGACCACCAAGGTCGGCGGCGTCTACGCCGTCTCGGTCGCCGGCTTCCGCTTCGCCGAGGGCCGGCTGTCGCTGATCGTCCAGAACGACGCCTACTCCGCCAAGCTCGACATGCATTCCTCCGGCCTCGGCCGGCTGTTTTCGTCCGGCAAGGGCAACGCCGAGGCGACCGGCTGGCTGCGCCGCGCCCACGTCACCCCGGCCCGCTACGACCTCAGGTCCAATTCCGGCAAGCGCGACGCCACCAAGGTGTCGATGGCGCTCAGCCGCGGCGCGGTGCGCAAGCTCGCCGTCAGCCCGAAGCTGCGCAAGGTGCCGGACCGCATTCCGGTGACCAAGCGCCACAAGCGCAACATCCTCGATCCCCTGAGCGCCGTCCTGTTCCCGGCCAATGGCAGCGAGGCCAAGCTCGACGCGAGCGCCTGCAAGCGCACCATCCCCGTCTTCGACGGCTGGACCCGCTACGACGTCAAGTTCAGCTACAAGGGCACGCGCGAGGTCAAGAACCCGGACTATGAGGGAACGGTCGTCGTCTGCGGCGCCCGCTGGGTGCCGGTCGCCGGCCACCGCCCGCACAAGGTCTCGGTCAAGACGATGGCCGACAACCGCACCATGGAGGCCTGGCTCGCCCCCGTCGGCGACCTGCCGCTCTTCGTGCCCTACCGGATCTCCATGGAGACCAACATGGGCCCGCTGGTGGTCGAGGCCCGGCGCCTGCGCATGGTCGGCGAGCAGAAGCAGGCTGCTGCGATCAACGAATAAGACCGGGCGTCCCTTTGCGGGGTCCGAAAACCCACCACACCGGAAAATACCCGTTTTCGCCGGCCGCCCCAGTGGCGGCC
>NZ_NPEV01000094.1 GCF_003258835.1 Rhodobium orientis | reverse complement strand
GTGAAGTCGACGAGCTGGTACCTCGTCGCGCCGCCCGGGCCTGTGATAGGAGAACCCAAGATGGGTAATCTTCGACCCAAACCCCGGTCGTACCGGAAATGGCGCCGCTACCTTTACTTCCGTGTAAAGATGAGACGCTTCTCCGATACGGCGAGAGAGGTTTTTCTGACGCCTGCCACGCGGCTCACGTCGGTCGCCCTCTCCCTTAAGTACCTGATCGGCGATAGTATTGGCCTCGTCGATCTCACGTTCGGTGTTGCCGGTCCCGCTAGCGGATTCGAATTCCTGCTCACCGTTGCCAGTGTGACCCACGTGGCAAGATGGCTCAAAAAGGAAATTGATGAACTGCTGCGGGGCGGAAAAGACTGAGGTTTTCGCTAGCGTCGCCTGCAGTTGCGGTGCCGAATTAGCACAGACCCTCCGGCCCGAAAAAGCCGACGAAACGGTTAGCGAGATGGCCCCGGTCGGGCCGCGACCTCGGTTGCGGCCCGTACTCAGGAATTTGATCCTATCACGAATGGAGCGTCGGGAGCAACCGAAACGGCACGGCGCCTCTGTCGCGGCGCACCCAATTTCAGCAAAGGTTCCATTGCGGATGACCCGCACGGAACGATGCTCCGTGTTCAAAGTCATTCTGTCACAGCCTGCTCCGAAGGCCATTTCCGGTGTCTTCCACCGCTGACGAATGCTCGTCAGGCCCCCCGCCCTCAGCGACCGTTTACCACTGCCGCCCCAAACATAAAGCACATTTAGCGCCAATCCAGGCGAGGTTGTCAACAAAGCTGCTGAATGCCGGCCTCTTGTCACCCCCGTTCGACTTAGGGCAACTAGTGCCTTTCCGTGGTTTGTCCAACTCATTCCGCCAATGCCGCCACAACCAATCGAATCAAGGGTGTTTCCGGCTACGAAATAGTCCCACACTCGCAATATAATACAAGATTGTGGCAATTTAAGAATCACTCCATAAATTGGGTTTTGCAGCCATTGCAACAAATGAATCTGTATATTTTTCCAACAAATCAATTTGTCTCTTGAGCTCTTTTCACAGTTTTTCCACCGGTGCCCGATCAGCACAGGTCGGCATTATTCCAACCGATGAGCAACTCCCGAAACTGCAAAAATCGTCCCGTCTCGCGCTTGCCGTCCTTTTCGCGGTGGGCGGCGTCTTCCCATGCGACCGTGAAGCCGCGGTGTTGTAGTTGGGCTACCAGATTGCGGGCCGCGATGGTCTCGGCCAGGCTGACAGGCACCTCCTGAAAAATCCGCACTTCGTTCCGGCCGATGGCAGCGGCCTGTTTGATCCGGAGCATAACTTTCGCCGGGTCGAACAGACTGCGGGCATAGGCTTCCCGCCCTTCCTGGGTGAGCAGGCCTGCCTGGTAGGCATCGATCATCTCCATGGCCGTTATCCCAGATAGGTCGCTGTGATGCTGACGCGCCCATGGCCCAGTTCCGCGGCTACAATCAGCCGCGCCTGGCGGTCGAGCCGCCTTTCAACGGACGTCATATTTTTCGGGAGCGGGCCGCCCTGCTTGGGGCAGGCCCAGCCGGTCAGTTCGGCATAGCGGGTTTGGGCGTAGGCATGGCGCAGGCCGTGGACATTGGATAGTCCGGCTTTGAGGGCTTGGTACTCGAATGCCTTGCGGTGCCGGATGTAGCTGCGGTCAGTCGGGATCAGGGAATTCTGGCCGACGAGCGTTTGCGCTTTGGCCAGTAGCGCGCGCTGGTGCGCGGTTCGGATCGGAATATCGCGCGGACGTCCGCCTTTGGTCCACGAGCCTTGCAAGCGCAGCACCTGGCCGTGGTCGGCGTCGTGCGGGCGGATTTTAAGAGCCTCTTCGAGGCGCAAGCCGAACGCCGACATCAGTTCCAGCGCCGTTTGCATGTGGGGATCGGCGAGCCGGGTATCGTCGGCCAACTGCCAGGCGCGGTTCGTCGCCGCCGCGCCGCGCGGATCAATGCCGAGGGCGGCATTGGCGCGCGGCACCACGGAGGCCTTGTTGACCTTCTCCGCCCACCAGCGCACCCAGCCGAGCCGGTTCTTGAGCGTGGCGGGGTTCAGGTCACGACTTTGCCAGTCGGCGACCAGCGCGGTGACGTGTTTGGGCTTGAGGGACTCGGCGCGAGGAAGCTTGTAGCCGAGGCGGTGGAGATCGGTAGCCAGGGCCTTCAGGCCCCGCAAGCGGTTGGCCTGGGTCGCCCGGGAGCCGTCGCGGTTGTGGCGGCACAACCGGGTCAGGGCCAGGGCGAGGTCGTTCACGGGATCGGTCTTTCGTTGTGGTTAGTGTTGGTGGCCGCCGGCTGGCCTTGGCACAGGACGGCCCGCGCGGTGGCGCGGTAAAGGCCGGATACGTGGATGTGGTCTCCTTCGTGTTTGGTGCCGTTTAGGCACAAAAAAAGAGCCGCATGGGCTCACTCGGTATCGTGCCGGGATCGGCAGCAGGCGTTGGGGCCGTAGGTCATACGCACTGCATGGGGCTGCGTCAGGTGCAGCCAGGCAAACGGGCTGGCATGGCGATGTCTCCTTTCGTGGTGAAATGGTCAGCAGATGAAACGCCGGGCGAACTCCCAGACTGGCAAAATACTACCCCAAATTGCGGAAAAATGCAAGTAAAAGTTGTATTCTACGTATGTGGCGTACGGCTGGCACGCACGGGGCATATGCCGAAATGTAAGCTAAATGCTTGGGGAGCTTGGGGTTGGCGCCGCTGTCACTACCGAAAGTTTTTTCGGGTAGTGACAGCGGCGCGGCCGCTGCCTGGCCCGCCGGCACGTCGAGTCCCGTTGGGCCATCGGGGACGCTTTAGGCCGCTCCCCTACCCTCGGCCATCCGCACGTTGTGCGGACGGGGACGTTGGCCACTCCCCGGCCCCACGACAACGGAGCAGCGCTCCGTCACAACGCAGGCGTTGCGGAAGCACCGCCGGAGCGGCGCTAGTAGGCGGACGACTGGAAGCGCTGCAGTTCGTCGGGCGGTGTAACCCGTTCCCGCGCTTCGGTACTCGGCGGCAGCAATGCCGCCACGGCATCGATGACGTCGATCCCGGCCCCGCTCTCCCAATAGAGCGGGGTGCGTACACCGCACGCCTTCTGCAACACGACCAGTTGTTGACGGCACGCACTCAGCGCCTTGATCAACGGCTCGTAGTCGAAATTGTGCTGGGCCGGCTTTTTGAGGTAGTCGATGTAGCCGCCGCGCGGTGGGGTCATGGCCGTCTCCCTGCCTGTCCATGTTCCTGATATGTTCTACATCAAGAATGGAACATCGCCAAGCGCGCTGCAGTTGCCCCGCCCTCACCCGAGCAATGATCGGGCCATCCATGGTGCGGAATACGTCGTCGTGGGGGCCGGTGGCGCTCGCTCATGCCACAGCCCCGGCCGCGCGTGCCCGCAGCTGCTTCGCGACATGGGCGGCAACGCGGGCGGTTTCATCGAGCGGCGTGAGATTGGGCGGCGGCGCCGGGTCGTTATCCACCAGGAACGAGGTCCGCCCGAGCAAGCGCAGCGTTTCCTGAAACCGTACGTGGACGCCGAACCGTTCGGGCTTGTTGGCCTCGTACCGGCCCCACACGTAGACCGGCTTATCGGTGGCGCACGCTTCCGAGGTCATCGTCAGCGAGTCCGCCGTCACCACAATGGCATCGGCTGTTGCCAGAAACGCGACGAGCGGATTGCCGCTGAGGTTGAGAACGTCGTACGGCAACCTGATCCCATCGTGGACGTCGGCTGCGCCGTCGTACCAATGGGTCTGCATCCCGACGAGTTCGAGGTTGTTCAGGATCGCTTCGTGCCGGGCCTCGCCGGTCCGGCGGGAGGTCGACACCATCAGCGAATAGTGCCGGAGCGAAGCGAACCCGATCAGATTGTGGGAAAAAGCCTGCACCTGACGCGGCCGGAACCTGAACCCGCCCGCACTCCCGCCTACCAGCACCGCCAGCCGCGGTTTTGGCAGTTGGTCCAGCACCGGCGCCCAGGCCGCACGCTCCTGCGCCAGCAGTTCCGGGGTGATGTTATTCGGCACACCGAAGATCGGCAGCACCTTGCCGCTGGCGCACCCCGCATGATCCTCAATCATATGGAGCGGGGTCACGACCACATCGAACGCGTCCGCCGGGACGTGGGTCTTGGCCAGATGCACTGCCACGGTGGCCGGGCTGGCCTGTTTGATCAGGCGGGTTGCGAACGCGGCGTCCGACCCGGAACTGAACACGATATCCGGATACGGCGGCGGCGGAACCCGGCAGCCGATGCCGGGAAACATCCGCCGCACCAGCTTCGGCGGGTGCGGCAACTGCAGCGGGATCAGTTCGACGTCGGTCAGGTTGAGGGCGTTGGCAATGCCCCGGCATTGTTTGACGTCGCCGACCGCGCCGTTGTCGATAATCCAGGCGGAAAGGTTACTGAAGTCATGCCGAGGCTCTATCCTCGGTAAAGTCTCCGCAATGTTCATTGCAAACCCTGAGAACGACGTATGGGTTCTGCAACAGAATTATCAATTCGGTTGCAGGGCGGGATTCGGGCCTTTGCATCAACAGGATGCGCGGCTTCACAATAGTCCGTAGCGTATTTGATGGCGTTTTACAAGCGGGAATTTGTAGTTTTTCCAAGTACATAACACTATTGATAATTTCGTTGCGCCCGCCCCCTGCCCGGGGCCGCGACGCGACAAGTTTATTGAATTGAAGATGCCGCCCCGCTGATGCCGACGACCAGTTCCGAAATGCGTATCTACGCCGCCACGGGGGAGCGGCTGTACATCAATGCCGATGAGCGGGCTCGCTTCCTTGCAGTGGCGGATGCCGCAGGCGGTCCGGTCCAGACCCTGTGCCTGACCCTCGCCTATACCGGCTGTCGCCTGTCCGAAGCGTTGGCGCTTACGCCAGCCGCGATTCAGCTCGGGCCAGGTGTCATTGCCATCCGTTGTCTGAAAAAGCGGGACAAGGTCGTTATCCGGGAAGTGCCGGTGCCGCCGGTCCTGTTGGCGCTACTGGATCGCGTGCATGGGGTCCATCACGCCCAGCGGGCGGGGCCGATTGCGGCGACTGCGCCGCTGTGGCCATATCACCGAGCGACCGCGTGGCGGATCGTAAAGACGGTGATGGAACGGGCGGCCATCAGCGGCCCCCAGGCGACCGCCAAAGGGCTGCGCCACGGGTTCGGCGTCCATGCCATTCGCTACGGCGTCCAGCTCAACATGCTGCAGAAATGGATGGGTCACGCGTCCATGAGCACGACCGCCATCTATGCCAACGCCACCGGACACGAAGAACGTTTGATTGCCGAGCGGATGTGGCAGGAACGATAATCGGCGGTTTGATGCCGAAAATGAGGACAAATAGGAAACAAATCACTTCTTAAGAAAAGGATATAGTGCTAATCTTTACTTACGTGAATCGTAATTAAAGGTTGGGCATGTGAACGAGCGGATCGGCAAATGGGTGGAAACGGCAACGGGCGGCGAGGTTGTCAGGGCCTATGTGCCCAATCCCCTGCCCCCGACGCCGCCCGTTGACCTGGCTGCCTTCGCTGGCCAGATCGAACAGGCCAACCTCGCCCTCGGCCGTCTCGACGGGGTCACGTCCATTTTGCCGTCCCCCGCGCTGTTCATCTTCATGTATGTGCGCAAAGAGGCGCTGCTGTCATCGCAAATCGAAGGCACTCAATCTTCGCTGTCCGACCTGCTCCTGTTCGAAGCGGATGAAATTCCGCTGGTGCCGCTGGACGACGTCCAGGAGGTCTCGAACTATATCGCGGCGATGGAATACGGTTTGCGGCGCATGCGCGACGGGTTTCCCTTGTCGTTGCGCCTCATTCGGGAAATCCACGGGGTCCTCCTTAAAAAGGGGCGCGGCGCATCGGCCCAGCCGGGTGAGTTTCGCCGGTCACAGAACTGGATCGGGGGTGCCCGCCCGTCGCGTGCGACGTTCGTACCGCCACCGCCGGACCAGTTGCTTGAGTGCCTGAGCAAGTTCGAGCTGTTTCTCCATGACGAGCAGAACCTGCCGACCATTGTGAAGGCCGCTTACGCCCACGTGCAGTTCGAGACCATCCACCCCTTCCTCGACGGCAACGGTCGTCTCGGGCGGCTGCTGATCACGTTCCTGCTGTGCACCGAAGGCGTGCTCAGAGAACCGACGCTCTATCTCAGCCTTTATTTCAAAACGCACCGGCAGCACTACTACGATCTCCTACAACGGGTTCGCACCCATGGCGAATGGGAACAGTGGCTGGCATTTTTCCTGGACGGTGTGGCGGAAGTCGCGAACCAGGCCGTGCAGACGGCCCACCGAATCCTGGAGCTGTTCGAGGCCGACGCTGCGAAGATTCAATCGCTGGGCCGCGCCGCCAGTTCGGCAGCCGTCGTTCACCAGTACCTTCAGAAGCATGCCCTCACGACGTCCGGCAAGGCATCGGGTGAACTCGCCCTCAGCGAGCCCACCGTCAACTCCGCGCTGAAGCACCTGCAAAAGCTCGGGATCGTCCAGGAGATCACCGGCAAACAGCGTCGGCGCGTCTATGCCTACGACGCGTACCTTGCCATTCTCAGGGAGGGAACGGAGCGGTGACCAACGACAAGTGCACCCACTATGTTGATCTTGCCCGTAATTTTCGACCAATCGAGGAAGATGCCAGCGAGTACCGTAGTACTCGTGAGCTACGGCACATGCTTGGCACATCAACTGAGTCCGATTGGGAAACAGTTCTGAAGGCACGTCGGGCAGTCGTTCTTGCTGAAGCAGGCAATGGCAAGACGGAAGAATTTAAGGAACAAGCCCGTCGCATAGCAAGTGCAGGGGATTTCGCCTGCTTCGTTCCAGTAGAAGATTTGGATGATAGAAGCCTTGAGGATGCCCTCGACCCAGATGATGCGGATCGTTTTAGTTCTTGGCGTGAAAACAATGGGCACGGACACTTCTTCGTTGACTCTGTCGACGAAGCCAGGCTCACCAATAAAAGCCTGCCGCGCTGCGTCAGAAGCCTGCAGAAGGCCATTCACGGGCACGCGGAGCGAGCGACCATTGTCATTAGTTGCCGCTGGAGCGATTGGGACCCGAACCATGACATTCGCCTTCTCAACGACAAGCTTTCTCTAGTAACTCACCCACCAGCGGAGCCAGAAAAAGGGGAAGCCGCACTTATCGCGTTAGTGCAGAGAGATCAAAACGGCGGTCGTGTGGAAGATGACGACATCGATGATACCGCTACCACAAAAACAAAAGCTAGCGGATTTAGCATATATGTCCTTGAAAGCTTAGATGATCAACAGCGCAACAAATTCATTGAAGCCCATGGCATTGAAAATGCGGCTAACTTTCGGCAAGAACTTATAAAAAACGGCCTTCTTCCTCTCGCTGATCGACCTAAAGATTTATTGGATTTCATCGGATACTGGCAGAATCACGAACAACGGCTTGGCAGTCGCACGGACATGCTTAGCTACGTGATTGACAAACGCCTGACCGAGGGAAACAAGAACCGTCGAGAAGACAGCACGCTTGCGATTGCGGAGCTTCGGCTGGGTGCGGCGCGTATCGCTGCGGCCATGGTTCTCGGAAAAACGCTCCACATAGCTGTCGATCAGCCCGCCCAAAGAAACGACGAACAATGGTTGGACCCCATTGCCCTATTGCCCGAGCGCAGTGAAGCCGAGATCAGCAGCCTTTTGCGCAAAGGTGTTTTTGCTCCTGCCAGTCTGGGCCGTGCGAAATTCCATCATCGCGAAACGATGGAGTACCTCGCCGCCGTCTGGTTTAAGCACCTTCTTGATCAGGGCTGCCCTTATAGCACTGTGCGAGATCAACTCATTGCTGTGCAAGTTCAGATATTCGCTGATGGGATTGCGGAAAGGAGCGACCCATGCGCGACAACAGCTATGACCGGACGATTGAACGGAACTATGTTCAGAAGTGGCGTTTCCTGATCAGGGAATATGAGGAGGTCAAGGCCGGCCGGTCGTCGGCCTTTGCCACGGTCGGGGCCTTTTACCGCCACCACGGCACCTGCTCGCAGACCTTCCG
>NZ_NPEV01000093.1 GCF_003258835.1 Rhodobium orientis | reverse complement strand
CTATCGCGTCTGCTTCGGTGCAACGCATATCGCAACCATTGACCTCAACCATACCCGAAACGATCATCAATGACTGTCAGCCATGTCCCCGAACACCTGTCAATCATCTCCCCGGGACAAACACTTGACCCGGGGCCCAATGCCCGTCTCGGCACGGTATGCCGTCGCGACGCTGGTCGGGGAAAGGCATCCGCGCGACCGCCCGATTCCCTCAAGGCAGGGCATACCGTGATGACAGGGGCAATGGGTCCCGGCTCCGGGGCCGGGATGACGACTGTGCTTGGGGCACGTCCTCGCCAAATCCTCCGGCCCACCGCCCGGCCCGCCCCATGACCCGGTTCCTCCTCCGCCGTCTTGCCGTCATGCTGGCGACGGTGCTGGTCGCCTCCCTCGTCGTCTTCACCGTCCTTGAGGTGCTGCCGGGCGATCCGGCCGAAGTCATGCTCGGTGTCGGCGCGCAGCCGGAGACGGTGGCGGCTCTGCGCCACGACCTCGGCCTCGACCGTCCCGCGCCGGAGCGCTACCTTTCCTGGATCATCGGCATGGCAGTCGGCGATTTCGGCACCAGCTACACCTATGGCGTCCCGGTCTCCGAACTGATCCTGGAGCGCGCCGTCGTCAGCCTGCCGCTCGCCCTTTTTGCGATTTTTCTTTCAACGGCCATCGCCATCCCCCTCGGCGTAACGGCCGCAGCAAGGCGCGGCAGCGCGGTCGATGCCGCCGTCATGGGCTTTTCCCAGATCGGCGTCGCGGTGCCGAATTTCTGGCTCGGCCTCCTCTTCATCATGCTCTTTGCCGTGACCCTGCGCTGGCTGCCGGCCGGCGGCTTTGCCGGCTGGGAGGCGGGGCTCGGCCCGGCGCTCGCCTCGCTCACGCTCCCTGCCGTCGCCCTGGCGCTCCCCCAGGCCGCGATCCTTGCCCGCGTTACGCGCTCCGCCGTGCTGGAAACCCTCGGCGAGGACTATGTGCGCACGGCCCGCGCCAAGGGGCTGACGAAATCGGCCGCGCTCTGGCGCCATGCGGTCCGCAATGCGCTCATCCCGGTCGTCACCATCATGGGCCTGCAGTTCTCGTTCCTCATAGCCGGCACCATCATCATCGAGAGCGTCTTCACGCTGCCCGGCCTTGGCCGGCTGATCTTCCAGGCGATCGCCCAGCGCGACCTCATCGTCGTCAAGAACGTCATCGTGCTCCTTGCGGTCAGCGTCATCGTCGTCAACTTCCTCGTCGACCTCGCCTATGGGGTGCTAGACCCGCGCCTCAGGAGCGTCGTCGATGGTCGCTGAGCGGGTCCGCGAACTGATCGCCGGCGCCGCGCAGAGCCGGTCCTTCCTGATCGGCGGCGCCATCACCCTGGCGCTGGCGCTCACCGCAGCCCTCTCTCTCCTCTGGACGCCCTATTCGGCAACCGCGATGGACATCGCCGGCCGGCTCGCCCCGTCGAGCGCGGAGCACCTCCTCGGCACCGACCAGTTCGGCCGCGACGTCCTCTCCATGCTGATGGTCGGCGCGCGCAACTCCATCCTCGTCTCCGTCATCGCCGTCGGCATCGGCATCTTCATCGGCGTGCCGCTCGGAACGCTGGCCGCCGCCCGCGGCGGCTGGATCGACGAGGCGGTGATGCGGCTCAACGATTTCGCCTTCGCCTTTCCCGCGCTCCTGACCGCCGTGATGATCACCGCGCTCGCCGGTCCCGGCGCGGTCAATGCCATGGTCGCCATCGGCCTTTTCAACATTCCGGTCTTCGCCCGCCTCTCGCGCGGCGCAGCGCTTGGCGTCTGGAAGCGCGAATTCGTGCTCGCGGCCCGCGCCGCGGCGCGCAGCCGGCTGGCGATCACGCTCGACCACGTGCTGCCCAACATCGCCGGCCTGTTGCTCGTCCAGGCGACCATCCAGTTCGCGCTGGCGATCCTTGCCGAGGCCGGGCTCTCCTATCTCGGCCTCGGTACCCAGCCGCCGAACCCGAGCTGGGGCCGCATGCTGAACGAGGCCCAGACCCTGATCTACCTGGCGCCGCAACTCGCCATCTATCCGGGGCTGGCGATCACGCTCTCGGTCCTGGGTCTCAACCTCCTCGGCGACGGGCTGCGCGATGCGCTCGACCCGCGCCTGCGGCGGGGGCGGTAAGGCGATGGCGTTGCTCGATGTCCGCGACCTGACGGTGACCTTTCCGGGCAAGGCCGGTCCGGCCCATGTGCTGGATGGCGTGTCGTTTTCCGTCGCGCCGGGCGAGGCGGTCGGCATCGTCGGCGAATCCGGTTGCGGCAAGTCGATGACGGCGCTGGCCGTCATGGGGCTCCTGCCGCCGGGAGCATCCGTGCGCGGCCATATCCGGCTTGGCGCCGACGACCTTTTGACGTTGCCGGAACCAGCCCTCTGCGATCTTCGCGGCCGCCGGATCGCGATGATCTTCCAGGAGCCGATGACGGCGCTCAATCCGGTCAGAACCATCGGCGACCAGGTCGGCGAAGGGCTCGCCCTCCATCTCGCCCTCGGCCGGCGGGCGCGGGCCGACCGGGTGCGCGAGCTGCTGGACCGCGTCGGCCTGCCGGCGCCGCGCTTTGCGCCGTCGCTCTATCCGCACGAGCTCTCCGGCGGCCAGCGCCAGCGGGTGATGATCGCGATCGCCCTTGCCTGCGAGCCGGACCTCCTGATCGCCGACGAGCCGACGACGGCCCTCGACGTCACCACAGAGGCCCGCATCCTCGACCTCATCCTTGAGGTGACGGCGGCGTCCAACATGGCGCTCGTCATGATCACCCACGACCTCGGCATCGTCGCGGAAACCGCCGAGCGGGTGCTGGTCATGTATGCCGGCAGGATCGTCGAAGAAGGAACGGCGGAACGGCTCTTTGCCGGCATGGCCCACCCCTATACGGCCGGCCTCTTTGCCGCCTCGCCCCATGCCGTGGAGATCGACCCGGATGTGCGCCGTCCGCGGCTTGCGGCAATCCCCGGGACGGTGCCGGAGCCGGGCGAGCGGACGACGGGTTGCCCCTTTGCCGGCCGCTGCCCGCGCCGCACACCCGCCTGCATCGAACCGCCGCCACGCATCGCGCTGGCCGAGGGCCACGGCGTTGCCTGCTTCCATCCGCTGGCGGCCGGGGAGGGGGTGCGATGACCGATACCCCGCTGCTTGCCGTCGAAGGCCTCATCCGCGACTACGCCCTGCCGCGCCGGCGGCTCTTCGGCGAGCGGCCCGTACTGCGGGCGCTGGCCGGCGTCGACCTGACGGTGGAGCGCGGCCGCAGCCTCGGCATCGTCGGCGAATCCGGTTGCGGGAAGTCGACGCTGGCCCACCTGATCCTCGCCCTGGAACGCCCGACCGCCGGCACCGTGCGGCTCCATGGCACCGACCTCTTTGCCGCCCCGGCGGACGAGTTGAAGGCGCTGCGCCGCCACCTCCAGATCATCTTCCAGGACCCCTACGGCTCGCTCGATCCCCGCCACAAGGTCGCGCGCATCGTCTCCGAGCCGCTGCGCTCGCTGGAGCCGGAGACGGACCGCGTGCGCCGGCGCATGCGCGTTGCCGAAGTGCTGCAGTCCGTCGGCCTGCCGGCCTCGGCGGCGGCGAAATACCCGCACGAATTCTCCGGCGGCCAGCGCCAGCGCATCGCCATCGCCCGTGCGCTCGTAACGAAGCCCGACCTCATCGTCGCCGACGAGGCGGTCTCGGCTCTCGATGTCTCGGTGCAGGCCCAGGTGCTGAACCTGATGAACGACCTGCAGGCCGAGTTCGGCCTCGCCTATGTGTTCATCGGCCACGACCTCAACGTGGTGCGCTGCGTCACCGACGACGTTGCGGTGATGTATCTCGGCCGCATCGTCGAGGAGGGCCCGAGCCCGGAAGTGTTTTCCCGCCCGCGCCATCCTTACACGCGGGCGCTGATCGAGGCGGTACCGAAGCCCGATCCGGCGCGCCGCAAGGCCCGACTTGCCGCAGCGGCGAAGCATGTGGCAGCCGCACCATTGCCGCCCGAGGCCGGTTGCGCGTTCCGGCCGCGCTGCCCGCTGGCGTTCGAGCGCTGCGTGGCCGAGGCGCCGAAATTGCGACCGGTCTCCGATGGGGCGAGGATTGCCTGCCACCGCGATCCGGAGGTTTGATCGAAAAAAACAATCAAAAGGGAGGGACAAAAATGAAACTGGAGGGAAAGGTCGCGGTCGTCACCGGCGCCGCATCGGGTTTCGGCGAGGCGATCGCAAGACGCTTTGCCGCAGAGGGTGCGAAGGTGCTGATCTCCGACATCAACGAAGAGGCCGGCACGCGCGTCGCTGGGGATATCGGCGCGGCTGCCCGCTTCTGCCGCGCCGACGTCTCAAAGTCCGAAGACGTCGCTGCCATGGTCAACGCGACGGTCAAGGCCTTCGGCGGCCTCGACATCATCGTCAACAATGCCGGCACCACCCACCGCAACAAGCCGCTGCTGGAGGTGACCGAGGACGAGTTCGACCGCATCTACGCGGTCAATGTGAAGTCCATCTACAACGCGGCCATTGCCGGCGTGCCGGCCCTTAAAGTGCGCGGCGGCGGCGTCATCCTCAATATTGCCTCCACGGCCGGCGTCCGGCCGCGGCCGGGCCTTGTCTGGTACAACGGCTCCAAGGGCGCGGCGATCACCCTGACCAAGGCGATGGCGGTGGAGCTTGCGCCCGACAACATCCGCGTCGTCGCCCTCAACCCGGTCGCCGGCGAGACGCCGATGCTCGCCCTCTTCATGGGCGAGGACACGGAGGAAAAGCGCGCCGCGTTCAAGGCGACGGTGCCGCTCGGCCGGCTCTCTACGCCGGCGGACATCGCCAATGCCGCGGCGTTCCTCGTCAGCGACGAGGCGAATTTCCTCACCGGCGTCTGCCTGGAGGTCGACGGCGGCCGCTGCATCTGAGCCCGGCGATCAGCCGATCTCTTCCACATGCACCGTCGCCTTGTAGAGGTGCCAGGTGGTGTGGCCCAGGAGCGGCATGACGACGAGGAGGGCGAGGAAGCCCGTCAGCGTCGAGGCGGCGAGCGTCACGGCGACGAAGAAGCCGTAGCCGATCAGCGGCACCGGATTGGTCTTCACCGCCTTGACGCTGGTCATGATCGCCGTCACCGGATCGATCCCCCGGTCCATCAAGAGTGGATAGGACATGACGCTGATGGAAAACAGCATCACGGCGAAGAAGGCGCCGATGGCGTTGCCGACGACGAGAAACAGGAGCCCCGTCGGCGTCGTCAGGATGTCGATGAAGAGCTGCGGGATCTCCGGCGACTTGACGCCGAAGAAGATGGCATAGAGCGCGGCCGCGACATCGAGCCAGATGATGAAGCCGAACAGCGTGATCATCGGCAGCCAGCCGAGCCGCTCCCGGCCCTTCTTCAGCGCGTCGGCGAAGGTCGCGCCGAAGCGCACGGGCTGCCCGGCCGCCAGCCGCAAGCTGGCCTCGTAAAGGACTGTCGCGGTGAACGGGCCGATGAGGGCAAAGCCCGCCGCCGTCGGATAGGCAAGGAAGATCAGCCCGGCGAACTCCACCATGTAAAAGATGATCCAGCCGCCCGCGGCAAAGAACAGCCCGACGCTGGCGCCGATCAGCGGTGCGGCCCTGAAATCGCGAAAGCCTTTCGTCAGGGCCTCGCGCACGGTGGCGACGGTGATGTCGGAAACGACGAGCCGGCGCGTCGGATCGTCGAGCGCTGCGGCATCCTCTGCGGTCATGGTGGTCCCCCCGGTCTTTGTTTGCTCTTGTTGGGGTGATCTTAGCCGCAGACCGGCCGCCCTTGCCAACCGTTTCCGGCACCGCCCTCCTGACGCCTCATATTCACCCGATGTTTCGCATGAACCCTTGTTTTTTCGGCAGCAAACCGCTTTTTAAAGCTTCTACGCTCCAAATGGTCATCCAATGAACTAGATTGAGTGACGGAATGGGCTCCGGTCGCATATTGCGGCGGCCGGTTCCGGCCTCCTCTCCGGCAAGACTGACGCTAAATGGCGAAGATCAACCAGCGCATCCGCAACGGAAACGGCAACTCGCGTCGGGAGAACGGCTGGCTCGACCGTACCCGCCGGATGATCCGCTACAAGCTGCATATTCCCATGATCCGCAGCCCGCATCCGCCGGAGTTCACCGCCCGCGGCGTCATGATCGGTACGATCTGGGCGATGGTTCCTGTCTTCGGCCTGCAGATGCTGGCGGTGCTGATCACCTGGATCATCGCCGAAAAGGCGCTGCGCTGGGAGTTCTCCCTGGTCAATGGCCTGGCCTGGACCTGGACCACCAACATCGTCACCATCATCCCGACCTATTACGTCTACTACGTCACCGGCCAGGTCCTGCTCGGCCATTTCGACGACATCAGCGGCTATGACGGCTTCCACAAGCTGTTCACGACCAGCACCGCGACCGATGCCGGGTTCTGGGACAAGTTCCTCAACTGGATCGAAACCCTGATTACCGGCTGGGGCGTGCCGCTCCTCATCGGCTCCATTCCCTGGACCATCCTGTGCGGCTGGCTTGCCTATGCGATCTCGCTGCGCTTCGTGCGCGAATACCAGCGCCGCCGCGCGGTGCGCATGCAGGACGCCCGCGACCGCAACAGCCGCGCCCGCACCGCCGCCACCGTCGACACGCCGTCTTCCGGGCAATAGGCGGCGCCCGCCGCCGCGAAAGCGGGCCGTCAGTCGGCGATGCCGATCCTGGCAAGAAGCGCCTTGCGAAAGTTTCCGTCGTCCCAGTCGAGCGGGCCGATATGGCGCCAGGTGACGGTGCCGGCCCTGTCTACGACCAGCGTTGCCGGATAGCCGAAGATGCGGAAGGCGCTGCCGGTCTTGCGTTCCGCGTCCTGCCAGGTCCGCAGCCCGAGTCCGAGTTCGGATGACAGGAACCGCGCGATCGTCGCATAGGGAAACCGGTCGACCGAGACGACCACCAGCCGGCCGCCCTTGCCGGCCTTGTCGAGGTCGGCGGCGAAGCGGTCGACCGAGGGCAGTTCCTTTCGGCAGGGAACGCACCAGGTCGCCCAGAAATGGACGATGGTCGGGCCCTTGTCCGACAGAACTTCGCGGATCGGCCGGGCGCCGCCATCGCCGTTGCGCAGCAGCACGCCCTTGAGAGCAACCGTGTCCTCGGCCGCCGATGACGGCAGCGGGATAGCGGCAAGGAGCATGAGGGCGACGGCGATGCGGCAAAGGGCAGAGAACGCGGACAAAGCGGGCAGCCTTTCAAAGCGGCGAGGGTGTCCGATCCCCTACCCCATTTCCGATCGATGCGAAAACGCCCGCGTGTCGCGCCCCGTCAATCCGCCCTCACGTTCGTCTCGGTTTCCGCCATCCGCTTTGGCTGCGGATCCCCGGCGATTTCCATGATCAGCTTGCGCCGCACCGCGTTGGCGAACGTCGCCGCGCTGTCGGCGGTGACGACGAAGGCGCCGGGCCCGCCGATGATCTTCTCGGCAAAGGCCGCTTCCAGGTCGTAGGAGACCGGCCGGCCGGAGATGCAGTGGCGACAGAGAACGGCAAGGCCGTTGATGGTGATGCCGGAAGAGACCACCGTCGCCCGCGCCGACTCGATGCTCGGGCCCGACCAGCTGTTGGCGCTGTCGGCGGAAATGTCGATGACCTTGCGGAAGCCCTGGATGTCGTTGTTCTCGATCAACGCCATGCCGAGCAAGAGGGCGGTGCCGATGGCGTTGTAGCCATGCGCCTTGCGCGGCGGGATCATAAGCGCCTCGGCGAAGGCTGCGGCGCTTTCCGGACCGTCGATCACGGTCCAGCCGACGACGATGTCCTGGGACTGGGAATCGCCCCATTCCACATAGGTCACCGCGATCTGGCCGTGTGGCGTGTTGCGGATCGCCGTGACCACGGCAGGGTCGGTGATCGCTTCCGCATAGCCCTTTCGCTGGAAGCGGATCTCGTCGTTGTCGATGGAACCGGTGGCATCGGCGAGGAGAACGAGCTCCAGCGCCACCTCCGTCGCAGCCGCCGGAGCGGGCGCCAGCGCGAGCGCTGCCAGGAGAAAAAGACCGAGGCCCGTTCGGACCCATTGGGTGCATGCCGACATCTTTGGCGATCCCCGATCGCGGCGGCCGGTCCGTCCGGCCGATGGCAAAAGTAGACCATGGGTAGTGCCGGCCGACAACGCGCGGCAAGGCACGCACCGCATTCAGCGTCGATTGCGGGGGCGGTGAAGGAATTGATTCGATGGAGCGTTTTGCCGGTTCGGAACGGCAATCAAGATTTCTTGAAAGTCCAAATGCCGCACAGCGGCTGCCCCATGACGCGGCAGAATCGGCGCTGGGACCGATGGCCGGCGCCATCGAAACTGCCACCCGGACCGAGCCCCACGGGCTCGCAAGCGCGACAGCGCGCCGGCGCTCCGGCGCCGCCCGTCGGAGGCTAGCGGGCGCAGCCTGC
>NZ_NPEV01000092.1 GCF_003258835.1 Rhodobium orientis | reverse complement strand
CGGCGCCAGGCGCCGGGCGGATCGGTCTCCGGCCGGCGTCGCCTCAGACGACCTGCCCGGAGGCCACCCTGTCCGAGATTGCAGGTGTGGCAGCGCTTCCAACGAAGTCTGCCGCTTAAGCCGGAAGGGCCTGCATGAGACGGGTGCGACCGAATTTTCCGGCCCATGTGGCCGGCGATCGGTTCGGACCGTTGCGCCTTGCGGCACCTTCCGGGGTCCGCCAGGGGACAGGCACGCAAGCGTCGCCATGGCCTTTGGCAACAACGCCGGAACAAGTGGCGGCAATGGTAACCGGCGGATGTCCCCATCCGCCATTTGGAGAGAGGCAAGTGGATAGAGCTGAAAAGCGAGAGGCTGTCGCGGCTCTCAACGAGGTGTTCAAGAGCACCGGCGTTGTTGTCGTGACCCACAATTTGGGCCTCAC
Organism: Rhodobium orientis; assembly: GCF_003258835.1. Classification (GTDB taxonomy): domain Bacteria; phylum Pseudomonadota; class Alphaproteobacteria; order Rhizobiales; family Rhodobiaceae; genus Rhodobium; species Rhodobium orientis. Next base: position 9,565 of record NZ_NPEV01000092.1, on the reverse strand, counting down.
GGTCGCCCAGATGAACGACCTCAGGTCGCGCATGCGGGATGCCGGAGCAACCCTGAAAGTGGCCAAAAACCGTCTCGCGAAGCTTGCCCTTGACGGCACGGATGTCGAGCACATCTCCGACCTGTTCCAGGGTCCCGTTGCGATCGCCTATTCGGACGATCCGGTAACGGCCCCGAAGATCGTGTCGGATTTCGCCAAGTCGACCGACAAGCTGGTCGTTCTCGGCGGTGCGCTCGGCGCCACCAATCTCGATGCGAGCGGTGTGAAGGCCCTGGCCGATCTGCCGTCGCTCGACGAACTGCGCGCCAAGCTGGTCGGCATGATCAACACGCCGGCAACGCGTATCGCGCAGGTGGTCAACGCTCCGGCCGGGCAGGTCGCCCGGGTGCTCGGAGCCTATGCCGAAAAGGGTAATGCGGCGTGAGGCCGTTCACTGAAACTCCGAACCGACGGTTCGAACTGACAAGGTAACGAGACAATGGCAGATCTGGAAAAAATTGCTGACGAGCTTTCCAACCTCACCGTGATGGAGGCCGCCGAGCTCTCCAAGATGCTCGAGGAGAAGTGGGGCGTTTCCGCCGCCGCTCCGGTGGCTGTGGCCGCTGCGGCCGGCGGTGGCGAAGCCGCCGCGGTCGAGGAAAAGACCGAATTCGACGTCATCCTGACGGCAGCGGGCGACAAGAAGATCAACGTGATCAAGGAAGTCCGCGCCATCACCGGCCTCGGCCTGAAGGAAGCCAAGGACCTGGTGGAAGGCGCGCCGAAGCCGGTCAAGGAAGGCGCTTCGAAGGAAGAGGCCGAAGAGCTGAAGAAGAAGCTGGAAGACGCCGGCGCGTCTGTCGAGCTGAAGTAGCGCAAGCTATTTTGGGGGCGGCTCCGGGTTGTCGATCCGGAGCCGCGTCCGACCATAGCGGTCCCGCGGATGCGGACCGGATTTTTTGACGGCCCGCACGGGCCGATTGGCGTTTCCGACGGGCGGCTGTCCCGATGATCGATGCCCCAGACGGGGTCCGGTCCTCCGGACAGTCGCAGCCAGGGCGGTACGAGGAGCGAGAATGACGCAGACGTTCAACGGGCGCAGAAGGGTTCGCAAGTATTTCGGGTCGATCCGCGAAGTCGCCAAGATGCCGAACCTCATCGAGGTTCAGAAGGCGTCGTACGACCAGTTCCTCCAGGTCGAGGAGCCGGATGGCGGACGTACCGAGGAGGGTCTGCAGGCGGTCTTCAAGTCGGTGTTCCCGATTTCCGACTTCGCCGGCACGGCGCTTCTGGAGTTTGTCTCCTACGAGTTCGAGCCGCCCAAATACGATACGGAAGAATGCCGGCAGCGCGACATGACCTATGCCGCGCCGCTGAAGGTGACGCTGCGTCTGATCGTCTTCGACGTCGACGAGGAAACCGGCGCCAAGTCCGTCAAGGACATCAAGGAGCAGGACGTCTATATGGGCGACATGCCGCTGATGACGTCCAACGGCACCTTCATCATCAACGGCACCGAGCGCGTCATCGTCTCGCAGATGCACCGCTCGCCGGGCGTCTTCTTCGACCATGACAAGGGCAAGACCCACTCCTCGGGCAAGCTCCTGTTCGCGGCCCGGATCATCCCCTATCGCGGCTCCTGGCTCGACATCGAGTTCGACGCCAAGGACATCGTGCATGCGCGCATCGACCGGCGCCGGAAGATCCCGGTGACCTCGCTGATGTTCGCGCTCGGCCTCGATTCCGAAGAGATCCTCGACACCTTCTACCAGCACATCGTCTACACCCGCGCCGGCGAAGGCTGGCAGATGCCCTATGACGCCCAGCGCATGAAGGGCTTCAAGCCGACCTCCGACCTGATCGACGCCAAGACCGGCGAAGTGGTCGTGGAAGCTGGCCGCAAGATCACCGCGCGGCTCGCCCGCCAGCTCGGCGAGAAGGGCGTCGAGGCCCTCAAGGTCTCCGACGAGGAGCTGTGCGGCCATTACCTTGCCGGCGACATCGTCAACCCCGAGACCGGCGAGATCTACGCAGAGGCCGGCGACGAGATCACCGAAAAGACGCTCGCCGGCTTTATCGAGCGCGGCTACGACGAGATCACGGTGCTCGACATCGACCATGTCAACACCGGCGGCTACATCCGCAACACGCTCGCCGTCGACAAGAACGAGGCGCGCGAAGAGGCGCTGTTCGACATCTACCGGGTGATGCGCCCGGGCGAGCCGCCGACCCTTGAGACCGCCGAGGCGATGTTCCATTCGCTGTTCTTCGATCCCGAGCGCTACGACCTGTCGGCCGTCGGCCGGGTCAAGATGAACATGCGCCTCGACCTCAAATGCGAGGACACGGTGCGCGTGCTGCGCCGCGAGGACGTGCTGGCCGTCATCAAGACGCTGGTCGACCTGCGCGACGGCAAGGGCGAGATCGACGACATCGACAATCTCGGCAACCGCCGGGTGCGTTCGGTCGGCGAGCTGATGGAGAACCAGTACCGCATCGGCCTCCTGCGCATGGAGCGGGCGATCAAGGAGCGGATGTCGTCGGTCGAGATCGACACGGTGATGCCGCAGGACCTGATCAACGCCAAGCCGGCTGCCGCGGCCGTGCGCGAGTTCTTCGGCTCCTCGCAGCTCTCGCAGTTCATGGACCAGACCAATCCGCTGTCGGAGATCACCCACAAGCGGCGCCTGTCGGCGCTCGGCCCGGGCGGTCTGACGCGCGAGCGGGCGGGCTTCGAGGTGCGCGACGTGCATCCGACCCACTATGGCCGGATCTGCCCGATCGAGACGCCGGAAGGCCCGAATATCGGCCTCATCAACTCGCTGGCGACCTTTGCCCGGGTCAACAAGTACGGCTTCATCGAGAGCCCGTACCGCAAGGTCAAGGACGGCCAGGTGACCGACGAGGTCACCTATCTGTCGGCGATGGAGGAATCCAAGTACCACGTCGCCCAGGCCAATGCGCCGATCAGCATGGATGGCCGCTTCGAGGGCGACCTTCTGACCGCCCGCCATGCCGGCGACGTCGTCATGACGACGCCGGATGGCGTGGAGTTCATGGATGTGTCGCCGAAGCAGCTCGTTTCGGTCGCCGCGGCGCTGATCCCGTTCCTTGAGAACGACGACGCCAACCGCGCGCTGATGGGCTCCAACATGCAGCGTCAGGCCGTGCCGCTGGTGCGGGCCGAGGCGCCGCTGGTCGGCACCGGCATGGAGCCGGTGGTGGCGAGCGACTCCGGGGCCGCGATCGGCGCCCGCCGGGCCGGCATCGTCGACCAGGTCGACGCCACCCGTATCGTGGTGCGCGCAACCGCCGATCTCGACCCGACCAAGTCCGGCGTCGACATCTACCGGCTGATGAAGTTCCAGCGTTCCAACCAGAACACCTGCATCAACCAGCGCCCGCTGGTCACCGTCGGTGACGTGGTGGCCAAGGGCGAGATCATCGCCGACGGCCCGTCGACGGAGCTCGGCGACCTTGCCCTCGGCCGCAACGTGCTGGTCGCGTTCATGCCGTGGAACGGCTACAACTTCGAGGACTCCATCCTCTTGTCCGAGCGGATCGTCCGCGACGACGTCTTCACCTCGATCCACATAGAGGAATTCGAGGTGATGGCCCGCGACACCAAGCTCGGTCCGGAGGAGATCACGCGCGACATTCCGAACGTTTCGGAAGAGGCGCTGAAGAACCTCGACGAGGCCGGCATCGTCTATATCGGTGCCGAGGTCAACGCCGGCGATATCCTCGTCGGCAAGATCACGCCGAAGGGCGAAAGCCCGATGACGCCGGAAGAAAAGCTCCTGCGCGCCATCTTCGGCGAAAAGGCCTCGGACGTTCGCGACACCTCGCTGAGGCTGCCGCCGGGTGCTACCGGCACGGTCGTGGAAGTGCGCGTCTTCAACCGCCACGGCGTTGAGAAGGACGAGCGCGCCATGGCGATCGAGCGCGAGGAGATCGAGCGGCTCGCCAAGGACCGCGACGACGAGCAGGCGATCCTCGACCGCAACGTCTACGGCCGCCTGTCGGAGACGCTGATCGGCAAGACCGCCAATGCCGGGCCGAAGGGCTTCAAGAAGGACACCGAGATCACCGGGGAAGTCCTTTCCGGCTATCCGCGCAGCCAGTGGTGGCAGTTCGCCGTCTCCGACGAGGCCCAGATGGCCGAGATCGAGGCGCTCAGGAACCAGTACGACGAGTCCCGCAAGCAGCTCGAGCAGCGCTTCATCGACAAGGTCGAGAAGCTGCAGCGCGGCGACGAGCTGCCGCCGGGCGTCATGAAGATGGTCAAGGTGTTCGTGGCGGTGAAGCGCAAGCTGCAGCCGGGCGACAAGATGGCCGGCCGTCACGGCAACAAGGGCGTCGTCTCCAAGATCGTTCCGGTCGAGGACATGCCGTTCCTGGACGACGGCACCCATGTGGACATCGTGCTCAATCCGCTCGGCGTGCCGAGCCGGATGAATGTCGGCCAGATCCTGGAGACCCATCTGGGCTGGGCCTGCGCCGGCATGGGCCACAAGATCGGCGAGATGGTCGATGCCTACAAGCGCGAGGGCAACATCACGCCGCTGCGCACCGAACTGGAAGGCATCTACGATCCGGAACGCGACCTGATCTCGGTCGCTGAGAGCGACGACGACACCGTCGTCATGCTCGGCGAGCAGCTCAAGAAGGGCATGGCGATCGCAACGCCGGTGTTCGACGGCGCCCACGAGCCGGATATCGTCGACCTCCTGGAGAAGGCGGGTCTCGACCGGTCCGGCCAGGTGACGCTGTTCGACGGACGCACCGGCGAGCAGTTCGACCGCAAGGTGACTGTCGGCTATATCTACATGCTGAAGCTGCACCACCTGGTGGACGACAAGATCCACGCCCGTTCGATCGGCCCCTACAGCCTCGTGACCCAGCAGCCGCTGGGCGGCAAGGCGCAGTTCGGCGGCCAGCGTTTCGGCGAAATGGAGGTCTGGGCCCTGGAAGCCTACGGCGCGGCCTATACATTGCAGGAAATGCTGACCGTCAAATCGGACGACGTTGCCGGCCGGACCAAGGTGTACGAGGCGATCGTGCGCGGCGACGACACGTTCGAGGCCGGTATTCCGGAAAGCTTCAACGTGCTGGTCAAGGAAATGCGTTCGCTCGGCCTCAATGTGGAGCTGACGACGACGAAGGATCCGGACGAGTCGGCGGGCGAAGACGACCTGCCGGCGGACGCGGCGGAGTGATCCGCCGCGTGGCCCCTTCGACACAGCAACTCGATGCCAAACTCGTGCGGGTTCGACGGCGTGACGCGGCAAACGCCCTGATCGATCGCACTTACGGAGAGAGCCTATGAATCAAGAGGTCATGAACCTTTTCAACCCTCAGGCTCAGGCCCAGACTTTCGATCAGATCCGTATCTCGATCGCCAGTCCGGAAAAGATCCTGTCGTGGTCGTTCGGTGAGATCAAGAAGCCGGAGACCATCAACTACCGGACCTTCAAGCCGGAGCGGGATGGCCTGTTCTGCGCGCGGATCTTCGGCCCCATCAAGGACTACGAGTGCTTGTGCGGCAAGTACAAGCGCATGAAGTACAAGGGCGTCATCTGCGAGAAGTGCGGCGTCGAGGTCACGCTCAGCCGGGTCCGGCGCGAGCGCATGGGCCATATCGAGCTGGCCGCTCCGGTCGCCCATATCTGGTTCCTGAAGTCGCTTCCGAGCCGCATCGGCATGCTGCTCGACATGACGCTGAAGGACCTGGAGCGCATCCTCTACTTCGAGAACTACGTCGTCATCGAGCCGGGCCTGACCCCGATGGCGCAGTACCAGTTGCTCTCGGAGGAAGAGTACCTGCGCATGCAGGACGAGTATGGCGAGGATGCCTTCACGGCGATGATCGGCGCGGAGGCGATCCGCGAGATCCTGATCTCGCTCGACCTGCCCAAGCTCGCCGAGCAGCTTCGCGTGGAGATCGCCGAGTCGACCTCCGAGTTGAAGCCGAAGAAGCTGGCCAAGCGGCTGAAGCTGGTCGAGGCGTTCATCGAATCCGGCAACAAGCCGGAATGGATGATCCTGAAGGTGGTGCCGGTGATCCCGCCGGACCTGCGCCCGCTGGTGCCGCTCGACGGCGGCCGGTTCGCGACCTCGGACCTCAACGACCTCTACCGCCGCGTCATCAACCGGAACAACCGCCTGAAGCGGCTGATCGAGCTGCGCGCGCCGGACATCATCATCCGCAACGAAAAGCGGATGCTGCAGGAGGCCGTCGACGCCCTGTTCGACAACGGCCGGCGCGGCCGCGTCATCACCGGCGCCAACAAGCGTCCGCTGAAGTCGCTCAGCGACATGCTGAAGGGCAAGCAGGGCCGGTTCCGCCAGAACCTCCTCGGCAAGCGCGTCGACTATTCGGGCCGTTCGGTCATCGTGGTCGGCCCGGAGCTGAAGCTGCACCAGTGCGGCCTGCCCAAGAAGATGGCGCTGGAGCTGTTCAAGCCGTTCATCTATTCGCGGCTCGATGCCAAGGGCTTCTCGTCCACGGTCAAGCAGGCCAAGAAGCTGGTGGAGAAGGAAAAGCCGGAAGTCTGGGATATCCTCGACGAGGTCATCCGCGAGCATCCGGTGCTGCTCAACCGCGCGCCGACGCTGCACCGCCTCGGCATCCAGGCCTTTGAGCCGGTGCTGATCGAGGGCAAGGCGATCCAGCTCCATCCGCTGGTCTGCGCGGCCTTCAATGCCGACTTCGACGGCGACCAGATGGCGGTCCACGTGCCGCTGTCGCTGGAAGCCCAGCTCGAAGCCCGCGTGCTGATGATGTCGACCAACAACATCCTGCACCCGGCCAACGGCTCGCCGATCATCGTGCCGTCCCAGGACATCGTGCTCGGCCTCTACTACCTGTCGCTGATCGCCGATGGCGAGCCGGGCGATGGCATGCTGTTCGGCGACATGGGCGAACTTGCCCACGCGCTGGAGTCCAAGGCCGTCTCCCTGCACGCCAAGGTGCGCGGCCGGCACCGTTCGGTCGACGCCGACGGCAATACGGTCTCCAAGATCTACGAGACGACCCCGGGCCGGATGATGATCGGCGAACTCTTGCCGAAGCATCCCGAGGTTCCCTTCGACATCTGCAACAAGCTGATGACGAAGAAGGAAATCTCCAAGATGATCGACGTGGTCTACCGGGCCTGCGGTCAGAAGGAGACGGTCATCTTCTGCGACCGGGTGATGGCGCTCGGCTTCTCCAACGCGTTCAAGGCCGGCATTTCCTTCGGCAAGGACGACATGGTCATTCCGGACACCAAGCAGGGCCTGGTGGATGAGACCCGCGAGCTCGCCAAGGAATACGAGCAGCAGTACAATGACGGCCTGATCACCCAGGGCGAGAAGTACAACAAGGTCGTCGACGCCTGGGCCAAGTGCACCGACCGCGTCGCCGAGGAGATGATGAAGCGCATCTCGTCCGTCGAAGTGGACGACGAGACCGGCCGTCACAAGCAGATCAACTCGATCTACATGATGAGCCACTCCGGTGCCCGCGGTTCGCCGGCGCAGATGAAGCAGCTCGCCGGCATGCGCGGCCTGATGGCCAAGCCGTCGGGCGAGATCATCGAAAGCCCGATCATCGCCAACTTCAAGGAAGGCCTGTCGGTTCTGGAGTACTTCAACTCCACCCACGGCGCCCGTAAGGGCCTTGCGGACACGGCGCTGAAGACCGCCAACTCGGGCTACCTGACCCGGCGTCTGGTCGACGTCGCCCAGGACTCGATCGTCTACGAGCCCGATTGCGGCACCTCCGAGGGCCTGACCATGCAGGCCGTGATCGACGCCGGTAACGTCGTCGCTTCGCTCGGCCAGCGCATCCTCGGCCGCACCTCGGCGGAGGACATCGTCAGCCCGGCGGACGGCTCGGTGATCGTGCCGGCCAACACGCTGCTCGAGGAGCGTGAGGTGGAGAAGATCGAGGCGGCCGGCGTCCAGCGGGTGAAGATCCGCTCGGTGCTGACCTGCGAGGCCTCGGTCGGCGTCTGCGGCGCCTGCTACGGACGTGACCTCGCCCGCGGCACTCCGGTCAACCGGGGTGAGGCGGTCGGCGTCATCGCCGCCCAGTCGATCGGCGAGCCGGGCACCCAGCTCACCATGCGCACGTTCCACATCGGCGGCACGGCGCAGGTGGTCGACCAGTCGTTCCTGGAATCGAATTTCGACGGCAAGATCGAGATCCGCAACCGGAACGTCGCCCGCGACTCCGAAGGCAAGCTCGTCACCATGGGCCGCAACACCGTGATCGCGATTCTCGATGGCGAGGGCAACGAGCGCTCGACCCACCGGATCGCCACCGGCGCGCGGCTCTATGTCGACGACGGCGATGAGATCAAGCGCAGCCAGCGGATCGCCGAATGGGATCCGTACACGCGTCCGATCCTCACCGAAGTCGATGGCGTCATCGACTACGAGGACCTGGTCGAAGGCGGATCGCTGCAGGAATCCACCGACGAGGCAACGGGCATCACCAAGCGCGTCGTCATGGACTGGCGGTCTTCCGCACGCAGTGCCGATCTGAAGCCGGCGATCGTCATCAAGGACGACAAGGGCGAGATCATTCGGGTGCCGCGCGGCGGCGAGGCGCGCTATCTGCTATCGGCCGAGGCGGTGCTGTCGGTCGATCCGGGCACCAAGGTCACGGCCGGCGACGTGGTTGCGCGTATTCCGCTGGAAAGTGCCAAGACCCGCGACATCACCGGCGGTCTGCCGCGCGTCGCCGAGCTGTTCGAGGCCCGGCGTCCGAAGGACCACGCGGTGATCGCGGAGATCGACGGTACGGTGCGGTTCGGGCGCGACTACAAGAACAAGCGTCGCGTCATCATCGAGCCGCATGACGAGAGCCTGGAGCCGGTGGAGTACCTCTTGCCGAAGGGCAAGCACATGCACCTGCAGGACGGCGACACCATCGAGAAGGGCGAGTACCTGCTCGACGGCAACCCGGCCCCGCACGATATCCTCGCCATCAAGGGCGTGGAGGCGCTGGCCACCTATCTCGTCAACGAGATCCAGGACGTCTACCGGCTGCAGGGCGTGACGATCAACGACAAGCACATCGAGGTGATCGTTCGCCAGATGCTGCAGAAGGTCGAGATCACCGATGCGGGCGAGAGCGGCCTGATCAACGGCGAACAGATCGACAAGGTCGAGTTCGAGGACATCGTCGCGCTGTGCAACGAGGAGGGCAAGAAGCCGCCGATGGCGAACCCGGTCCTTCTCGGCATTACCAAGGCGAGCCTGCAGACCCGCTCGTTCATCTCCGCGGCATCGTTCCAGGAGACCACCCGCGTCCTTACCGAGGCGGCGGTCAACGGCAAGAGCGATACGCTGGAGGGCCTGAAGGAGAACGTCATCGTCGGCCGGCTGATCCCGGCCGGTACCGGCGGCACGGTGGGGCAGATCCGCTCCGTCGCCCGCCACCGCGACGATCTCATCCAGGAAGAACGGCGCAAGCAGCAGCAGGCGAGTGTCGCCGAAGCGGCGCTGGAAGATCTCTCGCCGCCGGCGTCGCCGGCCGACTGACCGGCGCGAACGCCGATTGGACAACGATCGAGCGAGCCGCCCCGGCGGCTCG
>NZ_NPEV01000091.1 GCF_003258835.1 Rhodobium orientis | reverse complement strand
CGCTTCGACCACCCGTGCGAGATCCGTCATCGTCTCAAACTCCCATTCCAGAACTGCCGTTCGATAGATCGTTTTGCACCAATGCGAAATCCCCCTGGCGCCCCGGAGCGTCGTTTTTCCGTGCTGCGGCCGGCAGAAATCCGTGGCGGCGAGCGGTATTACGCGGATACGTTGCCACGATGCTGCCGCCGTCCCGCCGCTTTGCTGCTTGAGTTTTCCTCTATCAGGCGGCGATATGGAACATCCGGCATGCAGCGCGGGGGCGTTGCGGCCATACGACCATGGGGCAATACGGGGCGTTTGCGGAAATGAAGGCGGCAGCACGCCGGACATGGCTGACGGGGCGCGGGGGAGCGTCGGCGCTTGCCGCGCTGCTTCTGCCCGTCCTTGCCGGCGCCGGCCTTGCGGCCGATGCGGACTGCCCCGAAGCGCCGCCGCTGTCGAAAGACGCTGCCGTTGTCGACGTCCTGGACGGCGCGACCGTTCGGCTGTCGGACGGGCGCACCGTGCGCCTTGCCGGTCTCATGCCGCCGCTGGCGCCGCTCGACCTTGCGCCGGGATTGCCCTGGCCGCAGGGCGCGGCCGCGCGGCAGGCGCTTCTCGATCTCGTCACCGATCGCGCCGTGCGGCTCGCGGACATCGCCGATACGCCGGACCGGCATGGCCGGCTTGCCGCCCGGCTTTACGGGCCGGACGGTGCGTGGATCGGCGGCGCGCTCGTTGGCGCCGGTCACCTCATCGTCGCGCCGGAGGGCGGCCGGGCGTGCCGCGAACGGCTCCTTTCCCTTGAAGCATCGGCACGGGCGGCCGGACGCGGCGTCTGGGCGGCCCCGTCGGCGTACTTCGCGCGGGCGGGAGACGGGGAACTGCGCCGGCGCGCCGGCCGTTACATGGTGGTGGAGGGCCGGATACGGTCCGTGGGGGCCGGGCGACGCCTCACCTTCCTCAATTTCGGCGACGACTGGAGAAAAGACTTCACCGTCCTCCTATATTCATCGGGGCGCGGGGGATCGGCAACAGCGGACCGGAAATCGCTTTCGGGTGCCCGTATTCGCGTGCGTGGCTGGTTGGAATCGCGCGGCGGAGCGCTTATTCGTGTGAATTCTCCGGACGGAATCGAACGACTCGATCCCGCGTCGGGCAGTTAAGGACGTGGGAATGACAACCGGCGGAACGACCTGGCAGAAGCTGCTGCGCCTTGGCGCCGTGCTGACGCTCGTCGTGGCGACGGCAGGTTGCCAGTTGTTCTCGCGCGGCGTCACGATTTCCGATCCGGTGATCGACACGCCGGGCCCGCCGACGGGCGAATCGACGATCGGCGCGCGCGAGCATCCGCGTGTCGTCGCCGCCTATGGCGGGGTCTATGAGGACCGCGGCGCGGAGCGGGCGATCGCGCGCATGGTCGGCCGGCTGGTCGCCGCCTCCGACAATCCGGCGCAGTCCTACCGCATCACCATCCTCAACTCGCCGGTGGTCAACGCCTTCGCGCTGCCGGGCGGCTATCTGTACGTCACCCGCGGCCTCCTGGCGCTCGCCAACGATTCCGCCGAGCTTGCCGCCGTCATCTCGCACGAGATGGCCCACGTCACCGCGCACCATGCGATCGCACGGCTGAAGCGGGCCGAGGCAACCGCGGTCGTCAGCCGTGTCGTCGCCAATGTGGTCGACGATCCGGAGCGCCAGAAGGAGGCGCTCGCCTCGGCCAAGCTCTCGTTTGCCCGGTTCTCGCAGATCCAGGAGCTGGAAGCGGACGCCGTCGGCGTCAAGACGCTCTCCAAGGCCGGCTACGACCCCTATGCGGCCTCGCGCTTCCTGAAGGCGATGGCGGAGTTCTCCAACGTCGTCTCGGCCCGCGGTGCCGGCGACCAGCCCGACTTCCTGTCCTCACACCCGACGACGCCGGAGCGCATCGTAAAGGCGCGCAACGCGGCCCGCGCGATCAACGCGCCGGGCTTCGGCGAGCGCGGGCGCGACGCCTATCTCAACAGCCTCAACGGCATGCTCTATGGCGACGATCCGCGCGAGGGCTTCGTCCGCGGCCGCTCGTTCCTGCATGCCGGGCTCGGCATCGCCTTCACCGTGCCGGGCGATTTCACGCTGGAAAACAGCAAGGAGGCGGTGCTTGCCTCCAACGGCAGCGGTACGGCGCTGCGCTTCGACGGCACCAACGTTCCGGCGTCCATGTCGCTCGCCGACTATCTGCGCTCCGGCTGGATCAACGGACTGATTTCGGAAAGCGTGCGCGACACCGAGATCGCCGGCCAGCCGGCCGCCACCGCGTCGGCCGTCGCCGAGGGCTGGTCGTTCCGCATCGCGGCGCTGAGGGCGAACGGCGCCACCTACCGTTTCATCTTCGCGACCCGCGAGCCGACCCAGTCCTTCGATCTTGCCTTCCGCACCACCATCTCCAGCTTCCGCATGCTGTCGGGGCGGGAGCGGGCCGAGCTGCGCCCCTTGCGCGTGCGTATCGTCACGGCGCGGCAGGGCGACAGCATCGACCGGATGGCGGCGCGCATGGCCGGCATCGCGCCCGACCGGCGGGCGGAGCTCTTCAAGGTGCTGAACGGGCTCGACGACGACAGCGAGCTGCAGCCCGGCATGCTGGTCAAGATCATCGCCGAATAGGCTGCGGCCTCATCGGACATTAAAAAACGCGCCGTTTCCGGCGCGTTTTTCGTTTTCGTCGACAAATGGCGGAGGGAAATGGGTCAGCCGACGAAGGCGGCCGGGTCGGCGTTTTCCTGCAAGAGCGCGGCGCGCAGCTTTTCGAGCGCACGGGCCTCGATCTGGCGCACGCGCTCCTTGGAGATGCCGAGCTTGGCGCCGAGGCTCTCCAGCGTCGCGCCCTCTTCGGTGAGGCGGCGCTCCCTGACGATCTTCAACTCGCGCTCGCTGAGGACGGTCAGGGCCGAGCCGAGCCACTGGGAGCGACGCTCCTTGTCGATTTCCGAGCCGACCGTCTCGTCGGGCAACGGGCCGTCGCTAACCAGGAAATCCTGGCGGTCGGCGCTGTTGCCGTCGGATTCGATGACCGGCGCGTTGAGCGACATGTCCGGGCCGGAAAGGCGCGAATCCATCAGCTCGACGTCCTTGCGCGAGACGCCGACCGCCAGGGCGATCTCGTCATAGGCGTTGGAATCGGGCTGGGACTGGCCGTTGACGGCGATCTTGGCGCGCAGGCGGCGCAGGTTGAAGAACAGCGCCTTCTGGGCCGAGGAGGTGCCGCCGCGCACGATCGACCAGTTGCGCAGCACATGGTCCTGGATCGAGGCGCGGATCCACCAGGTGGCGTAGGTGGAAAAGCGCACATCCCGTTCCGGCTCGAACCGGGCGGCCGCTTCCAGAAGGCCGACATGGCCCTCCTGGATCAGGTCGTTCATCGATAGGCCGAAATGGCGGAACTTGGCGGCAAGGGCAATGACCAGGCGCATATGGGCCGAGGTCAGCTTGTGGAGGGCTTGCTGGTCCTTGTCGTCGCGCCAGCGCACGGCGAGGGACTGTTCCTCTTCCTTGGTGAGATAGGGGGCGGCCATAGCCGCCTTGACGAACTGACGCCGTGGGCTAACTGGCTTTCGCATCGATCAATCTCCTATCCGCCGGTGCCGGATCACGTCGCGTGGGAGGCCGCGACCATATGATCTTACGTAGAAATGCGTCCGTCGGATCACGCATACGTATAATCACGCATGCGCTTTCCCGTATAGCACGGACGCATGAGTCCATAAAGATGAAAAAAACGGGGGCCGGTTTGGTTCCCGGCCCCCGCATATATTTTTTCGAGATACTCTGCCGGGCGTGCCGGCAATCGCGTGTCCGTCAGGCGCGTGTCCGTCAGGCGGCCTCTTCCTGCTCGTCCTCGCCGTCTTCCTCGCCCTTGCGGCCGCGCTTGGGGCCCTTGGCAAGGTTCTGCTCGATCTCGCGGATGGCCTCGGTCTCGGAGATCCGGTTGACGGCGGAAATCTCGCGGGCCATGCGGTCGAGGGCGGCCTCGTAGAGCTGGCGTTCCGAATAGGACTGCTCGGGCTGGGTGTCGGAGCGATAGAGGTCGCGGACCACCTCGGCGATGGCGATGAGGTCGCCGGAATTGATCTTGGCCTCGTATTCCTGGGCGCGGCGGCTCCACATGGTGCGCTTCACGCGGGCGCGGCCGCGGACGGTCTCAAGGGCCTTGTCGACCTGCTTGGCGTCTGCCAGCTTGCGCATGCCGACATTGGAAACCTTGGTGATCGGCACCCGCAACGTCATCTTGTCTTTTTCGAAATTGATCACGAACAGCTCCAGCGACATGCCGGCAACTTCCTGCTCCTCGATGGCCGTGATCTGGCCGACGCCGTGAGCGGGATAGACAATGTACTCGTTGGTCTTGAAACCCTGACGCTGCATGTTCTTCTTGGCGGTGGATGCCATACGCTTGGTAACTCCTGCGCGTTGGTCGGCGGCGATTTTGCCGACTTCGGGCTGCTGCGGCCGCCGCATGGGCCGCGCAGCTATTGCGGCGCTTCGGGGAGCGGAACCCGGTGTTCGTCGCCCGGGCCGAAAAGCCCGCGCGGCACCTGGAACCCTAGCGCCGATTGATCAGTCGAAAGGGGAAAAAGACCTGCCTTCCAAGTCTGGTCGGTTGCAGCAGACACGACATCGTCATTGTCGCTCCCTTGAAGCAACGGCCAAAAAAAACCTCCTTCTGGAGGGGGAGAAAGGCAGCCGAATTCCGACTGTGTATTGAAGATAGCACAAATTAAGGAAAATTCAAGGGATTCCGCGCTGCCACAAAGCCCTTGTGACAGCTCGGTTAAACCTTGAGGACGCTCGGTCGGCGAAATTGAGTCGAATGCGTCCGGTATCGTTTACGCCCGCTCCAGGAGCGGGCCGGCGGCGCCGTTGGCCGCGCGATCAGTCGCCTTCGCCGGCTTCCGGCGAGAAATATTTGTCGAGCTTGCCCTCCATGCCGTCGAACTTCTCGGCCTCCGGCATGGCGTCCTTCTTGGCCGTCAGGTTCGGCCACTTCTCGGCATATTCCGCGTTCAGCGTGACCCACTTCTCAAGGTCCGGCTCGGTGTCGGGCTTGATCGCCTCGGCCGGGCATTCCGGCTCGCAGACGCCGCAGTCGATGCATTCGTCCGGATGGATCACCAGCATGTTCTCGCCCTCGTAGAAACAGTCCACGGGGCAGACCTCGACGCAATCGGTGTATTTGCATTTTATGCAGTTATCTATGACGACATAGGTCATTGCGTCGGTCTCCAGATATTCGGCGTTCGATATGCACCTTTGGGCATGCTTCGCTGGTCTGACTAGCCCGATCGGAGGCCAAGTGCAAGCGGCGCCGCGCCGCAGGCAGGGTGATTTTTTTCAACGGGTTCTGGATCATTCCTCGCCGTGGCGGAAGGCGTCGATGCGGCGCCGTTCGCGCTTGGTCGGGCGGCCGGCTCCATGCTCGCGCTGGCCCGGCGGCAGGGGCCGTTCCTCGCGCGATCGCTTGATCACCGGCGGGCTGAGGTCCTCATAGAGTTTTTGTGCTTCCGGGGCCGGGCCGCGGCGCTCGCCGAGGCCGAGAATGCGCAGCACCTTGACCTGGCGCTCCAGGGTGATGGTGAGGACGTCGCCGGGCTTTACGGTCGCGCTGGCGCTGGAGATCTTTTCCCGGTTCTTGCGGACGCGGCCGGAGACGGCGAGCTTCTGGGCAAGGGTGCGGGTCTTCACCACGCGGGCGAACCACAGCCACTTGTCGATCCTGAGCCGCGCGGTGCCGGTATCGACACCGCCGGTGGCTTCGGGTCCCGCATCCGCCGCCATCATCCGGTCAGCCCTTGTCGTTCTGCTTCTCCAGGTCCTTTTTCAGGGCGGCGAGGGCGGCAAAGGGCGAATCCGGATCCGGCTGCTTTTCGGGCCGCCGCTCGCGCGGCTTCGACGGGCCGCCATCGCCGCGACCTGGGCCGCCGCGATTCGGACCGCCCCGGTTCTGGCCGCCCCGATTCTGGCCGCCGCTCTGGCCACCGCCGGGCTTTCCCTTGTCGTGGCGGTTGCGGTTCCGGGCACCCTTGCCGTCGCCGGCGCCTTCCGGCTTGTCTCCGCGCTGGCGTTCGCCGCCGGCCTCCGGCCGCTCGCTCGGCTCGCCGCGCTTGCCGCGATGGCGACCGGGCTTGCCCTTGCCATGGCGGTTGCCGCGGCTCGGGCGCCAGATCTCGACGATTTGCGGTTCCTCGGCGGCGGGCGCCGCTTCGGCAACCGCTTCGGAGGAGGCGCTTTCTTCGGCGGTTGCTTCCGCAGGTGCGGGTTCAGGCGTTGGCGTCGCGGCGTCTGCCGCCTCGGCAGCCTGTTGCGCCGGGGTGGCGGGCGAGACCGCGGCATCGGCGGCTGTGGTCTCGGGCGCTGCCTCGGCCGGAGCGGACGCGGCCGGTTCGGCTTCTTCGGCTGTTGCTTCGTCGGCGACCGTCGCCCCGCCGGCGGTCTCCCCGGCGGGAGCGGGTTCCTCGGGGACCTCGGTGGTCTCCTCGGCAGGCGCTTCAGCGCTTTCGGTCTCTGTCTCTTCAGGCGCGGCGTCTGGGATTGCTTCAGCCGCGGCGGCCGTGGTGTCGGCCGGCGTTTCGGCCGCGGCGGCCTCCTCGGCCGGTGCATCGCTCGCCTCTGCCTGCTCGGCGGGCTCCTTCGGCGCCTGGGGCTCGACCTTCCGGCGTTCGCGGCGATAGCCGAGCGCCGTCAGGATCGAGGCGAAGTCCTCGCCGGAACAGCCGAGCAGCGAGGTCATGGCGACCGTAACGGTGAAGCCGCCGCCTTCCGGGATCGCACCCTCCGGCGGCTCGCCGGCGGCCGGGTTCGGGCGCCAGCCGATCAGCGGGCGGGTCAAGTCTGCCAGTCTTTCCAGGATGTCGATGCGCACGGCGCGCTCGCCGCAGGGCTTGAAGCCGACGAGGCGGTAGATGGTCGCCGGGATTTCCTTGTCGACCGGCACGGAGGTGCGGCCCGAGGCGGAAAGCTGCGGCAGTTCGACAAGGCCCGGCGTGTCGTCGTCGGCATTCTTCAGCGCCCAGAGCTGGACGATGAGCCGGCTCGGCGCCGGCTTTAAGAGGGCGGGCAGGTAGATGTGGTAGGCGCCGAAGCGCACGCCGTAGCGGCGCAGGACCGCGCGCGCCTCCTGGTCGAGCTGGCGCACGTCTTCTGCCACTTCCGGGCGCTCGACGGTGCCGAGGTTCTCCACCAGCCGGAACGCGATGCCGCGCGACAGGCCGGTGATGTCGGCGGCGTCGCGCAGGTCGATCAGCGGCTTCAAAAGGGTCTCGATGGTATGGCCCGCGAACAGGTCGAGGCGCTTCTGGACCATGTCCCGGTGGGCGCCGGTGAGCTGCTCGTCGGCCAGCACCACGACCTGGGGCTTCAACAGGTCGTCGGAGGCGGCGAGCTTGCCGACCAGTTCGCCGCGCCAGCGCAACGCCCCCTCGTCGGTCAGCACGATGTCCTCGTTCGGCGCCTTTTCCAGCCGCTCGGCGCGGGCGACGATCTCGCTCGCCAGGGCCTGCTGGGCGGCGGCCCTCAGCGCCTTCATCTCCGAGCCGTTGGCATTCGGGTCCGGGGTGAACCGGAACCCGTGAAGAAGACCGACATGCTGTCCCTCGACAGTCACGTCGCCGGTCTGGTTGATCTCAGCTTCGAGCATGGCCTTTTCCCGGAGTCGCCTCATTAACACGCTGGTTCGCCGGTCGACGAAACGCTGGGTGAGTTTTTCATGCAGGGCATCGGACAAACGGTCCTCGATGTCTCGGGTGCGTTCCTGCCAATGCACCGGATCGCGCAGCCAGCCCGGACGGTTGGCGACATAGGTCCATGTCCTAATATGCGCGATGCGATTGGACAATGCATCGATGTCGCCGTCCATGCGATCGGCAAAGGCGACCTGGCCGGCAAACCAGTCGTCGCCGACCCGTCCCTCGCGGGCGAGATAGCCGTAAAGGGTGGTGATCAGCTCGGCGTGGTTGGCAGGCGCGATCTTGCGGTAGTCGGGCACCTGGCAGACGTCCCAGAGCAGCCGGACCCGGCGCTCGTCGGCGGCCATTGTCGCGGTGTCGTCGTCGCGCAGGGCATATTCCAGCGAAATGAGATCGGTGCCGGGCGGGGCGCGGGTCAGGCCCTCCTCGCGCGGCGTCACGTCGAGCGAGGCGCGCAGCGCGTCGACGCTGGCGAAATCCAGCGCGGAATTGCGCCATTGCAGGGTGCGCATCGGCAGGAAGGCGTGGTTCTCCAGCGATTCCACCAGGTCGTCGTCGAACGGGTCGACGCGGCCGGTGACGCCGAAGGTGCCGTCGCGGGTGTGGCGGCCGGCGCGGCCGGCGATCTGGCCGAGCTCGGCCGGGGTCAGCGGGCGGTACTGGTAGCCGTCGAACTTGCGGTTGGCGGCAAACGCCACGTGGTCGACGTCGAGGTTGAGGCCCATGCCGATGGCGTCGGTGGCGACCAGGAACTCCACCTCGCCGGACTGGAAGAGGGCGACCTGGGCGTTGCGGGTGCGCGGTGATAGCGCACCGAGGACGACGGCGGCGCCGCCGCGCTGGCGGCGGATCAGTTCGGCAATGCCGTAGACCTCGTCGGAGGAAAAGGCGACGACGGCGGAGCGGGCCGGCAGCCGCGTGATCTTCTTGGCGCCGGCATAGGCAAGCACCGACATGCGCGGCCGGGTGATGACGTTGAGGCCCGGCAGCAGCCGTTCCAGCAGGCCGCGGACGGTGGCGGCGCCGAGCAGCAGGGTCTCGCTCTGGCCGCGCAGATTGAGGATGCGGTCGGTGAAGACGCGGCCGCGCTCGAAATCGGCGGCGAGCTGGACCTCGTCGATGGCGACGAAATCGGCGTCGGTCTCGCGCGGCATCGCCTCGACGGTGCAGACATAGTAGCGCGGCTGCGGCGGGACGATCTTTTCCTCGCCGGTGATCAGCGCGACGGCATCCTCGCCGACCCGGGTGCAGATGCGCCCATAGACCTCGCGGGCGAGCAGGCGCAGCGGCAGGCCGATCACGCCGGAGGCGTGGCCGATCATCCGTTCGATGGCGAGGTGGGTCTTGCCGGTATTGGTCGGGCCGAGAACGGCCGTGACGGTGCGGGCCCGAACCGACCGCGGCAGCGGCGCCGCGTCACTTTTCAAAGTCATCCGGATGTTCGTATTCCGCTCGGTCTCAGGTTTTCAAGGGAGCGCTTGGCCAATGCGACTTCCGGCCGCCTGCCGGCAGAAGCGGTAAAAGCGTCCAGCCCGCTGTTACGCCCTAGCACATTCCGGGTCGGTCTGTCTCTCTCATGCTTTCCGGCGCATCTGTCGCGCAACCGGAACGAGTCTTGAACAAAAGGGGGGCGAATCGGTGACTCGCACAGATTCAGGATTCGTTCCGCTTTTCCCGGCTGTGGCTGTCAAGCAGCCGTGCGGTTTACCGAATTGCTAACGGTGGCAAGGGCTTGCGTCGGCAACCGGTTAACGAAGAGATCAGGGGCGGAACGCAGCATGGACGAATCGGTTCCGGCCCGGTGTTCCCGTTTCGGCCCCGTCCCATCTTGTAGCCGGCGAAGGATCGGGCGCAACATCTGGGAACGGCGCCCGACGGCGCCCGGCGCTCGCCGTCGTTGCCGTTAACCCTCCTGTGCCGATACGGAACAGAATACCGCTCCAGGAAAAAGATTCATGGTGAACAAAGGGTTGCGGCAGCCGTTCGATCTGTCGAAAAGTCGTTAACGCCTGGACCGGGAGGGGAACGGAGCCGGCACGAATCATTTTCCCTGGCCGGTTTCGGTTTCGTTCCCGGCGATATCCGGTGCGCGTTTCCCTGGACCCACAAGATGTGGATCGGCGGCTGCGGCCGGGGTCGGCGAGGGGTTTGTCGCCGTTAACCTTTTCGTGTCGATACGGGAATTCCCGGGAGTTTGCACGTTCGCCGCGGCGCGCCGCGGATTTCAACCTATTCGTGTGCGAAAATAGGGGCGGGTAGAGGAAATGCGCGCCGAAAGGGCCGCCCAAGCGCGGGCCGGAGCCGGGGGGCAGGCTTCAAAGGACGAGGAGGAGAGCGGCGT
>NZ_NPEV01000090.1 GCF_003258835.1 Rhodobium orientis | reverse complement strand
GCCGGCCGAGCCCCCCCCTGAAGGCTGCGGAGATCGCGCCTCTGCGTGCGCATGCGAACCGGCCTCGTCGGGTCGGATGACCTTGTGAGACGTGTTCCGGGACCCGGAGGTGCCGGCAAACCTGTCTGATCGACGTCTTGGCGGTCCACACGCAGATCATGCGGCGGCCGCGGCGCGGCGACATATTGGTGATCCGGGATGGGGGCCGGGCCGATCGGTCGGCGCGGGATGCGCCGAACGGGATCGGCAAGCTCAACGAGCGGGGCTCGGCCGTGACATTGCCGGCACGAGCATCGACACACCCTCACCGTTCGGCAGGCTGCCCTGCATCTTCATCGGTGCCTGGCAGAGCTCGAGCGTAAACGTCGCTCGCGGCGCCCGATCCGAACGGCCTCAAGGAGGCATGGAACGGATCGGCTGCTACCAGCAGCAAAAGCCGCCGTCGACGAGGAGGTCGACACCGGTGCAGTAGGACGCCGCGTCGCTGGCGAGGAACACGGCCGGCCCGACCATCTCGTCGACGGATGCCATCCGGCCCATCGGCGTCTGGCTCTCGAATTCCTTGGTCTGGTGGACCATTTCCGGGCGCGTGTTCATCGGCGTCGCAGTGTAGCCGGGGCTGATGGAATTGACCCGGATGCCGCGGTCGACCCACTCCATCGCCATGCTCTTGGACAGGTGGATGACGCCGGCCTTGGAGGAGTTGTAGTGCACCTGCATCAGGCCGCGATTGACGATGACGCCGGACATGGAGGCGATGTTGATGATCGAGCCGCCCCCATTCTTCAGCATCGCCCGCGCCTCGGCCTGGCAGGACAGGAAGACGCCCTTCAGGTTGATCTCCATCAGCGTGTCGAACTGCTCCTCCTCCATCTCCTCGGCCGGATTGGCGTTGGCGATGCCGGCGGCGTTGACGGCGATCCTGAGCGGGCCGAGGTTGGCCTCGGTCTTGGCAACCGCATCGGCGAGCGCGGCCTTCTTGGTCACGTCGGCGGTGATCAGCAGCGCCTTGCGCCCGGCCTTTTCGATGTGGGAGGCGGTGTCGGAAAGACCGTCGTCCTGGCGCCGGTCGAGGCAGGCGACATCGGCGCCGCACTGGGCAAGGCCGATGGCGATGCGCTGGCCGATGCCGCTGCCGGCGCCGGTCACCACCGCGGTCCTGCCGGAAAGATCGAAGAGCTTCGGCGCGTTCAGTGTGATGTCTTCCATGTTTCTTCCCTCAGGCTCTCAAGGGCGCCCGACCCTCGCCCATCGGCAGAAGGCCCGCGCCGTCAACTGGTGGCCAGCTCCATGACCGAGACTTCGCTCGCCTCGTTGCGTTCAAGGATGCCGGTCTGGCGGCCGTGCGACATGACGAGGATGCGGTTGGAGACGCCGAGCACCTCTTCCAGGTCGGAACTGACGACGATCACCCCGACGCCCCGTTCCGCCAGCTCCACGATGATGTCGTAGATCGAGGAGCGGGCGCCGACGTCGATGCCGCGGGTCGGCTCGTCGAGGACGACGATCTCCGGTCCGCGCGCCAGCCACTTGGCGATGACGAGCTTCTGCTGGTTGCCGCCGGACAACTCGTCGGCGTTCTGGTGCCAGTAGCCCTTGACGCCGAACCGCTTGATGGCGTCCTGGGCGAATTCGATGAGCCGCTTCTTGCTGACGATGCCGGCCGCGGAGATCGACCGCTTGTTGGCGTAGCCGAGGTTCTCCGTCAGGCTGTGCTCCAAAACGAGCCCCTGCAGCTTGCGGTCCTCCGGCACCAGCACGATGCCGCGGCGGATCGCATCGGCGGGCTTGCGCGGGGTGATGTCCTCGCCGTCGAGGCGCACGCGGCCTTGCGAAATCGGATCGGCGCCGACGAGGGCGCGCACCAGTTCCGTGCGCCCGGCGCCGACGAGCCCGGCGATGCCGAAGATCTCGCCCTTCCTGACGTCGAAATTCACGTCCTTGAAGGCGCCGGTGGGCGCGCTGAGGTCTTCCACCTCAAGGACGATCTCGTCCTTCGGCTCCGGGATCTGCGGGAACATGCGGCCAAGCTTGCGCCCGACCATGCTCTCCACGATCGCGCGCACCGGCACGTCGCCGCTGTCGAACTCGTTGACCTTCTCGCCGTCGCGCAAGACGACGATGCGGTCGGAGACACGGGCGATCTCTTCCAGCCGGTGGGAAATGTAGATGATGCCGACGCCCTCGGCCTTCAGCCGCTTGATCTGCTCGAACAGCTTTTCGGTCTCCGCACCGCCGAGCGCCGAGGTCGGCTCATCGAGGATCAGGAGACGGGCGTTGAGCGCCAGCCGCTTGGCGATCTCGATAAGCTGCTGGGCCGCCGTCGACAGGCCGTCGACGAGGCGCGTTGCCGGGATCTTGAGGCCGAGCCGGTCAAGCTGCTCCTGGGCGTCGCGCACCATCTTGGCGCGGTCGACGACGCCGTTCTTCGTCGGCCAGCGGCCGACGAAGACGTTTTCGGCGATCGACAGGTGCGGCAGCAGCCGTAATTCCTGGTGGATCAGGCCGATGCCGGCGTCGATCGCCTGGCGCGGCGAGGCCGGCTCGAACGGCTCGCCGAGCCATTCCATCCGCCCCGTCGTTGCCTGGATCGAGCCGGCGATGATGCCGGAAACCGTCGATTTCCCGGCACCGTTTTCGCCGAGCAGCGCCACGACCTCACCTGCATGCACATCGAAGTCGATGCCGTGGAGGACCTCCAATTGGCCGTAGCTTTTTCTGATGCCCTCAAGGGAGAGGATCGGCTTTTGGCTCGGTGAGGTCATGGCGCCGCGTTCCCGTTGGATCACGGATGGTTTTCGATGAACGGCCCGACGTTATCCTGGGTCGTCAGTGTCGCTTCCAGGAGCTGCTCCTTGGGAACGTCCTCGCCCTTGACGAGAGCGATGGCGCTGTCGACGGCCAGACGGCCCATATACTGGGTCTGCTGGGTGGCGGTCACGTCGAAGACGCCGTCGCGCAGGGCTTCGAGCGCCGCGGTATCACCGTCGAAGCCGGCAACCCAGATGCGCTGCGGCAGGTTGGCGACCTTGACGGCCTGGGCAGCGCCGAGCGCCAGCGCGTCGGCCTGGCCCCAGACGATAACCGTGTCCGGATGCGCCTGCAGCATGTTCTGGGTGAGCTGGAAGCCCTCGTCCTGCGACCAGATCTGGCTCCACTGCTCGCCGACGACCTCGATGCCCGGGAATTCCTCGCGCGCCTCAGCGCAGCCCTTGGCCCGGTCGACTTCCGGCGTGGTGCCCTTCTGGCCGTGCACGATCAGCATCTTTCCTTCGCCGCCGGCCTGCTCGAAGATGTGCTTGCAGACATTGTAGGCCGACTTGACGCTGTCGGAGGCGATGAAAGTATCGCCCGGCTCGCCGTCGGCATTGCGGTCGACGTTGACGACCGGCACGCCCTGGGCATGGGCCAGGCGGGTCGGCACGGTCGCCGCCGCGGCGCCGGCCGGGATGTAGATCAGGGCATCAATGTTCTGCGTCAGCAGGTCCTGCACCTGGTTGACCTGGGTGGCGCTGTCGCCCTTGGCATCGACGGTGATCACCTCGATGCCCTTGGTCTCGGCATAGGCCTCGACCGACTGCTTGATCTGGTTGAAGAAGTTGGCCTGCAGGTTGGCGACCGCAAGGCCGATCTTGTCCGGCTCGTCGGCCGAGGCGGCGCCGATCGTGCCGAGCGCCGTGGTCGCCGCCAGGGCGAGTCCCAGTACCTTGTTCTTGAACGTCATTCGAAGTCTCCTCCATTGGGGTTTGTCGAAGCCCCCGCGCCTTTGGCGGCGACCCCGGGTCTGCCAGACCCTTTGCGGGCAGGTTATTGCGGGCGGACTGGTCGTCAGTCGGCCTCTGGCGAGATTCCTCACTTTTTCCTGAATGCTTCCGCTGCGACCGCGAGCGCGATGACGACGCCGATGACGACCTGCTGGGTGAACGGCGAGACGCCGAGCAGATTGAGGCCGTTGCGCAGCACGCCGATGATCAGCACGCCGACGACCGTGCCGGCGATGCCGCCGGTGCCGCCGGAAAGGCTGGTACCGCCGATCACCACCGCGGCGATGGTGTCGAGCTCGTAGGTGAACCCGGAACTCGGCTGGACGGAATCGAGGCGGGCGGCGAGCACGACACCGGCAAGCCCGGCGAGAAGGCCGGACACGACATAGACGCCGATCGTCGCCAGCTTGACATTGATGCCGGCGAGCCGCGCGACCTCCGCGTTGCCGCCGATGGCATAGAGGCTGCGTCCGCCGGTCGTGAACCTGAGGAACAGCCAGCCAAGCAGGAACACCACCATCATCACCCCGACGGTCACCGTCAGGAAGCCGCCATGGCGGATGATCGCCATCAGGTTGAACCATGCGGGGAAGCCGACGATCTGCTGGCCGTCCGTGATCATGTTGGCAACGCCGCGGGCCATCGACATCATCGCCAGGGTGGCGACGAAGGCCGGCACCCCGAACCCGGTGACCAGCACCCCCGAAACGACCCCGGTGAAGGCGGCGACGAGGAGCGCGCAAACGATCGCCAGCGGCAGCGGCACGCCCATGTAGTTCGAGAGATACCCCATCACCATCATGCCGAGGGCGAGAACCGAGCCGACGGCGAGATCGATGCCGCCGATCAGGATCACGAACGTCATGCCGACCGCCATGATCCCGAGCACGGTGATCTGGTCGAGCACGTTGAGCATGTTTCTGACGGTGAAGAAGGAGTCGGTGGCCACCGCGAGAAAGGCGCACAGCAAGACGAGGCCGATCAACGGACCGGTTGCTCCGCGAAGGGAGAGCAACGCCTTCAGCCTTGGCGCAGACCGGCCGACCATTGCAGAGTCGCTCATGCGTTTCCCCGTTAAGAATATTTATGCACGTTGTTAGAAATATTCATACTAAGTCATTCGGGGATTGTCAATTGGCAGGATATGCGCCCAATAGTCCCATTACCGGTCGGCCGTCGGCGCTTGACAGAACGCAATTATGCATCGATAATTATACGCGAATAAATATTCAGAAAGAAGCTACCCCGATGCAAGATCTCAAGGCCATCGCAAACCGCATCCGGCGGCGTGACCTTCAGGCCGTGTTCGAAGCCGGCGCCGGTCATATCGGCGGCGAAATGTCGGCGATCGACATCCTCACGGCGCTCTACTTCCATGTCCTCGATGTCGACCCGACGGCCCCCAAGAAGCCCGACCGCGACCGTTTCGTGCTGTCCAAGGGACATACCGCAAACGCGCTTTACGTGACACTCGCCGAAGCCGGATTCATCCCCAGGGACGAGGTCGCGACGTTCCTGAAGCCCCATTCGCGCCTCAACGGCCATCCCAACTGCACGAAGGTGCCGGGCGTGGAGACCAATACCGGGCCGCTCGGACACGGCCTGCCGGTCGCCGTCGGCATGGCCAAGGCGGCGCAGATGAGCGGCGCTTCCTGGCGCACTTTCGTCCTGACGGGCGACGGCGAGATGCAGGAAGGCAGCAATTGGGAAGCGGCGATGGCCGCCGCCCAGTTCAAGCTCGACAATCTCACCCTGATCATCGACCACAATCGCCTGCAGCAGGGCGCGCGGCTCGCCGACACCAACAACCTGGCGCCGATCCCGCCGCGCTTCGAAGCCTTTGGCTGGGCCGTCGTCGAGATCGACGGCAACGACATGGACGCCATCGTCGGCGCCCTCGCCCCTGAGGCCCGCGTTGCCGGCAAGCCGAAATGCATCGTCGCCCACACCAACAAGGGCCAGGGCATCTCGTTCATGCAGGACCGGGTGGAGTGGCATCACAAGGTGCCGAGCCGCGAGCAGTACGAGCAGGCGATGAAGGAACTGGAGGCGGCCGCCCAATGAATGCTGAGACCAAACTCTACGACTGCCGCGACGCCTTCGTCGGCACCCTGGAGGCGCTCGCCGAAGCGAACCCGGAGATCGTCGCCGTCTGCAACGATTCCGTCGGCTCCAGCAAGCTCGGCGGTTTCCGCGACCGATGGCCCGACCGGCTGGTCAATGTCGGCATCGCGGAACAGAACATGGTCGGCGTCGGCGCCGGCCTTGCCAATGGCGGCAAGCTGCCGTTCGTCTGCGGCGCGGCCTGCTTCCTCACCGGCCGGGCGCTGGAGCAGATCAAGGCCGACATCGCCTATTCCAACGCCAATGTGAAGCTGTGCGGCATCAGCGCCGGCATGGCCTATGGCGAACTCGGACCGACCCACCATTCGATCGAGGATTTCGCCTGGCTGAGGGCGCTGCCGAACCTGCCGGTGATCGCCCCGTGCGACCGCGCCGAGACGGCTGCCGCGACCCGCTTTGCGGCAAGCTATGAGGGGCCGCTGTTCCTGCGCCTCAGCCGCGTCGGCGTCCCCGACATCCTGCCCGACGATCATGAATTCGCGCTCGGCAAGGCCAACCGCCTGCGCGAGGGTTCGGACCTCACCATCATTGCCAACGGGGTCCTTACCCACCGGGCGCTTGCCGCGGCCGATCTCCTCGCCGGCAACGGCATCGAGGCCCGGGTCCTCAACATGGCGACCGTGCGCCCGATCGACGAAGAGGCGATCGGGGCGGCAGCGGCAGACACTGGCGCGATCCTCACCTGCGAGGAGCACACGGTCTTCGGCGGCCTCGGCAGCGCCGTTGCCGAAGTCGTCGTGCGCGGCCGGCCGGTGCCGATGGAGATTCTCGGCGTTCCCGGTATCTTCCCGCCGACCGGGTCTGCCAACTTCCTTCTCGATGAGTTCGGAATGTCGCCGGAGGGCATCGCCGAGCGCGCGATGGCGCTCCTCAAACGGAAAGCGTAGCTGCGATGACAGAGCGTGCCATTCTCGCCGTTGACCAGGGCACCACCAACAGCAAGGCGATTCTGGTCGCCGAGGATGGCCGCGTTCTGGCCCGGGGCTCTGCCCCGGTCCCCATCGAGCACCCCCGCTCCGGCTGGGTGCAGCAGGACGGTATCGCGATCTGGAAGAGCGTCACCGACGCCATCGCGGCCTGCCGGAAGGCCGCCGGCGATGTCGAGATCACCGCCGTCGGCATTTCCAACCAGCGCGAGTCGGTGCTCGCCTGGGACCGCAGCACCGGCCAGCCGATCGGCCCGGTGGTCACCTGGCAGTGCCGGCGCACTGCGGCTGCTTGCGACGCCCTGCGCGAGGCCGGCCATGAGGAAAAAATCATCGCCCGCACGGGCCTGCCCCTCGACCCGCTGTTTCCGGCGCCGAAAATCCGCTGGCTGTTCGACAATCTGCCGGACGGCCATGACCCGGACAATGTGTGCGTCGGCACGGTCGATTCCTGGCTGATCTGGAATTTCACCGGCGGCGCCGTCCATGCCTGCGACCGCTCCAACGCCGCCCGCACCCAGCTCTTCGACCTGGCGTCCGCGTCATGGGACGAAGAGCTCTGCGACATCTTCGGCGTTTCCGCGGCCCATTTGCCGCAGGTTTTCGATTCTTCCCACGTCTTCGGAGTCACCGCTGACGTTGCCGCCCTGCCGAACGGCATCCCGGTCGGCGGCGCCATCGGTGACTCCCATGGCGCCCTCTTCGGCCATGGCGCCTTCGGCGCGGGCGACGGCAAGGTGACCTTCGGCACCGGTTCCTCGGTGATGACGACGATCCCGCAATTCGTCGCCCCGCCCTGGGGCATTACCACCACCATCGCCTGGTCGCTGAACGGCACCTCCACCTTCGCCTTTGAGGGCAACATCCTCGTCAGCGCCTCGGCGCTGCCCTGGGTCGTCACCCTTCTCGGCCTCAAGGACGTCGCCGAATTGCTGGACCTGGCGCAAACGGTGGACTCCGCCGACGGCGTCGTCCTGGTGCCGGCCTTCGTCGGCCTCGGCGCGCCGCACTGGAATGCCGAGGCCCGCGGGCTGATTTCCGGGCTCGGCTTCAATTCCGGACCGGCCCATGTCGCCCGCGCGGCGGTTGAGAGCATCCCCCTGCAGGTCGCCGACGTCTTCCGGATCGTCGAGCGCGACGGCGGCGCCAAGGTCGGGCGGCTGTTCGTCGACGGCGGACCGAGTTCCAACACATTCCTCATGGGCCTCGTCGCCGGCTATCTCGACCATCCGGTGATCATCTGCGAGAGCACCGAGGCTTCTGCGCTGGGCGCTGCCTACCTGGCGGGCCTTGCCACCGGCATGTGGGAGTCGCTGGAGGCGATCTCGAAGCTTTCGGTCGGCACCGAGACCCTTTCGCAAGCGATGGACCCGGACATACGCCAGAAGTCACTGGATAACTGGCACCGGGCGATCGCCCGTTCGACGCTGAAAACTTGACTTGGAGAGATGTTCGGGGGAGTTCGGGAGTTTCGCTGAACCATTCGGAGAATTGCGATGGCCCGGATCAACGAACTTCGCCTGATCGCACGGGTTGCACAGATGTACCACGTGGAAAACAAGCGCCAGGCGGAAATCGCCAGGCACTTGCGCCTTTCCCAGGCGACGGTCTCGCGGATGCTGAAACGGGCCCAGGACGAAGGCATCGTCAGGACGACCATCGCCGCGCCGTCCGGCACCTACGGCGACCTGGAGACCGGCCTTCGCGAACGCTTCAACCTGCCAGAGGCGATCGTCGTGGAATGCGCCGAGGACCGCGACGGCGCGATCATGGCGCGCATCGGCGAGGCGGCCGCACATTTCCTTGAGGTGACGCTGCAGACCGGCGAAGTGATCGGCGTGTCGAGCTGGTCCGAGACCATCCTGAAGATGGTCGACAACATCCATCCGATGAAGACCGGCAAGGCGAAATACGTCGTCCAGACGCTGGGCGGCATGGGCAATCCCGCCGTCCAGACCCACGCCACCCAACTGACCACACGGCTCGCCAAGCTGACCGGCGCCGAGCCCCGCCTTTTGAGCGCGCAAGGGGTCGCCCAGTCGCGCGAGGCCAAGCTCGTCATGCTGAGCGATCCTTACGTGCGCGAGACGATCGACCTGTTCAGCAGCATCACGCTGGCGATCATCGGCATCGGCGCGGTCGAACCGTCGCGCATGCTGGCCAGCAGCGGCAACGTCTTTTCCGCCGGCGAGCTCTCCGACGTCGCCGAGGCCGGCGCCGTTGGCGACATGAGCCTCAGGTTCTTCGACAAGGACGGGCGGATGGTGAAGACGCCCCTCGACGACCGCGTCATCGGCATGGACATGGCCCAGCTCGGCAAGGTCGAGCGGGTCATCGCCCTTGCCGGCGGAAAATCGAAGACCCGGGCGATTGCCGGGGCATTGAAGACCGGTGTCTTGAGCATGCTCATCACCGACAAATTCACGGCCGCGCGTTTGCTCGACCGCGAGCAGGAGTTTGAAGAAGGAGCGGAAGTGGCATGAAACGTTTCGAAGGAAAGACCGTCGTCGTCACCGGTGGCAACAGGGGCATCGGCTACGCCGTCGCCGAGCGCTTCGCCAGCGAGGGCGCCAATGTGGTGATCGCCTCCATCGAGGAGCAGGTGAACGAGGCGGCCGAAAAGCTCCGCGCGTCTACCGGCGCAAAGATCCTGCCCGTCGTCTGCAACGTCACCGACATCGACGCCGTGAAAGCGCTCTACGACGCGGCGGAGGCCGAATTCGGCCCGGTCGACATCTCCATGCAGAATGCCGGCATCATCACCATCGCCAAGATCGAGGACATGACGGAGAAGGAGTGGGACGACGTCATGGCGGTCAACACCAAGGGCGTGTTCCTGTGCTGCCAGGAGGTGATCCGGCGCATGCGCAAGAACGGCACCAAGGGGCGGATCATCAACACCGCGTCGGGCCAGGCCCGCGAGGGCTTCATCTACACGCCCCACTACGCGGCCTCCAAATTCGGCGTCATGGGCATCACCCAGAGCCTTGCCAAGGAAGTCGCCGAGGAAGGCATCACCGTCAACGCCATCTGCCCGGGCATCATCTCGTCCGACATGTGGGACTATAACGACCGGGTCTGGGGCCAGATGCTCGGCGACTACGGTCCCGGCGAGCTGATGGCCGAATGGGTCCAGAACATCCCGATGAAGCGGGCCGGTACCGGCAAGGACGTCGCCGGCCTCGTGGCGTTCCTTGCCAGCGACGACGCGGAATACCTGACCGGCCAGACGATCAACATCGACGGCGGCCTGATCATGTCCTGATCCGACGGCGCGCCGGCGCCGGCGCTCAATCTGCCGGCATCGGCGATCGCCCGAAGGATCTTTCCGCCAGCAATCCTCCCGGCACCAACTGCACGGCCACGGACCTCCCCGTGGTCGTGCATTTTTCGGCCGCGGTGGAGGGCGCCGGGCGCTTCCTTGCGTTGCGCGGACGCTTCGAAAGAAGCCAAGAACGACGCCCCGGGGCGCCAGGGGGATTTCGCATTGGCGCAAAACGATCTATCGAACGGCAGTTCTGGAATGGGAGTTTGAGACGATGACGGATCTCGCACGGGTGGTCGAAGCG
>NZ_NPEV01000008.1 GCF_003258835.1 Rhodobium orientis | reverse complement strand
TTCGACACCCCCGAGCACCTGGCCAACGAGCTCATCGAATATATCATCTACTACAACGAGTTCAGGCCCCACCAGGCAATCGGAAACATCCCGCCAAAGACCTTCGCCGAACAAAAGAAAACCGAACAGCCATCACCGAATTCGTGAACTTGCACAGCAATGACAAAATCCACGGTTCGACGTCATCGCGAGCGCAACGAGGCAATCCAGGGCATCTGGCATGGCGTCCGTTGGTCGCCCAGCCCGCACGTCCATGAGCCGACGCGCAATGGATGAGGTCGCGCCGGCTAAGGCGCCAATGCCGTCACATTGCCGATGGCCGTCTCCAGCGCGTGCAGGAACGAGCTGGCCGAGGAACTGGCCGACATCAGCAGGAACCGGTCCGGCGCCTCGCGCAGCAGACTGACGCCGAGATGCTCCATGAGCGTGCGGGCGACCGTGCCCACATGGAATTGCGCGAGATCGAGCGGGATCATCCGTTCCAGGACGGCGAGGGTCGGCGGACCGTCGAGGCGCAAAAGCACCCAGTTGTCCGACTGCTCGGTGAGATAGGCGGCATCGCCGAGCTTTTCGGCAACAGCACGCGACGCAAGGCCGGCCGGCCGCGGAAAGAGCGCGAAAATCTGGTCGCCGGCGATGCCGAGGAACCGCGTGTCGCCGTTCGCGCTCGTCGTCGTCTCGCCTGGCGCCGGCCAGTCGGCGCCGTAGGCATCCTTGAACGCGGCAGCGAGTGCCGCCTCCTGCCCGAGCGGCGGGGCGAGGGAGACAATCGCGAGGTCGGTCACCTCCGTCAGCCGAAGCCTGTCAAACCCTTCATCATAGCCGCCGAGGAACGGTTCGGCCCGGAGAGAAAACTCAGCCACGAAGACGCACTCCTTCCGGGTCGACGAAATGGGGCGAGACGATCTCGACGGCGACGTCCGAGCCGCCGACAAGGTCGACGGCGCGCACGGTTTCGCCGAGGCGCTTTAACCCACCCGCAATGAAGCCGAGGCCGATGGCGTGGCCGAGCGTCGGCGAGTGGCAGACCGAGGTCATCCAACCCTCGTCGTTGGCCATGGTCGGCTCGGCTCCCTCCTTCAGGAAATGCGCGCCGGCGACAAGGCTCGCGGCCCTGTCGACGGGCTTGAAGCCGACCAGTTGCGGCCGGCCCGGTTCCATAAGGTGGTCCCGGTCGGCGAGCGCCTTACCGATGCAGTCCTTCTTCGCCGACACCATCCTGCCGAGGCCGAGATCGCGCGCGGTCGTCTGGCCGTTGATCTCCGCGCCGACGGCGTGGCCCTTTTCCACCCGCATGACGCCGAGGGCCTCCGTGCCGTAAGGAACCGCGCCGAACTCCCGTCCGGCCTCGATCAGCGTGCCGAACAGCGAATTGCCGTAGCGCGACGGCACCGCCACTTCGAACGCAAGTTCGCCGGAAAAGGAGATCCGGAACAGGCGCGCATCGACGCCGCCGCAGACGGTGATTTCGGCGCAGGCCATGAACGGAAAGGCGTCGTTCGAAATGTCGACTTCCGGGTCGACGATCTTTTCGAGGAGCTTGCGCGCGTTCGGTCCGGCGACGGCGAACTGTGCCCAGGCGTCGGTGGTCGAGATGAGGTGCACGTCGAGGTCCGGCCACAGGCACTGGCGGCAGAATTCCAGGTGCCTGAACACGGCAACGGCGTTCGCCGTCGAGGCCGTCATGACGTAATGCATCTCGCCGAGCCGCGCAGTGGTCGAATCGTCGAAGGCGAAGCCGTCTTCGCGCAGCATCAGGCCGTAGCGCACCTTGCCGACGGGGAACGTCGAAAAAATGTTGGCATAGACCCGATCGAGAAAGATGCCCGCATCGCGGCCCTGGATGTCGATCTTGCCGAGGGTGGTGACGTCGCAGATGCCGACCGAGTTGCGCACGCCCACGACTTCCCGGTCGACGCTCTGGCGCCAATGAGTCTCGTCCGGCAGCGCGAACCACTCAGCCCTCAGCCACGGGCCGACCTCCACGAACGAGGCGCCATGGGCCTCCGCCCAGCGATGCGACGGCGTCTTGCGCACCGGCCGGAAGGCTTGGCCGCGCGAGGCGCCGGCAAGGGCGCCGATCGGCACCGGCGTATAGGGCGGGCGGAAGATCGTCGTGCCGGTCTCGGGAATCGTCTTGCCGGCACATTCGGCGAGGATCGCAAGGCCGAGGACGTTGGCGGTCTTGCCCTGGTCGGTCGCCATGCCGAGGGTCGTGTAACGCTTCAGATGCTCGACAGAGCGATAGCCCTCGCGGTGCGCAAGTTTCACGTCCTTGACCGCCACGTCGTTCTGCAGGTCGACGAAGGCTTTGCCCTTGCCCTCCACATGCCAGAGCGGGGAGACGGCATAGGGCTCGTCGTCGGTCTTGGGCATGGGGGCATCGACGGGCGAAAAGCCGAGGTCGGCGGCTGCGGCTTCGCCGGCGGCCCGCCCCGACGACAGCGCCGCGCCAAACGTCAAGGCGCCGTTGGCGGCGCCGGCAACCGCCATCCCCAGTGGCAGGTCGGCACCGGGCAGGAAGGCGGCAAGCATATCGTCCCAACGCGGCCGGCCGCGCTGGTGGCAGGTGAGGGCGACGTTCGGGTTCCAGCCGCCGGAAACGGCCAGACAGTCGGCGGCAATGCGCTCGCCGGAGGAAAGCGTGACGGAGGCAAGGCCGAGCCGTCCGGAGGTGCCCGTGACGACCGTGCCGGTAAGGAGCGGGATGCCCCCCGGCGCCTTTCGCTCGCCGACGGCGCGGCTGTCGATGAGGGCGGTGACTTCGACGCCCTTGGCCGTAAGGTCCCGGGCCGTGCGCCAGCCGTCGTCATTGTTGGTGAAGACCGCAATGCGCGCGCCCGGCGCGGCGGCGAAGCGGTTGGCGTAGGTCCTAACCGACCCGGCCAGCATGACGCCCGGCCGGTCATTGCCGGCAAAGGCGATGGGCCGCTCCGTGGCGCCGGCGGCGAGAACCGCGCGCTTGGCTGTAATGCGCCAGAGCGTCTGGCGCGGCCCGTCCGCGCCGGGAGCGAGGTGATCGGTGTTGCGGGTGAGGGCGCCGAAAATGCCGTGGTCGAAGACGCCAAAGACCGTCGTGCGGGTCAGAACGCGGACATTCGGCAGTTCGGAGAGTTCGCGAATCGTAGCCTCGGCCCATTCGGCCCCCGGCATGCCGTCGACCTCATGGGCCTCGCCGTTGAGTCGGCCACCGGCGATGAAATCCTCGTCGCAGAGGATCACCCGGGCGCCGGCACGCCCGGCGGCAAGCGCGGCAGAAAGGCCGGCCGGACCGGCGCCGATGACCAGCACGTCGGCGTGGAGGAACCCCTTGTCGTAGGTGGACGGGTCCGGCGTCGTCGCCAGTTCGCCGAGGCCGGCGGATTCGCGGATCACCGGCTCATAAAACTTTTCCCAGAAGCTCGCAGGCCACATGAAGGTCTTGTAGTAGAAGCCGGCGGAGAGGAACGGCGACAGGAGGTCCGTCACCGCCATCAGGTCGAAGGAGAGGGGACCGCGGTGGTTCTGGCTCTTGGCCTCAAGCCCCTCGTAAAGCTCGGCGACGGTCGCCCGGACGTTCGGCTCCTGGAACGCGCCCGAGCCGATGGTCATCAGGGCGTTCGGCTCTTCCGAACCGGCCGAAAAGATGCCGCGCGGCCGGTGGTATTTGAAGGAGCGCGCGACGAGCCGCTGGCCGTTGGCAAGGAGCGCCGAGGCGAGCGTGTCGCCGGCAAAGCCCTGCATCGTGCGGCCGTTGAACGAAAAGGTAAGGGGCTTTGAGCGGTCGATCAGGCCGCCGGGAAGGCGCTTGGTCATCGGCCGCGCCCCCGGCGTCGCGCCACGTCCTTGGCAAGCTCCACGGCAAGGATCTCATGGGTCAGGGTGTTGCGGGTGACGACCAGCCAGGAGCGGTCGCCATGCTCGTGGAACCAGAGCTCCCGATGCGCTCCGGCCGGGTTGTCGCGCTGATAGACATAGTCGTGAAAGGCATCGATGCCGGCTTCCGGAGCGGGCCGGTCGATCAGCGAGGCATCGCCGAGATAGACGAATTCGCTGGCGTCGCGCGGACCGAGGAGGGGGTGCGGGATGATCATGGCTTCGTCCCCTCAGTGCCGGTTCGGCTGGGCGCCGGCGCCGGTCTCGTCGATGACGCGGCCGCTGCGGAACCGGTCGAGGCGATAGGCGGCGGCCGTCGGGTGCGGCGCTCCGGTGGCAAGGAGATGGGCGGTGCACCAGCCGCTCGCCGGCGTCGCCTTGAAGCCGCCATAGCACCAGCCGCCGTTGAAATAGAGGCCGTCGACAGGTGTCTTGTCGATGATCGGCGAGCCGTCCATCGACATGTCCATGACGCCGCCCCACATCCTCAAAAGCTTCGCCCGGCCGATCATCGGCATCAAGGCCATGCCGCCCTCGCACACGTCCTCCACCATCGGAAGGTTCCCCCTCTGGGCATAGGAATTGTAGCCGTCGATGTCGCCGCCGAAGACGAGGCCGCCTTTGTCCGACTGGCTGATATAGAAATGCCCGGCGCCATAGGTGATGACGCCCGGAATGACCGGCTTCAGCCCCTCCGAGACGAAGGCCTGGAGCACGTGGCTTTCGATCGGCAGCCGGAGCCCGGCCATCGCCATGACCCGGCTCGACGAGCCGGCAACGCAGACCGCGACCTTCTTGGCGCCGATCGTGCCGCGCGTGGTTTCTACTCCCGTGCAGCGACCGGCCTCGATCCTGAAGCCGGTGACCTCGCAGTTCTGGACGATGTCGACGCCGTGCCGGTCGGCGCCCCGCGCATAACCCCAGGCAACGGCGTCGTGGCGGGCGGTGCCCGCGCGGGGCTGGTAAAGCCCGCCGCGGATCGGAAAGCGCGCATTGTCGAAGTCGAGGAACGGGTACTGTGCCCGGACACCCTCGCGGTCCAGCAGCACGGCGTCTGCTCCGGCAAGCATCATGGCGTTGCCGCGCCGGCGCGCGGCGTCGCGCCCCGCATCGTTGTGGAAGAGGTTGATGATGCCCCTTTGAGAGACCATCGAATTGTAGTTGGTGTCCTCCTCCAGCCGTTCCCAGAGTTTTAAAGAGAACTCGTAAAAGGGCTCGTTTCCGGGGAGGAGATAATTGGAGCGGATGATCGTCGTGTTGCGGCCGATATTGCCGGAGCCGAGCCAGCCTTTCTCCAGCACCGCGACGTTCGTGATGCCGAATTCCTTCGCCAGACAGAAGGCGCTAGCAAGGCCGTGGCCGCCGGCGCCGACGATGACGACCTCATAGTCGGATCTGGGCTCCGGGTCGCGCCAGGCCCGCTTCCAGCCCCTGTTGCCGGTGAGGCCTTCGGTAAAAATGCGCCAGGCCGAATAGGTCATGGTGTCCCGCCGATGCTTGAGTGGGGAAAGGATAGGGACGGTTGGCGCAATTGACTTTCGAAAAACAGTCAAGAACATTTGGAAAATGGACATAGCACCCGAAACGCCGCCCTATCGCGTCGCCGTCCTCGTCATCGACGATTTCGCGCTGATGTCCTTTGCCGCGCTCGTCGAGCCGATGCGCGCCGCGAATCTGCTTGCCGGCGGGACCCTCTATGACGTGCGCTGCCTCAGCCTGTCGGGGAAGGATGCGAAGAGTTCCGGCGGCGCCTATGTGCCGGTCGCTGGTAGCATCGAAGACCCGGGCGAGGCCGACCTTTTCATGGTGGTGGCCGGCGGCGATCCGTTCGCCGTTTCCGATTCCCGTCTCTTCAGTCGCCTTCGGCGCATCGCGCGAAGCGGCATGACCCTTGGCGGGGTCTCAGGCGGTCCGGTGATTCTCGCCCGCGCCGGCCTGATGGCGGCGCGGCGGATGACGGTACACTGGGAATACCGGGAGGGCCTGCAGGAGATCCTGCCGAACCTCCTCATCGAAAAGAGCCTGTACGTGGTCGACCGCGACCGCATCACCTGCGCCGGCGGCACCGCACCGATCGACCTGATGCACGCGATCATCGCCAGCCACCACGGCCCGGCCTTCGCCAGGACGGTCGCCGACTGGTTCCTCCACACCGACGTGCGCCCCTCCGCCGGGCCGCAGCGGGCCGGGCTCATCGAGCGCTGGGGAACGACAAATGCCGCTGTCCTCGATGCCATCACCATGATGGAAAGCCACATCGCCGATCCGCTCCGGCTCGACCAACTCGCCGACTTCGCCGGCCTCGGCCCGCGCCAGCTCAATCGGCTCTTTCGCGAGCATCTCGGCGCCACGACGATGGGCTTCTATCGCGACCTCCGGCTGGAAAAGGCGCGCAATCTCATCCGCAATTCGCCGCTGGCGTTGTCGGAGATCGCGCTTGCCGCCGGCTTTTCCAGCTCCGCCCATTTCGCCGCGGCCCACACCCAGCGCTATGGGGCGCCGCCGTCGGCGCTGAGGCGCGGGTGAGGGAAGGGCCATAAGGCCCATGCTCGGGCGTTCACGCCGCTTGCCGACCGGAACCTCAGTCGCCATGCTGGACGGTGCAATGCACCGAGCCGGTATCCAATGCCCGCATAAAGCAGCATGCCGTGCGCTGTTTGCGCGGGAAGCCTGGATTGCTTCGCTTCGCTCGCAATGACGGGAATGGGGCTTTTCCAGTAATTTCAATGCCGTCGCGGCGAACGAGCATGCGCCGCGACGGGCGACCGCGTGGAGGCGGGCAATGGAGCCCGGCTCTCCGCTTCGCTGCAGCCGGCCGCTTAGCTGCAGCCGGGATGACGACCCTGTTCGTGGCCGCTTTTGCGCTCCTCGACGCCCTCGGCGTCGCAAGGCCGAACGGCCGCCGGCGCTGTTGCGCCGCCCCATCGGAGCCGTGAGCGAAGCGAACTGGCGGGAGATAGAAAAAATGGTGGGCGGTGAGAGACTCGAACTCCCGACATCTTCGGTGTAAACGAAGCGCTCTACCAACTGAGCTAACCGCCCCGGAACCTGCGAAAAGGCCGCAGGCCGGCTCCGATTTAGGCGGTTCGGCCGGGCAATGCAAGCAGTGCGTCCCGGGTCCGGAGCCGACCCGCAAAGGCCGCTCCGCCCGGCGGTTTCCCGATCGTCAAACGCCTGTCATGTTTTTGCCGTGCCGAGCGGCTTGACTTGCCCGCGCCGCTGCCGTAAGTCGTCGTCCACCTCGCGACGACGCGACGTTTCGGGGGTGTAGCTCAGTTGGTTAGAGCGCTGGCCTGTCACGCCAGAGGTCGCGGGTTCGAGTCCCGTCACTCCCGCCATTTTTTTCTCTCACGGCAGTTCGCTTTGCTCACGCCTCCGATGGGGCGGCGCATATGCGCCGGCGGCCATTCGGCCTTGCGACGCCGGTGGCGTCGTGGGCCATCTCACGGCGGAACGCTCGCTGGCGCCCGTTCGGACTTACGACACCTATGGCGTCAAGGCGTTCCGAAAAGCGCCTTCGATCTTTCCTGCCGGAAAACGCACAAATTTCTGCGCACGAATCTTAGCGCCATTCCTACGGAGCGAATCGCCCGGAAATCCGCGCTTTGCGCGTTTGCGCGGTTGCCCGTCCGGTGCGGCGCAACGGCGGCTTGACGCCCGTTGCCGCATCGCACACTGATCAAAGTCAAAGGGCGCCGTATCAAAATGTCTAAACTTGAGCATACGGGAGGGCCATGGACTTGCTTCGCGTGGGTCTGTGGGTTAAGCGTGCCGGGTGGTCGCGACGCAAATGTCGCACCGCCGGCGCCCGCCCCGGGAAGTCGTCAGTTCAGAAATGCCCGGCTCATGTGCCGCTGAAATCCCAG
This sequence comes from Rhodobium orientis, assembly GCF_003258835.1. GTDB lineage: Bacteria > Pseudomonadota > Alphaproteobacteria > Rhizobiales > Rhodobiaceae > Rhodobium > Rhodobium orientis. The sequence goes on along the minus strand of NZ_NPEV01000008.1, from coordinate 114,967 downwards.
GCGGTCGATGGTTCGAGCGGCAGGCATTGCGCGAGGGCCGCGATACGATGGAAGAGCTCTTGAAGGAATACGTGCCGATTATCGTGTTCATCGGTATATCGGCGTTTATCGGGCTGGCCCTGTTGGTCGCGCCGTTCCTGATTGCGTACAAGCAACCCGATTCGGAAAAGCTGTCGGCCTATGAATGCGGCTTCGAGGCGTTCGACGACGCCCGCATGAAATTCGACGTCCGATTCTATCTCGTCTCCATCCTCTTCATCATCTTCGATCTGGAAGTGGCCTTCCTGTTTCCCTGGGCCGCGGCCTTCAAGGAGGTCGGCTGGCTCGGCTTCTGGTCGATGATGACGTTCCTGGGCGTGTTGACGATCGGCTTCATCTACGAATGGCGAAAAGGGGCACTTGAATGGGATTGACCCCGACTTCCGGCACGGTGATGGCGCCCCAGCCAAAGGGCATCATCGACCCGCGCACCGGCAAGCCTGTCGGTGCCGACGATCCGACGTTCATCGGCATCAATGACGAACTGGCCGACAAGGGCTTCGTCGTCACCGCCACCGACAATCTCATCCAGTGGGCGCGCACCGGCTCGCTGATGTGGATGACGTTCGGGCTGGCCTGCTGCGCCATCGAGATGATGCAGATGTCGATGCCGCGCTATGACGGCGAACGCTTCGGCTTTGCGCCGCGGGCGAGCCCGCGCCAGTCGGACGTGATGATCGTCGCCGGCACGCTGACCAACAAGATGGCGCCCGCGATCCGCAAGGTCTACGACCAGATGCCGGAGCCGCGCTACGTCATTTCCATGGGCTCGTGCGCCAATGGCGGCGGCTACTATCACTATTCCTATTCGGTCGTGCGCGGCTGCGACCGGGTTTTGCCGGTCGACATCTACGTACCCGGCTGCCCGCCGACCGCCGAGGCGCTGCTTTACGGCGTCATGCTTCTGCAAAAGAAGATCCGGCGCACCGGAACCATCGAACGCTAGGGACGGACGGCCAGGACATGGACGAAACCCTTGAGGAAATCGGCGCCTATCTGGAGCTTTCGCAGGGCGAGGCGATCGAGAGCTGGCACGTTCGCCACGGCGAGCTGACGGCGACGGTCTCGCGCACCTCGATCGACAGCGTCGCACGGTTCCTGCGCGACGACCCGCGCTGCCAGTTCGTCTGTTTCATCGATGCCTGCGGCGTCGATTATCCTGAGCGCGAGAAGCGCTTCGACGTCGTCTATCACCTGTTGTCGCCGAAGCAGAACATCCGCATCCGCCTCAAGGTCGAGACCGACGACGCCTCGCCGGTGCCCTCGCTCACCGGTGTCTATCCGGGCGCCGAATGGTTCGAACGGGAGGCCTACGACCTTTACGGCGTGCTCTTCTCCGGCCATCCGGACCTGCGCCGCATCCTCACCGACTACGGCTTCGACGGCCATCCGCTGCGCAAGGATTTCCCGCTCACCGGCTTCGTCGAGGTGCGCTACGACGACGAGGCCAAGCGGGTCGTCTACGAGCCGGTCCGGCTCGCCCAGGAGTTCCGCAGCTTCGACTTCCTGTCACCGTGGGAGGGCGATGCGCCCGTATTGCCCGGCGACGAGAAAGCGCAGGAAAACCAATGATGAAGCGGTATCGGCATGGGGCAGGCCGGTGCAAGGCGGCGGCCGGAACCAAGGCTTCCCGGTTGTCCCGGCCCCGGAAGGCGCGTTTGAACGGAGCCGCTGAGCATGGCTGAGGCACAGATCCGCAACTTCAACATCAATTTCGGCCCGCAGCATCCGGCGGCCCACGGCGTGTTGCGCCTGGTGCTGGAGCTCGACGGCGAGATCGTCACCCGCGCCGATCCGCATGTGGGCCTGTTGCACCGCGGCACCGAAAAGCTGATCGAACACAAGACCTATCACCAGGCCGTGCCCTATTTCGACCGCCTCGACTATGTGGCGCCGATGAATCAGGAGCACGCCTTCTGCCTGGCCGCCGAAAAGCTCCTTGGCGTCACGGTGCCGATCCGCGGCCAGCTCATCCGCGTGCTCTATGCGGAGATGGGCCGTCTGCTCTCGCATGTCCTCAACATCACCACCCAGGCGATGGACGTCGGTGCGCTGACGCCGCCGCTGTGGGGGTTCGAGGATCGCGAGAAGATGATGGCGTTCTACGAGCGTGCCTGCGGGGCGCGCCTGCACGCCGCCTATTTCCGCATCGGCGGCGTCCACCAGGACCTGCCGCAGGAGCTGCTCGACGACATCTGGGACTTCCTCGATCCGTTCCTGAAGACGATCGACGACCTGGAAGGCCTTCTGACCGAAAATCGCATCTTCAAGCAGCGCAATGTCGACATCGCCGCCTTCACGGCCGAAGAGGGATGGTCCTGGGGCTTTTCCGGCGTGATGATGCGCTCGGCCGGCGTCGCCTGGGACCTGCGCAAGGCGCAGCCCTATGAGTGCTACGACCAGCTCGACTTCGACATTCCCGTCGGCAAGCACGGCGACTGCTACGACCGCTACGTCATCCGCATCCTGGAGATGCACGAATCCGTCAAGATCATGAAGCAGTGCCTGGAGCGGCTCGGCTCGGCCGCCGGCAAGGGGCCGGTGTCGACGACGGACGGCAAGGTCGCCCCGCCCAAGCGCGGCGACATGAAACGCTCCATGGAAGCGCTGATCCACCACTTCAAGCTCTATACCGAAGGCGTGAAGGTGCCAGAAGGCGAGGCCTATGCCGCCGTCGAGGCGCCGAAGGGCGAGTTCGGCGTCTATCTGGTCTCCGACGGCACCAACAAGCCCTATCGCTGCAAGATCCGCGCGCCGGGCTTTGCCCATCTGGCGGCCATGGACTTCCTGTCCCGCGGCCACATGCTGGCGGACATCGCCGCCATCATCGGCTCCATCGACGTGGTGTTCGGGGAGGTCGACCGGTGATCCGCGCAGCAGCAAGATCAAAAACAACTCATTTCGCGACGGAGTAGGGACAACATCGATGTCGGTCCGACGCCTCTACAACGACCAGCCCGAGAGTTTTGCGTTTACGCCCGAGAACGAGGCGTGGGCGGAAAAACGCGTCGCGCTCTACCCGGAAGACCGCAAGCAGTCGGCCGTCATCCCGCTGCTGATGCGCGCACAGGAACAGGACGGCTGGCTCACCCGCGCCGCCATCGAGGCCATCGCCAGGCGGCTCGAAATGCCGGTGATCCGGGTGCTCGAGGTCGCCACCTTCTACACTCAGTTCCAGCTCGCCCCGGTCGGCTCCAAGGCCCATATCCAGGTCTGCGGCACGACGCCGTGCATGCTGCGCGGCTCGGAGGACATTCTCCGCGTCTGCCGCACCCGCATCGCCGAACGGGCCCATGAGCTGTCGGCGGACGGCGCCTTTTCCTGGGAAGAGGTCGAGTGCCTCGGCGCCTGCGTCAACGCGCCGATGGTCCAGGTCGGCGCCGACACCTACGAGGACCTGACGGTGGAAAGCTTCGAGGCAGTCCTCGACGCCTTCGACCGCGGCGAGACGCCGACGCCGGGCCCGCAGGTGGACCGCCAGTTCGCAGCCCCCGAGGGCGGTGCGACGACGCTGACCGAACCCGCGCTCTATGACGGCTCGGCGCCGGCGCGCTGGGAAGAGACCCGGGCCAAGAAGGCGGCCGAGGCGGAAAAGGCAAAGGCCTCCGAAGAGGCCAAGAAGGCCGACAAGGAAAAGCCGGCGCCGCCGGCCCCGCCCGCCGCCGAAGGCAAGGGCAGCACGGGCAAGACCGCCGCCGAAGGCAAGGGCACCGCGGGCAAGACCGCCGCCGAAGGCAAGGGCCCCGACGGCAAGACCGAAGACGGCAAGACGGCCGATATGGAGGCCGCGCTCGCCAAGCTTCCGGCCGATGCGTCCAACGAAGACAAGGCCAACGCCGTCGGCACCCGGCCGGAAGGTCTCGATGCCCCGCGCGGGGAGGCCGACGACCTGAAGCGGATCCGCGGCATCGGCAAGGTCAATGAGGGCAAGCTCAACGACCTCGGTATCTTCCATTTCGACCAGATCGCCGCCTGGGACGAGGCGCAGATCCGCTGGGTCGGCACCTATCTGGCGTTTCCCGGCCGCATCGAGCGCGAAGACTGGGTCGGCCAGGCCGGAACGCTCGCCGAAGGCGGTGCGACCGAATTCTCCAAGCGCGTCGATGCCGGCGACGTGCCGTCGAGCCAGGAATAGGGTGGAGCCAAGCGATGCTGCAGGACAAGGACCGCATCTTCACCAACATCTACGGTGTCCACGACTGGGGCCTTGAGGGCGCCAAGAAGCGTGGCCAGTGGAGTGGCACCAAGGACATCATCGCGCGTGGGCGCGACTGGATCATCGACCAGGTCAAGGCCTCGGGCCTGCGCGGCCGCGGCGGCGCCGGCTTCCCGACCGGCCTCAAATGGTCGTTCATGCCCAAGGAATCCGACGGCCGGCCGAGCTATCTGGTCGTCAACGCCGACGAATCGGAACCCGGTACCTGCAAGGACCGGGAGATCATGCGCCACGACCCGCACCATCTGGTCGAGGGCTGCCTGATCGCCGGCTTTGCCATGAACGCCCACACCGCCTTCATCTATGTGCGCGGCGAGTTCATCCGCGAGCGCCAGAACCTGCAGGCGGCCATCGACCAGGCCTATGACGCCGGGCTGCTCGGCAAGAACAACGTCCATGGCTGGGATTTCGACATCGTCGTCCACCACGGCGCCGGCGCCTATATCTGCGGCGAGGAATCGGCACTCCTGGAATCGCTGGAAGGCAAGAAGGGCCAGCCGCGGCTGAAGCCGCCGTTCCCGGCGGCTGTCGGCCTCTATGGCTGCCCGACCACCGTCAACAACGTGGAATCGATCGCCGCCGTGCCGACGATCCTGCGCCGCGGCGCCGACTGGTTCTCCAGCCTCGGCAAGCCCGGCAACGCCGGCACCAAGCTGTTCTGCATCTCCGGCCACGTGGAACGGCCGTGCACGGTGGAAGAGGAGATGGGCATTCCGCTGCGCGAGCTTCTCGAAAAGCACTGCGGCGGCGTGCGCGGCGGCTGGGACAATCTTCTCGCCGTCATTCCCGGTGGCTCGTCGGTGCCTTGCGTTCCGGCGAATATGTGCGATGACCTCGGCATGGACTTCGACTCGCTGAAGGCCGTGAAGTCCGGCCTCGGCACCGCCGCGGTGATCGTCATGGACAAGTCCACCGACATCATCAAGGCGATCGCCCGGCTCTCCTACTTCTACAAGCACGAGAGCTGCGGCCAGTGCACGCCGTGCCGCGAGGGCACCGGCTGGATGTGGCGGGTGATGGAGCGCATGGTCCGCGGCGAGGCGGAAAAGCGCGAGATCGACATGCTGATCGAGGTGTCGACCCAGATCGAGGGTCACACCATCTGCGCCCTCGGCGATGCCGCGGCCTGGCCGGTCCAGGGCCTGGTACGGCATTTCCGGCACGTCATCGAGGCGCGCATCGACGAATACACCGCCCGGGCCACCCGTGAGGGCTCGGTGATGGAAGCAGCGGAATAGACGGGATAGAAGGCGGAATAGAAGACATGCCAAAAATCATCGTCGACGGAAACGAGATCGAGGTCCCGGCGGACTACACGCTGATGCAGGCGTGTGAGGCCGCGGACGTCGAAATTCCGCGGTTCTGCTTCCACGAGCGCCTCTCGGTCGCCGGCAACTGCCGCATGTGCCTGGTCGAGCTGAAGGGCGCGCCGAAGCCGGTCGCCTCCTGCTCCTGGCTGGTGCGCGACTGCCGGCCCGGCCCGAACGGCGAGCTGCCCGAGGTCAAGACCAAGTCGGACGTCGCCAAGAAGGCGCGCCGCGGCGTCATGGAGTTCCTGCTCATCAACCATCCGCTCGACTGCCCGATCTGCGACCAGGGCGGCGAGTGCGACCTGCAGGACCAGGCGATGGCCTTCGGCGTCGACGGCTCGCGGTTCCACGAGAACAAGCGCGCGGTCGAGGACAAGTATATCGGCCCGCTGGTCAAGACGATCATGACGCGCTGCATCCACTGCACGCGCTGCGTCCGCTTCACGACGGAAATCGCCGGCGTCTCCGAACTCGGCCTCATCGGCCGCGGCGAGGACGCCGAGATCACCACTTATCTGGAAGCCGCTCTGACCTCCGAGATGCAGGGCAACGTCATCGACCTGTGCCCCGTCGGCGCGCTGACCGCGCGGCCCTATGCCTTCCACGCAAGGCCGTGGGAACTGGTCAAGACCGAGTCGGTCGACGTCATGGACGGCGTCGGCTGTGCGATCCGGGTCGACACCCGCGGCCGCGAGGTCATGCGTATCCTGCCGCGTCTCAACGAGGCGGTGAACGAGGAGTGGATCTCCGACAAGACCCGCTTCATCTGGGACGGGCTCCGCACCCAGCGCCTCGACCGGCCTTACGTCAAGAAGGACGGCCGCCTGACCCCCGCCTCATGGCAGGAGGCGTTCGCCGCCATCGCCGCCAAGGTGAAGGGCACGGATGCGAAAAAGATCGGCGCCATCTCCGGCGAACTGGCGAGCGCGGAAGAGATCTTCGCGCTGAAGAGCCTGATGGCGGGGCTCGGCGTTGCCAACACGGACTGCCGGCCGGCCCATTCGCCGCTGCATCCGGCGAGCGGCCGCGCCAGCTACCTCTTCAACACCTCGATCGCCGGCATTGAAGACGCCGACGCGATCATGCTGATCGGCACCAACCCGCGCAAAGAGGCGCCGGTGCTGAATGCGCGCATCCGCAAGCGCTTCCTGCGGGGCGGCCTGGAAGTCGGCCTCGTCGGCGCCAAGGCGGACCTGACCTATCCCGTCACCTATTGCGGCGCCGGTCCGGACAGCATCCAGGCGCTGATCGACGACAAATCCTATGACGGCAAGGCCGAGCGGCCGATGGTCATCGTCGGCGAGGGCGCCCTCAACCGGCCGGACGGCGCCGCGATCCTGTCGCTGGCCGCCAAGTTCGCCGTCGCCAGAGGCGCGATCCGCGAGGACTGGAACGGCTTCAACGTCCTCCATTCGGCGGCCGCCACCGTCGGCGGCCTCGACGTCGGCTTCGTGCCGGGCGAGGGCGGTCTGGGCACCGCCGGCATGGTGGAGGCGGCCGGAACGGGCGACCTCGACGTCCTCTTCCTGATGGGCGCCGACGAGATCGACATGCAGGCGCTCGGCAATGCCTTCGTCGTCTATATGGGCTCGCACGGCGATGCCGGCGCCCACCGCGCCGACGTCATCCTGCCGGGTGCCGCCTACACGGAAAAATCGGGCCTCTACGTCAACACCGAGGGCCGGGTGCAGCTTGGGCTCCGCGCCGCCTTCCCGCCGGGCGAGGCCCGCGAGGACTGGGCGATCCTGCGCGCACTGTCCGGCGAACTCGGCGCCAAGCTGCCCTTCGACACGCTGGTGGCGCTCCGCGCCGCGCTCGTTGCCGCCCATCCGCATTTCGCGCTCGTCGACGAGATCGCGGAAAGCGACCCCAAGGCGGTCGAGGCGCTGGCCGGCGCGGGCGGCTCGCTCGACAGCGCGCCGTTCGAGCCCTGGATCGACGATTTCTACCTCACCAATCCGATCGCCCGCGCCTCCAAGGTGATGGCGGAATGTTCGGCGCTGGCGCACGGCCTTCAGGCCGAGGCGGCGGAATAGGAAGCGACGATGACGTTTTGGGACGGACTATATTACCTCCTCGGCGTGAGCATTTCGCCGTTCTTCATCGGCGTCGTCTGGCAGACGCTGATCCTGATCGTCGTGCTCCTGGTCGCCATCGCCTACATCCTCTACGCCGACCGCAAGATCTGGGCAGCGGTGCAACTTCGCCGCGGTCCCAACGTCGTCGGGCCCTGGGGCCTGTTCCAGTCCTTTGCCGACATGCTGAAATTCGTCTTTAAGGAGCCGGTCATTCCGGCGGCCTCCAACAAGACGATCTTCATCTTGGCGCCGCTCGTGTCGGTGACCCTGGCGCTCGGCGCCTGGGCGGTGATCCCGGTCGCGGAGAACTGGGTGATCGCCGACATCAATGTCGGCATCCTCTACATCCTCGCCTTCTCCTCGCTCGGCGTCTACGGCATCATCATGGGCGGCTGGGCGTCGAACTCGAAATATCCGTTCCTGTCGGCGCTGCGCTCGGCCGCCCAGATGGTCTCCTACGAGGTCTCCATCGGCTTCGTCATCATCACGGTGCTGCTGTGCGCCGGATCGCTGAACCTGACGGAGATCGTCAAGTCGCAGGAATCGGGCCTTGCCAACATGATCGGCCTGCCCTGGCTGTCGTTCCTCAACTGGTACTGGCTGCCGCTGCTGCCGATGTTCGCAATCTTCTTCATCTCGGCGCTGGCGGAGACCAACCGGCCGCCCTTCGACCTTGCCGAAGCGGAATCGGAACTCGTCGCCGGCTTCATGGTCGAATACGGCTCGATCCTCTACATGATGTTCATGCTCGGCGAGTATGTCTCGATCTCGCTGATGTGCTCGCTGATGACGATCATGTTCCTCGGCGGCTGGGCCTCGCCCATCGACATCCCGCCCTTCACCTGGGTGCCCGGCGTCATCTGGTTCACGATCAAGGCCTGCGCCGTCTTCTTCATGTTCGCCATGGTCAAGGCGATGGTCCCGCGCTACCGCTACGATCAGCTTATGCGCCTCGGCTGGAAGGTGTTCCTGCCGCTGTCGCTGGCCGCTGTCTTCGTCGTCGCCCTGGTGCTGCAACTGACCGGGTGGGCATCGTGAGGAGCGTCAACCATGCTGTTTTCCCTGGCCGGACTGGTCGGCGCCCTGGTGGGGCTTGGAGTGGGCTGGCTCGACTGGCGGATGCTCTCCGGCATCCTTCGCGCGCGCCACGTCCAGAAATCGATGGCGATGCCGAAGGACGAAGCGGGACGGGCCGAAAAGCGGCTCAACGGCATCCTCGCCGTCATCTTTGTTCTCTGTTTCGTCGGAATTCCTCTCGTCGGGTACTGGACGGGGGTTGCCATCGCCGGCTGACCGTTATGTTGAGTGGTATGGATCACGGCCAGGAAAGGATTGTGCGATGAGGCTTGATCGTGCCGCGAAGTCGCTGCTGCTGCTGGAGTTCGTTTCGGCGTTCTTCCTGGCGATGCGTTATTTCTTCAAGCCCAAGGCAACGCTGAACTACCCCTTCGAGAAGGGGCCGCTGTCGCCGCGTTTCCGCGGCGAGCATGCGCTTCGGCGTTACCCGAACGGCGAGGAACGGTGCATCGCCTGCAAGCTGTGCGAGGCCGTCTGCCCCGCCCAGGCCATCACCATCGAGGCCGGACCGCGCGGCAATGACGGATCGCGCCGCACCACCCGCTACGACATCGACATGGTGAAATGCATCTATTGCGGCTTCTGCCAGGAAGCCTGCCCGGTGGATGCCATCGTCGAGGGACCGAACTTCGAATTTGCCACCGAGACGCGCGAAGAACTGCTCTACGACAAGCAGAAACTGCTCGACAATGGTGACCGGTGGGAGCGCGAAATCTCGCGCAGTCTGAGGGATGACGCGCCCTATAGATAGGCGCTCAATTTGATAACGCCGGCGGGCGCCGCGCATTTGCGGCGTCCCTGACCGGAGCAACGGGGATCTAATCGGAATGCTCTTGCAGGCGATCTTCTTTTACCTGTTCGCCGCGATCAGCGTGGCCGCCGCCGTGATGGTGATTTCGTCCCGTAATCCCGTCCACTCGGTGCTGTTCCTGATCCTGACCTTCTTCAGTGCCGCGGGCCTGTTCATCATGCTCGGCGCCGAGTTCCTGGCGATGATCCTGATCGTCGTCTATGTCGGCGCGGTCGCGGTGCTGTTCCTGTTCGTGGTGATGATGCTCGACGTCGATTTCGTCGAGCTGCGCCAGGGCTTCCTGCAATACCTGCCGGTCGGCGGGCTGATCGGCCTGATCCTGCTGGTCGAGCTGATTGCGGTGCTGACCTGGTCGACCATGTCGCCGGAGCTGACGGCGGTCGCCCAGGTGCCGATTCCGCCGGCGGGCGAGGTCTCCAACATCGAGGCCATCGGCCAGCTCCTCTACACCCGCTACATCTATTTCTTCCAGACCGCGGGCCTGATCCTCCTGGTCGCCATGGTCGGCGCCATCGTGCTGACCCTGCGCCACAAGGAGGGCGTCCGGCGCCAGAACATCGCCGACCAAGTCTATCGCGATCCCAAGACCGTCAAGCTGCACAAGGTCGAGTCCGGCAAGGGTATCTAGCGCGTATTCCCGAAAAGTGGGGGCCGGTTTTCGGACCAGAATACGCGTCAAGACAAATGCCTAGAGCATGTTGAGTGGTTCAAGAAACACTGGAAATGCCCTAGGGCGAAAAAGGAACGTTTGAGGCAAGACAACAATGGAAATCGGGCTGTCCCACTACCTGTCGGTCGCGGCGATCCTTTTCACGATCGGTGTTTTCGGCATCTTCCTGAACCGCAAGAACGTCATCGTCATCCTGATGTCGGTCGAACTGGTGCTTCTCGCCGTCAACATCAACTTCGTCGCCTTTTCCGCCTTCCTCGGCGATCTGGTCGGCCAGATCTTCGTGCTCCTGATCCTCACCGTCGCTGCCGCCGAGGCCGCGATCGGACTTGCCATCCTCGTGGTTTACTACCGCAACCGCGGCTCCATCGCGGTTGAAGACATCAACATGATGAAGGGCTAGGCGGAGATGTATTCAGCCATCGTCTTCCTGCCGCTGCTTGGCTTCCTGATCGCCGGCCTGTTCGGCCGCATCATCGGAGACAAGGCGTCGGAATATATCACCAGCGGCCTTCTCGTCGTGTCCTGCCTTCTGTCGTGGATCGCCTTCTTTTCCGTCGGTTACGGCGACGGCCCGGTCGAGCAGGTGCCGATCGCGACCTGGATCACGTCCGGCGCGCTCTCCATCGACTGGTCGCTGAGGATCGACACGCTGACCGTCGTCATGCTGGTCGTCGTCACCACGATCTCGGCGCTGGTCCACATCTATTCGATCGGCTACATGCACCACGACCCGTCGCGGGCGCGGTTCTTCGCCTATCTGTCGCTGTTCACCTTCGCCATGCTGATGCTGGTGACCGCCGACAACCTTTTGCAGATGTTCTTCGGCTGGGAGGGCGTCGGTCTCGCCTCCTACCTCCTGATCGGCTTCTGGTACCACAAGCCGTCCGCCAACGCCGCGGCCATGAAGGCCTTCATCGTCAACCGCGTCGGCGACTTCGGCTTCTCGCTCGGCATCTTCGCGCTGTTCGCGCTGACCGGCTCGATCGGCCTCGATGCGGTCTTCGCCGCCGCCGGCGATCTCCAGGAGACGACGTTCCTGTTCCTGTCCTGGGACGTGAACGCGCTCACCGTCATCTGCCTGCTCCTGTTCATGGGCGCCATGGGCAAGTCGGCCCAGTTCCTGCTGCACACCTGGCTGCCGGACGCGATGGAAGGCCCGACCCCGGTCTCGGCGCTGATCCACGCCGCGACCATGGTCACCGCCGGCGTCTTCATGGTGGCGCGCCTGTCGCCGCTGTTCGAGCTCTCCCACACAGCGCTCACCGTCGTCGTCATCATCGGCGCCACGACGGCGTTCTTTGCCGCCACCGTCGGCCTCGTCCAGAACGACATCAAGCGCGTGATCGCCTATTCGACGTGCTCGCAGCTCGGCTACATGTTCGTCGCCCTCGGCGTCGGTGCCTACGGCGCGGGCATCTTCCACCTGTTCACCCACGCCTTCTTCAAGGCGCTCCTGTTCCTCTCCGCCGGCTCGGTCATCCATGCCGTCTCCGACGAGCAGGACATGCGCAAGATGGGCGGCCTCAGGAACCACATCCCGGTCACCTTCTGGATGATGATCATCGGCACCCTGGCGCTCACCGGCTTCCCGCTGACCGCCGGCTTCTTCTCCAAGGACGCGATCATCGAATCCTCCTTCGTCGGCCATGGCGCGGCCGCCGAATACGCCTTCTGGATGGTCGTCATCGCCGCGCTCTTCACCTCGTTCTATTCCTGGCGGCTGATCTTCATGACCTTCTTCGGCAAGCCGCGGGCCTCCGCCGAGGTGATGGGCCACGTCCACGAGTCGCCGCGGGTGATGACCGTGCCGCTGATGATCCTGGCGCTCGGCGCACTCGCCGCCGGCGTGCTGTTTGCCGGCAGCTTCATCGGCGAGGGCTACGGCGAGTTCTGGAAGACGGCGCTGTTCGTCTCGGAGGAGAACCATATCCTCCACGAAATGCACAACGTGCCGCTCTGGGTGAAGTTCGCGCCCTTCGTGATGATGGTCGCCGGCTTCGTTATTGCCTTCTATTTCTACATCATGTCGCCGGAGACGCCGAAGAAGCTCGCCAAGCAGCATGACGGGCTCTACCAGTTCCTGCTCAACAAGTGGTACTTCGACGAGCTCTACGACGTCCTGTTCGTGCGCTCGGCCAAATGGCTCGGCCGCTTCCTGTGGAAGCAGGGCGACGGCAGGGTCATCGACGGCTACGGGCCGGACGGCGTTTCGGCCCGGGTGCTGCAGGCCACCGGCTGGGTGGTCCGGCTGCAGACCGGCTATCTCTATCACTATGCATTCGCGATCCTGATCGGCGTCGCCGCGCTGATCACCTGGGCGATGTTCACCGGCGGAGGGGCAAACTAATGGGCGACTGGCCACTGCTCACAATTGTCACCTTCCTGCCGCTGATCGGCGTGCTGGCGATCCTGACGGTCCAGGACGACGACGCGATCGCCCGGCAGAACATCCGCCGGGCGGCGCTGTTCGCCACGTCGATGACGTTCCTCGTCTCGCTCTTGATCTGGGCCTCCTTCGATCCCTCCGATCCGGGCTTCCAGATGGTCGAGAAGCGCGACTGGCTCGGCGGCGCGATGTCCTATCACGTCGGCGTCGACGGCATTTCGATGCTGTTCGTCATTCTCACCACCTTCCTGATGCCGTTCTGCATCCTGGCGAGCTGGAAGTCGGTGGAGGACCGGGTCAAGGAATACATGATCGCCTTCCTGGTGCTGGAGACGCTGATGATCGGCGTCTTCACGGCGCTCGACCTGGTCATCTTCTACGTCTTCTTCGAAGGCGGCCTGATCCCGATGTTCCTGATCATCGGCGTGTGGGGCGGCAAGCGGCGCATCTATGCCAGCTTCAAGTTCTTCCTCTACACGCTGCTCGGCTCGGTGCTGATGCTGCTGGCCATCATGGCCATGTACTGGCAGGCCGGCACCACGGACATCACGGTGCTGCTCGACCACGATTTCCCGGCCGGCATGCAGACCTGGCTGTGGCTTGCGTTCTTTGCCTCCTTCGCCGTCAAGATGCCGATGTGGCCGGTCCACACCTGGCTGCCTGACGCCCACGTCGAGGCGCCGACGGCCGGCTCGGTGATCCTTGCCGCGATCCTTCTGAAGATGGGCGGCTACGGCTTCATCCGGTTCTCGCTGCCGATGTTTCCGCTCGCCTCGGAGATGTTCGCGCCCTTCGTCTTCGCGCTCTCCGTCGTCGCCATCATCTACACCTCGCTGGTGGCGCTGATGCAGGAGGACATCAAGAAGCTGATCGCCTATTCGTCGGTCGCCCATATGGGCTTCGTCACCATGGGCATCTTCACCATGACGACCCAGGGCGTGCAGGGCGGCATCTTCCAGATGCTCTCCCACGGCATCGTCTCCGGCGCCCTGTTCCTGTGCGTCGGCGTCATCTACGACCGCATGCACACCCGCGAGATCGCCGCCTATGGCGGGCTCGTCAACCGCATGCCCTGGTACGCCGTCGCCTTCATGGTGTTCACGCTGGCCAATGTCGGGCTGCCCGGCACCAGCGGCTTCGTCGGCGAGTTCCTGACCCTGGTCGCCGCCTTCAAGGTCAACACCTGGGTCGCGTTCCTTGCCACCTTCGGCGTCATCCTGTCGGCCTGCTATGCGCTCTGGCTTTATCGCCGGGTCGTCTTCGGCACCCTCGACAAGGAGAGCCTGAAGTCGATCCTCGACCTCAGCACGCGGGAAAAGGCGATCCTCATCCCGCTGATCGTCCTCACCATCCTGTTCGGCTTCTATCCGATGCCGATCCTCGACGTGACGGCGGCCTCGGTCGACCAGCTCATCACCAAGGTTCAGGCGGCGACGGCCGCCGCCCAGCAAACCGCCCTGATCGTCGGCAACTGATTTAGGCCCGGCACGAGAGACGCCCAATGCAGACCGAACTTTACATGCTTCCCGATCTGGCACCGGTTCTCCCGGAGCTGCTGCTGGCGATCGGCGCGCTGGTCCTCGTTCTCATCGGCGCCGTCGCCGGCGAGCGCGCCACCTCCGTGGTCACCGGCATCAGCGCGGCGCTCCTCATCGTCGCCGGCCTCGTGCTCGTCGTCGTCACGCCCGACGGCACCTCCTTCCACGGCGCCTTCGTGCTCGACGCCTTCGGCCGCTACATGAAGCTGCTGGCCCTGATCGGCTCGACCTTCGCCATCGTCATGTCGGTGGGCTACGCGAGGGCCGAGCGTTTCGAGCGCTTCGAGTATCCGATCCTCATCGTGCTGGCGACGCTCGGCATGATGCTGATGATCTCCGCGACCGACCTGATCTCGGTCTATCTCGGCCTGGAACTGCAGAGCCTGGCGCTCTACGTCGTTGCCGCGATCAACCGGGATTCCACCAAGGCCACGGAAGCGGGCCTGAAATATTTCGTCCTCGGCGCCCTGTCGTCCGGCATGATGCTCTACGGCATGTCCCTGGTCTACGGCTTCACCGGCAACACCTCGTTCGACGGCATCGCCCAGGCGATCGCCGGCGAGGGCCGCTCGCTCGGCATCGTCTTCGGCCTGGTCTTCATGATGGTCGGCTTTGCCTTCAAGGTCTCGGCGGTGCCGTTCCACATGTGGACGCCGGACGTCTATGAAGGCGCGCCGACGCCGGTCACCGCGTTCTTTGCCGCCGCGCCCAAGATCGCCGCCATGGCGCTGTTCGTGCGCGTCGTCTTCACCGCCTTCGAGCCCGTCGCCGCCGACTGGCAGCAGATCGTCTCCTTCATCGCGATCCTGTCCATGGTGCTCGGCGCCTTTGCCGCCATTGGCCAGAGCAACATCAAGCGGCTGATGGCCTATTCCTCCATCGGCCATATGGGCTACGCGCTGGTCGGCCTGGCCGCCGGATCCAAGGCCGGTGTCCAGGGCGTCATCATCTATGTGTCGATCTATCTGGCAATGACGCTCGGCGCGTTCGCCTGCATCCTCGCCATGCGCCGGCGCGAGGGCATGGTGGAGGACATCAACGAGCTTGCCGGCCTCGGCCGCACCCGGCCGATGATGGCCTTCCTGTTCGCCATGATCCTGTTCTCGCTCGCCGGCATTCCGCCGCTCGCCGGCTTCTTTGCCAAGTTCTACGTCTTCCTCGCCGCCATCGAGGCCAACCTTTACGCGCTTGCCGTCATCGGCGTGCTGGCCAGCGTCGTCGGCGCCTACTACTACCTGCGCATCGTCAAGATCATGTATTTCGACGAGCCGTCCGAGGCGTTCGAGCCGATGTATGGCGAGCTCAAGGTGGTGCTCGGGGCGAGCGGCGTCTTCGTCATCTTCTTCTTCCTGTTCGCCGGGCCCATGGTCGGCGTGGCGGAAACCGCAGCGCGGGCGCTGTTCTGACGCCCGATGCCGCAGCTTAAGGAGACCAGTTCGGGGATCCGGCGCGACCATCGCGCGCTGGTCGATTCGACCAACGCGGCCGCGCTCGCCGAGGCCCGCAAGGGCTGGCGCGCACCGCTCTGGGTCACAGCCGACCGCCAGGAGGTCGGCCGCGGCCGCCAGGGCCGCCGCTGGGTGTCCGAGCCGGGCAACCTCTATGCCTCTCTGCTCCTCATCGATCCGGCGCCGCCGCATGCGCTGCCGCAGCTCGGCCTCGTCGCCGCCGTCGCGCTCGCCCGCGCCATCGAGGCGGCCGGGCCCCTGAGCGAGCCCGTCGGCCTCAAATGGCCGAACGATGCCATCGTCGCCGGCAAGAAGCTGTCGGGCATGCTGCTGGAAGCCGAGGTCGTCGACGACCACACGACCGCCACCGTCATCGGCATCGGCGTCAACGTCGTCTCTGCGCCGGAGGGTCTGGCCTATCCGACCGCCTCGACCTCCGCCCTGGGCGGCGTCGCCGATCCGGAGGTTCTGTTCGCCGCCCTCGACGTCACCCTGGCCGATGCCCTTGACGAATGGGCCCGCGGCGAGGGCTTTGCCGACATCCGCCGCCACTGGCTGGAGCGCGCCGTCGGCCTCGGCGGGCCGCTGAAGGTGCGCCTCGGCGACGACATGATCACCGGCATCTTCCGCGATCTCGACACCAATGGTCACCTGATCCTGGAAGCGGAAGACGGAACCTTGTCGACGATCGCCGCCGGCGACGTCTTCTTCCCCGACTGGCCGTCCGGCGAAGATCGCTGAGGACGGCAGGCGCATGGCAGACGACAACGAACTGGTCTTCCTCCCGCTCGGCGGTGTCGGCGAAATCGGCATGAACATGGCGCTCTACGGCTACGGGCCAGCGGACGCGCGCACCTGGATGATGGTCGATTGCGGCATCACTTTCGCCCATGAGAGCCTGCCGGGCGTCGACGTCATCTTTCCCGACACGCGCTTCATCGAGGAAGAGCGGGCGAACCTTGCCGGCATCGTCCTGACCCACGCCCATGAGGACCATTACGGCGCCGTACTGGAGCTGTGGCCGCGACTTGAAAAGCAGGTGTTCGCGACGCGCTTCACCGCCGGGCTGCTGGCCGCGAAGGCGGAAGGCATGCAGGGCGCGCCGAAGGTGCCGGTGACCGTGGTGGGGCAGGGCGACCGCGTCACCGTCGGCCCCTTCGAGGTCGAATATGTGGCGCTCTCCCATTCCATCCCCGAGCCGAACGCGCTCGCCATCCGCACCCCCCTCGGCACCGTGATCCATTCCGGCGACTGGAAGATCGACGCCGAGCCCGGCGTCGGCAAGGCGATCGACCTGCCGCGGCTTGCCGAGATCGGCCGGGAAGGGGTCCGCGCCCTCATCTGCGATTCCACCAACGCGCTCCGCGAAGGCCGCAGCCGCAGCGAGGCCGAGGTCGCAAAGGCCCTGAAGGAGGTCGTTGCCGCCGCCCCTGGCCGCGTCGCGGTGACGCTGTTCTCCTCCAACGTCGCCCGCATCCGTGCCGTCGGCGAGGCGGCCCGCGCGGCCGGGCGCAGCGTCGTCGTCGTCGGCCGCTCGCTGTGGCGGATGATCGATGTCGCCACCGAATGCGGTTATCTCGGCGACCTGACCTTCCTGGAAGAGGAAGCCTACAAGGACCTGCCGCGCCAGAACCTCGTCCTTCTGTGCACCGGCTCGCAAGGCGAAAGCCGCGCCGCGCTCGCCCGCATCGCCGGCGGCGACCACCGGCATATCGACCTAACGAAGGGCGATACGGTGATCTTTTCCTCGCGCACCATCCCCGGCAACGAACGCGCGGTGAACACCGTTATCAACCAGCTCTGCGACAAGGGCGTCAGGATCATCACCGACCGCGAGGCGCCGATCCACACCTCCGGCCATCCGTGCCGGGACGAGCTGCGCGAGCTCTACGGGTTGCTCAAGCCCGAGGTCGCCGTGCCGGTCCATGGCGAGGCGTTGCACCTCACGCGCCATGCGGAGCTTGCCCGCATCCTTGGCGTTCCGGAGGTGATGCTCGCCGAAAACGGTAAGATGGTCCGGCTCGCGCCGGGACCCGCCGAGATCATCGACGAGGCGCCCGTCGGCGTCCTTTACAGGGACGGCGACCTCATCGTCGACCCGGACGAAAGCGGCGTCCGCGAGCGGCGCAAGCTGTCTTTCGCCGGCGCCGTGTTCGTGTCGCTGCTGCTCGATTCCAAGGGCAACATCATCGCCGATCCCGACGTCGCCGTCATCGGCCTGCCGGACACCGACGACGTCGGCGAGCCGTTTCGGGCCATCGTCTTCGATGCCGTGGAGAACGCCATCCACAGCATCCCGCGCTCGCGCCGCCGCGATCCCGACCTGGTCGGCGAGGCCGCCCGCCGCGCGGCCCGCGCCGCCGTGCTGGAGCGCTGGGGCAAGAAGACCCATGTCGTTGTCATGGCCAGCATCGTGTGAGGCACATGCGTCCGCAATGGATACGACGTGGTCAGGCGTCGCAAGCCCGCCTCACGTCGGGTCTTGCCCGACTTGCGGAGTTTGGGTGTTCAACGCGGAAACATCCGCGTTGAATGCGCCGGCGCCAATGCGCCGGAAAGCCTGCATGGCGTCTGAACGCACAGATCGATTCCACCATTCGGAGCATTTGCGGACCGGGGCGGATGCACTAGAACGATGGAAACGATGAGGAGTTGAAGGACATGATCGGACGTCTGAACCATGTGGCGATTGCCGTTTCCGACATCGATGCGGCGACCGCGGTCTATCGCGACACCCTCGGCGGTACGGTGTCGGACAAGGTGCCGCAGCCGGACCACGGCGTCACCACGGTCTTCGTGGAGCTGCCGAACACCAAGATCGAGCTGCTGGAGCCGCTCGGCGAGGGCTCGCCGATCCAGAACTTCCTCGATCGCAACCCGACCGGCGGCATCCATCACCTGTGCTACGAGGTCGACGACATCATCGCCGCCCGCGATCACCTGAAGGCGGAAGGCGCGCGCGTCCTCGGCAACGGCGATCCGAAGATCGGCGCCCACGGCAAGCGGGTGCTGTTCCTGCATCCCAAGGACTTCTGCGGCACCCTCGTCGAGCTGGAAGAAGCCTGATCGACCATGTCGTTCTGGAGCGCCCTTGCGATCTATTTCATCATCTGGTGGGTGGTGCTGTTCGCCGTCCTGCCCTTTGGCGTGCGCACCCAGGCGGAGGAAGACGACATCGTGCCCGGCTCCGCGCCGAGCGCTCCGGCGCGGCCGATGCTGATCCGCAAATTCCTCGCCACCACCGTCGTTGCGGGACTCATTTTCGCCGGCCTCTACGCCCTGTGGGCAGCCGGCTTCCGAATCGACGACATCCCGCTTCCGGGGCCGCGATAGGGCTCACGTCGCGGCTGCGGGCGTACGTTTTGGCCCGTGCCGCTGACGCGTCGCGCGATGGTCCCCCGATCGTAATTTCGACATCCTGACCACACCGCCGTTCTGAAAACGCGCGCCATCCTTGCGGGAAGAGGCGTCCGGACACACGGCGTGTCGCCCCCGCGCTGGCGGTAAGGTGTGCTGCGCGAATAACTACGGTGTTGAAAGATAAGTGACTTTTTTGGTGGCAGGAGAGGGCGCGATTGCGGGAGGCATTGGCAACAAAAAAATAAGCAAGGCCTTGTGAGCCTTGCTTACCAAAGTTACGCGTCTAAACTCCCATAGCTCTTTTACAGGAAATCAGGGATCTCCTGCGTTTGAGCGGCTGCGACCCTAAGGTGCGCCAGGGAGTCCTTCCTCCCAAGACTCAGACCGCGATGCCTCGTTAGGATCATCCACTTAGAGCGGCGATCCCTTGTATTTATCCTATAAGACTAACCCATCGAAATCGGTTTGTCATCATTTTGTGCACCTGTCGCCGCAAAATTGATCATATTTTCTGTGAGGGCTCTGACCGATCTAGGGAAAAGGTTAATTTCCGCCATTGGAGACCCCGGCGCGACGGCGCGCCTCTGTGCAAGGGCTTGTAATTTCCACCCGCATCCGGTTTGACTTCACACGCGTTTTCGAAACGCCCGATTCCCGATAAAGCGAGCTCCCCCATGCGATTGTCCCGGTATTTCCTGCCGATTTTGAAAGAGACCCCGAAAGAGGCGGAGATCGTTTCCCACCGTTTGATGCTGCGCGCCGGCATGATGCGTCAGCAAGCCGCGGGCATCTATTCCTGGCTGCCGCTCGGCCTGAAGGTGCTGCGCAAGATCGAGGGGATCGTCCGCGAGGAGCAGAACCGCGCCGGTGCGCTGGAAATGCTGATGCCGACGGTGCAGCCGGCCGATCTGTGGATCGAAAGCGGCCGCTATGACGACTACGGCAAGGAGATGCTGCGCATCAGCGACCGGCACGACCGCTCGATGCTCTACGGCCCGACGAACGAGGAGATGATCACCGAGATCTTCCGCTCCTATGTGCGCTCGTTCCGCGACCTGCCGCTCAACCTCTACCACATTCAGTGGAAGTTCCGCGACGAGGTGCGCCCACGCTTCGGCGTCATGCGCGGCCGCGAATTCTTCATGAAGGACGCCTATTCCTTCGACCTCGACAAGGAGAGCGCTCGCCGGGCCTATCACCGTATGTTCGTGGCCTATCTGAGGACCTTTGCCCGCCTCGGCATGCAGGCGATCCCGATGAAGGCGGACTCCGGCCCGATCGGCGGCGACATGAGCCACGAGTTCATCGTCCTTGCCTCGACCGGCGAGAGCGGCGTCTTCTGCCACAAGGACCTTCTCGACATGCCCGTGCCCGGCGAGGACGTCGACTTCGACAGCGACCTGTCGCCGATCGTCGATGCCTGGACCTCGCTCTATGCCGCCACCGACGAAAAGCACGACGAGGCGGCTTTCGCGGCCGTGCCGGAAGACAGGCGCATCGCCGCCCGCGGCATCGAGGTCGGCCACATCTTCTATTTCGGCACCAAATATTCCGATCCCATGAACGCCAAGGTGACGACGGCCGACGGCCAGAACGTGCCGGTGCATATGGGCTCCTACGGCATCGGCGTGTCGCGCCTCGTCGGCGCCATCATCGAGGCGAGCCATGACGACAACGGCATCATCTGGCCGGCCTCGGTCGCCCCGTTCGATGCCGCCGTCGTCAACCTGAAGCAGGGCGACGCCGCCACCGACGCCATGTGCGAGCGGCTCTATGGCGAGATGCGCGCCGCCGGCTTCGATGCGCTCTATGACGACACCGACCAGCGCGCCGGCGCCAAGTTCGCCACCATGGACCTGATCGGCGTGCCCTGGCAGGTCGTCGTCGGACCGAAGGGGCTGGCTTCGGGCGAGGTGGAGCTGAAGAACCGGGCGACCGGCGAGCGCGCCTCGCTGACGCCGGAAGCCGCCATGAACCGCCTTGTCGCGGAGGCAAGGGGCGCATCGTGACGGAGACAGGCGCACCCGACGCCATGGATGCTGCAGGCGCGCCGCCGGGTGCGACCCGCCCCTTTGCGGCGTTCGAGTGGATGCTCGCCTGGCGCTATCTGCGCGCCCGCCGCCGCGAGGCGTTCATCTCCGTCATCGCCGGCTTTTCCTTCTTCGGCATCATGCTCGGCGTTGCCACCCTGATCATCGTCATGGCGGTGATGAACGGGTTCCGGACCGAGCTCCTCGACAAGATCCTCGGCGTCAACGGCCATTTCCTGGTCCAGCCGATCGACGGCCCGCTGACCGACTATGCCGACGTCACGGCCCGCCTCGACATGGTCGACGGCGTCGTCTTTGCCATGCCCTATGTGGAGGGCCAGGCGCTCGTCTCCGGGCCGGCCGGCGCCTTCGGCGCGCTGGTCCGCGGCGTGCGCGACGTCGACCTGGAACGCCTGCCGCTGGTCGGCGGCACGGTGATCGCCGGCTCGCTGGAGAATTTCGACACCGGCAAGGGGATTGCCGTCGGCTCCCGGCTCGCCCGCTCCATGGGCGTTGCTGTCGGCGACCAGGTGACCATCGTCACCCCGCGCGGCAACGCCACACCGCTCGGCGTCACCCCGCGGGTGAAGGCCTATCCGGTCGCCGCCGTCTTTGAGGTCGGCATGTCGGAATACGACAACACCCTCGTCTTCATGCCGTTCGCGCAGGCCCAGCTCTATTTTAACCAGGAGGGCCGGGCGACGGCGATTGACGTCTTCGTCGACCATCCCGACGACGTCGGCGAGATGCGCCCGACGGTGGAAAAGGCGGCCGGGCGGCCGACCTTCATCGTCGACTGGCGACAGCGCAACACCACCTTCTTTTCCGCCCTTGAGGTGGAGCGAAACGTGATGTTCCTGATCCTGACGCTGATCGTGCTCGTCGCCGCGCTCAACATCATCTCCGGCCTCATCATGCTGGTGAAGGACAAGGGCAGCGACATCGCCATCCTGCGCACCATGGGCGCGACCCGCGGCGCCATCATGCGTGTCTTCTTCATCACCGGCGCGGCCATCGGCACGATCGGCACGCTCGCCGGGTTCCTGCTCGGCGTCGTCGTCTGCGCCAACATCGAATCGATCCGCCAGTTCACCGCCTGGCTGACCAGCACCGAACTGTTCTCGCCGGAGCTTTATTTCCTCGCCGAGATGCCGGCCGACATGGACAATGGCGAGACGGTCACGGTCGTCGTCATGGCCCTGGTGCTTTGCTTCCTTGCCACCCTTTACCCGGCTTGGCGCGCCGCCCGCCTCGATCCCGTCGAAGCGCTTCGCTACGAGTAGGCGATGACCGACACCGCACCCACTGCCGACCGGCCGCCGACCCTGCAGCTTTCCGGCGTTCAGCGCGCCTATCGCGAGGGCGAGGGGCGGCTCGACGTCCTCACCGGTGCCGACCTTGAGATCGGTGCCGGCGAACTGGTCGCGCTGGTCGCACCGTCCGGCGCCGGCAAGTCGACGCTTCTGCACATCGCCGGCCTCCTGGAGCGGCCCGACGAGGGCGAGGTCTATATCAACGGCACCGCCTGCGGCTCCTTGCGCGATGCCGACCGCACCCGCATCCGCCGCCTCGACATCGGCTTCGTCTACCAGTTCCACCACCTGCTGCCGGAGTTCACCGCGGTCGAGAATCTCGTCCTGCCGCAGATGATCTGCGGCCTCGGGCGCAAGGAAGCGGCCGTGCGCGCCGAGCAGCTTCTCGCTTATATGCGGCTGAAGGATCGCGGCGACCATCGCCCGGCCGAGCTGTCCGGCGGCGAGCGCCAGCGCGTGGCGATCGCCCGCGCCGTCGTCAACGCGCCGCGGCTGGTGCTGGCCGACGAGCCGACCGGCAACCTCGACCCGCGCACCTCGGCCCATGTCTTCGACGCGCTGGCAGCCCTCGTGCGCGCCACCGGCCTTGCCGCGCTGATCGCTACCCATAACCTGGAGCTTGCCCGCCGCATGGACCGGCGCATCACGCTGCAGGAGGGAAGGGTGGTGGAGATCTGATCGGGCTCGGGCCGCCGGCCTAGCCGGTCGCCGCCTCAGCCGGCGCCAGCAGCATGGTGCTGACGACCCGGTTCCGGCCGTCCGCCTTGGCCTTGTAGAGCGCATTGTCGGCGGCCATCAACAGGCCTCCGGGCGTGCCCATCGTGCCGCCGCTGCGGGCAAGCGCCGTGGCAACGCCGATGCTGGCGGTCACCAGTCCGTTGCCCGCCGTATTGTCCTCGTTCGGCAGGCCGAGATCCTCTATCGCCTTGCGGACATGCTCGGCAACCGCCGTGGCATCGGCAGAGCCGGTGTCGGGCAGGATGACGACGAGTTCCTCGCCGCCATAGCGCGCCGCAAGGTCGCGCCGCCGCCGTGCCCCGGCCTTCATGAGCGTCGCGGACACCGTCCGCAGACAGTCGTCGCCGACCTGGTGGCCGTAGCGGTCGTTGAGGCCCTTGAAGCGGTCGAGGTCGAGAAGCAGCAGCGACAACTGGCTGCTTGAGCGCAGCGAGCTGTGCCAGGCGCGTTCCAGCGCCTCATCGAAGGACCGCCGGTTGGCGAGGCCCGTCAGGACGTCGGTGGCGGCGAGCTGGCGGACTTCCTGCTCTTCCAGCTTCTCGCTGGTGACGTCGCGCAGCGTCACGACGATGTTCGGCTCCCTCCCGCCGACGGCATCCTTGAGGACATGGGCGCACCCGTCCAGCCATTTCAGCGTGCCGTCCTTGGCAACGGTCCGGAACGTCTTGCGGGAGCTGACGATCTCGCCCTGGAGGATCTTTTCGCCGCGCTCCACCAGACAGAACATCTCCTCTTTCACGGCCATGCGTTCCGGATGATCCAGCATTTCTTCCGGCGTCCACCCGAGAACTTCAGTAACCGAGGGCGAGACGTAAATGAAGCGGTGTTTGCGGTCAACCTGGATAACAATATCCATGCTCGACTCGACCAATGCGCGAAAATCGACGGAAGACCGCTTTCGTAGAAAACGTTTCAATACTTCCGAGAAATTGGCGAGAGGATGCATCAAGGGTTGTCCATACCTTGTTAGACTGAACGGTTTCTAGCCGTGAGCAGCCGAATAAAGTGTTAAAATACAAAACGAGCCGCGCTGTCAAAATCCCGCAAATCCGCGGATTTTCGCACCGCTCAATGAAATGTGATCCGTCTTGCGGGGCCCCGGTCCGCATCCGCACCTGCTTCGGAGGCTGGCGGACGCTTCGTCTTCGGCCCCGGTCGCGGGCGCATTTGCAGGCGGCATCCTGACATTTCAAACGCCTGCAAGATCCCGGGCGGGGAGAACTTGACAGGAGAACAAAAAACGAACATAGTCCGGAAGAACAAATGGTGTACAAGGAGATTGACCGATGCAAGCCCTTGCCCGCGACGTTGCCGCCCTCGTTGCCCTTGCCCTCTTTGCTTCCTCGCTGACGCTCTGGATCAACATCCTCGCCCAGGTCGGCTGACGCCGCCCGCCGGCGCGCCGGCGGCGCTTCCCCGCGAGGGGGCGGCCGACCGGCAGGCCATGCCGACGGTTCCCCGCGAAAAGGGATCGGCTGTGGACGAGGACGGCGGGACAGTCGCCGCAGGCCCCTTAAGGGTCGACTCCGCCACCCGTTCTTTTCAAACTCGCCCCGACGGGCGGCGTGAGTCGCCGCCATGCGGATGGGGACGATGGACGCGGTCGGCTTCTTACATTTGCGGGTGCATTCCGGCTACTCGCTGCTGGAAGGGGCGCTGCCGCTCAAGCGGCTGCTGGACCTGGCGCTTGGTGACCGGCAGCCTGCGCTCGGCATCGCCGACACCGGCAACCTCTTCGGCGCGCTGGAATTTTCCGAAAAGGCTGCCGGCGCCGGTATCCAGCCGATCGTCGGTTGCCAGCTCGCCGTCGATTTCGAGGATGCCACCGCCGACGAGCGGCGGCCCCACAACGGCGGCCAGCACAAGGGCCGGGAGCTCCCGAGCCTTGTGCTCATCGCCGCCGACGAGGCCGGCTACGGCAATCTCGTGCGCCTCGTCAGCCACTCGTTCCTCGACACCGACAATACCATGAAGCCGCACGTGACCATGGACCGGCTCGCCGCTGCAAGCGACGGCCTGATCGTTTTGACCGGCGGCACCGGCGGCCCGGTCAACCAGGCGCTTCTGGCAGATAGTCCGGTCCAGGCCGAGGCCCGCCTCGACCGGCTTGCCGCCGCCTTCGGCAACCGCCTCTATGTGGAACTGCAGCGCCACGAAGACCCGCGCGAGGCCCGCACCGAAGGCCCGCTGGTGGAGCTTGCCTACAGGAAGGGCCTGCCGCTCGTTGCCACCAACGAGCCGTTCTTTCCCGCCCGCGACGATTTCGAGGCCCATGACGCGCTGATCTGCATTGCCGAAAGCCGGGTCGTCATCGAGGAGGACCGGCGCCGGCTGACCCCCGACCACTATTTCAAGACCCGCGCGGAAATGGTCGAGCTCTTTGCCGACCTGCCGGAGGCGGTTCAAAACACCGTCGAGATCGCCCGGCGCTGCCATTTCCGCCCGCATACCCACAAGCCGATCCTGCCGCGTTTCACCGCCGATGCGGAGGGCGCCGATCCGGGGGAAGCCGCTGCCGCCGAGGCCGAGGAGCTGCGCGCCCAGGCGATCCGCGGCCTGGAGCACCGGCTGGAGGTGCACGGCCTTGCGCCGGGCGTCGAACGCGACGCCTACGAGGCGCGCCTGGAACACGAACTCGGCACCATCAGCCGCATGCAATATGCCGGCTACTTCCTGATCGTCTCCGACTTCATCAAATGGGCCAAGGGCGAAGGCATCCCGGTCGGCCCGGGCCGCGGTTCGGGCGCCGGCTCGCTGGTCGCCTATGCGCTGACCATCACCGACCTCGACCCGCTGCGCTTCGGGCTCCTGTTCGAGCGCTTCCTCAATCCTGAACGCGTGTCGATGCCGGACTTCGACATCGACTTCTGCCAGGACCGGCGCGACGAGGTCATCCGCTACGTCCAGGAGAAATACGGCCGCGACCAGGTCGCCCAGATCATCACCTTCGGAACCCTGCAGGCCCGCGCCGTGATGCGCGACGTCGGCCGCGTCCTGCAGATGCCCTACGGCCAGGTCGACAAGCTGGCCAAGCTGGTGCCGAACAATCCGGCCAACCCGACGCCGCTGCACAAGGCCATCGCCGAAGAGCCGCGCCTGCAGGAAGAGGCCAAGGCCGAGCCGATCGTCGAAAAGCTGTTCTCGATCGCAACCCGGCTGGAAGGCCTCTACCGCCACGCCTCGACCCACGCCGCCGGCATCGTCATCGGCGACCGGCCGCTCGACGAGCTGGTCCCGCTCTACCGCGATCCGCGTTCCGACATGCCGGTCACCCAGTTCAACATGAAGTGGGTGGAACAGGCGGGGCTGGTGAAATTCGACTTCCTCGGCCTGAAGACGCTGACGGTCCTGCAGACGGCGGTCCGCCTCATTGCCCGTCGCGGTATCGACATCGACCTGTCGACCCTGCCGCTCGACGATGCAACCACCTACGAGATGCTCGGCCGCGGCGAGACGGTCGGCGTGTTCCAGGTGGAAAGCCAGGGCATGCGCCGGGCGCTCGCCGGCATGCGCGCCGACCGCTTCGAGGACATCGTCGCCCTCGTTGCCCTCTACCGGCCGGGCCCGATGGACAACATCCCGATCTACAACGCCCGAAAGCACGGCGAGGAGGAGCCGGACTACCTGCATCCGCTGCTGGAGCCGATCCTGAAGGAGACCTTCGGCGTCATCATCTACCAGGAACAGGTGATGCAGATCGCCCAGGTGATGTCGGGCTATTCGCTGGGCGAAGCCGACCTTCTGCGCCGCGCCATGGGCAAGAAGATCCAGGCGGAGATGGACGCCCAGCGCGAGCGCTTCGTGGGCGGCGCGATCGACAACGGCATCGGCAACGCCAAGGCCAACCAGATCTTCGATCTTCTCGCCAAGTTCGCCAATTACGGCTTCAACAAGTCGCACGCCGCGGCCTATGCGCTGGTCGCCTACCAGACCGCCTATCTGAAGGCCAACTATCCGGTGGAGTTCCTGGCCGCCTCCATGACGCTGGACATGGGCAACACCGACAAGCTGCACGAGTTCAAGCGCGAGGCGGAACGCCTCGGCATTCCGGTCGTGCCGCCCTCGGTCAACCGCACCGCGACCGAGTTCGACGTCGCCGACGGATCGATCGTCTATACGCTTGCCGCGCTGAAGGGCGTCGGCCGCCAGGTCGTCGAACACATCGTCGAGACGCGCGGCGACAAGCCGTTCAAGGATCTTACCGATTTCGCCGGCCGCATCAGCCCGCGCTACGTCAACAAGAGGTGCCTGGAAAGCCTCGTTGCCGCCGGCGCGCTAAGCGACATGGAGCCGAACCGGGCCCGGCTGATGAACGGGCTCGACCGCATCCTCGGCGAGGCGGCCCGCACCAGCGCCGACGAGGGCGCCGGCCAGAGCCAGCTCTTTTCCGGCTTCGATGCCCCGAGCGTCCGTCTCGATCCGGTCGATGCCTGGCTGCCGGCCGAGCAGCTCCAGCGCGAGTTCGACGCCATCGGTTTTTATCTCTCCGCCCACCCACTCGACGAATACCGCTCCGTCCTGAAGAAGCTGAACATCCAGTTCTGGGCCGAGTTCGTGGAGGCGGCAAAGGGCGGCGCGCCGGGCGGCCGCCTCGTCGGCACCATCACCTCGCGCCAGGAGCGCCGCTCGCGCAACGGCAACCGCATCGGCATCATCCAGCTCTCCGATCCGACCGGCCAGTTCGAGGCGATGCTGTTCTCCGACATGCTCAACGAATACCGCGACCTGCTGGAGCCGGGCACCTCCGTGGTGCTGGACGTGCTGACGCGGCTGGAAGAGGACAGCGTCGGCGTCCGCGTCCAGACGATCCGCCCGCTCGACGACGTGGCGGTCAAGGCGAACAAGGAAATGCGCGTCTATGTGCGCGACGGAAAGCTGGCGGAAAACCTGTCGCGCCGGCTCGACAAACGCGGCGGCGGCGGCGACGTCAGCGTCGTCCTCTTGCTCGACGGCGGCATGCGCGAGGTCGAGATCCGGCTTCCCGGCAGCTACAACGTCTCGCCGCAGATCGCCGGCGCCCTGAAGACGATTTCCGGCGTCATTCAGGTGGAAATGCAGTAGGCGCCGCCGTAACGCCCGCCACCGGCGCGGCGGTTTCGCGGATTTTCAGGCCCGAAGCCGCTTGCAACGGGCGGAATCCCGCCTTATAAGGCGCCCATTCCACACGCGAGGGCAGGGCGCGTCCCCACACAGGGACGGGTCCATCCGGTGTATCGACGGCCATGAGGCCGTGCTCTCGCGGAGGCTGAACCGGAAAAACGGAGAAACGCGAGCCATGGCTCTGCCTGATTTTACCATGCGCCAGCTCCTGGAAGCAGGCGTGCACTTCGGACATCAACGTCACCGCTGGAACCCGAAGATGGATCCCTTCATCTTCGGTCTTCGCAACAACGTCCACATCATCGACCTCGCCCAGACGGTGCCGCTGCTGCATCAGGCGCTGAAGGTCGTGTCCGACACCGTCTCCGGCGGCGGGCGCGTGCTGTTCGTCGGCACCAAGCGCCAGGCCCAGAATTCGGTCGCCGATGCGGCGCGGCGCTCGGCCCAGTATTTCGTCAACGCCCGCTGGCTCGGCGGCATGCTGACCAACTGGAAGACCATTTCCAACTCGATCCAGCGCCTGCGCAAGCTGGAGGAGATGCTGGACGGTGGCTCCGCCCAGGCGCTGACCAAGAAGGAGCGCCTGTTCCTGTCGCGCGAGCGAGAGAAGCTTGAGCGCAACCTCGGCGGCATCAAGGACATGGGCGGTATCCCGAACCTTCTGTTCGTGATCGACACCAACCGCGAATCGATCGCCATCCAGGAAGCGCGCCGGCTGAACATCCCGGTCGCCGCCATCCTCGACACCAACTGCGATCCGGCCGGCATCGACTTCCCGATCCCGGGCAATGACGACGCCGCCCGCGCCATCGACCTTTACTGCGACCTGATCGCCCGCGCCGCCATCGACGGCATCGGCCGGGCCCAGGGCTCCATGGGTGTCGACATCGGCGAGGCCGAGGAGATCTTCACCGAGGAGCCGGCGCTCGCCGACGTCGCGACCGAGGCCCCGGCAACCGAGGAAGTCGCCGCTGAGGCTCCCACCGCCGAGGAGGTTGCCGCCGAGGCGCCGGCCGCAGAGCCTGCCGCCGAAGCTGCTTCCGAAGATGCGGGCGAGGAAGAGCTCGTCGCGCTCTTTGAGGCGCCGGAAGGCGAGCCGGACGATCTGAAGAAGATCAACGGCATCGGCCCGGTGATCGAGACCAAGCTCAACAAGCTCGGTATCGCCAAGTTCGCGCAGGTGGCCGGCCTTTCCGCGGAAGACATCGCGCGCATCGACGAGGCGCTGGCCTTCAAGGGCCGCATCGAGCGCGAGGAATGGGTCTCCCAGGCCGCCACCCTCGCAGGCGCGGACGCGTAACACCACGCCGCCGGCCGGCAGACGGCCGGAGATCATAAATGTGTCGCACCGTCGATGGATTGTGTCCGCCGGCGGTGCGCGCCTTTGACACCCCTTCGCTGAGACAAACCGACAACGAGGCGATCCGATGAGCATTTCAGCCACCCAAGTCAAGGAACTGCGCGAGAAGACCGGCGCAGGCATGATGGACTGCAAGAAGGCCCTGATGGAGAACGACGGCGACATGGAAGCCGCCATCGACTGGCTGCGCACCAAGGGGCTTGCCAAAGCCGCCAAGAAGGCCGGCCGCGTCGCCTCCGAGGGCCTCGTGGGCGTGGCAACGGACGGCGCCAAGTCGGCCATCGTGGAGATCAACTCCGAGACCGACTTCGTCGCCCGCAACGACGGCTTCCAGAAGCTGGTGCGCGACATCGCCGAGACCGCGCTGACCGTCGGCGGCGACCGCGACGCGACGGCCGCTGCGACCTATCCCGGCAAGTCGCACAGCGTCGACGACGAGCTGCGCGAGCAGATCGCCACCATCGGCGAGAACATGACGTTCCGCCGCGCCGCCGGCCTTGCCGTCGATGCCGGCGTCATCTCGTCCTATGTGCACAACGCGATCGCGCCGGGTCTTGGCAAGATCGGCGTCATCGTCGCCATGGAATCGACCGGCGATGCCGAGGCCGTCAACGCGCTCGGCCGCCAGATCGCCATGCACGTTGCCGCCTCCAATCCGCTCGCCGTGACGCCCGATGAGGTCGATGCCGACGTCGCCGCCCGCGAGCGCGCGGTCTATTCGGAGCAGGCGCGCGAATCCGGCAAGCCGGAGAACATCATCGAGAAGATGGTGGAAGGCCGCATGCGCAAGTTCTTCGAGGAAGTGGCGCTCCTGAAGCAGCCCTTCGTCGTCGATCCGGACAACACCGTCGAAAAGGCCGTCGAGGCCGCATCGAAGGAGATCGGCGCGCCGATCAAGGTCGCCGGGTTCGTCCGCTTCGAGGTCGGCGAGGGCGTCGACAAGAAGGACGACGACTTCGCCGCCGAAGTCCAGGCGATGGCCGGCGGCAACTGATTTGGCAAACGGCGCCGGACGAAAAATCCGGCGCCGTTTTTGTATCTGCGTTGCGCACCGATAACCCGACCCGGATAAGGAACGTCCGATGACGGAAACCGCCCGCTACGGCAAGGTCATCCTGAAGCTGTCCGGCGAGGCCCTGATGGGCGACAAAGGCTACGGCATCGATGGCGCCTTCGTTGACCGCATCGCCGGCGAGATCGCCGAGGCGGTCGACCTCGGGGTCAAGGTCGGCCTCGTCATCGGCGGCGGCAACATCGTGCGCGGCATGACGGTGGCGGCCGAGGGCGGCAACCGCGTCGCCGGCGATCACATGGGCATGCTGGCGACGGTCATCAACTGCATCGCCGTCCACGGCGCACTCGCCAAGCGCGGGGTGCCGGCAACCGTGCTCTCTGCGGTGCCGATGCCGAACATCTGCGAGCCGTTTTCCCAGCGCGCGGCGACGGCCGCGATGGACGAGGGCAGGGTGGTGCTGTTTGCCGGCGGTACCGGCAATCCGTTCTTCACCACCGATTCCGGCGCCGCGCTGCGCGCCGCCGAGATGGGCTGCGACGCCATCCTGAAGGGCACCCAGGTCGACGGCGTCTATTCCGCCGACCCCAAGACCGATCCCTCCGCCGTCCGCTACGAGCGCCTCGGCCACCGCGAGGCGATCGAAAAAGGCCTCGCGGTGATGGATATGGCCGCCTTTGCTCTTGCCCGCGACAATTCGATTCCGATAATCGTGTTCTCGATTCACCAGGCCGGTGCGATTGTTGACGTCTTGTGTGGCAGCGGCCGGGCGACCGTCGTCGGCGACTGACCACCACTGGCCTGCTTCTCTCTGCGTCCGGCCGACGCCAAAAGCATATGTTTGCGAGGAAATCATGGAACATCAATCAGTCGATTTCGACGACCTCGGTCGGCGCATGGACGGCGCGGTCTCGGTACTGAAGACGGAGCTGTCGGGCCTGCGCACCGGGCGCGCTTCGGCGGCGCTGCTTGAGCCGATCACCGTGGAGGCCTACGGCCAGCAGATGCCGATCAACCAGGTGGCCACGGTCAGTGTTCCCGAGTCGCGCATGATTTCCGTCCAGGTCTGGGACAAGTCGATGGTCCATGCCGTCGACAAGGCGATCCGCGAATCAAGCCTCGGCCTCAACCCGGTCATGGACGGGCAATTGCTGCGCCTTCCGATCCCGGAGTTGAATGAGGAACGCCGGTTGGAATTGGCCAAAATCGCCCACAAGTATGCCGAGCAGGCCCGCGTTGCAGTGCGTCATGTCCGCCGCGACGGCATGGAGACCTTGAAAAAGCTCGAAAAAGAAGGCGTTATGAGCAAGGACGAGCATCACGCCCAAGGCGAAGAAATTCAGGCCCTGACGGACACATATATTGAAAGCATTGATGAATTGCTCGCCCATAAGGAAGAAGAAATCAAGCAGGTCTGAGGCGGTCGCCGCGGACCTTTGGTGGTAGACGCAATGACCGTGCGCCTCGAAGCCTCTACTCTTCCGCTGGAGTTGCCCGGCGACGATCTGGCACCGTCGCATGTGGCGATCATCATGGACGGCAACGGTCGCTGGGCAAGCGCCCGCGGCCTGCCGCGCGCGGAGGGGCATAGGCGCGGGGTGGAAGCGGTGCGCAAGACGGTGCGCTATGCCCGCGAGCGCGGCATCGACTATCTCACCCTGTTCAGCTTTTCGTCCGAGAACTGGTCGCGGCCACCGGCAGAGATCGCCGAGCTGATGCTGCTCCTGAGGCTGTTCATCCGCTCCGATCTCGCCGACCTCAACCGCAAGAATGTCCGGGTGCGCATCATCGGCACCCGCGACCGGCTCAATCCCGACCTGCGCCGGCTTCTTCACGACGCCGAGACGACGACCCGCAGCAATACCGGCATGACGCTGGTCATCGCTTTCAACTATGGCGCCCGCGACGAGATCGTGCGCGCCGTGCAGCGCATCGCCGCGGCCGTCGCAGCCGGCGAGATGAGTCCGGACGCCATCGACCAGACGGCGCTGACGGCCGCCCTCGACACCCGCGACGTGCCCGATCCGGACCTCATCATCCGCACCAGTGGCGAGCAGCGCCTTTCCAATTTCCTGCTCTGGCAGGCCGCCTATTCGGAATTCGTTTTCATTCCGACCTACTGGCCGGATTTCGATGAAACCGCCTTCGGGGCGGCCCTTGCCGAATTCAACGCCCGCGACCGGCGTTTCGGGGGTGTCGAGGCGCGCGCGAGGCCGAGATGAGCGGCGCCGAGCCGCTACGGCCCAGGGTTCGCCGGCCGGTGCGGCCGGCGGCGCCCGTTCAGCCGAAAAAGCACGAATTGCTGCTGCGCATCGCCTCTGCGGTGGTGCTGCTGCCGCTCGCCGTTGCCGCGACCTGGTTCGGCGGTCTCTTCTATGCCGGCCTCGTCGTTCTCGGCACGGCCATCGTCTTTCTGGAATGGGCCTCGATCACGATCCGCGGCGCCTCCAAGGTCGGCGTCGGCATCGTCGGCGCCGCGACGGTCGCCGCCGTTGCCGCAACGGCGGTTCTCGGGCCGGTGCCTGGGCTGGCTCTCATCGCGGTCGCGACCGGAATCCTGTTCATGCTGGTCAGGCTCGTGCGCTCGTCCTTCGGGCTCGCCACCGGCCTCCTATACGCCGGCCTCGGCGGCGTCGCGCTGATCTCGCTGCGCGCCGGGCCGCTCGGCCTTGCCGCCGTCCTGTTCCTGTTCGCGGTCGTCTGGGCGAGCGACATCGCCGCCTATTTCACCGGCCGCGGGCTCGGCGGGCCGAAGCTCTGGCCGAAGGTCTCGCCGAACAAGACCTGGTCCGGCGCCATCGGCGGCCTCGTCATCGGCGTTGCCGCCGGCATGGGTGTCGTCATTGCCGCAGGCCTTCCGGCCGGCATCGGCGTTGCCGCCACCGCCGCGCTCCTTTCCGTCGCCGGCCAGCTCGGCGATCTCTTCGAATCGGCGATCAAGCGCCGGGTCGGCCGCAAGGATTCCGGATCGCTGATCCCGGGCCATGGTGGGCTGATGGACCGCGTTGACGCCCTCATTGCCGCTGCCATTCTGGGCGCATTGATCGGCTGGCTCCGCGGCGGACTGTTCCACCCGGCCGCCGGATTGCTGTTATGGTAGATGTGATGTCGAGACCCCAACCGGACCTTACGATCGCCGAAGCGCCCGACGCCCGACCCAGCGCTGCCGGGCAGATGAGCCTTTCCGTCTTCGGCGCCACCGGGTCGATCGGCACCAGCACCCTCGATCTCGTGGACCGCGCGCCGGACCGCTACCGGCTGGTTGCCGTCACCGCCCAGTCGAGCGTCGACAAGCTGATCGAGATCGCGCTGAAATTCCGGCCCGAGCGCGCCGTCATTGCCGACGATGCGCATTATGCAACGCTCGCCGACGCCCTTGCCGGCACCGGCATCGAGGCAGCTAGCGGCCGTGCCGCCC
Organism: Rhodobium orientis; assembly: GCF_003258835.1. GTDB lineage: Bacteria > Pseudomonadota > Alphaproteobacteria > Rhizobiales > Rhodobiaceae > Rhodobium > Rhodobium orientis. The sequence goes on along the minus strand of NZ_NPEV01000008.1, from coordinate 81,060 downwards.
TGATCGAAGCGGCGACCATGCCGGCCGACATGGTGATGGCCGGCATCACCGGGGCCGCCGGCCTTGAGCCGGCCCTGCGCGCCGTCCAGGGCGGCGGGCGCATCGGCCTTGCAAACAAGGAATGCCTCGTCTGTGCCGGATCCCTCTTCATGGCCGAGGTGGCGCGCGCCGGCGCCCGGGTGCTGCCGGTGGATTCCGAGCACAACGCCGTCTTCCAGGTCTTCGACCGGGAAAATGTCGGCCGCATCGAAAAGGTGATTCTGACCGCGTCGGGCGGCCCGTTCCGCACCTGGACCCGCGCGGAGATGGAACAGGCAAAGCCCAGCCAGGCCCTCAAGCACCCCAACTGGTCGATGGGCGCCAAGATCACCATCGATTCGGCGACCCTGATGAACAAGGGCCTGGAGATCATCGAGGCCTTCCATCTGTTCCCGCTCGAAGCGCATCAGTTCGAGGCCCTGATCCACCCGCAATCGGCGATCCACGGCCTCGTCCAGTACGAGGACGGCTCGCTGCTCGCGCAGTTGGGCGCGCCGGACATGCGCACGCCGATCGCCCATTGCCTGTCCTGGCCGGAGCGCGGCACCGCGCCGAGCGCCCGGCTCGACCTGGCGGCGCTGGCGACACTCACCTTCGAAAAGCCCGACTTCGACCGCTTCCCGGCATTTGCCCTGGCGCTTGCCGCGCTGAAGCGGGGCGAGGGGGCACCGACGGTTCTCAACGCCGCCAACGAGATCGCCGTCCACGCCTTTCTCGCCGAGCGGATCGGTTTTCTCGACATCGCCGGCACCGTCGAGGCGGCGCTGGATGCCGCCGAAAAGCGCGGTCTCCTGAAGGAGCCCGGCTCGCTCGAGGCCGCCCTGGAGCTCGATTCGGAAACCCGCGCCCTGACCCGCCACATCATGGCCGCATGATGGGCGTAACGAGGGCGCCAACGACAACCGCAGTCGAGCGATACCGGGCACGCAGCGGTTGACGACGCCCGGCAGGTAACATTTTGTAGGAAAGTTCGGTTAGCCTGGCGCTTTCCCGGCGCGGTGCTGCCGTCGACGCATGATTTAAGAAGGCCGTCACATGGAAATCATCACTGGAACCGGGTCGGTGCTGGTAGGAACCATCCTGCCGTTCCTCATCGTCCTGACCGTCGTCGTGTTTTTCCACGAGCTCGGCCATTTCCTCGTCGCCCGCTGGTGCGGCATCCGGGTGCTGGTGTTCTCCATCGGCTTCGGCCCGGAGCTGTTCGGCCGCGTGGATCGGCACGGCACCCGCTGGAAGGTCTCGGCCATCCCGCTCGGCGGATTCGTCAAGTTCTACGGCGACGAGGGCGCCGCCAGCACGCCGGACCGGGATGCCGTCGCCGCCATGAACGCCAGCGAACGCTCCGTCAGCTTCCCGGCCAAGCCGCTGTGGCAGCGCGCCGCCGTCGTTGCCGCCGGACCGCTTGCGAATTTCGTCCTGGCGATCGCCATTTTCACGCTGTTTTTCAGCATTTACGGCAAGCAGATGGTGTCGGCCCGCGTCGATACCGTGCAGCCGCAGAGCGCCGCGGCGGCAGCCGGTTTCGAGCCCGGCGACCGGATCGTGGAGATCGACGGCCAGTCGATCGAGAGCTTCGCCGACGTCCAGCGCATGGTCAGCGTCAATGCCGGACTGCCGCTCGACGTCGTCGTGGAGCGCGACGGCACCCGCCGCGACCTGGTGGTGACGCCGGAGCTGCGCACCATCGAGGACCGCTTCGGCAACGAGCAGCGCCTCGGCATTCTCGGCATCGGCCGCAGCACCAAGCCGTCCGACGTCATCGTCAAGACCTACCTGCCGCACACCGCCTTCGCGGCAGCGGTCGAAGAGACCTGGGACGTCCTGGAGCGCACCGTCGACTATGTCGGCGGCGTCATCGCCGGCCGCAATCCGGCCGACCAGCTCGGCGGCCCGATTCGTGTCGCCCACATCTCCGGCCAGGTGGCGTCCCTCGGCGTCATGCAGCTCATCAACCTGATCGCGGTGCTGTCGATCAGCATCGGCCTCATCAACCTGGTGCCGATTCCGCTGCTGGACGGTGGCCATCTGGCCTTCTACGCGATTGAGGCGGTGCGCGGCCGGCCGCTTTCCGAACGTGTCATGGATCTCAGCTACCGCGTTGGATTCGCACTGGTTTTGTCCCTCATGATCTTTGTCACATGGAACGACATAACCACCCTCAGCTTCTTTGGCGCCGCAAAACCGTGACCGCCGCGCAACGGTGTGACCGAAATTAGGTGCTTTCCCCCAAAGGCCGGCTTGCACGGCCTCTCAAACCCTGTAAAACGTCAAGGAACCTCGGGATGATAGGCCAATTCGTCTCGGCGAAACCTTCGGCAGAAAAGGGCGACCAACCCCGATGCGAGTTATAGGAACTGCTCTGCGGGCGACGACCATCGCCGCGTTGTTGCTGGCAGTAGCATGCGTTGCACAGACGTTCAGCGTCACGAGTGCCGTGGCCGCTGTTGTCAATCGAATCGATGTCACCGGCAACGAACGGGTCGAGGACGAGACCGTCCGCGCCTACATGACGGTCCAGCCGCGGCGCGCATACAGCGACCAGGACGTCGACGATTCCCTCAGGGCTCTCTACGCCACCGGTCTCTTCTCCGACGTCGCCATCAACAAGCGCGGCGCCGTGCTCGTCGTCTCCGTCACCGAGAACGCGCTGATCTACAAGGTCTCGTTCGAGGGCAATGACAAGTACGACGACAAGATGCTGTTGACGCAGGTCAAGTCGAAGCCGCGCTCGGTCCTCAGCCGGGCCAAGGTCGAGGCCGACACGCAGCTTCTTCTGGAGTTGTACCGGCGCAAGGGCCGCTACCGCGCGACGGTCGAGCCGAAGATCATCAAGCTGGCCCAGAACCGGGTCAATCTGGTCTTCGAGATCAACGAGGGCGACAAGACCGGCGTTGCCCGCATCAATTTCATCGGCAACCACGCATTCAGCGACAGCCGCCTGCGCGACGTCATCAAGACGCGCGAATCGGGCCTGTTGAGCTTCATCCGCAGCACAGACAGCTACGACCCGAGCCGGCTTGAGTCCGACCAGGAGGCCCTGCGCGAGTACTATCTGCGGCACGGCTATGCCGACTTCCGGATCATTTCCGCGGTCGCCGACCTCGACCGTGAGCGCAACACCTTCTTCGTCACCTTCACCGTCGAAGAGGGCGAGCAGTACACCATCGGCGAAGTCAACGTCCAAAGCTCGCTCGCGTCCGTCGGGCCGGAGGAGCTGGCCAGTGCCGTGCGCACCGATCCGGGCGACACTTACGATTCGCGCGAGGTCGACAAGACCCTCGAAGACATCGTGCTGGAAGTGTCCGAACGCGGCTACGCCTTTGCCGAGGTCAATCCGCGCGGCGAGCGCGACTACGAAAACCACACCATCAACATCACCTATCACGTCGACGAGGGCCCGCGGGTCTACATCGAGCGCATCGATATCCGCGGCAATACGCGGACCCGCGACTACGTCATCCGGCGCGAGCTCGACTTCGCCGAGGGTGATGCGTTCAACCGCGTGCTGATCAACAAGGCCAAGCGCCGGCTGAAGAATCTCGGCTTCTTCAAGGACGTGGCGATCACGACCCAGCGCGGCAGCTCCGCCGACCGCGTGGTCATCGTCGTCAACGTCGAGGAGCAGGCGACGGGTGAACTCTCCTTCGGTGCGGGCTATTCCTCGGCCGAAGGCGTCATCGGCGACGTCTCCATCACCGAGCGCAACTTCCTCGGCCGCGGCCAGTTCGTCCGCGCCGCCGTCGGCGGCGGCGAGAGCACCCGCACCTACGAGTTCTCCTTCCGCGAGCCCTATTTCATGGGCCGCCGCCTGTCGGCCGGCTTCGATCTCTACCGGCGGCAGTACGAGGAGACCGATTATCGCTCCTATGAGGAGACGACGACCGGCGGCAACCTGACCTTCGGCCTGCCCCTCAACGAGGAAGTCCAGCTTAACCTGACCTACTCCGCTTACCAGCGCGACTTCGACGTCGCCGACGAGCTGAAGGACGGGTGCTACATGCGGAAATACAACCGGGGCGATCCGATCCCTCGGTCGTGTGATCGCAATGGCGACGGGAAGTTCGACCGCAACCTGGATACGGACGAAGCCTCGCTCGCGGTCAAGGATGCCATCGGCGAGACCTTCACCTCGATCATCGGCTACTCGCTGATCTATGACACCCGCGACGACATCAAGCGGCCGCGCGATGGCTACTATGGCAAGTTCCAGCAGGAATTCGCCGGCGTCGGCGGCGACGTGGCGTTCATCCGCACCACCGTCGAGGGCCGCGCCTATCGCGAGATCTGGGCGGACCGCGGCATCGTCGGCATGCTGAAGGTCAAGGCCGGTCACATCGAAAGCCTCGACGACCGCCTGAAGCTGCCGGATCACTTCTTCCTCGGCGGCGAGACCATCCGCGGTTTCGGCACCAAGGGCATCGGTCCGCGTGACGGCATGACCCGCGACGCACTCGGCGGCCGCTACTATATCGCAGGAACGGCCGAAGCGACGTTCCCGCTGCCGGCCGTGCCGAGCGAGATCGGGCTTGAAGGCGCGCTCTTCACCGATGCCGGCACGCTGGTCGACGTCGACGACAGCGCCAACTTCTTCCGCCGCGTCAATGTGGTGGGCGACAATGGCGACCTGCGCTGGGCGGCCGGCTTCGGCGTCATCTGGCACTCGCCGTTCGGTCCGATCCGCGCCGACTTCGCCTGGCCGATCGTCAAGAGCAAGTGGGACGAGACGCAGGTCTTCCGGATCGGCGGCGGCACCCAATTCTGATCGCTCCCGGCGCCGGCGGCATCTCGCTGCCGGCGCCGGCAAGGCGGCCTTCGCGGCGCACTCCATGAACGAACCTGCGTTTCTCACCCCCCCCGAGCCCGTTGCGCTTCGCGACATTGCGGCCTGGGTCGGCGGGCGCATCGCGCGCGGCGGCGAGATCATGATCACCGGCATTGCGCCGCTCGATCTCGCGGGCCCCGGCGATCTCGCCTTCATCGAAAACACCCGCTACATCGACCAGCTCGGCGAGACGAAGGCGTCCGCATGCCTGTGTTCGCCGAAATTCGCCGACCGGGTGCCGACGAATGTCGTCGCCGTCGTCGTCGACCGCCCCTATGTGGCGTTCGCCGAGGTCACCAGGCGCTTCTACCCGCGGGCGATGCGGCCGGAAGGCTTTTTTGATGACACGCGCGGCATTTCGGACCGCGCCGTGGTGCACGAGAGCGCCCGTCTGGAGGACGACGTCACCGTCGAACCGGGCGCCGTCATCGGAGCGGGCGCGGAGGTCGGCGTTGGGTCGGTAATCTGCGCCAATGCGGTGATCGGCGCGGGCGTGCGCATCGGCCGCGGCTGTTCGGTCGGCGCCAATGCGGTCCTGCAATTCGCGCTCATCGGCAACGACGTCATCATCCATCCCGGCGTCAAGATCGGCCAGGACGGATTCGGCTTCGCGATGGGTGCGGGCGGCCACAAGAAGGTTCCCCAGATCGGCCGCGTCATCGTCCAGGACAATGTCGAGATCGGCGCCAATTCGACGATCGACCGCGGCACCAACCGCGACACGATCGTCGGCGAGGGAACGAAAATCGACAATCAGGTCCAGATCGCCCATAACGTCGTCATCGGCCGCCATTGCGTCATCGTCGCCATGGCGGGGATCTCCGGATCGACCGTGCTGGAGGACTATGCGGTTCTGGCGGGCAAGGCAGGCCTTGCCGGCCATCTGCGCATCGGCATGGGGGCACAGATCGCCGGCGGCAGCAATGTCGCCAACGACGTGCCGGCAGGCGAACGCTGGTTCGGAACGCCGGCCAAGCCGATCCGCGAATACATGCGCGAGGCCCGGGCCCTGCGCGAACTCGCCGAGGAGCGACGGCCGGGCAAAAAAGAGAGGGAATAGGGCGCTCCCTGAAAAGGACGGATCGCGCCCGAGGCGCCGGGGGGCGCCGTTCGAAGGGATGAATGCATATGTCTGAGGCAGAACCGGCAACGCTAGATGCGGTCGACATCCTCCAGATCATGGAGCTGTTGCCGCACCGCTACCCTTTTTTGATGGTCGACCGGATCATTGAGATCAACAAGGACGACTCCGCGATCGGCGTGAAGAACGTCACCATAAACGAGCCACATTTTCTTGGGCATTTTCCCGGTCAGCCGGTGATGCCCGGCGTCCTGCTGATCGAAGGCATGGCCCAGACGGCAGGTGCCATCTGCGTCCACGCCCGCCAGGGCTCGGCACGCCCGAAGCTGGTCTATTTCATGACCATCGACAAGGCCAAGTTCCGCAAGCCGGTGGTGCCGGGCGACACGGTCGAGTACCACGTCAACAAGATCAAGAGCCGCGGTACGATCTGGAAATTCAGGGTCGAGGCGATAGTCGCCGGCGGCAAGGTCGCCGAGGCCGAGATCAGCGCCATGCTCGTCGACGAGTGAGAAGGTAACGAATGCCCCATATCCACCCGACCGCGGTCGTCGACGCGGCGGCAACACTTGCCGACGACGTCCGCATCGGACCCTATTGCGTCATCGGCCCCGATGTGGTGCTTGCCGAGGGCGTCACGCTGGAAAGCCACGTCGTCGTCGACGGACGTACCGAAATCGGACCGCGCGCCAAGCTGTTTCCGTTCTCCAGCATCGGCCTACCGCCGCAGGACCTCAAATATCGCGGCGAGGAGAGCCGGCTGGTGATCGGTGCCGACACGGTCGTGCGCGAGCACGTCACCATGAATCCGGGCACGGAAGGCGGCGGCCTCGTCACCGAGATCGGCGAGCGCTGCCTGATCATGGTCGGCGCCCATGTCGCCCATGACTGCCGCATCGGCAACGACGTCATTCTCGTCAACAACGCCACGCTCGCCGGCCACGTCACCATCGAGGACCACGCCATTCTCGGCGGCCTTTGCGCCGTCCACCAATGGGTCCGCGTCGGCGCCCACGCCTTCGTCGGCGGCATGAGCGGGGTCGAAAACGACGTCATTCCCTTCGGCTCGGTGATCGGCAACCGCGCCCATCTCGGCGGCCTCAACATCGTCGGCCTGAAGCGGTGCGGCTTTTCCCGCGAGCAGATCCACGCGCTGAGAAAGGCCTACCGCCTGCTCTTTGCCGACGAGGGAACGCTCCTGGAGCGCGTCGAGGACGTCGCGCGAACCTTCGAGGACGAACCGCTTGTCCAGACCATCGTCGAGTTCATCCGCTCCGGCTCCGACCGGGCGCTGTGCACGCCGCGCACCAGCCAGGGGGCCTAGGGCGGCCGACGCGCCGACGGGGATGGCGCAGCCATGAGCGCGGCAAAGAGCGTGGCCGGGCCCCTTGCGATTGTCGCCGGCGGCGGCGCGCTGCCGGCCGAGGTGGCCGCTGCGGTTGCCGCGAGCGGCCGTCCCTTCATCGTCATCGCTATTCGCGGCGAGGCCGGCCCGGAAATGGAGCCGTTCTCGCCCCACTGGCTCGACTGGGGCCAGATCGGCCGCTTCTTCGACATCCTGAAATCGGCCGGCTGTCGCCAGATAGTGATGATCGGCAGCGTCACCAGGCGTCCGGATTTCCGCGCCGTGACGCCGGATCTCGGGGCGCTCGCCCGGCTGCCGAAGATCGTTGCCGCGCTCATCGGCGGCGACGACACCGTCCTGAAGCGGGTGATCCGCATCTTCGAGGATGAGGGGGTGACCATCGTCGCAGCCCAGGACGTCGCGCCGCAATTGCTGGCGCCGCAGGGGCCTTTGACGCGCGGCAGGCCGGACGCCGCCGCCCTTGCCGATATCGAGGCCGGAAGCCGGCTGGTCGCGACCCTAGGCGCCTTCGATATCGGCCAGGGCGTCGTCGTCCTCGGCGGCCGGGTCGCGGCGGTGGAAGCCGCCGAAGGCACCGATCGCATGCTGGAGCGCGTCGCCGAACTGAAGACGATCGGCCGCCTGCCGGCAAAGGGCCGGCGCGGCGTCCTTGTCAAGCGCACCAAGCCGGGCCAGGAGCTGCGCACGGATCTGCCGACCGTCGGGCCGCGCACCGTGGAGCTTGCCGCCGCCGCGCGCCTTGCCGGCATCGCGGTGGAGGCCGGCGGCGTGCTGATTGCCGAACGGGGCGCGACCATCGCCGCCGCCGACAAGGCGAAGCTGTTTCTTGCCGGCGTCCGCCTCGACAGCGCGGAGCCGGGCGCGTGACCGCCCCCACCAGGATTGCGATCATTGTCGGCGAGGAATCCGGCGACCAGCTCGGCGCGGCCCTGATGGATGCGCTCATCGCCCGCTGCGGAAAGGACGCGCTGCAGTTTTCCGGCACCGGCGGCGAGCGGATGGCCGCCCGCGGCTTCAAAAGCCTGTTCGGGCTCGACGACATCGCCGTCATGGGCATCACCGCCGTCATCGGCCGGCTGCCGCTGATCCTGCGGCGGATCCGCGAGACGGCGGAGGCGGTGCTCGCCGCCGATCCGGACGTCCTCGTCCTCATCGACAGCCCCGATTTCACGCACAGGGTCGCCCGCAAGGTCAGAAACGCGCGGCCGGACATTCCCGTCGTCGACTACGTCTCGCCGAGCGTCTGGGCCTGGCGGCCGGGGCGGGCGAAGGCCATGCGCGCCTATGTGGACAGGGTGCTCGCCATCCTGCCCTTCGAGCCGGAGGCCCACCGGCGGCTGGGCGGGCCGGACTGCGATTATGTCGGCCACCCGCTGATCGAGCGGAACGACCTGTGGCAGGAGACAGGCGAGCGCGCGCGCCTTGAGGATGCCGGGCGGCCGGTGCTGCTCGTCCTGCCGGGAAGCCGCCGCGGCGAGATCGAGCGCATGATGCCCGTTTTCGGCGAGACGCTCTCCCGGATCGCCGCCGGCGCGGCGCGTGCGCCGCAAGTGCTGCTGCCCGCCGTGCCGCATCTTCGCGGCGAGATCGAGGCCCGGCTCGCCGACTGGTCCGTCAAACCGGAGATCGTCTCCGGAGAGGCAGAGAAATTCGCCGCTTTCCGGCGCGCCCATGCGGCGCTGGCAACGTCCGGAACGGTGTCGCTGGAACTGGCGCTTGCGGGCGTTCCCACCGTCATCGCCTACCGGCTCGATGCCGTCTACCGCCAGATCAATCGCCTGCGCCGGCTGTTCCCCGGGATCGTCCAGGTCGACACCATGGTGCTGCCGAACCTCATCCTGAAGGAAAATGCCGTGCCGGAGTTCCTCGACCTTGAGGGAACGCCCGAACGGCTGGCCGCGGCGGTGCTGCCGCTATTGTCGGAGACGCCGGAGCGGGCGCGTCAGGTCGCGGCCTTCCTGCGGCTTCAGGGCGAGATGACGCTTGAGGGCGGCGAGGCGCCAAGCGCCAAGGCCGCGCGCATCGTCCTCGATGTCGCAGGCTCTTGCGAAACGAGCTGAGGCTCAGGGCAGGCGCAGCGCCTGGCCGGAGAACAGGGTCGGCTGGCAGAGATTGCCGCTCGACATCAGCTTGGCACAGGCCCGGACCGCGTCGTTGGCGTTGACGAAGGGTCCGACGACCAGCCGCGCTTCCAGCGTGCCGTCGCGCTCGCTCATGCTGGCGAGCGGCTCCAGATCGCCGGCAAGGGCTGGATTGTTCTGGGAAAACGACGACCAGCCCATCCGAAGCTCGGTGAGTGACTTGTAGCCACCGAGATCGATGCCGAACCGCGACTGGCTGAGTTGCGAGGTTTCCGGCTTGTCGGCGGCTTCGGAGCTCGGTTCCGGCGCCGGATCGGGCGGCAGCGAGACCGGTTGCAGGCGGGGCTTTGCCCGCGGCACCAGCTTGTCGCGCTCCGGGGCACGGATCGATCCCGTGGTCACGGGGTCGTCGACCTCGGCCGGCGCGCGCGCCACCTCTACCGCGGGTCGGTCGATCTCCACGACCTTTTCCGGACCGTTGACCTCGGGCGCCGTCGTCGGCGCGGCGGCAACCCGCTGTGGCGGCGGCGCCGCTGCCGCCGTCGGTCCGGGCATGATGACGCGCACGGGCTTGGTCTCGGCCGGTTTGGCCGCAGGCGGCGAGACTGCCGCCGCGGCCTGTTGTGCCGGCGGCGCCTTGGCGCTCTCTGCCGGTTTTTCCGCCGGCGCGGCGGCGACCTTCGGCAATTCCTTTACCGGATCGAACGGCCGGACAGCGATGTCGAGCCCGGACTTTTCGGCCTTCGGTACCGCCGCGTCCGAAGGCGTTGCCGCCATCTCGCGGGACGTTTGCGGCTGCCTCAGGCCGGCCGTCTTGCGAAGCTCGGCCTCGAGCCGGTCGACCCGGCCCTGCAGCCGGTCGTTGATGTCCCGGACCATGATGACGGTGCGGCGCAATTCGGCGATCTCCCGACGCAGCACATCGGCCTCGACGGTCGTCACTTCGGTGATCGGGGCATCGGCATTAGCGTTGTCGGAAAAGGTGCCGAGTGGCTGCGTCGACCTGGTGCTGCCGGTGATGACCACGTCGCCGGCCGGCGGCAGCTCGGCAAGGCTGGTGCCGTTGAGCGCGCCGAACTGCCAGGCGGCATAGGCGAACACGAAGGCAAGCACGGCCGTGAAGCCCCAGCCCGCAAGGGTGAAGCCGTCAGGACCATCCTCCTGATCGGAGAAGCCCCCATAGAGTGAGCCGGTATCGGTTTTCACGCCCTCGTCGCTGCTGCCAGCGCCCCTGTCGTCCGATTCCGCGACCAACGGATCGCCGTTACCAACGTACCGTTGCGGACCGCCGCTTTCGGACCAACCCGATTCGATTTGTAAAGTGAGTCGCGGCAACACCCAACTGCGGCCGCATTTCGGCTGTGGATGACGGCTTGACGGATGCGGCCGATTTTGGCCACTTGCTGCAGCGCAAAGAACCGGCGCAAGGGGGATGCCGGCGCGAAGGAGGGATCGGATGTCGGATCGGAGCTTTCTGGCCGTGGTGCTCGCCGCCGGCGAAGGCACGCGGATGAAGTCGTCGCGGGCAAAGGTGCTGCACGAGGTCGGCGGCCGAGGCCTTCTGGGCCACGTCATCGACACGGTGAAGGCGGCCGGTGCGGATCGCCTTGCCGTCGTCGTCGGGCCGGACATGCGCAACGTCGCCGAGGCGGCGCGTAGCGACTGGCCGGAGTGCGGCGTCTTCGTCCAGGACGAGCGCAAGGGAACGGCCCATGCGGTGCTCGCGGCCCGCGCCGCGCTCCAGGCGCCGGCCGACGACGTCATCGTGCTCTATGGCGACACACCCCTGGTCGCGCCGGCAACGCTGAAAAGCGTCCGCGACAAGCTCGCCGCCGGCGCCGACCTGGTGGTGCTCGGCTTCGAGCCGGACGATCCGGCAGGCTATGGCCGGCTGATCGTGGAGGACGGCGCCCTCGTCGCCATCCGCGAGGACCGCGACGCCGATCCGGCCGAGCGCGGCATCCGGCTCTGCAATTCCGGCATCATGGGTTTTCGCGGCACCCATCTTCCCGCGCTTCTCGACGAAATCGGCTGCGACAACGCCAAGCACGAATATTACCTCACCGACGCCGTGGAGATCGCGCGGGGGCGGGACCTCTCGATCCTGGCGGCCAAAGCCGACGCCGACGAGGTCATGGGCATCAACGATCGCGCCCAGCTCGCCGACTGCGAGGCCGTATTCCAGGCGCGGCGTCGCGTGGCCGCGATGGCCGCCGGCGTAACGCTGGTGGCGCCCGAGACTGTCTTCTTTTCCCATGACACGGCGCTGTCGCCGGACGTCGTCGTCGAACCCAATGTCGTCTTCGGTCCCGGCGTCTCCGTGGCCTCCGGCGCTTTGATCCGCGCCTTTTCCCACCTGGAAGGGGCGAGTGTCGCGGAAAACGCGCAAATAGGCCCCTATGCCCGGCTTCGGCCGGGGGCGGAGATCGGCGCAAAGGCCCGGGTTGGCAATTTCGTGGAGATCAAGAAGGCAGTCGTCGACGAGGGCGCCAAGGTCAATCACCTGACCTATATCGGCGATGCCCATATCGGCGCGGCGGCCAATATCGGCGCCGGCACCATCACCTGCAACTATGACGGCTTCAACAAGTACCGCACCGAGATCGGCGCAGGGGCCTTCATCGGCTCCAATTCCTCGCTGGTCGCACCGGTCACGATCGGCGATGGCGCCTATGTCGGCTCCGGCAGCGTCATCACCGAGGACGTGGAAAAGGATGCGCTCGCCATCGGCCGCGGTCGCCAGGTGACGAAGCCGGGGAGGGGCGCAGAACTGCGCGAGCGCCTTGCCGCCGAAAAGGCCGCCCGCAAGTAGCGGTTCCGCCGCGAAACCCTATTGCAACCTTCTTCGGCCAGTATACATCGGCATCCGCGGCCGGGGGACGGTCACAGAACGATACCTTTGTTGATTGTACGAACGTCGTTTGGCTTCGCTAAAACGGCTGAGACCGGCGATGGCGGGCGACGAGGGGAGTATTTCTATGTGTGGAATCATCGGCATCCTTGGCAACGACAGCGTCGCCATGCAACTGGTCGACGCGCTGAAGCGGCTGGAATATCGCGGCTACGATTCTGCAGGCGTCGCCACGCTTGAAGGCGGCGTGCTGACCCGCTGCCGGGCCGAGGGCAAGCTGACCAATCTGGAACAGCGCCTTGGCAGCGAGCACCTCGCCGGCGTCAGCGGCATCGGCCACACCCGCTGGGCGACCCACGGTGCGCCGACCGAGATCAATGCCCATCCGCACATGAACGCCCGCGTTGCCGTCGTCCACAACGGCATCATCGAGAATTTCCGGGCCCTGCGCGCCGAACTCACCGAGGCCGGCATCGCCATCGAGACGGACACCGACACCGAAGTGGTCGCCCACCTCGTCGCCCACGAGATGGCCGGCGGCGCGAGCCCGGAAGAGGCCGTCGGCAAGGTCCTGCCGCGGCTGGAAGGCGCCTTTGCGCTCGCCTTCCTGTTCGACGGCCACGACGATCTGATGATCGGCGCACGCCGCGGCAGCCCGCTCGCCATCGGCTATGGCGACGGCACCATGTATGTGGGCTCCGACGCCATCGCGCTCGCGCCGTTCACCGACCGGATCGCCTATCTTGAGGACGGCGACTGGGCGGTCGTTCGCCGCTCGGGCGTCCATATCTATGAGGAAAGCGGCGCCGAAGTGCAGCGCCCGGTGCGCCAGTCGCAGACATCGGCGCTGCTCGTCGACAAGGGCAACTTCCGCCACTTCATGGCCAAGGAGATTCACGAGCAGCCGGAGGTCGTCAGCCACACGCTTGCCCGCTATCTCGACCTCAACGCCATGAAGACGCGCCTGCCGGACGACCTGCCGTTCGACTTCCGCACCCTCAACCGGATCGCCATTTCCGCCTGCGGCACGGCCTTCTATGCCGGCCTCGTCGCCAAATACTGGTTCGAGCGCTTCGCCCGCCTGCCGGTCGATATCGATATCGCCTCGGAATTCCGCTACCGCGAGATGCCGCTGGAGCCGAACGGGCTGTCGCTGTTCGTCTCCCAGTCCGGCGAGACGGCCGACACGCTGGCGAGCCTGCGCTACTGCAAGCAGGAGGGCCAGCACATCGCGGCGATCGTCAATGTCGAGGAATCGACCATCGCCCGGGAATCCGACGTCATCTTTCCGACGCTTGCCGGACCGGAGATCGGCGTCGCCTCGACCAAGGCCTTCACCTGCCAGCTTGCCGTGCTGACGGCGCTGGCCATCGCCGCGGGACGCGCGCGCGGACATCTCAGCGAGGAGGACGAGAGGAAGCTCGTCGAGGCGCTGGTCGAGATCCCGCGCTTTGCCGCGCAGGCGCTGCGCCTGGAGCCGCAGATCGAGCGGCTGGCAAAGACCTTCTCCCACGCCTCCGACGTCCTCTATCTCGGCCGCGGCACCTCCTATCCGCTGGCCATGGAGGGTGCGCTGAAGCTGAAGGAGATCTCCTACATCCACGCCGAGGGCTATGCCGCCGGCGAGCTCAAGCACGGGCCCATTGCGCTGATCGACGAGACCCTGCCGGTGGTGGTGATTGCGCCCTACGACCGGATCTTCGACAAGACGGTCTCCAACATGCAGGAGGTCGCCGCCCGCGGCGGGCGCATCGTGCTGATGACCGATCCCAAGGGCGCCGAGGCCGCCTCCATCGATGCGCTGGAAACGCTGGTGCTGCCGGACATGCCGGCGACCATCACGCCGATCGTCTATGCCCTGCCGGTCCAGCTTCTCGCCTACCACGTCGCCGTCTTCATGGGCACCGACGTCGACCAGCCGCGCAATCTGGCGAAGTCCGTGACGGTCGAATAGGCGACCGGGCCGGCACTTCTTTCACACATTGCTAAGGCGCTGCACAAAAATTTTTTGCGGTGCCCTATATTGATGTAGAAAGAGATGCAGCGGACCCAGGACGCGCCGACAGGACGACCCAGCGTGAAACCGAAAGATCAGAAAAAACAACGGCCGATCGAAAAGATCGGCCCGCCCGAAAGCACGACGCGGGTGAGCGGTGCCGCGCGTCTTCGCAATTACCTGCTGACCGGCATCATCGTCGCCGGCCCGCTCGGCATCACCCTCTATCTGACCTGGTCGTTCATCCGCTGGGTCGACGACTGGGTGAAGCCGCTGATCCCGACGGTCTATAACCCGGAGCACTACCTGCCCTTTGCGGTGCCGGGGCTCGGCCTGATCTTTTCCGTCGTCGGCCTGATGCTGCTCGGCTTCCTGACCGCCAACATCGCCGGGCGCACGATCATCTCCTATGGCGAGCTGATCCTCGGGCGCATGCCGCTGATCCGCAATCTCTACCAGGCGCTGAAGCAGATCTTCGAGACGGTGCTGTCCCAGCGCGGCCAGTCCTTCAAGAAAGCCGCGCTCGTCGAGTATCCGCGTCGCGGCCTGTGGGCGATCGTCTTTCTGGCCACCGACACCGTCGGCGAGGTTGCCGACAAGATGCCGGTCGACGACAGCATCATCAGCGTCTTCCTGCCGACGACCCCGAACCCGACCTCCGGCTTCCTGCTGTTCGTGCCGCGGAAGGACGTCATTCCGCTGGAAATGACCGTGGAGGAGGCGGCCAAGCTGGTCATCTCTGCCGGTCTCGTCTCGCCGCAGTACCAGGCCAAGACCCGCGAGCTGGCGGCGGGCGCCGGGGTTCCGCTCGACACGCCCGAGCCGGCGGACGCACCGTCGAACGAACGGCGTCCGGAACGGGTCTGACCCCGCACTCTGTGGCCGGAACCCGCCATACGGCGCCGGCTACCGCAGGTGCGAAACCAAGCGTTAAGCACATTCGGCCATGATGGTTCGTGGGGGGCGCAGTAAGCGCCGAGCAGGTACTCGCGTAACCAGTCCTTGCGTAAAAAATCCATGGCCACTCGACACCGTCGCAAGACCGTCCTGCAGCAGCTCTATCTGCCTGCGATCACGGTCATGTTTCTTGCCTATTTCGCCTATCACGCCTTTCATGGCGACTATGGGTTGTTCGCCCGCGAGCGCTTCGACAGCGAGGCGGTGCGGCTCGGCGAGGAACTGGTCGATCTGGAGGCCACCAAGGGAAAGCTCGAACGGCGGGTGGCGCTGCTGCGCCCGGAAAGCCTCGATCCGGACATGATCGAGGAGCGGGCGCGCGAAAGCCTCAACGTCGTCCACCAGGATGAGGTGGTGATTTTCCGCAACCGGATTAGGTAAGCACACATTACCTAAATCCGGTTAACCCGACCAATCAACCGGATTCGGGTTCATCTGGAATATCCAATAAAAATAAGTGGTTATAACTTCCCGGCCGTTACCATTTGGAATTGGAAACGTCCCGCGCCCGCGCTATCTTTCTGGTCAAGCGATCATCGCTGCACAGCGCGGAGGAACGCATGGCAACGAAAGCGCAGAAAACGTCCGAGACCGCATCGAAGTCCCGGACAAGATCCGCCAAGGCGAAGTCGGACGCCAAAAAACCGGCATCGGCGGACACCCCGCCCGCTCTCACCGAAGACCAGGAACGCCACGCCTATCGGGAAATGCTGCTGATCCGGCGCTTTGAGGAAAAGGCCGGCCAGATGTACGGCATGGGCCTGATCGGCGGTTTCTGCCACCTCTATATCGGCCAGGAGGCCGTCGTCATCGGCATGCAGATGGCGCTGGAGGAGGGCGACCAGGTTATCACCGGCTACCGCGACCACGGCCACATGCTGGCCTGCGGCATGGACCCCAAGGGCGTCATGGCCGAGCTGACCGGACGCCGCGGCGGCCTGTCCAAGGGCAAGGGCGGGTCGATGCACATGTTCTCCCGCGAAAAGGATTTCTACGGCGGTCACGGCATCGTCGGCGCCCAGGTCTCGCTCGGCAACGGCATCGCCTTTGCCAACCGCTACCGCAAGAACGACCGGGTCTGCCTGACCTATTTCGGCGACGGCGCGGCCAACCAGGGCCAGGTCTATGAGAGCTTCAACATGGCCTCGCTGTGGAAGCTTCCCGTGGTGTTCGTCATCGAGAACAACAAATACGCCATGGGCACCTCGACCCAGCGCGCCACCGCACAAGGCGACTTCTCCCAGCGCGGCGCCTCCTTCGACATCGAGGGCGAGCAGGTCGACGGCATGGACGTCAGGGCCGTCCGCGAGGCGGGGCTTCGCGCCGTGGAGCGCTGCCGCAAGGGCGAGGGGCCGTACATCCTGGAGATGATCACCTACCGCTACCGCGGCCATTCCATGTCCGATCCGGCCAAATACCGGTCCAAGGAAGAAGTGCAGAAGATGCGCACCGAGAACGACCCGATCGAGCGGGTGCGCGTGCGCATGATCGATCGCGGGCTGGCCAGCGAGGACGACCTCAAGGCCGTCGACAAGGAGGTCCGCGGCATCGTCGGCGAGGCGGCGGAGTTCGCCCAGACGGATCCGGAGCCCGATGTCTCGGAGCTCTACACCGACATCCTGCGCTAGAAAGGACGGACGAAGATGCCGATCGAAGTATTGATGCCCGCCCTTTCGCCGACCATGGAAGAGGGCACGCTTTCCAAATGGCTGAAGGCCGAGGGCGACCCGGTCTCGGCCGGCGACATCCTCGCGGAGATCGAGACCGACAAGGCGACCATGGAGGTCGAGGCCGTGGACGAGGGCGTCCTCGGCAAGATCATGGTCGCCGACGGCACCGAGAACGTGAAGGTGAACACGCCGATCGCCATGATCCTGGAAGAGGGCGAGGACAAAAGCGCGCTCGACGCCGCCGCGAAGGGCGACAAGACGCCTGAAAAGTCCGAAGCGAAGTCCGAGGACAAGGCCGAAGCGCCGAAGGAAGAGGCCTCAGAGGAAAACGGCGATGACGACACCGAAAAGCCGGCCGGTCCGCCGCTTGCGGCGACCCCGCTGCTGAAGCCCGACGACGATCCGGAGATCCCGGACGGCACCGAGATGGTCAAGACCTCGGTGCGCGAGGCGCTGCGCGATGCCATGGCCGAGGAGATGCGCCGCGACGAGGCCGTCTTCGTCATGGGCGAGGAGGTCGCCGAATACCAGGGCGCCTACAAGGTGACCCAGGGGCTCCTGCAGGAGTTCGGCGACATGCGCGTCATCGACACGCCGATCACCGAGCACGGCTTCACCGGCCTCGGCGTCGGCGCGGCGCTGACCGGCCTGAAGCCCATCGTCGAGTTCATGACCTTCAACTTCGCCATGCAGGCGATGGACCAGATCATCAACTCGGCGGCGAAAACCCTCTATATGTCCGGCGGCCAGATGGGCTGCCCGATCGTCTTCCGCGGACCGAACGGCGCGGCCGCCCGCGTCGCCGCCCAGCACAGCCAGGACTACTCGGCCTGGTACTCCCAGATCCCGGGCCTGAAGGTGGTGATGCCGTGGACGGCAGCCGACGCCAAGGGCCTCCTGAAGGCGGCGATCCGCGATCCGAACCCGGTCGTCTTCCTGGAAAACGAGATGCTCTACGGCCAGTCCTTCGACGTGCCGAAGCTCGACGACTACGTGCTGCCGATCGGCAAGGCCAAGATCGCCCGTCCGGGCACCGACGCCACCATCGTCTCCTGGGGCATCGGCATGACCTACGCGGTGAAAGCCGCCGAGGCGCTGGACGAGATGGGCATTTCGGCCGAACTCATCGACCTCAGGACCATTCGTCCCCTCGACATCGATACGGTCATTGAGTCGGTGAAGAAGACCGGCCGCTGCGTCACCGTGGAAGAGGGCTGGCCGATCTGCTCGGTGTCTTCAGAGATCGCCAAGCAGGTCCAGGAAAAGGCCTTCGACTGGCTCGACGCGCCGATCCTGTCGATCACCGGCAAGGACGTGCCGATGCCCTATGCGGCCAATCTGGAAGTGCTCGCCAAGCCCTCGGTTCCCGAGCTGATCGAGGCCGTCAAGGCGGTCTGCTACAGGTGAGGGCGCATCAACCGCTCAAATGAATGATGCAGGCATGAAAATGCGGGGAGCGCAGCAATGCCCATAGAGATTCTTATGCCGGCCCTGTCGCCGACCATGGAAAGCGGCAATCTCGCCAAGTGGCTGGTGAAAGAGGGCGATTCGGTCGCCCCCGGCGATATCATCGCCGAAATCGAGACCGACAAGGCGACCATGGAAGTGGAAGCCGTCGACGAAGGCACTGTTGGCAAGATCGTCGTCGACGAGGGCACCAGCGACGTGCCGGTCAACCAGTTGATCGCGCTCTTGCTGGAAGAGGGCGAGGACGAAAGCGCGCTGGACGGCGCGGCCGACAAGGCGGCGCCGAAAAAGGACGCCAAGCCGGAAAAGGCCGAGGCACCCAAGACGGACGAAAAGCCCGAACAGAAGACCGAAGACAAAACGGCCGAGCCGAAAAAGCCGGCCCCTGCGGAGGCACCGGCAGAGGCCGGTCCGGCGCCGACGACCGGCGACGGAGACCGCATCTTTTCCTCGCCGCTCGCCCGCCGCATCGCCAGGCAGAACGATCTCGACCTGTCCGCCGTCAAGGGCTCCGGCCCGCACGGCCGCATCATCCAGCGCGACGTCGAAGAGGCCCTTGAGAAGGGCACGGCAGCCGCCAAGCCGGAAAAGGCTGCGGCCGCGGCTCCCGCCGCCGCCCCGGCAAAGGGTATGGGCGCCGATGCCGTGCGCGCCATGTTCGAGGAGGGCTCCTACGAGACCGTTCCGCACGATTCCATGCGCAAAGTCATCGCCCGGCGCCTGACGGAATCGAAGACGACGATCCCGCATTTCTACCTCACCATCGACTGCCGCATCGATGCGCTTCTCGCCTTGCGCAAGCAGCTCAACGACGCAGCGCCGGTGACCGACGACAAGCCGGCCTACAAGATCTCCGTCAACGACATGGTCATCAAGGCGCTGGCCCTGTCGCTGAAGGCCGTGCCGGACGCCAACGTCACCTGGACCGACGAGGCGATGCTGAAGCACAAGGCCGCCGATGTGGGCGTTGCCGTCGCCATCCCGGGCGGTCTCATCACCCCGGTGGTGCGCCGCGCCGACGAAAAGACGCTCTCCGTCATCTCCAACGAGATGAAGGATTTTGCCAAGCGCGCCCGCGACCGCCGGCTGAAGCCGGAGGAATACCAGGGCGGGGCGACGGCCGTCTCCAATCTCGGAATGTTCGGCATCAAGGACTTTTCCGCCGTCATCAACCCGCCGCACGCGACGATCCTTGCGGTCGGGGCCGGCGAGCAGCGGCCGGTCGTTACCGATGGCAGCATCGAGGTGGCGACCATTATGTCGGCGACCCTTTCCACCGACCACCGCGCCGTCGACGGGGCGCTCGGCGCCGAACTGATGGCCGCCTTCAAGCGCTACATCGAGAACCCGATGGGAATGCTGGTCTAGCACCCATCCTTCGCCACGCGCGACACAATCGGCAGGCACCAATTCGGCGCCCGCCGCACGGCACCGCACAACGAGGCAAGCCATGTCCAACGCTTACGACATCATCGTGATCGGCGCCGGCCCCGGCGGCTACGTCACGGCCATCCGCGCCGCCCAGCTCGGCTTCAAGACGGCCATCGTGGAGAAGAAACATCTCGGCGGCATCTGCCTCAACTGGGGCTGCATCCCGACCAAGGCCCTGCTGAGGTCGGCCGAGGTCTACCACCACATGGAACACGCCAAGGATTTCGGGCTGTCGGCGGAAAAGATCGGCTTCGACATGGACGCCGTCGTCAAGCGCTCGCGCGGCGTCTCCAAACAGCTCGCCACCGGCGTCGGGTTCTTGCTCAAGAAGAACAAGGTCGACGTCATCTGGGGCTCGGCCAGGCTGACGGCGCCCGGCAAGATGACCGTGACAGCGGCCGACGATGCCCCGAAGGGCGCCCTCGGCGGCGGCGACTATTCGGCCAAGCACGTTGTCGTCGCCACCGGCGCCCGGCCGCGTGTGCTGCCGGGGCTTGAGCCCGACGGGAAACAGGTCTGGACCTATTTTGAGGCCATGGTGCCGAAAGAGCTGCCGAAGAAGCTTCTGGTCGTCGGCTCCGGCGCCATCGGCATCGAATTCGCTAGCTTCTACCGCACCATGGGCGCGGAGGTGACGGTCGTCGAAGTGCTGCCGCAGATCCTGCCGGTGGAGGACGCGGAAATCTCCGCCCATGCCCGCAAGCGGCTGGAAAAGGCCGGCCTCAAGATCCACACCGACACCAAGGTGGCCAAGCTCGACAAGGGCAAGGACAGCGTCACCGCGACCCTGGAATTCAAGGACGGCAAGAGCGACAAGATCACCGTCGACAAGGTGATCTCGGCCGTCGGCGTCGTCGGCAACATCGAGAAGCTCGGCCTGGAAGACCTCGGCGTGAAGACCGACCGCGGCTGCGTCGTCACCGACGGGCTCGGCCGCACCAACGTCAAGGGCCTCTATGCCATCGGCGACGTCGCCGGCCCGCCGATGCTCGCCCACAAGGCCGAGCACGAGGGCGTCATCTGCGTGGAAGGCATCAAGGGCCTCGACGTGCATCCGATGGACAAGCTGAAGATACCGGGCTGCACCTACTGCAACCCACAGATCGCCTCGGTCGGCCTGACGGAGGCAAAGGCCAAGGAGGCCGGCTACAAGGTCCGCGTCGGCCGCTTTCCCTTCATCGGCAACGGCAAGGCGATCGCCCTCGGCGAACCGGACGGCCTCGTGAAGACGGTGTTCGACGATGCGACCGGCCAGCTCCTCGGCGCCCACATGGTCGGCGCGGAAGTGACGGAACTGATCCAGGGTTTTGTGGTCGCCATGAACCTTGAGACCACCGAGGAAGAGCTGATCCACGCCGTTTTTCCGCACCCGACGCTGTCGGAAATGATGCACGAAAGCGTCCTCGACGCCTATGGCCGCGTCATCCATACGTGATAGGCTGTAGCTGTCATTGTAGGGGCTCCAGCCGGCGCGCGGCGACGGCAGTCAACGGGGAGACAAACGCAACATGGACACACGGTCTATCATCATCTGGATCGTCATCGGCCTGATCGCCGGCTGGCTCGCCAGCTTCGTCGTCGGCGGCGGCGGTCTTCTGAAATACATCCTGTGGGGCCTCGTCGGCTCCTTCGTCGGGGGGTTTCTTGCCCGGCAGTTCAACATCAGCCTCAACATCGGCAACGCCTTTGTTGAGCAGATCATCGTCGCAACGGTCGGCGCCATTGTCGTCGTCCTGATCGCGCGGCTGATTTCCTGACCAAAGGTCGCGTTTGCGGATAAGGCCGCACGCGCTATATGGCCCTTCGACCGGCGGCCGGCCGCGGCCGCCGGTCAAGGTTTGAAAGACGGAAGGACCGCCCATGGCAATCGCCCCCGACGCACAGCCCGAGACCGGGACCGACACCGAAAAGAGCAAGGCCGCAAGGCCGCGCCATCCGGAAAAGGCGCACCGGGCCGATACGCCGATCCTGAGGAAGCCCGCCTGGATCCGCGTCAAGGCGCCGGGCAACGCGGGGTTCCGCGAGACCGAGAACATCGTCCGCGACAACCGGCTGGTCACCGTGTGCCAGGAAGCGGGCTGCCCGAATATCGGCGAGTGCTGGGCCAAGAAGCACGCCTCCTTCATGATCATGGGCGACACCTGTACGAGGGCCTGCGCCTTCTGCAATGTCTCGACCGGCATGCCGAAGGGGCTCGACTTCCTGGAGCCGGAGCGTGTGGCGACCGCCGTTGCCCGCATGGGCCTCAACCACGTGGTCGTCACCTCGGTCGACCGGGACGATCTTGCCGACGGCGGCGCCGCGCACTTCGCCGCGACCATCAAGGCGATCCGCGCCGCTTCTCCGACCACCACCGTTGAAGTGCTGACACCGGACTTCCTGAGGAAGGACGGCGCGGTGGAGACGGTCGTCGAAGCCAAGCCCGACGTCTTCAACCACAATCTGGAGACCGTCCCGGGCCTTTACCTCACCGTTCGCCCCGGCGCCCGCTACTTCCATTCCATCCGCCTGTTGCAGCGGGTCAAGGAGCTCGATCCGACCATGTTCACCAAGTCCGGCATCATGGTCGGGCTCGGCGAGAAGCGGCACGAGATCCAGCAGCTCATGGACGATCTGCGCAGCGCCGACGTCGACTTCCTGACCATCGGCCAGTACCTGCAGCCGAGCCGCAAGCACCATCCGGTCGACCGCTTCGTGGAGCCGTCCGAGTTCAAGGCGCTGGAGCAGATCGCCTACGCCAAGGGCTTCCTGATGGTTTCGGCAACGCCGCTGACCCGCTCGTCGCACCATGCCGGCGACGATTTCGCCAAGCTGAGGGCGGCGCGCGTGGCGGCCAAGGGCTACTGATCCCAATCGGATGACAAATGCCGGAATTTGAAACGACCCGACGGGTTCGCCACACCGCCGAGAACATGTTCGAATTGGTCGCGGACGTGGAGAACTATCCGAAGTTCCTGCCGCTGTGCCAGGCCGCCCGGCTGCGCGGCAAGAAGGTGGTGTCGCCATCCTGCGACGTCATCGTCGCCGACATGACGGTCGCCTACAAGGTGATCCGCGAGACCTTCACCTCGCGTGCCACCCTCAATCGCGGCGACATGGCCATCGAGGTCGAATATCTCGACGGCCCGTTCAAATACCTGCACAACCGCTGGAAATTCGACGACCTGCCGGGGCACAACTGCGACGTCGCCTTCTTCATCAGCTACGAGTTCCGCTCGCGCATGCTGAGCGCGGTGATGGGCGCCGTCTTCGACAAGGCCTTCCGGATGTTCGCAACGGCCTTCGAGAACCGCGCCGACGAACTCTACGGCATCCATGACGCAAAGCTCGGCCAGGCCTCGCCGGTACGTCCGTAAGCACAAAGGTCGGTCGCCTCATCCGGCGACGGCCAGTTCCTCGATCAGCTTCAAGGCATCGGCGACGGTCGCGGCGCGCACCGCAGCGCGGCCGATATCGCCATAGCGCCGTTCCAGGTGCACCGTCTCGCCACCGCGCCGGCTTGCCGCAAGGTGGACGAGGCCGACCGGCTTTTCCGGCGAGCCGCCGCCCGGTCCGGCAACGCCGGTGACGGCAACGGAGATATCCGCAGGGGACTGCGCTATGGCGCCCTCGGCCATCGCCCGCGCGACCGCTTCGCTGACGGCGCCGTGGGCCTCGATGAGGTCGGCGGGAACGCCGAGCATCTCGGTCTTGGCCTCGTTGGAATAGGTGACGAAGCCGCGCTCCACCACGTCAGACGAGCCGGCGATCTCCGTCAGCATGCCGGCGATCAGTCCGCCGGTGCAGCTTTCCGCCGTCGCCACCATCAGGCCCTTGGCCCGGCACGTGTCGAGCACGGAGGTGGCGAGCGCCTTGAAGTCCTGATCAGCCATCGCCGGCACCATCCTCGAAGGGAAGGCGGATCGTGGCGGTCGCCTGGGCGGCGATGCCTTCCTTGCGGCCGGTGAATCCGAGTTTTTCCGTCGTCGTCGCCTTGACGGAGACACGGTCGACGGCAAGGTCGCAGAGGTAGGCGAGGCTCTCACGGATCGCATCCCGGTGCGGTCCGATCTTCGGCGCCTCGCAGATGATCGTCACGTCGATATGGGCAATGGCGCCACCGCGTTTGGCGACCAGCGAAACGGCCTTTTCCAGAAAGATCTTCGATGCCGCGCCCTTCCATTGCGGGTCCGAAGGCGGAAAATGGCTGCCGATATCGCCGTCGCCGAGCGCACCGAACAGGGCGTCGGTCACCGCGTGCATGGCGACGTCCGCATCCGAATGGCCGCTGAGGCGCCTGTCGTGGGGAATCGCGACGCCGCCGAGGATGACCTCGAAGCCTTCGACAAAGGCATGGACGTCGAAGC
Organism: Rhodobium orientis; assembly: GCF_003258835.1. Lineage (GTDB taxonomy): Bacteria > Pseudomonadota > Alphaproteobacteria > Rhizobiales > Rhodobiaceae > Rhodobium > Rhodobium orientis. The sequence goes on along the minus strand of NZ_NPEV01000008.1, from coordinate 56,953 downwards.
CGGAGCCGACCCGGATGTCGGCCATTTCCATCAGCGCTTCCATCTTCAGTCTCCGGTCGGCGCTGGCGAGGTCGCCGGCCGTGGTCAGCTTGACGTTGTCGCGGTTGCCGGCGACGAGCCGCACCGCGGCACCGTACCATTCGGCCACCGCCGCGTCGTCGGTGAAGTCGGAGCGCTCCGATTCGGCTGCCGCGCGATGGGCGCCAAGGATCGGCGCGAAATGGAAACCCTGCGGCGTCTGCGCCGACCACACGCCGGCCCGCGGCACCGTCTTGGCGATGTGGCCGTCCTCGGTTTCCGTCTTCAGGGTCTCGATGGCGGGCAGGGCCGCGATCGCCCCCTCGCTGTCCGAGAGGGCATCGATGACGTCGTCGATGACGGAGGAAGCAACGAACGGGCGCACGGCATCGTGGATGAGGACGATGTCCGGCGGGGCGGGGAGGGCGGCCAGATGCTCCAGGCCGCACAGTACCGAGGCCTGCCGCGTCGCACCGCCCGGAACCGTCATGACGTCCCTGCCGGCCGCGCCGGTCGCCTCGGCGAAGGCCGCGCCGTCGTCCCGGTGGATGACGGCAACGACGGGGCCGACGCGCGGATGGTCCCGGAACACCTTGATCGAGCGGGCGATAACCGAAACGCCACCGATTGTGCGATACTGTTTGGGACTGGTGTCCGAGGCGCTAGCGGCCCGCGATCCGCGTCCGGCGGCAACCAGGAGGACGGCGACCGTCGTGTTTTCGTCGATTTTCATGGGCGACACGGAAAATGTGAGTGGTTCGGGGCCATTAATTTGCTATGTGATCGTTCCATATCACGATGCGGCGGCGGGCGCATATGTTGCAGGAATGCCGCGCTTCGTCACGCCGTCAAGGCGTCGCATTGACTAATATCAGTGCAGCCCGTATATCTGCCTATGAAGTGAGCAAAAGCATGCGACGGACCGTGTGGAACCACGCTCCCACGATCGGTGATCTGCGGCTGAAAAATGCCGTATTCCTGGCGCCGATGGCGGGCATTACCGATGCGCCGTTCCGGCGGTTGGCGCATCGCTTCGACGCGGGTTTGGTGATTTCGGAAGTGGTGGCAAGCAACGAACTGATCACCGGCGGTGAGGAGGCCCATCTGCGTGCCGAATCGGCCGGCGTCACCCCCCACGCGGTGCAGCTCGCCGGACGCGAGGCGACAGCGCTCGCCGAAAGCGCGCGCCGGCTGGAAGCCGCCGGCGCCGACCTCCTCGACATCAACATGGGCTGCCCGTCGAAGCGGGTGACGACCGGCTATGCCGGCTCCGCCCTGATGCGCGATCTCGACCACGCAACGCGGCTGATCGATGCCGTCGTCGGCGCCGTCTCCGTTCCCGTCACCGTCAAGATGCGGCTCGGATGGGACGACGACAACCACAATGCGCCGGAGCTTGCCAGGCGCGCCGAACAGGCGGGCGTTGCCCTCGTCACGGTCCATGGCCGCACCCGCTGCCAGTTCTACAAGGGCAGGGCCGACTGGAAGGCCATCGCCGCCGTCAAGGAGGCCGTCTCCATCCCCGTCATCGCCAATGGCGACTGCGAGAGCTTCGAAGATGCAGCGGAAATGCTCAGCCAGTCCGGCGCCGACGGCGTCATGATCGGGCGCGGCGCCTATGGCCGTCCCTGGTTCCCCGGCGCCGTCGCGCGCTATCTTTCGACCGGCATCACCCCGCCGGAGCCGGCCAATGACGAGATCGCGGCGATCGTCGCCGAACACTATGAGGGTATCCTCGACCATTACGGTCGTGACCTCGGCCTTCGTGCCGCCCGCAAGCACCTTGCCTGGTACATGGACCGCAGCCCGCGTATCGACGCCGACGCAAAAGCCTTGCGCAGGGACATTCTGACCGCAGAGAACCCGGACACCGTGCGCGCACTTCTGACAAGCTGGTTCGATGCGGCCGACCAACGGGATGCCGCCTGATGCTGAACCGCAAGAACACCCCCGCCAACGGTGCCAGCGAAGTGCAGGCGACCGCCATCATCAACGCCCTGCCGCATCCGGTGCTGCTCGTCGACGAGGACATGAGCATCATCACCGCCAACGATTCAGCCCAGTCCTTCTTCCAGGCGAGCCTTTCCAGCCTGCGCAAGCATGGCCTGTCCTATTTCGTGCCCTTCGGCAGCCCTGTGCTGGCGCTGATCGACGAAGTCGTGCGCCGGGGCACCCCGGTCAACGGCTACCGGGTCGACATCTCCTCGCCGCGCATCGGCTCGGAGCGCATCGTCGACATCCACGCAGCCCCGCTGATAAATCGCCAGCCCGGCACCGTCGTCATGCTGCAGGAACGCTCCATGGCCGACAAGATCGACCGGCAGCTCACCCATCGTGGCGCCGCCCGCTCGGTCATGGGCCTGGCGTCGATGCTCGCCCACGAGATCAAGAACCCGCTGTCGGGCATCCGCGGCGCAGCGCAACTGCTCGAACAGTCCGTCGGCGACGAGGACCGGGCGCTGACCCAGCTCATCACCGCCGAGGCCGACCGTATCGTCAAGCTGGTCGACCGCATGGACGTCTTTTCCGACGAGCGGCCGGTGGAGCGCGCGCCGGTCAACATCCATGTCGTGCTCGACCGCGTGAAGCGGGTCGCCACCACCGGCTTTGCCCGCGACGTGACGATCCGCGAGGACTACGACCCGTCGCTGCCGCCGGTCTGGGCCAATTCCGACCAGCTCATCCAAGTCTTCCTCAACCTCATCAAGAATGCCTGCGAGGCAGTGAAGGACCGGCCCGACGGCGAGATCGAGCTGTCGACGGCGTTCCGCCCGGGCATCCGGCTGTCGGTTCCGGGCAGCGCTGAAAAAGTCAGCCTGCCGCTGGAATTCTGCGTCAAGGACAACGGCCCCGGCGTCTCCGAGGACCTGCTGCCACACCTGTTCGACCCGTTCGTCACCACCAAGACCAACGGCACCGGCCTCGGCCTTGCCCTCGTCGCCAAGATCGTCGGCGACCATGGCGGCGTCATAGAATGTGACATGAAATCGGGCATGACCGTATTCCGCATCCTCCTGCCAGCCTTTACGCCCGCCACCGCGGGCGACGCCGGAGACACCCAATGACGCAGGGAAGAATCCTCGTCGCCGATGACGATTCGGCAATCCGCACCGTCCTCAACCAGGCCCTGTCGCGCTCCGGCTACGACGTCCGCCTGACCTCCAATGCCGGCACGCTGTGGCGCTGGATCAACGAGGGCGACGGCGATCTCGTCATCACCGACGTGGTGATGCCGGACGAGAACGCCTTCGATCTCCTGCCGCGCATCAAGCGCATCCGGCCGGACCTGCCGATCGTCGTCATGAGCGCGCAGAACACCTTTATGACGGCGATCCGCGCCTCCGAGAAGGGCGCCTACGAATACCTGCCGAAGCCCTTCGACCTGAAGGAGCTGATCTCCATCGTCGGCCGCGCCCTGTCCGAGCCGCGCCGCGAGCAGCGGGTCGGCGACGACGACGAGGGCGGCGAGAACATCCCGCTGGTCGGCCGCTCGCCGGCCATGCAGGACATCTACCGGGTCCTCGCGCGCTTGATGCACACGGACCTGACGGTGCTGATCTCCGGCGAATCGGGCACCGGCAAGGAACTGGTCGCCCGCGCCCTGCACGACTACGGCAAGCGCCGCAACGGCCCGTTCGTCGCCATTAACATGGCGGCGATCCCGCGCGACCTCATCGAATCGGAGCTGTTCGGGCACGAGAAGGGCTCCTTCACCGGCGCCCAGACCCGTTCCGTCGGCCGCTTCGAGCAGGCCGAGAGCGGCACGTTGTTCCTCGACGAGATCGGCGACATGCCGATGGACGCCCAGACCCGGCTCCTGCGCGTCCTGCAGCAGGGCGAATACACCACCGTCGGCGGCCGCACGCCAATCAAGACCGACGTGCGCATCGTCGCCGCCACCAACAAGGACCTGCGCCAGCTCATCGACCAGGGCCTGTTCCGCGAAGACCTGTTCTTCCGCCTCAACGTCGTCCCCATCCGGCTGCCGCCCCTTCGCGAGCGCACCGAGGACATCGGCGACCTCGTCCGGCACTTCTTCCTGCAGGCCTCCCGCGAGGGCCTGCCGGCCAAGCAGATCGACGCCGCCGCCCTTGAGGCGTTGCGCCGCTATCGCTGGCCGGGCAACATCCGCGAGCTGGAGAACCTGATCCGCCGGCTTGCCGCATTGTGCCCCGACGAGGTCATCAACAAGGAGCACATCGAGGCGGAGCTGGAGCGGCCGTTCGCCGAGCCGCTGCCGGAGCCGGCCCAGGAGAGCGAGTCGCTGACCGTCGCCGTGGAGCGGCACCTGGCGAAATACTTCTCCCAGTTCGGCGACGAATTGCCGCCGGCCGGGCTCTACCAGCGCATCCTCCGGGAAATCGAGCAGCCGCTGATCACGGCAGCGCTCGCCGCCACGAGAGGCAACCAGATCCGCGCCGCCGACCTCCTCGGCCTCAACCGCAACACCTTGCGCAAGAAGATCCGCGACCTGGAAATCCAGGTCTATCGCGGCATGCGCTGATCGGCCCGCAATCCGGGATTTGCCGGGCGGCTTCGGCCGCCCGGTCGCTTTCGCGCGCGCAACGGTAAACTTTTCTGCCCCGCTTCTGTCGCATTTTCGCAACATTGTTGTAGGATTGCGACTTTCCGGAATCATCGGACCTGCCTTCACCGACGACTGCCACGGGCCTTCTGCCGCGCATGACCTCTTCGGCCACCACATCGGACCCTTCCAGACAGACCGACCAGCGCACCGGCTCGGGCGGCGATGGACGGCGCCTGGTCCGGCGCATCGGCCTCATCACCGTGGTGGTGGCGCTGGTCGCGGCGACCATTTCCTTCATCGTCCTGACCGGCCTGTCGCCGATCAACCCGACGCCCGAGGTGATCCGGGCGGCGATGGTCATCAACGGCATCCTCGTCGTCATCCTGCTTGTCACCATCGCGCTGGAGGCCCGCAGCCTGCTGCTCGCCCGCCAGCGCGGCCGCGCCGCGGCGCGCCTGCATGTGCGCATCGTCACGCTGTTCAGCCTGATCGCCGCTGTCCCGGCGATCATCGTCGCCGTCATCGCCGTGATCACCCTCGATGTCGGCCTCGACCGCTGGTTCCAAGACCGCACCCGCCAGATCGTCTCCAACGCGGTCACCGTGGCCAACGCCTATGTGCAGGAGCACACGCGGGTGCTGCGCTCCGACCTCATCGCCATGGCGTCGGATTTTTCGCGCGCCAAGCCCCTCTATGACGAGGAGCCGCTGCGCTTCGACCTGTTCTTCAAGACCCAGCTCACGCTACGCCAGATCCCGGCCGCCTATCTCCTCGGCTCCGACGGCAGCATCATCACCAGCGCCGTCATCGACTCCGACGTGAAGATGCTGATGCCGCCGCAAGGGGTGCTGGAGCGGGCCGAGGACGGCGAGCCGGTGCTGATCGCCCCGGGACCGTCGAACCTCGTCGGCGGCGTCATGAAGCTGACCGGATATGTCGATACCTACCTCTACATCGCCCGGGCCCTGGACAGCCGGGTCGTGGAATATCTGAGTGTCACCAAGGAGAAGGCCTCGGAATACGCCCGCCTGGAGGAGAGCCGGTTCGGCGTCCAGGTCGCCTTCGGCATGATCTATGTGGGCATGACCCTGGTGCTGCTGCTGTCCGCGATCTGGATCGGCCTCGGCTTCGCCAACCGGCTGGTGACGCCGATCCGCCGGCTGATCGGCGCGGCCGACCAGGTCTCGCGCGGCAACATGGACGTGGAGGTCGCCATCGGGCGCCGGGAAGGGGACCTGTTCCGGCTCGGCAACACCTTCAACACCATGATGAAACAGCTCCGCAGCCAGCGCGGCGAACTGCTCGCGGCCAACGACCAGATCGACCGCCGCCGCCGCTTCACCGAGGCGGTGCTGGCCGGCGTTTCCGCCGGTGTCCTCGGCATCGACGAGGACAGCCGCATCTCGCTCGCCAACAACTCCGCCCAGCACCTCCTGGCGCTGTCCTTCGACGAACTCGTCGGCCGCCCGATCGACGAAGCCGTGCCGGAATTCTCCGGCATCGTCCCCGCCGCCCACGCCGCGGCGACGGGCAACCGCACCGAGGAAGTGGTGCTGGTGCGCGACGGCCGCGAGCGGACCTTCTCCGTCCAGGCGACCAGCGAACAGTCCACCGGCCGCGACCACGGCCTGGTGCTGACCTTCGACGACATCACCGACCTCGTCGCCGCGCAGCGCTCCACCGCCTGGGCCGACGTCGCCCGCCGCATCGCCCACGAGATCAAGAACCCGCTGACGCCGATCCAGCTTTCCGCCGAGCGCATCAAGCGCCGCTACGGCAAACAGATCGAGGACGACCGCACAGTGTTCGACCAGTGCATCGACACCATCGTGCGCCAGGTCGGCGACATCGGCCGCATGGTCGACGAGTTCTCGTCCTTTGCCCGCATGCCGAAGGCGGTGATGGAGGAGCGGGACCTCACCGACACCGTCAGCGAGGCGGTGTTCCTGGTCGGCGTCGGCCGCCAGGACGTGGAGTTCACCACCGAATTCGAGGAGCAGCCGATGATCGGCCGCTTCGACCACCGGCTGATCGGCCAGGCCGTCGGCAACGTCGTCAAGAACGCCACCGAGGCCGTGGAGGCGGCGATTGCCGCCGACGAGCGCGAGGGGCACATCCACGTGCGCGTGCACCGCGACGGACCGCGCTTCGTCATCGACGTCATCGACAACGGCATCGGCTGGCCGAAGGAAAACCGCCAGCGGCTCCTGGAGCCGTATATGACGACGCGCGAGAAGGGCACCGGGCTCGGCCTCGCCATCGTCGGCAAGATCGTCGAGGAACATGGCGGGCGCATCGAGTTGCGCGACGCGCCGGCCGTCGCCGAAGGCGGCAGCGGCGCCATGGTCCGTCTCACACTGTTGGTCAATGGCGGCGGCGCGGCCGCGTCCGATGCCGCCGAAAGCCTGACCGAGGGAGCATAACCACAATGGCCAGCGATATTCTCATCGTTGACGACGAAACGGACATCCGCGACCTCGTCGCCGGCATCCTGGAGGACGAGGGGCACGCGACCCGCACCGCGGCCGACGCCGACGGCGCCCTTGCCGCGATCGGCGACCGCCGGCCCTCGCTCGCCTTCCTCGATATCTGGCTGCAGGGCAGCCGCCTCGACGGCCTTGGCCTGCTCGACGAGATCAAGGCCCAGCACCCGGAACTGCCGGTGGTGATGATCTCCGGCCATGGCAACATCGAGACCGCCGTCTCGGCCATCAAGCGCGGCGCCTACGACTATATCGAAAAGCCGTTCAAGGCCGACCGGCTGGTGCTGATTGCGGAACGCGCGCTGGAAGCCTCCAAGCTGAAGCGCGAGGTCCGGGACCTGCGCCAGCGCTCCGGCGAGGCGCTGCAGCTCGTCGGCGATTCCTCCGTCATCAACCAGCTCGGCCAGACCATCGAGCGCGTTGCCCCGACCAACAGCCGCATCCTGATCACCGGGCCGTCCGGCTCCGGCAAGGAGCTCGTCGCGCGCACCATCCACAACAGCTCGGCCCGCGCCTCCGGCCCCTTCGTGGTGCTGAACGCGGCCACCATCACGCCGGAGCGCATGGAGGAGGAACTGTTCGGTATCGAGGCCGAAAGCGGCGCCCAGCGCAAGGTCGGAGCGCTCGAAGAGGCCCATGGCGGCACGCTCTACCTCGATGAGATCGCCGACATGCCGGGCGAAACCCAGAGCAAGATCCTGCGCGTGCTGGTCGACCAGAAGTTCCAGCGCGTCAATGGCGGCACCAAGGTCCATGTCGACGTGCGCATCATCTCTTCCAGCGCCCGCAATCTGGAGGCCGAGATCGCCGAGGGCCGGTTCCGCGAGGACCTGTTCCACCGGCTCGGCGTCGTCCCGCTCAGGGTGCCGTCCCTGTCGGAGCGGCGCGAGGACATCCCCGGCCTCGTCGATTTCTTCATGGACCAGATCTCGCTGGCGACGGGCCTGCCGAAGCGGCGCATCGGCGACGACGCCATGGCCGTCCTGCAGGCCCATGACTGGCCCGGCAACATCCGCCAGCTCCGCAACAATGTGGAGCGGCTGATGATCCTGACCCGCGGCGACCCGGAGGCGACGATCACCGCCGACCTGTTGCCGGCCGAGGTCGGCTCCATGCTGCCCTCGCTGTCGTCGTCGGCCGGCGGCGAGCACCTTCTCGCCATGTCGCTGAGGAACGCCCGCGAGGCCTTCGAGCGCGACTACCTGAAGGCCCAGATCGACCGCTTCGGCGGCAACATCTCGCGCACCGCCGAATTCGTCGGCATGGAGAGATCGGCCCTGCACCGCAAGCTGAAATCCCTCGGTCTCGGCTGACCGTCCGGCGATCGGGGAACCGCGCCGTTTCCACGGCGTTCTCGCTTTCCTGCTGCTGCGCTGTTTCGTGCGCCCCGCTAACCCGCTAAAAGGGCAGGAGCAACAAGCGCGAAAGGCGCCGCCCATGAGAGTCGCAACCCCATGAGAGTCATTGTCTGCGGAGCCGGCCAGGTCGGCTACGGCATCGCCGAAAAGCTCGCCGCCGAGCAGAACGACGTCACCGTCATCGATTCCTCGCCCGAACTGATCAACCGCATCCGCGAGGCGCTCGACGTGCGCGGCTTCGTCGGCCACGGCGCCCATCCGGACGTGTTGTCCCAGGCCGGCGCCGACCAGGCCGACATGATCATCGCCGTCACCCTCTATGACGAGGTCAACATGGTCGCCTGCCAGGTGGCCCATTCGCTGTTCGCGGTGCCGACCAAGGTCGCCCGGGTGCGCGCCCAGAGCTATCTGCAGCCGCACTGGCAGGACCTGTTCTCGCGCGATCACATGCCGATCGACGTCATCATCTCGCCGGAGATCGAGGTCGGCGAGATGGTGCTGCGCCGGCTTGCGCTGCCGGGCGCGGTGGAGACCGTGCGCTTTGCCGACGACAAGGTCGTCGTGGTCGGCGTCGTCTGCGAACCGGACTGCCCGATCGTCGACACGCCGATCCGCCAGCTCACCGAGCTGTTTCCCGATCTCGGAGCCGTCGTCGTCGGCATCTTCCGCGGTAACAACCTGTTCGTGCCGCACATCAACGACGCCATGCTGGAAGGCGACCTCGTCTATGTCGCCGCGCGCCGCGAGCAGGTCGCGCGCACCCTCGGCATCTTCGGCCACGAGGAGCCGGAGGCGAACCGGGTGGTGATCGCCGGCGGCGGCAATATCGGGCTCTATGTCGCCAATGCCCTGGAGCAGCGCCATGCCGGCTCCAAGGTCAAGATCATCGAGACCTCGCGCGAGCGCGCCATCGACATCGCCGACGGCCTGAAACGCACGGTGATCCTGCACGGCAGCGCGCTCGACCAGGCCATCCTGACCGAAGCGGACGTGCGCCACGCCGACACCATGATCGCGCTGACCAATGACGACGAAGCCAACATCCTGACCAGCGTCATGGCCAAGAAGCTCGGCTGCCGGCGCAATCTCTGCCTCATCAACAACACCAGCTACCACGCCTTCGCCCGCGCGCTCGGCATCGACGCCCACATCAATCCGCGCGCCGTCACCGTCTCCAAGGTGCTGCGCCACGTCCGGCGCGGCCGCATCCGCGGCGTCCATTCCCTACAGAACGGCAGCGCCGAGGTGATCGAGGCCGAGGCGCTGGAAACGTCGCCGCTGGTCGGCAAGCCGCTCCGCGAGCTCGACGTCCCGGACGGCATCCGCATCGGCGCCATCTACCGCGCCGGCAACGTCATCATCCCGCGCGGCGACACCCAGATCCTCGCCAACGACCGGGTCGTCATCTTCACCGTCGGCGGCCGGGTGCGCCAGGTCGAGCGCATGTTCCGCGTCAGCCTCGAGTTTTTCTAGGATCCGGGCATGGCCGGTTCATGAGCGGTATCCTCTACCATTTCTCGCTCGTCCTGACCGGCATCGCCGTGGCGCTGCTCCTGCCGGTGGCGGTCGCCGCCAGCTATGGCGAGACGGTGGCGCTCGTCGATTTCGGCCTGACCGCCGCGCTCACCTCCGTCGTCTCCGTCTCCGCCGCCATCGCGCTCACCGGGCGCGAACGCCGGCTGGTGCACAAGAACGGCTACATCCTGCTCATCATGGTCTGGGCGCTGGTGCCCGCGATCGCCGCGATCCCGGTGGTGCTGATCACCGGGCTGGCGCCGATCGATGCCTATTTCGAGACCGTGTCCGGGCTGACGACAACCGGAGCCACGGTCTTCAAGACCCTCGATCCGCTGCCGCGCGCGGTCATCTTCTGGCGCGCGGAGCTGCAATGGATCGGCGGCTTCCTGACCTTGCTCTCGATCGTGCTGATTCTCGCCCCGGCTGGCGTTGGCGGTCTTCCGGGGCGCCAGATCCGCCTGCTGGAGACCAGCGAGCGCACCGATATCAGCCGCGCCACGCAGATCGTGCTGGACACCGCAACCGCCTATGGCGCGGCCACCTTCATCTGCTTCGTCGGCCTGTTCGTCATCGGCGCACCGGCCTTCGACGCCTTCTGCCTGACCTTTTCCACCGTCTCGACCGGCGGCTTCATGCCGCGCGACGGCGACCTGTCGGTCTATGGCCTGCCGGCGCTGGAAGTCTGGCTCGCCATCTTCATGGTCATCGGCGCCACCAGCATCCTGTGGCACCGGATGGTGCTGCAGCGCCGCTTCCAGCTCCTCAGGGAGCACCGGGAAAGTTATGTCCTGATCGCCGGCATCGTCGTCCTCGGCGTGCTGACGGCCGCGGTGCTGTTTCAGGCCGCGGGCTCGGCCAGCGTCCTGTCGCCGCTGTCGGCCCTGCGAGAGGGGCTGGTGACCGCCGCCTCGATGGTCTCGACCACCGGCTACGAGACCCGCACCGGCGGCCTTGCGCTGCTGCCCCTGCCGCTGGTGCTGATGGTCATCTTTATCGGCGGCAGCGCCTTTTCCACCGCCGGCGGCATCAAGGCCTACCGGTTCGGCGCCATGGCGACCCAGTCGGCGCGCGAGCTGACGCGGCTGCTCTATCCGCACGGCATCCGGCCGGCGAAATTCGGCAGCCAGCCCTACGACATGCAGCTCATGAAGGCGATCTGGAGCCATTTCGTGGTGACCGTCATGGTCCTCGGCATCATCACCCTCGTCGTTGCCGGCGAGGCGATCGACTACGAAAACGCACTCCTGGCAACGGCCGCGACCTTTTCCAATATCGGCCCGGTCTATGAAAGCCAGTGGCAGACCGGCGTGCGCCACTGGCAGCTCTTTGAGGAGTTCGGCGTCGTCGCCAAGCTGGCCCTATGCCTGACCATGATCGCCGGCCGGCTTGAGATGCTCGCGCTCCTGGGCGCGGTAAACGGTCTCATCTGGTTGCGCAGATAGCCGTAATGGCGTTAAAACTGCGGCAAATCGGGCTGTGGGCGAAAAACCTGCACGTGTACCTTGAATTCGTGCGGCATTTGCGTTTGCATTTCACAAAATAATCGTAGTTTCATTCCAGCGATGCGTCGCCTATGATTTGCTATGCTCGCAGGTGACCGATGCCCGCTTGCGGCAATATTATTCGTCGGCATGGCTTCCGGCGGCATAACGACAGAGAACGGACGCAACGTCCGAAGAAAGACAAAAGGCAATAACAACAATGGCGGACCGCGGACAGAATCTCCAGGACACCTTCCTGAACAATGTACGCAAGAACAAGATCCCCCTGAAGATCTTCCTGGTCAACGGCGTGAAGTTGCAAGGGGTGGTGACCTGGTTCGACAATTTCTGTGTCCTGTTGAGGCGAGACGGGCATTCCCAGCTCGTCTACAAGCACGCTATTTCGACGATCATGCCGAATCAGCCCGTTCAGCTTTTTGAACCGGGCGAGGAAACGGGCGAAAAGGCCGCTGACTGATTGAAGCCGCAAGACGGGCAGGGCGGGGCCGAAAAACCACCGGCCGGTGAGCAGGTGGCGAGCGATCCCGTGCGCGCGCTCGTGCTGGAACCGGACCTGACCCACCGCAAGGGCGGATCCGGACGCGGCGAGGCGGCGCTCACCGAGCGCTCCGCCGAGGGCCGGCTCGCCGAGACCGTGGGCCTTGCCGAGGCGATCGCGCTCGATGTGATCGGCTCGTCGGTGGTGCGCGTCGCCGATCCCAAACCGGCAACCCTGTTCGGCTCCGGCAAGGTGGAGGAGATCGGCCTTGCCGTGCGCGTCGACGACATCGGCCTCGTCATCGTCGACCATGCCCTGACGCCCATTCAGCAGCGCAATCTGGAAAAGGCCTGGAACGCCAAGATCCTCGATCGCACCGGACTGATCCTGGAGATCTTCGGCGAGCGGGCGCGGACCAGGGAAGGCCGTCTCCAGGTCGAACTGGCGCATCTCAATTACCAGAAGAGCCGGCTGGTGCGGTCCTGGACCCACCTGGAGCGCCAGCGCGGCGGCTTCGGCTTCCTCGGCGGCCCGGGCGAGACCCAGATCGAGGCCGACAGGCGGCTGATCCAGGAACGCATCACCCGGCTGGAAAAGGACCTGTTGCAGGTCAAGCGCACCCGCGGCCTGCACCGCAAGGCGCGCAAGAAGGTGCCGCGGCCCGTCGTCGCGCTCGTCGGCTACACCAATGCCGGCAAGTCGACGCTGTTCAACCGGTTGACCGACGCCTCCGTGATGGCCGAGGACCTGCTGTTCGCGACTCTCGATCCGACGCTTCGCCGGGTCGAGCTGCCCGGCGGCATGGAGGTAGTGCTGTCCGACACCGTCGGCTTCATCTCCGACCTGCCGACCCATCTCATCGCCGCCTTCCGGGCAACGCTCGAAGAGGTGATCTCGGCCGACATCGTGCTGCATATCCGCGATATCAGCCATCCGGAGACCGAGGCTCAGGCGACCGACGTCGCCGACACCCTCGACGCGCTGGGCATCGACGCAAGGGACACCAGCCACGTCATCGAAGTCTGGAACAAGATCGACCTTCTCGTGCCCGACCAGCGCCAGCGGATGCTGGACAGGGCCGAGGAGGGCGGTCCCTACCCGGTCTCGGCGCTCACCGGCGACGGCGTCGCGCCGCTGCTCGCCGAAATCGCCCGCCGGCTGACCGCCAACCGACAGGTGCTGCGGCTCACCCTGCCGCCGAGCGACGGCGCGCTTCTGGCCTGGCTCTATCGCAGCTGCGAAGTGCTGGAGCGGGACGACGACGAGGACGGCATCCACCTCACCATCCGCATTCCCCCGAAATACGCCGACGAGGTGCGACAGCGCTGTGCCATCTATGTCGACGGCCGGATGCGGCCGCAAAAAGATGCGGAACGATCACTTTAATTTTCTTTTCTAGATAATTGTTTTAAAAACGTTCTACGGCTTCGGCGACTTATGCTTCTTGGCCGCCTGCCAGAGCGCTTCCATCTCGTCGAGCGTCGCGTCCTCCGGCGTCTTTCCCTCAGCCTTCAGGCTCGCTTCGATGTGCCTGAACCGGTCGCAGAACTTGTCGTTCGTGCCCCTCAGCGCCTTTTCCGGATCGACGTCCAGATGGCGGGCGAGATTAGCGACGACGAAGAGAAGGTCGCCGACTTCCTCCTCGATGCGCTCCTGGACCGGTTCGGCCGCGTCCATTTCGGCTTCCAGCTCGCCCAGCTCCTCGTGCAGCTTGGCGATGACGGCGCGGACATCGTTCCAGTCGAAGCCGACCCGGCCGGCGCGCTGCTGCAGCTTCACAGCGCGGGTCAGGGCGGGCAGGGCGACGGTGACGTCGTCGAGGATGCTGCGCGTTGCCGCATTGCCGTGGCGCTCGGCCTTTTCGCGCTTCTCGACCGCCTTGATCGCCTCCCATTGCGCCTTCGACATGCCGGCGGTGCGCGCCTCCGCATCGCCGAAGACATGCGGGTGCCGGCGCACCATCTTGCGGTTCACCGCCAGCACCACGTCGCTGAAATCGAAGCTCTTTTCTTCCTCCGCCATGCGCGCATGAAAGACCACCTGGAGGAGGAGGTCGCCGAGTTCGTCGCACAGGTCGCCGCGGTCGCCGCGACCGATCGCGTCGGCCACCTCATAGGCTTCCTCGATGGTGAAGGGGGCGATGGTCGCAAAATCCTGCTCCAGGTCCCAGGGACACCCGGTACCCGGCGTCCTCAGCGCCGCCATGATTTCCAGAAGGCGTGAAATGTCCCGCGAGGGCTCCATGGCAAGGCTCCGGATTTTTTCTCGGGCGGAAGGAATACGGCGGAAAGAGTCGCGGTAAGGAGCCTAGCACGACCGGCTGCGCGCGCGCACCGGCGGCGAGGGCGCACATCCGGCCCTTTGGGAGACGCACGAAAAAAAGAGGGCGGCCGAAGCCGCCCCCGATCAACTCCTCGGAGCTTTCTAAAGCCTCAGCGGCTGCACTGGCGCGCCAGCCGCCGGATGTTCTTGGCCGCGCCCTGGACCGTGCCGCGCGTATTCTTCAGGCACCAGTCGTAATGTCCCTGATAATAGCTGTGAACGCCCCGACTGGGATCGAGACAGTTCGGATTGCGGTCAATGGCGTTTTGCGACACCCGGGCGGCATTGGTCGCATATTTTTGGCAGAACTGGGGACTCGTCCGGCCGTTCGGCCCGCCCGCCTGGCGGGTACACTGGCGCGCCAGGCGCCGGATGTTGTCGGCTGCGCCTTCGACCGTCTTGCGCGGGGTCTTGCGGCACCAGTCGTAGTGCGCCTGATAAACGCCGTGCACGCCCTTGCTCGGGTTGAGGCAAGCGGGGTTCTTGTTGATGGCGTCCTGGGCGACATCGGCGGTGGTTGAGGCGTATTGATGGCAGAAACGGTCGCCGGCGGCCAGCGAAGGGCCGGTCAACACCGCCAAGGCGAGTACAGTGGCAGAGAAGATCCTGATCATTTTGCGATCGTCCTGAAAAGGGAAGAAAAGCCAAGTAGGAACAGGAACTATTCTTATTTGCAATTTAAACTGAACACAATGTATTCCAGTAGCGGTGCCGGTATTTCGCAACGACCGGGAAAGCGGCGGAATTCCGGCCCGTTGCCGCGGCACCGCCGCCAGGAAAAGCCGCTCCAAACCAGAAGGGTGACCCGAGTGCTGCTCAAATGCCTCCATAGCGCGGCGAGCAACGTGGCGATCTTCGACGCCGCAGCCAGACACCTCGGACTGCCGGACGGCACGCTGGAGCATTTTGTGCGCCCGGAGCTTCTTTTTGCCGCCGAGGCGGCAGGCGGCCTGACGCCGCAGATCGCCGACGACACCGCGGCAATCCTTTCCGGACTTGCTGCGAATGCCGATGCGGTTCTCCTGACCTGTTCGACGCTCGGCCCCGTCGCCGACGCCGTTGCTCCGACATCGGCAGTGCCGGTCATCAGGATCGACAGGGCGCTGGCGGAGGAGGCGGCAGCAAAGGGCGGCACCGTCGTCGCGCTATGCGCCGTGGAGACGACGCTGGAGGCGACCAGACGGGTCTTCGAGGAGGAAGCGACAAAGACAGGCGCCACGGCCGACATCCGGCTCGTGCCCGGCGCCTGGGAGCGTTTCAGGGCCGGCGACACGGGCGGCTATCTCGCGGCCGTCGCAACGGCCGCCGATGCGGCCTATGCCGACGGGGCGTCGATCGTCGCCCTGGCGCAGGCCTCCATGGCCGGTGCAGCACGGTCCGTCAGGAACGGCCCGACACCGTTGACGAGCCCGGCCGCCGGTCTGGCCGCGGCAATGGCGCGATGCGCATCGCGGTGATGCTCCGGTGCGCAACACGACATGCCGAAGGCGCGCCAGGGACATTGGCAGCGATCACCCTGAAGAAACGGGAGGGGAAGAGCGGCGAACGTCAATCCCGGCAGCCGCAGGGCACCCTCCCGTTACCTACACACAATTCGCATAAGATATATTATGGAATATTTTTGTATGGGAAAGACGGGAATTCGGGAGGTTCTGTCGTGGCGGCGCAGCGACGTTGTGACAGTCCCCCGGATTGCCTCGGTGACATGCTCGACGTTAGGCGCGGCTCGCCCATTGTAGCGCCGTCCGACGCGGTGGAAATAAATGAACGACCGAAGACGCGGCGATCAATCGGCGGCCGGCCGCACGATCGTCAGGCCGTCAAAGCCCGGCTCGATGCCGTCCGGCAGTTCGGCGCCGAGCGTCTCGTAATCCAGATCCACATGCATATGGGTCAGGATCGTCCGCCGCGGCCCGAGGCGCCCGGCCCAGTCGACGGCCTCGGCAACGGAAAAATGGCTCGGATGCGGCTTGTGCCGGAGCGCGCCGACGATCCAGGTATCGAGGTCGCGGAGATATGGCAGCGTCTCGTCCGGGAAGTCGCTGGCGTCCGTCGAATAGGCGAAATCGCCGACACGGAAGCCTAGAGACGGGATGCTGCCGTGTATCTGGAGGAATGGCTGCATCTCGATCGCACCGCCCGGTCCGTCGATGGTCACCGGTTCAAAGGCGCGGATCCTGTGCTCTTCCAGGATCGGCGGATAGTTCGAGGCCTTCGGCATGCGGAAACAGTAGTCGAAGCCGCCGCGCACGCGCTCCGACGTCTCGATGTCCATATAGA
Organism: Rhodobium orientis; assembly: GCF_003258835.1. GTDB lineage: Bacteria > Pseudomonadota > Alphaproteobacteria > Rhizobiales > Rhodobiaceae > Rhodobium > Rhodobium orientis. The sequence goes on along the minus strand of NZ_NPEV01000008.1, from coordinate 40,466 downwards.
CGTCGACGCGCCGCCGGTGGTTGATCGCAAAGGCCCTGAGGTCGTCGATGCCGTGGATGTGGTCGGCGTGCGGATGGGTGTAGAAGACGGCATCGACCCAGCCGATGCCGGCATCGATCATCTGCTCGCGCAGATCCGGTCCCGTATCGACGAGGATGCGCGTCGCCACGTCGCCCGAGCGCCGCTCGATCAGCAGCGCGCTGCGCCGCCGTTTGTTCTTCGGGTTTTGCGGATCGCACGCGCCCCAGTCATTGCCGATCCGCGGCACGCCCGGCGACGCCCCGCAGCCGAGCAGCGTGAAGACGTACTCACTCACAGCCCCGCGCTCCCGTGGAGTCCTGGAACGGGCTCAGGATGGCGAAGCGCTCCTCGAACCCGCAGGGTTCGCAAGCCCGGCCGGGCGCCGCGCGAAACTGCCGTGAGCGAAAAAAAACTCAATCTCTCGGCACCTTGGCAAACAGCCGGAAAAAATTCTCCGTCGTCTCCGCGCCGATCTCCTCCTCGCTGGCACCAACCGTCTCGGCCAGCACCTTGGCGGTATGGGCGACGAAGGACGGCTCGTTGCGCTTGCCGCGCTTCGGAACCGGGGCGAGATAGGGCGCGTCGGTCTCCACGAGCAGCCGGTCGCGCGGCAGTTCGGCGGCGATTGCCCGCAGTTCTTCCGACTTCTTGAACGTCAGGATGCCGGAGAACGAGACGTAGAGCCCGAGTTCGATGCCGGCGAGCGCGAGGTCCCGGCCGGAGGAAAAGCAATGGAGGAGGGCCGGGAAAGCCCCCTTCCCCATCTCGTCCCTCAGGATCGCGATCATGTCGTCGTCGGCATCGCGCGAATGGATGACCAGCGGCAGGCCCGTCTCGCGCGCCGCGGCGATATGGACGCGCAGGCTCTGCTGCTGCGCCTCGCGCGGCGCGTGGTCGTAGAAATAGTCGAGCCCGGCCTCGCCGATGGCGACCACCTTCGGGTGCTCGGCCATGCGCACCAGATGCTCGGTGGTGACGTCCAGCTCCTCCGCCGCGTTGTGCGGGTGGGTGCCGACCGAGCAAAAGACCGGATCGTAAGTCTCGGCGATGGCGCGCACGGCGTCGAACTGACGGACGCGGGTTGAGATCGTCACCATGCGGGCAACGCCGACGTCGAGGGCCCGCGCGACGATGTCGTCGCGCTCCTCGGCGAAATCGGGAAAGTCGAGATGGCAGTGGCTGTCGACGAGCATTACTTGCCCTCTTCCGGGGTCTCGTCAACGTAACGCGGATAGACCGGCTGCGGTTTCGGCAGCTCGGTGCCGGCCTTCAGCCGCCCTGCGGCGCCGAGCGTTGCGAAGGTCCGCTCCTCGGCGCCGAGCGCCAGGAGGTCGAGCAGCTTCTCGCTCGACGTCGGCATCACCGGCTGGGCGAGGATCGCCACCTGGCGGATGATTTCCGCCGTCACGTAGAGCACAGTGCCCATGCGCTCCGGATCGGTCTTCTTCAGCGCCCAGGGCTCCTGGGCGGCGAAATAGCGGTTCGCCTCGCCGACCACCTGCCAGACCTCGCCGAGCGCCAGATGGATCTCCTGGCGGTCCATGGCGGCCCGGCATTTCTCCAGCAGCGCGTCGGTCTGGGCAAGGATCGCCGTGTCGTCCTCGGTGAGCGGTCCCGGTTCCGGCAGCACGCCACCGAGATTCTTGGCGATCATCGACAGCGAGCGCTGGGCGAGGTTGCCGAGGTCGTTGGCGAGATCGGCATTGATGCGGTTGACGATGGCGTCGTGGCTGTAGTTGCCGTCCTTGCCGAAGGGCACTTCGCGCAGGAAGAAATAGCGGAGCTGGTCGACGCCATAGGCCTTGATCAGGGAATGCGGGTCGATGACGTTGCCGACCGACTTCGACATCTTCTCTCCGCGATTGAACAGGAAGCCGTGGGCATAGACCCGCTTCGGCAGGGCAACACCCGCCGACATCAGGAAGGCCGGCCAGTAGACCGCGTGGAAGCGCAATATGTCCTTGCCGATGACATGGACGTTCGCCGGCCAGTAGGTCGAGAAAAGCGCGCTTTCGGTGTCGGGATAGCCGACCGCGGTGATGTAGTTGGTGAGCGCGTCGACCCAGACATACATGACGTGCTTTTCGTCGCCGGGCACCGGGATGCCCCAGTCGAAGGTCGTGCGCGAGACGGAGAGGTCCCGGAGCCCGCTTTTCACGAAGCTGACGACCTCGTTGCGCCGCTCATCCGGGCCGATGAAGTCCGGATTGGCGGCGTAGTGGTCGAGCAGCGGCTGCTCGTATTTCGACAGGCGGAAGAAATAGCTCTCCTCCTCCACCCATTCGACGGGCGAGCCCTGCGGGCCGAGGCGCACGCCGTCGTCGTTCACGGTGGTTTCCGATTCCGCGTAATAGGCCTCGTCGCGCACGGAGTACCAGCCGGAATATTTGTCCAGATAGATGTCGCCGGCATCCACCATCGCCTGCCAGATCGCCTGGGTGGAGCGCGTGTGGCGCTCCTCGGTGGTGCGGATGAAGTCGTCGTTCGAGCAGGTCAGCACCCGCGCCATCTCCTGGAACAGCGGCGCCTGCTGGTCGGCGAAGTCGCGCACCGAAATGCCGTGCTTGGCCGCCGTCTGGATCATCTTCTGGCCGTGCTCGTCGGTGCCGGTCAGGAACCGGACGTCGAAGCCGTCGAGCCGCTTGAAGCGGGCGAGCGTGTCGGTGGCGATCACCTCATAGGCGTGGCCGATATGCGGCGCGCCGTTCGGATAGGAGATCGCGGTCGTGATGTAGAATTTCGGTTGGTCGCTCATTGGCGGAAAACTTTCGGGAGGTCGGCGCCTGTCCAGCGCTAGGTCGACTGGGGAGATAGCGAATTTCGGGCCGCTTCCGCAAGGGTGCGGAAGGTATCGAGCACCAGTTGCTTGCGGTCGAGATTGAGGACGGCGGCCGTGCGGTTGGCCTGGTTGATGGTCTCCCAGGCCTCGCTCCAGGCAATGAGATCGCCGGCCGAGGCGCCGGCCGCGGCCCCGTCGCGCACCCGCGCCGTCAGCCAGTCGCGGACGATATCCTTGAAGGTGGCAAAGACGTCGTCGGCATCGCGCGCGGCGACCCGGTCGGCCAAGGCGTGGATCGCCGCCCGGTCCATCTTCGGCAGGCCATGGGCGATGTCCTCGAAGGCATCCCAGAGCGCAACGCCGTCGGCGCGCAGGAGCAGGACGGAACGGCGCAGGCTTCCCGAGCCGAGGACGCTAACCCTGTGCAGCGTGCGCTCGTCGATGCCGCCGGCAAGGCCAAGCGCCTGAAGCTCGCCGGCGATCGTCTCCGGCGCCAGCGGGTCGAGCGCCAGCTTACGGCAGCGCGAGCGGATGGTCGGCAGCAGCCGGCCGGGATTGTGCGAGACGACGAGGAACAGCGCGCGCGGCGGCGGCTCTTCGAGGACTTTGAGGAGCGCGTTGGCGGCATTGGCGTTCATATCGTCGGCGGCATCGACGATGCAGATGCGCCAGCCGCCCTCTCCCGCCGTCGTACCGAACAGCGACGCGGTCCGGCGGATTTCGTCGACGGGAAGCTCGGTCTTGAAGCGTTTGCGCTTGTCGTCATAGGGCCGGCGCAGGTGCAGGAGGTCCGGATGGGACCCGGCAGCGACCTTGCGCGCCGCCGGGCGTTCCGCATCGACGGAAAAGTCTTTTGCGCTTGCGACCTCCGGCGCCTTCGGATCGGGGTGGGCGAGCACGAAACGCGCCATCCGGAAGGCCAGCGTCGCCTTGCCGATACCGCGGGTGCCGGACAGGATCCAGGCATGGTGGATGCGCCCGGAGCGGTAGGCCTCCAGCAGCTCCGTCTCGGCATGCGCCTGCCCGGCAAGCCGTTGCTGCTGCCTCGGATGCGGGACGCCGTCGATGGCGTCGGCATCGAGCGGTGCGGCATCAGCCATGGCGAGCCTCCGCAGGACTGGTCCCGGCAGGCAGCTCGAGGCGCCCGGCGACCGCGGCCCAGATGCGCCCGGCCACCGTGTCCTCGTCGCCCGAGGCATCGATGACCGCGCAGCGTTCCGGCTCGTTCTCGGCAATGGTCAGGAACGCCTCGCGGCGGCGGCGGTGGACGGCATCTGCCTCGCCCTCGAAGCGGTCGGGGTTTTCATCGCCGCGCCGCGCCGCAATCCGCTCCAGCGCCACTTCCACCGGCAGGTCGAGGATGAGGGTGAGGCCGGGGCGGACGTCGTCGACGGCGATGCGCTCAAGCTCCGCCACGGTCTTGGCATCGACCCCGTCGCCGTCGCCCTGGTAGACGCGGGTGGAATCGGTGAACCGGTCGCAAAGCACCACCGCGCCGCGCTCCAGCGCCGGACGGATGGTGTTCGCCACATGGTCGATGCGCGCGGCGGCAAAGAGCGTTGCCTCGACCAGCGGCCCGAGCGCCTTGGCCTTGCCGGAGAGCAGCACCTCGCGGATCGCCTCGGCGCCGGGAGACCCGCCCGGCTCGCGGGTCGTCACGACCTCAAGGCCGAGCGTTTCCAGCCGCGCGGCCAGCCGGCGGATCTGCGTCGACTTGCCGGCGCCCTCGCCGCCTTCGAATGTGATGAACGTTCCGGCCACCTGGCTGGGTCCCAATACCTATAACGCGCGCCCGCGCACTCTCAGCCCTTATATCGACCGATCGGCCGCGCGAGGAAAGCCCCCGGCCCGGATCGGCCGCAAACGGATTGCCTTTTTGCAGAGGACCGACGGTGACGGCGTCAGTACCAGAGCCCGGCGACGGCCTCGATCAGCGCGTCGAACGCCTTGCCGTGGAAGCCGCCGATGCCGACCGATTCGCCGGCAAAGAGCGGGATCTTCTGGACCACCGCCTTGTCGCGGACGATTTCCAGATTGCCGATCGGCTGGCCCTTTTCCACCGGCGCCACGACCGGACCCTCATAGGCGATACGGCCGTGGTAGCCCTTGACGACGTTCTCTTCCAGGAAGGCGATGACGGCGCCCTCGCCGACCAGCGGCACGTAGCTCTTTTCGCCGCCGAAGACACGTGCCTCGCCGACCGTCTCGCCGGCCTCGAAAAGCCGCACGGCCTCGAACGACCCGAATGCCCAGTCGAGCAGCGCCTTCGCCTCCTTCAGCCGGGCCGCCTTGGAGGGAAGCCCGTAAAAGGCGAGGATAAGCCTCAGGTCGCCGCGCTTTGCCGAGGTCACCATGCCGAGCCGGTTGATGCTGGTGCCGCCGATGACGAGCCCGTCGACCTGGAACGACGACATGGTCAGCATCGGGTTCTTGTTGCGCTGGGTGATGTCGTTCCAGGTGAATTCCGGCTCCGCGAACAGCTTGTAGAGCTCCGGATAGGTGCGGATGACGTGGCGGGCGAGAACGGCGAGGTCCTTGACCGTGGAGTAGTTCTTCGGGTCCTCGTAGCCGGTCGGATTGACGAAATTGGAGTCGGTCATGCCGACTTCGAGACCCCGCAGGGTCATCTGCTCGCCGAAGGCGGCCTCCGAGCCGGCGATGCCCTCGGCAAGGGCGATCGCCCCGTCATTGGCGATCTGGATGATGACGCCGCGAAGGAGATCGATCACCGGCACCGTGGAGCCGAGCTCGGCGAACATGGTGGTGCCGCCGGCCGGCGCGCCGCCCGTGCGCCAGGCGTGCTCGCTGATCTTGAATTCCTGCTCCCGGCTGAGCTGGCCGCGCTTGATCATGTCGAACACGGTCTCGGCCGTCATCAACAGCGTCAGCGAGGCCGGCGGGATGCGCTCTTCGGCGTTTTTCTCGAAAAGGATGGCGCCGCTTTCGGCGTCCATGATGATCGCCTGTTCGGCCGCCGTCTCGATCGGCTGCGCCAGGGCCGCGCCATGCGCGGAAAGGATCAGGCCAAGGGCCACGACAAGGGCAACGACAGGATGGCTGGACCACAGCCTCCGGCCGGCCCGAAAGCCCGGCCGCGACACGCGAAAAAAAGAAAACGGCACGGCTCACCCGCACTTATACCGACTGTCCCCCTCCGTTTTGAACGAAATCCGGTGAGATAAGTCAATCGGCAAATGGGGCGGAACACGTCGCGGGATGTCCGATCAGCGGACCGGATGGGCGCCCGCGGCACCGAGCCGCTCGGCGACGGCAATGGCTGCACCGGTCGACACGCCGGCCTTGATCTCGGTCAGCGACAGCAGCGTCAGCGCCTCGCCATTGGCCGTGACGGTGCGCCGGTCGATGCGGCCGAGATGGGAAAGACCGCGCTCCAGCTTGGCGATGCTCTCAGGATTGCGGAAGACGCCGAGGCGGATGTCGGCCCTGGCGGCGACGGCGCGCTGGCCGGCCGCTGCGATGCGCGCTTCCAGGGTGCTGAGCGGCACCGAATCGTCAGCGACCCTGGCAATCACCTGGTAGCCCGCCTCGATGCGGTCCGGACGGGCATAGAACAGGCCGCCGGACGTGAACACGGCGCCGGCATCGGCCGAAATCGGAACGTAGGGACCGCCGACATTGGCGGGCGGCGTGGTGCCGACGGGAGCCGGCGGTACCGGCGCGGAGCTGCGGCGCAGACGCAGGCCGGTGTCGTTGGCAACGGCCTGGCGCACCGGCTGCTGGCGCACCTGGGGCTGAAGATTGATGGGATTCGACGCGACACGCACGGGTTCGGCGCGTTGGACCGGAGCGGCAGCGCGCTGCGGCTTCGCGATATTGTCCTGCCCCGGCATGCGGTAGGTCACCGTGCGCACGCGGCGTGCATCGTCGGCCGCGTTCTCGGCAAGGGCGACGGTCGCATCCGGCGCGGCGCCATCGTCCGGGCTGTAGGTGCCGGTCACGGCGCTTTGCGCGGCACCGGCCGGCTCCGGCGTCGGAGAGGCAACGGGATTTTCAAGCGAGGCCACCATCACGCCGTCCTGGCCGCCGGCAAAGGCGGACGCCGGATCGAACGCGACCTCGGTCGGCGCGGTCGCGGCCCAGAACGGGCGCGGCTTCGGCACCGGGGCCTGGGCCAGCATGACAGGCGGCACCGGGCGCGCGGGCGTTGCGACCTCGGCGGCCGCAGGCGTCTTCGGCGTGGCGCTGGCGATCATCGTGCCCGGGAAGGTGCCGCCCGGCGTCGTCTGGCCCGGACCGCGATAGGAGGCCATCAGCATGGCATGGTCGTGGCCTTCCAGCGGCGCATCGCCGACATAGTCGACCTTCACCTTGGCAACGCCATGATGCCTGAAATCGAGCAGATCGGCGGTGCGTTTCGACAGGTCGATGACGCGCTTGCCGTGGAACGGGCCGCGATCGTTGACGCGCACGATCACCGACCGGTTGTTCTTCAGATTGGTGACGCGGACATAGGACGGCAGCGGCAGGGTGGTGTGCGCCGCCGACAGCCGGTTCATGTCGTAGACCTCGCCATTGGCGGTCAGCCGGCCATGGAAGGCGGAACCGTACCAGGAGGCGTAACCGGTCTTGGTGTATTTGCGGACCTTGCGCGGCTTGTACCACTTGCCGGCGACCTTGTAGGGCTTGCCGACCAGGTAGCGACCACCGCCGGAGCGGATCTTCTTGCCGTTCTTGGCGACCCGCGGGCTCGCCTTCACGCCGTACTTCTTTTCGGAGAAATATTCCTTGGAGCGCTTGCCGCTGCCCTTGTTGTCGGTGGCGCAGGCAGCAACCATCGCGCTGACCGCAAGGACCAGGACGACCTTGACCGGAAACTTTGCGAATCGCGCTACCCCAAGCGGTGTGTCCCCCGCCGGCGCTGTCGCTGACTGGTCGTTGATGCCGTGACGCATGCCGCCCTTACTCAATACGCTGTGTCGGCCTACGGAACGCCTGACCCGCTTGTCGCGTCCCGCCAAACCGACAGCAACGTTGCCATCCGCTTTGCGGTTGATGCGCCACGTTCGGGCGCGTCGGGTATCAAGCGCCGGATGCCTCCCCACACGTGCATCCGACACCCAACATCCACGAGGACTCTTACATCATCGTTAAGGTCGCGTCGAACTCTGCCGATCGACCCGTCGACAGTGCTCCGCTTCGGGTCAAAAAACGGCACAAATGTGGTCGTTCGGACCAATTTGAGAAGAATTTGACGCATCCGCACGCAGATCCTCGGAAAAATGCGCCCGGGCGCCACTAGGACGACGATGCGTCGCAGGCAATCCTGAGATCCGGCGCCAAGCTTTCGGCCACCACAAGGCGGGCGTTCGGCAGGTCATTTTCGGCGATCTTGGCTGCGGCCTCTGCAGAACTGAGTCTTTCCCAGCGTTGCTTGAGGCGTGCTTCGAGGACCGCGATATCGCAGTCGAGACCGACCGTCACGTCGAACAGCGGGGCGAGGTCACGCCAGCGCGGCCGGTCGAGCAGCAGGTAGTTGCCCTCCACGATGAGGGTGCGGACGCTCCGGGGAATGATCCGCGCCCCGGCGCGGGCGATTTCCAGACTACGGTCGAAGACGGGGACGGCGATCCCCTCCTCTTCCGCATTCGCCTTCAGCCGGACCAGCATATGGGCGAAGCCGGCGACGTCGAAGGTCTCCGGCGCGCCCTTGCGAGCCCGCAAGCCCCGGGCCTCCAGCACCATGTCGTCGAAATGGTAGCCGTCGAGGCCGAAGACGGCCGTGCTTTCCGGGGCGGCGACATTGAGGGCGTCGGCCAGACGGTCGGCGAGCGTCGACTTGCCCGCCGCCGGCGGACCGGCCAGCGCGACCATCAGCCTGCCGCCCTCGCCGCTCTCGCCGCTCCGGGCGCCGAGCCGCCCCACCAGGTCGTCGAATGCGATCGTTTCGGCCTTTCCCAGGGCCATTTTCCGTCTCCGTCACGGTGAGGCAGGATCCGTCGTCAATTTCGCCTTGCGTTGTATACTACGGTCCTGTAAAACGTTTTTCAGTAAATCGTTTTTCTAGACCGTGATCAAGCGGCAAACGATGCGAGAGGAAATGTCCGACAAGCCGGTATCCATCCGCGACGTGGCCAAAAAGGCTGGGGTTTCCCCCGGAACCGTGTCCAACGTCCTGACCGGCCGCAAGCCCGTCAACAAGGACCTCGCCGACCACGTCCGCAAGGTCGCCGCGGATCTCGGCTACCAGACCGACCGCCTCGCCTCGCAATTGCGCACCGGCAAGGCCCAGATCATAGCCGTTCTCGTTCCCGATCTCGACAACCCGTTCTTCACCTCCATCGTCGCAGCGATCGAAGGCTGCGTCAGCCAGGAGAATTACGAGATCATCGTCGCCAATTCCAATGACGACGAGGAGACGGAGCGCTCGCGGCTGGCCGCCATCCTCGCCTGGCGCCCGGCCGGCATCGTCGTCATTCCCTCCACCGACCGCTTTCCCAACCGCGACCTCATCGAGCGCGCCGGCGTGCCCTATGTCATCGCCGACCGCGTCACCCACAGCCCGCAGGCCGACACCGTCTCGGTCGCCAATGAGGAAGCCGGCGAGATGGCCGCGCGCCACCTCCTGGAACTCGGCCACCGCCGCATCCTGCTCGCCGCCTCCGTCCTCGGCCTTGGCAACATGCGCGAGCGCTGCGCCGGCGCTGCACGGGTCATCGAAGCGGCAGGCGCGCCCGCGCCGGAAGTGCTGGAGACCGGGCTCACCTTCGATGTCGCGTCCGAGCGGCTGTCGAAATGGCTCGACGGCCACGAACGGCCGACCGCGATCATCGGCTTCACCAATTTCACCACCCTCGGCGTCCTCACCGCGCTCGTTGAGCGCGGCATCCGCATCCCGCACGAGATGTCGGTGATCGGCTTCGACGATTACAAATGGATGTGCGCGCGGTCGGTCCCGATCACCGCCATCCGCCAACCGATCCAGGCGTTCGGCCAGGCCATCTGGTCGCGCCTGCGCAACCGCATCGACGGCGACACCGGCCCGCCGATGCGGGTCTACCTGTCCTGCGAGCTCATCGTCCGCGCATCCGCCGCGGCGATCGGGCCCAAGGGACCCAGAACCAGCAATGCAAACGATGGAAACGAACAAGACAATGTCAGGGAGATGGCCCGCCCCGATGCGGGAACGGGCGTAAAACCCGGCGCCTGACGCGCCGGCATCACACGAAAAACCGAGTCCTTCAGAAATGCCCGACGCGGCCCTTGCCGCGAACGGAGAGGCTTTGTCGATGCGGGCGCGATCGCAAAGCCGGCTACGAGCGCCCATCAATCGGAGGAAGCAATGACCAAACAATTGCTAATGGCAACGGTGGCGGCGTCGGTTGTCCTTGCCGCAGCGCCCGCTGTCGCCGAAACGGACTGGGATTCCCTGCTCGGGGATCACTCCGGCAAATCGATCAACATGATGGTCGTCAACGATCCCTATATCGAGGCGATCCGCAAGATGGAGTCGAAGTTCGAAGGCCTCACCGGGGCCGAGGTGACGACCGACGGCTTCGGCTACGACCCGCTGCACGAAAAGGAAATTCTCGGCTGCTCGCAGCAGGATGACCAGTATGACGTGCTGTTCATCGACGGCATCTGGGTCGGCGAGTTCGTCGAGGCCGACTGCCTGGAGCCGGTCGAGGATCTGTGGGGCGACACCGACCCCTCGATCATCGCCTGGGACGACTTCGTCGGCTCGATCGCCGGCCAGGCGCAATGGGACGGCAAGACCTACTGCCTGCCGGTCGGCGCCTACTGGCAGGTCATGCACTACCGCAAGGATCTCTTCGACAAGGCCGGCCTGAAGGTGCCGGAGACCTTCGAGGAGACGATGGAAGCGGCGAAGTTCTTCACCGACAACCCGGACTATCCGGGCATGTCCGGCTACGCCATGAACAACCGCCGGGGCGCGGCGGCCGGCCAGCAGTATTTCGAGTGGATCTACTCCGCCGGCGGCAAGCCCTGGGAGAGCAACTATCCGGGCTCCGAGGAACCCTATGCCGACCAGACGCCGCTGCTGAATTCGGAGAAGTCGGTGGAGCTGGTGAAATTCTTCCACGACATGGTGGCCTACGGGCCTCCGGGCGGCGAGCAGTACCAGTGGGACGACCGCTTCAACGCGTTCGCCCAAGGCAAGGTCGCCATGATCAATGCCTGGTCGGTGCGCACCCCCGGCCTCAGCGACCCGGACAAGTCCAACATCGTCGGCAAGTGGGCCTCCGCCCAGATGCCGCACGCAAAGGGCGAAAAGACCGTTCCGCCCGTCGGCGGCTGGATCATGTGCCTCAACAAGCACTCCAAGAACAAGGAAGCCGCCTGGGACTTCATGCGCTGGTTCGCCAGCCCGGAGATCCACAAGGAATGGGCGCTGATCGGCGGCGTGCCGAGCCGGCACTCGGCCTTCCAGGATGCGGAAGTCCAGCAAAAGCTGCCCTGGACCAAGGAACTCTACACCGCGGCCAAGACGGCCTGGACGGAAGGCCGTCCGCGCCATCCGCTGACCTTTGAAATGATCGATGCCATCGGCCTGCAGGTCAATCGCGCGATCATCGGCGAGGCGAGCCCGCAAGAGGCCATGGATACCGCCCAGGAAAAGGTGACCGAGATGCTGAAGTCCGAAGGCATCCTCCAATAGCCCGGCATGCAACGACCGGCGGACGCGGGAAAGGCACCCCTCGCGTCCGCCACCCCGAATGAGCCTTCAGGAAACGCGCCCGCAAAGGGCCCGGCAGAACGAGAAACCCCGATGTCGGCGAGCGAAATAACCATAGCCCGTCCCGCCAGCCGCCGGCTGGCCCGCAGCAAGGACCGCATGGAACGCCTGATGTTCCTCGTTCCCGCTGGCGTCTACCTGGTGGCGCTGACGATCTTTCCGTTCGTCTATTCGGTCTATCTGAGCCTGCACCAAGCCAAGCTGACGAAGCTGCACCGCATGCGCTTCATCGGCTTCGACAACTACGCCGAACTGTTCACCGACAGCCTGTTCCTCGATGCCTGCCGCAACATCGCGGTGCTGACGGTCGCCTCCATAACGGTGGAGATCCTGATTGGCTTCTTTGCGGCCAAAGTGTTCTTTTCCCTGCGCGAGACCCGTATCGGCGCGGTGCTCAGATCGGCATCGATCATGCCGATGATGATCACGCCGATCTGCATCGGCCTGATCTTCTCCTACATCTTCAATCCCAATCTCGGCATCGCCAACTTCCTGCTCGGCGAGATCGGCATTTCCCCGCTCGGCTGGTTCAGCGATCCGAGCCTGGCGCTCGCCACGGTCATCCTGATCAATTCCTGGCAGTGGACGCCGTTCATGATGCTTTTGATGCTCGCCGGGCTGATGTCGATCCCTGCAGAGCAGTACGAGGCGGCCGAGATCGAGGGCGCGAAGTGGTATCACATCGCCGCCTGGATCGAGATCCCGGCGATCCGCGGCATCGTCCTGGTCGGCATCATCCTCAGGGTGATCGACAATCTGCGCCTCTTCGACATCGTCTACGTGACGACCCGCGGCGGCCCCGGCTCGTCGACGGAGATCGTCACCTTCTTCGCCTACAAGCAGGATTTCCAGTACTTCCAGGTCGGCTACGGCTCGGCCGCGGCGGTCGTCATCCTCTTTGCCAGCGTCATCATCACCGCCATTACGGTGAAATACCTGCGGAGCGCCGAAGATGACTAGACGCACCCGGTCCGCCATCCTGCCGCTCATCGGCGCCCTCGCCATCACGCTCATTTTCGTGGCGCCGATGCTGTGGATGTTCCTCGCCTCGTTCAAGACCGTGTCGGGCATCTTCTCGATCCCGCCGCAATGGGTCCCGGACTTCACCTACACCGACAACTACGTGACCATGCTGAAGGACGACTGGCCGTATCTTCTGAACTCGGTCATCGTCACGGTCGGCGCCACCGTCTTGTGCGTGGTGCTTGCCCTGCCCGCCGCCTTCGGCCTCACCAATTTCCGCTTTACCGGCCGCAACTTCCTCGCCGACTGGATCCTGTCGACAAGGATGATGCCGCCGATCGCCGCCGGCGTGCCGCTCTACATGGTGTTCAACGGCTTCGGCATGCTGGATTCCATCTGGGCGCTGATCCTCGTCTATGCCGGCTTCAACATCCCGTTCGCGGTCTGGGTGGCAATGTCCTTCTTCCGCCGGGTGCCGCGCGAACTGATCGAAGCGGCCCAGCTCGAGGGCTGCTCCTGGACGCAAACGTTCCTGAAGGTCGCCCTCCCCGTCTCCAAGAGCGGCATCGCGACCGTCGCCACCTTCGTCTTCATCTTCGCCTGGAACGAGCTGCTGATGGCGCTGTTCCTGACCACGCGCGCGGCCAAGACCTTCCCGGTCGTCATCTCGTCCTACGTGACGACGGGCAACACCTTCTGGGAGCTGGTCGCTGCCGCCTCCGTCATCCAGGCGATCCCGCCGATCGTCTTCACGCTGATCATGCAGCGGCACATCGTTTCCGGCCTGACCATGGGCGCCGTCAAGGACTGACGCCCAGGGCCACGGCCATTCGTCGAAAGGAAAACACCCAATGATTCCGAGAAGAGGTGACAACCAGACGGTTCTGATCACCGGATGCTCGCGGGGTATCGGCCGTGCGATTGCCGAACGCTTTGCCGCAGAAGGATATTACGTGATCGCCAACGACCTGGACCGGCAGGCCGACGACCTCGCCGGCCTGAAGGCGGCGATCGAGGCCGCCGGCGGGCGCTGCGACACGCTGTTTGCCGACGTCAGCGATCCGGCATCGGTCGAGGCGCTGGTCTCCAATGCGCTGAAGCTCTCTCCGCGCATCGACGTTCTCGTCAACAATGCCGGCGTCCTGTCGGTCTTCAATGTGGAGGACATCGCGCCCGACGAGTGGGACCGCATCTTCGACGTCAACGCCAAGGGCACCTTCCTCGTCACCAAGGCGCTGCTTGCCCATTTCCGCGCCAACGGCAAGGGCCGCATCGTCAACATCGCCTCGGTCGGCGGCAAGCGCGGCGCGCCGGGCCAGGCCCACTACTGCGCCTCCAAGGCCGCGGTGATCCGATTCTCCCAGATCCTCGCCCAGGAAGTCGCCCATGACGGCATCACCGTCAATTCGGTCTGCCCCGGCATCATCGATACCGACATGGGCCGCAACAACTACCCGGACGAGGCGTCCCTGCAGGCGGTCAAGGACAAGACCGCGCTCGGCCGTCTCGGCTACCCGGAAGACGTCGTCGGCGCGGCGGCCTTCTTTGCCTCCGACGACGCCGCCTTCATCACCGGCCAGGCCCTCAATGTCTGTGGCGGCATCCTGTTCGACTGACCACACCTCCCCGGTCGCTCCACAGGAACAAACGAAAAGAATGAAAGGCAAATAAAATGAACAAGTTGGGTGTGCATGCCCTGGTCTGGACGGGTGGCTGGAGCCACGACGAGGCGGCCCGCGCGATCGGCTCGAGCGCCGAGCTCGGCTTCGACATCATCGAGATCCCGGCCCTCGACCCCAGGGGCATCGACATCGAATTCACAGCTAAGAAGCTGGAGGAGAACGGCATCGGCACGACGATCTCGCTCGGCTTGGACGCCTCCACCGACGTCTCCAGCACCGACAAGACGATCGTTGCCCGCGGCGAGGAGCGCCTCAACGACGCCCTCAACGTCGCCATCGGCATCGGCGCGACGCACATGTGCGGCATCCTCTATTCGGCGTTCCAGAAATACATGGAGCCGCCGACCGAGACCGGTATCGCCAACTCCGTGGAAGTACTGCAGCGGATCTGCGAGACCGCGGCAAAGCACGACATCACGATCGGGCTGGAAGTCGTCAACCGCTACGAGTCCAACGTCATCAACACGGCCGAGCAGGCCGTCGCCATGTGCCGGCGCATCGGCGCGCCCAACGTCAAGGTCCACCTCGACACCTACCACATGAACATCGAGGAGGCCGACAACGCCCGCGCCATCCGCGAGACGGGCGACGACCTCGGCTATTTCCACATCGGCGAATCCCACCGCGGCTATCTCGGCTCCGGCAATGTCGACTTCACGAAGATGTTCCGGGCGCTCGCCGAAATCGACTACCAGCATCCGATCACCTTTGAGTCCTTCTCCTCGGTGGTGACCGGCCAGCCGCTGACCGGCATTCTCGGCATCTGGCGCAATCTCTGGGACGACGGCGCCGACCTCTGCCGCCACGCCCAGGAGTACATCCGGACGGAAATGAAGTCGGCTAAGGAAAACGTCGCCGGCAGGGGCACCGCCGCAGTCTAAGGCGCGCCCTGCCGGACAAAATACTTATCCGGCTAAGGGTGTGCAAAACAGCAAATAGACCGGGGCATGCCGCATCGCCAACGCCGAACGCGGCACGCCTCGGAAAACGGGAGAGGAAGATGGGCCAGATCACGTTGGATCACGTCGTCAAGCGGTTCGGCCACCAGGAGGTGATCAAGGACGTCAGCCTGACGGTGGATGACGGCGCCTTCGTCGTCTTCGTCGGCCCGTCGGGCTGCGGCAAGTCTACGCTGCTGCGCCTGATCACCGGGCTGGAAGAGGTGACCAAGGGCCGGGTGCTGATCGACGGCGAGGATGTCACCGAGCTGCGGCCGTCGGAGCGCGGGCTCGCCATGGTGTTCCAGTCCTACGCGCTGTTCCCGCACATCACCGTGCGCGACAACATCGCCTTCGGCCTGAAGATCGCCGGCCTGCCGAAGGCCGAGATCGCGGCGAAGGTCGACGAGGCCGCGCGCATCCTTGCCCTTGAGGACTATCTCGACCGCAAGCCGCGCGAGCTCTCTGGCGGCCAGCGCCAGCGCGTCGCCATCGGCCGGGCGATCGTGCGTTCACCGGTGGCGTTCCTGTTCGACGAGCCGTTGTCCAACCTCGATGCGGCCCTTCGCGTCCAGATGCGGGTGGAGCTCAGCAAGCTCCGCGACACCCTGAAGACGACCATGGTCTATGTCACCCACGACCAGGTCGAGGCGATGACCATGGCCGACCGCATCGTCGTGCTCAACGAGGGCCGGGTCGAGCAGTATGCGACACCCCTGGAACTCTACGACCGTCCGGCCAACCTCTTCGTTGCCGGCTTCATCGGCTCGCCGCGCATGAACCTGTTGCCGGTCGACGGCATCGACGGCGATACCTTGAGGCTGCCCGGCGACCATGCCCTGCCCCTGCCCGGCCTTGCCGCCGACGGCGGCGCCCGCCCGGCGACCCTCGGTATCCGACCGGAACACATGACCTATTCGGCGACCGAGGGCCTGTGGTCGGGCGTCATTTCCGTCGAAGAGCAGCTCGGCAGCGACGCCTTCTTCCATGTCGAGGTCGGCGGCCTCGGCATGGTGACGGTGCGCGCCGTCGGCGAACGGGGGTTCAGGACCGGCGACCGCATCTGGCTCAACCTGCCGGCCGACAAATGCCACGTCTTCGATGACGCCGGCCGGCGCATCGACTTTTCCTCCGACGGCGCGGCCGCGCCGGCAGAAGCCGCGGCTGGCTGACCCTTTTCTCCCCCAAGAAAAATGGTGCCGAAAACCATGTACCTGGAAAAATTCTCCCTGAAGGACCGCATCGCGGTCGTCACCGGTGCCGCCCAGGGCATCGGCTTCGCCATCGCCGAGGCCTTGGCCGAGGCCGGCGCGTTTATCGTCGTCGCCGACCGCAACGTCGGGGCCGGCAAGGCCGCGGCGGACAAGCTCAAAGCTGCCGGCGCGACGGCCGAGTTCGAAGCCCTCGACGTCACCGACCCGGCCGCCGTCGATGCCGCGCGCGACGCCATCCTTGCCCGCCATGGCCGCGTCGATGTGCTGGTCAACAATGCCGGCATCGGCAAGGCCTTCGAGCCGGCCGAGGACATGGCCGACGACGTCTGGCGCTCCGTCATCGAGGTCAACCTCAACGGCCTGTTCTGGTGCTGCCGGAGCTTCGGCAAGAAGATGCTGGAGGCGGAAAAGGGCGTCATCGTCAATCTCGGCTCCATGTCCGGCGAGGTCGTCAACCGGCCCCAGGAGCAGTCCCAGTACAACGCCTCCAAGGCCGCGGTGCACCACCTCACCCGCTCCCTCGCCGCCGAATGGGGCGGCCGCGGCGTGCGCGTCAACGCCGTCGCGCCAACCTATATCGAGACCGAGTTGACCGCCTACGTCCACGATAATCCGGAGCTCAACCGCTACTGGATCGGCGGCACGCCGCTCGGCCGCATGGGGACGGTCGACGAGGTCGCCGCGGTCGTCCTCTTTCTCGCCTGCGACGCCTCGAGCCTGATGACCGGTTCGGTGGTGCTGGCCGACGGCGGCTATAGCTGCTGGTAGCTCCTCCTGGGAAGAAGAAGCCGCAACCTGGCACCTGGGGCGCGCCCGCCGCGCCCCTTTTCTTTTCAAGCACCGCGGACGGCGCCCATCGGTTCAGGGACGCGAAGCCGAAACGGCAACTCGCTCAACGCGATGTTGATCGCAAAGAACCATCCGGCTATGGATGCCCCGCGCTTCAGGCGCCGATCACACTGACCCGCTTTCTTTCGGGGATGCGGCGTAAATCAAAAGGCGTCATACTGAAAAGCGGCCTGGACGGGTGGCCGAGTGGTTGAAGGCACTGGTCTTGAAAACCAGCAGGCGGGCAACCGTCTCGTGGGTTCGAATCCCACCCCGTCCGCCATTTTCTGACTTCGCGCTGTCGCCCTCCGGGCTTCGCTCCAGTCAGGACCTCGCATCGGCTCGGGCGGCTGTTCGCCTTGCGAACTCTTTGAGTTCGAACGCTCTCCCCATTTGCCCGCCATCTTTCGTAACTCACGCCAGTGCGCTTCCTCGATGGCTTGCGCGTCGCGCAGGATGCGGCGGGCATACCGCAACGGCGTTCGTGCCGGATGCATCGGGATCATCCCCCGTGTCGTGCGCTTGAACAGGGTGACGCCGAGGTTCTCTTCAGCGTCGGAAATCCGCTTGCTGACCGCCGAGGCGAGATGTTTTCCTCCTTCGCAGCCTCGGCGATGCTGCCGGAGACGGTGACGGCGAAGCGAAGGGTCGTCGGATCGAGCGACATTTCCGGCCCTGCTTCGCGACGAAATCGCTCGAAACTCTCTAACTGTCTGCTTGTGCGTGTGTCTTTGCATCCGCTTAGCCCTGGGGCAGTTCAGGAGCCCGGCCGACCCGTTCGGCGAGCCGGGTCACGGTCAATCCCTGAACGACGATCGAGAACACCACGACGATATAGGTGGCCGTCAGGATCAGAGGCGTCCAGTCGCTTTCGGGCAGCGCAAGCGCCAGGGCGACGGAAATACCGCCCTTCAGCCCGCCCCAGGTCATGATCGGGATCACACCCCTGTTGAACGCCCGGAACGGTTTCAGCATCAGAACGGGGACCGCGACGGCAACCAGCCGGGCCAGCAGGGCCAGGACGATGGCCATGCAGCCTGACACAAGGAAATCGAATTCGAACGCCACCGCAAAAACCTCGAATCCGATCATCAGGAACAACACCGCATTGAGGATTTCGTCGATGAGTTTCCAGAAGGCCGCGACGTAGAGCCGGGTTTCCTCCGACATGCCGTATCTGGTGCCGATATCGCCGATCAGAAGCCCCGCGCAGACCGCCATGATGGGCGCGGAGACGTGGAGCCAGACGGCCAGCTCGTAGCCGCCGAAGGCAAGGCCGAGGGTGATCAGGACCTCCAGGGAATAGTCGTCGATCCGGCGCATGACCCGGAAGGTCAACCAGCCAAGGACGAGACCTAGGATCGCTCCGCCGAGCGCCTCGCGCACGAACAGAACCGCCGCGTCGGCAAGGCCAGAACCGTGGCCGTCGCCGGACGGAAACGCGAGCCCGATCAGCACGAGGTAGACCACATAGCCCACGCCATCGTTGAAGAGGCTTTCGCCGGCGATCTTGGTCTCCAGCGATTTCTGCAGTTCCGCCTCGCGCAGCACGCCGAGCACGGCCACCGGATCGGTCGGCGAAATCAGCGCGCCGAAGACCAGCGCGACCATCAGCGGCATGCCCGTGAGCCAGGAGAACCCGGCGCCGACGATGACGGTCGACAGGCCGACGCCGATCGTCGCCATCAACAGGATCACGAGCCAGTCCTTGCGCAGATCCGAAAGCTTGACGTGCAAGGCACCGGCGAACAGCAGGAGGCCGAGCATGCCCTCCAGCAGCGCTTCGGAGAATTCCAGCTCCAGCACCTCGGCGCGGATCGCTTCCTCGACGGTCAGCGACGGGAACAGCGCGTCCGTGCCGATCACCGCGAAAGACGCGACAAGCGCCACGACAAGGATGCCGATCGCCGAGGGGAGCCGCAGAAAGAGATAGTTGATGGTCCCGAAGGCCCCGGCCAGCACGATCAGCAGCGAAGCGATTTGAAGAAGCGACATGGCGGTCCCGTTCGAATTGAGGACGGTCATACTATCCGTGGCCCCGAGGAACCAACAGATCGAAATCCGCGGCGGACGTCCCGATCTTCAGTACGGTGTTGTCCAAGAGGCAGACGGGGCCGCGATCGGCTTCACGGCCCGGCCGAAAACCGGTGTGCCGGCAGACAGCAGGAACGATGGCTGTGGCCGAACGTCCGCCAGGGCCGGATTCGCGTGCCGCCCCGTTCTGATTGGGTCCACGATGCGGAAACCGCAGGGCCGCCGCGGCATGATTTGCGAATGGCCGTTTCGCTCCCCGCCATGGTTGGCCTTATCCGGCAAGCCCGGCCTTCAAGGCGTCGATGGTGGCGCGGATGCCCGGCGCGGTCCTCATGTCGGAATGGACGACCAGCCAGATGTCGCGGCGGAAGACCGGGTCGTCGGGGTTCACGCATTGAAGCGCGGCGTCCGCCTCGGCCAGGAAATCCGGCAACATGGCAACGCCCGCCCCGGCCCTTGCTGCCGCCGCCTGTATCTCCGTCGTGCTCGCTGTGAAGGCGATGGGTCGGCCTCGCGCGATGTCGCGAAGCTTCACCTGTTGCGGCGCGGCGGCCATCGCCCCGTCATAGCCGATGAAGGTCCAGTCCGGCTCCGGCGTCTCCTGCAGATAGGCCGCGCTGGCATAGAGGCGGAACGCCATCGCGCCGAGCTTGAAGATGGTGAAATCGCCCTCCTCCGGACGGCTCAGCCGGATGGCGATGTCCGCCTCGCGCCGTTCCAGCGCCGCACCGCGCGACTCGCCGATAAGCCGTATCGCCAGCCCGGGATGCTGCTTCCGCAATGCGGCAAGCGGCGCGGCGAGCCGGGCGGCCGCAAAGGCCGGCGGCGCGCTGATCGTGATCTCACCGCGCAGTTCGGCCCGCGCGCCGGCCGCCGCACGCTCGATCGCCGCGGCATCGCCCTCCATCGCTTCCGCAAACGCCGCGACCCGCCCTCCATCGGGCGTCAGCATCAGCCGGCGTCCGCGCCGGTCGACCAGCCTGACCTGAAGATGCGCTTCCAGCGCGGCGATCCGCCGGGCGACCGTCGCATGCTCCACCCCCAGCACGCGGGCCGCGCCCGTCAGGCTGCCATGGGTCGCAAAGGCGGAAAAATGGCGCAGGTCCTCCCAATCCATATGTTCATTTATTCCCATTGAATGGGAGATTAAAGGGAATTTTCCCACAAGCCGGAAACCTGCATCGTCGCCTCGGTCAGATGGAGGCAAAGATCATGGATATTGAGATTCGCATGACCGGGCGCGGCGGCCCTGAGGTGCTTGGGGCAATCGAGACCACACCGCAGGTGCCCGGCGCGGGGGAAATCCGCCTGCGCCAGCACGCCATCGGCGTCAGTTTCATCGACATCTACCATCGCCGCGGCCTCTACCCTCTGCCGGAGCCGCACGTGCCGGGCGTCGAGGGTGCCGGCATCGTCGAGGCCGTGGGGCCGGGCGTCGAGGACATCGGAATCGGGGATCGGATCGCCTATGCGGGCGTTCCGGGCGGCTATGCCGCGACCAGGCTGCTGCCGGCATGGCGGGCTGTCCGGCTGTCCGATGACATCCCCTTGGAGATCGCCGCCACATCGATGCTGCGCGGCCTCACCGCGCACATGCTGCTGACTGTCACCTATCCGGTGGCGGCCGGCACGGTCCTGCTGGTCCACGCCGCAGCCGGCGGCCTCGGCGTGATGCTGACGCGCTGGGCAAGACATCTCGGCGCAACGGTGATCGGTACGGCCAGCACGGAGGAAAAAGCGGCCTTCGCCATCGCCAACGGCGCCGATCACGTCATCGTCGGCCGATCCGCGGACATCGTGCAGAACATCTCCAATCTGACCGATGGAAAGGGCGTCGATCTCGTAATCGACGGCATCGGCGGGGAGATGCTGCAAAAATCCCTCGGATGCGTGCGCCCATTCGGCACGGTCGCGAGCATCGGCTGGGTGGCGGGACCGGTGCCGCCGATCCGCATCGAGGACCTCGGCCTCGCCGCGCTGGCAAAGCCCAGCGTCATGGCCTATTCCGCCGACCCGAACCGCTATGCTGACGCCAGCCCGGCGGTCATCGCGGCGCTGCAGGCGGGCATTGTCTCGGAGATCGGCGGCACCTATCCGCTGGCGGAGGCCGCCAGAGCACATGCGGATCTGGAGGCCGGCCGCACGACCGGCAGCCAGGTCCTGGTGCCATGACGCACCGCCGCATGGGCAGGCCGAGCGCCGCTCAGACCTTCGCGTGCATCCGCTTGACGTGGTCGACGAAGGCACGCAGCACCGGCGCCATCTGCCGGCGGCTCGGGTAGTAGACGAAAAAGCCCGCGAACGGCGGCGTCCAATCGGTGAGGAGCCGCACCAGGTCACCCGATTCCAGATAGCGATCGACCTGGTGGGAGAACTGATAGGCGATCCCGATACCCTCCAGCGCGATCCGGGGCAGCATCGCGGGCTCGTCGACAATGATCGGACCCGACACCGTCACCTCCCGCCGGTCGTCGCCGCGCTCGAACTCCCAGCGATAGGGGGAACGGTCGCTGGGATTCCGGTAGCAGAGGCAGCGATGCCCCTTCAGGTCGTTGGGATGGCGCGGCTCGCCGTACCGCGCGAGATAGGCGGGCGAGGCCACCACCTTCATCGTCAGATCGCCGGAAAGCGGCACCGCGATCATGTCCTGATGCAGCTTCTCGCCGAGCCGGATTCCGGCATCGAATCCGTCGGCGACCACATCGACCAGGCGGTCATCCGTCACGATGTCCACGGTCACGTCGGGATGATCGCGCAAGAAGCCGCCCAAGATCGGCGCCAGATAGATATTGGCGGCGACCCGGGAGACGTTGAGGCGCAACGTCCCGGAGATCCGGCCGGCGTGTGCTGCGACCTCCGTGTCGACGTTTTCGAGCAGATGCAGGGCGGGCTCGATCCTTTCATAAAGCGCCCGCCCGGCCTCCGTCGCGGCGACGCTGCGCGTCGTGCGGTTCAGCACGCGCAGGTCCAGGCGCTCCTCCAGGTCCTTCACGATCTGGCTGAGCGCCGAGGGCGACAGGCCGAGATGGGCGGCCGCACGGGCGAAATTGCCGTGTTCGAGGACGGCGCAAAACGCCTTTAGCTGAAACAGGTCGCGGCCGCGCATCATGCACCATTTTCAAAATACCATTGTCAGATTGTACCGCATAAACAACACAGTCCGAAAAGGCTAAATCCCTGTCATCAGGAAACGGGGACAGTTGGCTATGGATCGGTTCAAGGGAAAACGCGTGCTCATCACCGGGGCGACCAGCGGCATCGGGCTGGCGGGCGCCGTGCGGATCGCGGCCGAGGGCGCAACTGTCATCGCGACCGGTCGCGACGAAGCGCGCCTCGACGCATTGCGCAGCAAACTGCCACCGTCGGCGACCGTACTCCACAACGACGCCGCGCGGCCGGAGGATGTCGACATCCTTGCCCGCAGCGTCGCTGCCGCCGGAGGCCTCGACGGCCTCTGGCTCAACGCCGGTTTTGCCCGTGTCGGACCGATCGACGAGGTGTCGTCCGAGGCGTTCGACCTCATCATCGGCGCCAATCTGAAGGGGCCGATCCTTCAGATGGCCGCGCTCACCGGACATCTGCGCGACGGCGCCTCGGTTGTTTTGACCAGTTCGACCTCCGCCTACGAAGGCCTGCCCGTGGCAAGCCTCTATGCGGCCGCCAAGGGCGCGATGATCTCGGTTGCGCGGTGCTGGGCCTCGGCCTTGGGGCATCGGAACATCCGCGTCAACACGCTCGTTCCCGGCCCGATCGACACAAACTTCAGGGATTTCATGGAGCCGGATGTCCGCAACGCCTTCGAGGCCGATGTCACCTCACGCCTTGCCCTGCCCCGCGTCGGAACCGCTGAGGAGGCCGCCGCCGTCGCCGCATTTCTGCTTTCCGACGACGCCTCCTTCGTGACCGGCAGTCAATATTCTGTCGATGGCGGGCAGGTCATGCACTGAGGGCCTGTCGGCGCCCGGTCGGACCGTCAGATCCCCGCCTCGACCTCTTCCAGATAGCGGCCGATCACGGTGCGGCTCTGCTCCAGCGCCCCGATCCGGTCATCGAGCCGCGCAACCTCGCCGCGCAGCGCCGCCAGGAGGTCGGGACACGGGTCGAAATCCGGCCGGTCGCTGGTCACGCAGGGCAGGAACCGGCGGATCAGATCGAGCTTCAGACCGGCCTCGTTCAGCATCCGGATCCGGTGGACGGTCTCCTCGTCCTCCGGGCCGTAGTCCCGATAGCCCGAGGCGCGCCGGGCCGGGGCCAGCAACCCCTCTGCCTCGTAATAGCGCAGCATCCTGACGCTGACGCCGGTGCGTTCGGAGAGCGTTCCGATCTGCATTCTTTTGCCCCTTGACCCTGACATCGCTGTCAGACCTTAGCCTGCCGGCAGAACAGTGCAAGCAAGGAGATGCAAGAATGCCGTTCGTTACCTTTGAAGACGCCCGGGTCTCGTACAAGATCGACGGCAATGGTCCGCCGCTGATCCTGGTGCATGGCACCGGCGGCAATGCCGAGACCAATTGGGGTGCGCTCGTCGAGCGCTTTGCCCGCCACTGGACGGTGATCCGGCCGGACTATTCCGGCTCGGGCGCGACGACCGACGGCGGCGGCGCCCTGTCGGCCGAGGGCGTGGCAGGCCAGATTCTTGCGGTGGCCGATGCGGCCGGTGCGGAGCGGTTTCACCTCATGGGCTTTTCGCTCGGCGCGGCCATCGCCGCAAGGATCGCCGGCGAGTTCCCTGATCGTGTCGACTCGCTCGTCCTCCTGGCCGGGTTCCAGAGCGCGGCGGACAGCCGTTCAAGGCTGCAGTTCGGCCTCTGGCGCCACCTGATCGCCACAGACCGCGAGGCGATGGCGCGGCTTGCCGTGATGACCGGGTTCAGCCCGGACGCCCTCGCCGCCTGGCCCGAAGATGCGCTTGCCGAAGCCGTCGCCGAAACGCTTTCCGGCACGGACTGGCCCGGCATGGCACGTCAGGTCGACCTCGATCTGTCGATAGACGTCTCGGACAGCGTTCGCCGGATCGCCGCGCCCACCCTGGTCGTCGGCTGTACCCACGACCAGATGGTCCCCATCGCCCATTCCCGCGCGCTGGCGGGTGCCATTGCCGGCGCCCGATATGCCGAACTGCCGACGGGCCACCTCGCACCAATGGAACGGCCGGACGGCCTCGCCGATCTGGTCGAGGACTTCTTGCTCCGCCAGCCATAAGGCCTTGCGGCGACGTCGGATGCCCGCTCAGCCATCGCTCAGCCGTGAGGAAATGCTGGCGAGCCATTGCCTCAGCCTCTGCTCCTCGTCGGCGCCGACGCCGTCCGTCAGCTCTTTCTCAACGGCGTTCACGCGCCGTTTCGCGGCCGTCAGGAGCGTTCGCCCACTGTCGGTCAGAACGAGCTGCTGAATGCGCCCGTGGACGGCATGGGGACGCCGGGTAACGATCTCCGCTTTCACCAGATTGCCGATGATCACGCTGACCGTCTGCGGCGTCAGGAAGGTCAATCTGGCAATATCGGCGTTGGAAAGACCGGGATAGGCGGCAATCATCGTCATCACCGAAAACTGCGGCGGCGTCACCTCGAGATCGCCCAGCACGCGGGACAGATGGGTCTGATAGGCATGCGCCGCCTGGCGCAACAGGTAGCCGATATAGCCGGTTTCGCCGCGTCTCCCCTCCCCGGGAGCCGGAACGGGTCCATCGATGGGGGGATCGGTCTTGCGCATAATATCAAAGCTCTGATATGTTATTCGTGCTCTTATATTATAGCCTCGAATGGGAAATGGCCAGCCGATGACGCGCGATCCGACCGCAATGACCTATGACGCTTTCAGGAGGTCCCAGACGACGGCCCATGACGCGCTGATCGCACTCGGCAAGACCGTCGACGATGGCGGGCTGGAAAAAGACCTGACCGAACTCGTCAAACTCCGGGTCTCGCAAATGAACGGCTGTGCGTTCTGCGTCCAGCTCCACCTGAACATCGCGCGCAAGCTGGCCGTCGATGAGGTCAAGCTGGACCTGGTGTCCGCCTGGCGCGACGCCGGCGTCTTTTCACCCCGCGAACGGGCCGCGTTCCAATGGGCGGAACGGCTCACGCGCCTCCATGGCGAGGAAGCGTGCGACGCCGACACCGCGGGCTTGCACGACCACTTCGACGATCGGGAGGCCGTGCTTCTGACGATCACCATCGGCACCATCAACGCCTGGAACCGCATCGCGCGCGGCCTGCGTTTCGCCCCGCCTCTGTCCTGAAGACGCGCGCCGACCCGGCGGGGAAGTTCCCGTCATATGCCGGAAGCAGTCATACGACAGCCGTCGTCACAGCATCGGCGGGTCGAGCCGCGCGAAGCCCTCCTGGCGCCGGTACGGGAAATGCGGGTACGGCGCGGTGACCGCGCTTGCCGCATCGAGCCGGGCGATCTGGTCGCCCGTCAGCGCCCAGCCGACGGCACCCAGATTGTCGCGGAGCTGCATCTCATTGCGCGCGCCGATGATGACGGAGGAAACGGTCGGCCGCTGCAGCAGCCAGTTGAGCGCGATCTGCGGCACGGTCCGGCCGGTTTCCTCCGCGAGCCCGTCGAGCGCATCGACGACGGTGTAGAGATGCTCGTCCGGTACCGGCGGCCCGAAGCTTGCGGTCTCGTGCAGGCGGCTGCCTTGCGGGATCGGACTTCCGCGGCGGATCCTGCCGGTCAGGCGCCCCCAGCCGAGCGGGCTCCAGACCATGGCGCCGAGCCCCTGATCCGCCCCGAGGGGCATCAGATCCCACTCATAGTCGCGGCCGACGAGGGAATAGTAGACCTGGTTGGCGACATAGCGCGGCCAGCCGTATTTTTCCGCCACGGCGAGCGACTTCATGATCTGCCAGCCGGAAAAGTTGGAAACGCCCACATAGCGGATCTTGCCCTCGCGCACGAGCCGGTCGAGGGTCGACAGCACCTCTTCCACCGGCGTGAAAGCATCGAAGGCATGGAGCTGGAAGATGTCGATACGGTCCGTGCCGAGACGCTTGAGCGCGGCGTCGACGCCCGCGATCAGGCGGTACCGCGACGAGCCGGCCTCGTTCGGCCCGTCGCCGAGCGGAAGGCTCATCTTGGTGGAGAGCAACAGCTCGTCGCGCCGGCCCTTGATGGCTTCGCCGAGCACCTCTTCCGAGGCGCCGTTCGAATAGACGTCGGCGGTATCGAACAGGGTGATGCCGGCGTCCAGGCAGATGTCGACGAGCCGCCGCGCCTCGGCGACGTCCGACGTGCCCCAATGGCTGAACAGGGGTCCCGAGCCGCCGAAGGTGCCGGCCCCGAAGCTGAGCGCGGGAACCTTGAGGCCGGATTTTCCGAGGTGGCGGTATTCCATGATGCTGATCTCCTTATCTAGGATGCGGAGGATTGGATGGGTTGCTGACAAACGGGCCGCCGGCGCTCCAGGCCCATCGCGGCAAGCGCGACGACAATGGCGAGTAAGGGAAAGACTGCCGCGGCAAGCGGCAAGGCGGTGAGCCCGGGACCGTCAGAAATCACGACGCCGCCCGCCCAGGCGCCAAGCGCATTGCCGAGATTGAACGCCGCAATGTTGAGGCTGGAGGCAAGGCTCGCTCCTGCCCCGCTGGCCTTCGACAGCACCCATGCCTGCAGTGGCGGCACGGTGGCAAAGCCCGCAGCGCCGAGGAGACCCGTCAGCGCGACCGCCGCGACCCGGTCGTGAAACCCGACGGTCATCGCCGCCAGCACCACCCCGAGCACCGCCATGCTGCCGATGACCGCGGTTTTCAGGCGGCGATCCGCCAGCCGGCCGCCAAGGAGGTTGCCGGCGACGAGGCCGCCGCCGAAGACCAGGAGGATCGGCGAGACGGCGCTGTCGGCAAAGCCGCTGACCTCGGTCAAGAGCGGCGCGATATAGGTGAAGAGCGCAAAGACGCCGGCAAAGCCGAGAACCGTCGTCACGAAGCCGAGCAAGACCGGCGGCCGGGACACCGCCCTCAGGTCGCTCCGCCAGTTCGACGGCACCGGCTTCGAGCGGTCCGACGGGACGAGGACGACGAGGATGGCGAGCGCGGCTATGCCGACCGCCGTCACCGCCCAGAAGGTCATGCGCCAGCCGAATTGCTGGCCGAGCCAGGTGCCGGCGGGCACGCCCAGAATGTTCGCCAGCGTCAGCCCGGTGAACATGATCGCGATCGCCGAAGCCTGCCGGTCCCTGCCGACGAGGCCGCCGGCAAACACGGAGCCGACGCCGAAATAGGTGCCATGGGTGAGCGCCGTCAGAACCCGTGCGGCCATCAGCAGGCCATAGGTCGGCGCCAGGGCGCAGGCCGCATTGCCGGCAATGAAGATGACCATCAGCCCGACCAGCACGTGCTTGCGGTTCCAGCTTGCGGTGAGAATGGTCAGGATCGGCGCGCCGACGGCGACCCCGAGCGCATAGCCGGAAATGAGCAGGCCGGCGGCAGCGAGCGAGACGCCGAGGTCGCGGCTGACCTCAAGCAGGAGGCCCATGATGACGAATTCGGTGACGCCGATGCCGAAGGCACCGGCCGCCAGCGCATAAAGGGCAAGGGGCATGAAAGGTCCGGTCCATCAGGATTTCGATGGACAGACCCTAAACCGCGCCCTAATCATGAATAATCGGGCCTGTTGGAATATCAGAAGTGAATTGACGTCATATGTCGCGCACCGGCACGAACCGCAGCGGTGAGATGGAGGTCTTCGTCCAGGTCGTGGAGCGGGGCGGGTTTTCCCATGCGGCGCGGCAACTGGGCCTCTCCCAGTCGGCGGTCAGCAAGCTGGTGTCCCGGCTGGAAGCCCGTCTCGGCGCGCGGCTCTTCAACCGCTCCACCCGCCGCCTCGACCTGACCGCCGAAGGCTGCGCATTCTACGAGCGCGCGGCGGCGATCCTTGCCGACATGGACGAGGCGGAACGCCAGGCCCGCCGCGGCGAACAGCCGGTCGGCCGCATAAGGCTGAACACCAGCGCGTCCTACGCCGTCCATGTGCTGGAGCCGATCCTGCCGGCGTTCGTCGAGCAATATCCGCAGATCCTGCTCGACCTCGTGTTGACCGACACGGTGATCGACCTGCTGGCGGAACGCACCGACGTCGTGGTGCGGGCCGGGCCGCTGAAGGATTCCCGCCTCGTCGCCCGCAAGCTCGGCGAGACGCCGATGTGGATCGTCGCCTCCCCGGATTACCTGCACCGGGTCGGCACGCCGCGCGACATCGCCGACCTCGACCGGCACCGCCGGATCGGCTTCGGCTATCCACGCGAGATCGAGGGGTGGCGGTTCTTGCGCGACGGAGAAACCGTCCACGCCTCGCCCGCCGTTTCCATCCAGGCAAGCGACGGCGAGACCATGCGCCGGCTGGCGTTGCAGGGGCTCGGCCTCGCCCGCCTTGCCGCCTTCACGGTGCGGGACGACATCGCGGCCGGGCGGCTGAAACCGGTCCTTGAAGACCTCGCCGCGGACGACCGGGAGGCCTTCCACGCCGTCTATACCGGCCAGGGCGGACCGCTCCCGGCGCGCGTCCGGGCGTTGTTGAACTTCCTCGCCGAGCGCGGCTCGGTCGCCTGAGGCGATACCGCCTCGCTCTCACTCAGCCGTCCGTCGTCATGCCCTTGGCCATCGCCTCCGAATAGGCCGGCTCGACCCGTGCATCGATGAGCACCGCGGCGCCTTCCTTGACGAGCCGGAGCCCTTCGGCAACGGCCTCGGCAAGGGCGTCGGGCGAAGCGACCGGACCGATGCCAACGAGCCCTTGCGCCCGTGCCATCGCTGCGAAGTCGAGGTCCGGACCGGTGATCGCCTGGCCGACCCATTTGTTCTCGACGGGGCGGTTGCGCGCCTTGGCGACCTTTTCCTGGTGGACCTCGTCGTTGAAGTAGGACCGGTTGTTACAGACGACAGCGAGCATCGGGATCTGGTAGCGCGCCGCGGTCCACAGCGCGGAAATCCCCATCATGGTGTCGCCGTCGCCGAGAACCGCGACGGGCAGGCGCTCGCTGCCCTGGAGGGCGAGCGCGGCGCCGACCAGCATGCCGGGACCGGAGCCGATGCCGGCGCCGCCGTCATAGCCGAGATAGTCGAGCGGATGGCGGAAGTGCCAGGTCGAGGCGTCCCAGCCAAGCGGCAGGCGCACCAGGGTGACGAGGTCGTCGCCGAGGCCTTCGCCGAGGGCCGCCGCAAAGCCACGCATGGAAATCGGCCCGGTGCTCGCCTCGAACGGCACGGCGGCAAGCGCCGGCAGCGATGCCGGCACGGGTCCGGGCTGAAGCTCCAGCGCCTTTGCCAGACCGGTAACGCAATCGTCCGGCATGGCGGCGATGTGGAGCACCGCGCCGATCGGCCCGGTATGGTCGAACGACCAGCCATTGGCCAGGTGATGGTCGATGGACACGTTGACGACAGGCGCTTCGGCGCCGGCCTGCTTGATCGCCCCGGCAACGTCGACCCAGTCGAAAGCGACGATGAGGTCGGCGGCGCGCAGGGCCTCCGCCTGCGGCCCGGAAAGGAAGAACGACGGCGGGCCGACATGAAGCGGATGGTCGGTCGGGAACACCGCGCCGGTCTTGATGTCCGTCAGCACCTTCGCCCCGAAACGCTCCGCAAGCGCGACCCGCGCCGCCCAGTCGGCCTCCGATCGGGACATCCGGCCCATCATGAAGACCGGATTTTTTGCCCCTTCCAAGCGCTGCTTGAGGTCGTCGATCTGGCCCGGCGCCGGGAGCGGCGCATCGGGGACGGCGAAAGCCGCCGGGTCCGGCAGCTCCGGCAGGTCGTCGAGCCGCGTCTCCTGGACGGTGACGTCGAAGCACACATAGGTCGGGGCCTGGGGTGCGGTCTTGGTGACGACGCTCGCCTGCGCCATGGCGCGCAAGGAAGCATTGAGGCTGGCCGGCTGGTCGTCCCATTTGACATAGGGACGGATGATGGCCGCCTGGTCGCGCGAGGTATGGATCCAGTCGATCCACGGACGGCGCAGATCGGCGTCGACTGGACCGCCCGCCCCGAGGATGACCATCGGCACCCGGTCGCACCAGGCATTGTAGATCGCCATCGTCGCATGCATGAGGCCGACATTGGCGTGCAGCACCACGGCCATCGGCTCGCCCGTGACCTTGGCCCATCCATGGGCCAGCGCAACGGCGTTCTCCTCGTGCAGGCAGAGCAGCATCTTCGGATCGGCATTGCCGAGATAGTTGACGAGGCTGTCATGCAGGCCGCGAAAGCTGGACCCCGGATTGAGCGCCACATAGCCGACGTCCAGCCGGCGCAGCATTGCGGCGAGGGCATCGCTGCCCCACAAGGAGCCGATCTCGGATGCCAAAGGGGTTTCTGCATGCGTTTCTTTTCTGGAATGTGTCACCTTAAGGTCCCTTCAGTCTTGTCACGGCCGGTTCGGCCTGCAATAGAGCTGGACTTCTAGAGTGTGCGTGAGATTCATTGCGTCGTAACTGAGCGCGTGCGATTGCACGCACCGGAAGAACTTTCGTTTTTTTAACCCCACGGGGTCGCCAAGCGAGCAATGCCGACAGATTTCGATGAACCCGGGAAAGCGTCCCTGGCGAAAGAGGACGCAGACACCGACCTGGCTCCGGGTCGCGCCAGATCGTATGACGACGAGCGCGTCGCCCATCTGGTGCGGCTGTGCGCCCGCGGGTTCAACCGCTCGCTGGCCCGCCGGCTGGCGACCCACGGCATCACCTTCGGCCACTGGATATATCTGCGCATCCTGTGGAAGCAGGAGGGACTGACCCAGCGCGACCTCAGCCTCGCCGCCAACCTGACCGAGCCGACCACCCACACGGCGCTCAGCAAGCTGGAAAAGCTGGGCCTCGTCGAACGCCGCTCGATGGCCCCGAACAAGCGCCGCCAGTGCACCTTCCTGACCGAGCGCGGACGCGAGCTGCAGGAGGTGCTGGAACCGCTTGCCGTGGAGGCCAACGAAGTGGCACTCGCCGGCATCCCCGCAACGCGCCAGGAGCAACTCCGCCTCGACCTGATCACCATCCTCGGCAACCTCGACGCCGACGAGGACGAAGCCGAAGCGCGCGGCATGCGCGTGCCTGCGACCCGGTCCAGTTTTCTCGAATAGCGGCGACCGGCGGCACCGACCGCCGTTCCCTGCCCCGCCCCGCCGGCGCCTTTCGGCAGCCGGTCGGCGCGCAATCCCCCAGCCTTCCCCATGGCGCACTTACAGGCTGTAGGCTTCGTAGGCGGCCGGATGGAAGATTTCGTCCACGGCAAGGCGACGCGCCGACAGGCCCTGCCTGTGGTGCAGGTCGAGGAAGGTGTCGAGCACACGTTCGTTGCCGGGAACGCCGTAGGTCCAGATCTGCGGGCCGATGAGCCGGCGCGCGGCGGCGAGCGTATCCTCCACGAACGGCATCGTGACCTTGGTGGCTGACGTGTCCTGCAGCGCCGTTTCGGCCATCGCCTTTGCCTGGGAGAACGCCTTCAGGAGCGCGCCGGGCAGCCACGGATTGTCTTCCGCGATGGCCCTCTTGATGCCGAGGAGGTGCATGATCGGGAAAACGCCGGTGCGCTCGAAATGCTCCGAGGCCGCCCTGAAGCCGTCATGGAACAGGCGCCCGACATTCGGGTGCCCCTCGTCGAAACAGCGCAGCGAGCGCGGGCCGACGAAGCCGTCGATGTCGCCACTCCGCAGCATGCCGTCGAGCGTCGCGCCATCCGGCGCCGCCTCGATCGTCACGTCGTCGGGCACATTCACGGGGATCTTTTCCGGCCGCCCGGCCGTGTGCATGCCGCCGCGCACCCAGGTGATGTCCGATTGCTTCACCCCGTAGTCTTCCAGGATGCCGCGGACCCAGACATTGGCGGTCAGTTGCCATTCGGCGATGCCGATCCGCCGGCCCTTCAGGTCGGCCGGCCCGTCGATGCCGCGGTCGGTGCGGATATAGACCGAGGAATGGCGGAACGCCCGGGACAAGAAGACCGGCACGGCGACATAGGGGCTCTCGCCCCTGGAATGCCTGACGCAATAGGACGAGAACGACAGCTCGCTGATATCGAAGGCCTCGTGGCGGAAGGCGCGAAAGAACATTTCCTCCGGCGACAGCAGCATGGTCACCGGATCGACGCCGTCGATCTGCACCCGTCCGTCATGGATCGGACGGGTCCGGTCGTAATCCCCCATGGCGATCGAAAGTCGAAGCTTTCCCATTAAGCGTTTCCCCAATTGTTGTTTTCAGGATTGATGTTGCAGCGTGACGGGACCGCCCGTTCGGGCGCTGTCCAGGATGGCATGGCAGAGTTCGAGGCTCGCCCTCCCCCATCCGCCGGATTGGAGCGGCGGGTCGTTGCCGCGGACGGCGTCATGGAGGCCTTTCAGGACCTCCGCGCGCGGCGACGGATCGGCGGGCGTGGCGATGAACGAGCGCTCGGTGTCGCCCCAGACCTCGATGCCCTTGGCGGTGAGACGGAGGTCCGCCCGGTCGCAACTGACGATGATCGGGCCGAAATGCTCCGCGTGGGGCGCTACGGGCGGCACATCCACGGCGCCGAAGGTGCGCCCGGACTTGAGGGCGGCTTCTTCCTCGGGGCTGGAGACGGTGGCAAGGGCGCGGCGCGCCGCGCCGTATCGGCCAAGGTCCTTGACGGTGCCGAGTTCGCCGATGTCGTCCTGCCAGGTATCGCTGTCGAAATGGGCGTAGCCGGAATAGACGAGGTTGGCGAAGCGCCCGCCGTCGAACTGGATGAGCGCGGCATAGGCGCCCTCGGTCGGGCGCGCCGGGTCCCAGGCCCCGGTCATCGCCGAGACGGTGAGCGCCTCCCCGCCCATCAGGACGCGGACGACGTCGACCTGGTGCACCGCCTGGCTGAAGACGACGCCGCCGCCGAGTTCCGTCGACAGCTCCTCCGGCCGGCGCGGGCGATAGAGAAAGTCGGTGTAGTTGAGGGCATGGATCATACGAACGCGGCCGAACCGGCCCTCGTCGATGAGCCGCCGCGCGGCAAGGACGGGCTGGTCGAAGCTGTGGCTCGGGCCGGTAACGAGCTTGACCCCGGCCCGAACCGTCGCGTCCACGATCGCCGTTGCGTCGTCCATGGAAATCGCGAGCGGTTTTTCGACGAGCAGGTGCTTGCCGCCGCCAGCGAGAACCTCTGCGTGCTCGCGGTGCATCTGGTGCGGCGTCGCGATATAGACCGCTTCCACGTCCGGATCGGCGGCCAACTCCTCAACGCTCGCATAGGCGCGCCCGCCGAACTCGGCGACGAACGCCTCGCGCGATTCGGAACGCGGTGCAGCAG
Source organism: Rhodobium orientis (assembly GCF_003258835.1). Classification (GTDB taxonomy): domain Bacteria; phylum Pseudomonadota; class Alphaproteobacteria; order Rhizobiales; family Rhodobiaceae; genus Rhodobium; species Rhodobium orientis. Next base: position 7,039 of record NZ_NPEV01000008.1, on the reverse strand, counting down.
CGGCGACGAGCCTGACATGGTCGTCCGCCAGGATGCTCGGCAGGGTCAGCATGAACCCGCGCCCCAGGCCCGCAACCCCGAGGCGGACGGGATCAGAGGTCAATGGTCAGATCCCCGCTCTTGGCCCGCGAGACGCAGATCATGATGTGGTCGGACTTTTCCTCGTCCATCAGGACGTGGTCCCGGTGATCGACTTCGCCTTCGATGAGCCCGCATTTGCAGGTGCCGCAGGTGCCGCTCTCGCAGGAACTGACGGTGTGCAGCCCCGCATCGCGCAACGCCTCCAGGATCGACCGGTCGGCAGGCACCTCGACGGTCCGCCCCGTCTTGGCCAGCGTCACCTTGAACGGCACATCGTCGGCGCGCACCACGTCGACCGGATTGAAATCCTCGAAATGCACATGCCCGTCGGACCAGTGGCCCGTCAGCCCCTTGATCTCTTCCATCAGGGGCGCCGGACCGCAGCAATAGACATGCTCGTTGCCAGGTTTTTCCAGCCGGTCCCAGAAATCGAACAGAAGCTCCAGATCGCCCTGGTCGTGGTGGGTCGTCGCATGCTCGAAGGCCGATATCTCGTCGAGATAGGCGGCGTCTTCCGCCGTCCGCGCGCAGTAGATCACCTCGAACGGTTTCCCGTTTGCGAATAGGTGGCGGGCCATCGCCAGGATCGGGGTGATGCCGATGCCGCCGGCGATCAGAAGGTACTTGTCGGCATCGACGAGTTCGAACTCGTTTTCCGGCGCCTCGACGGTCAGCGTCGTGCCCTCCACGGCCTTTTCGTGCATCGAGGACGAGCCGCCGCGCGAGTCCGGTTCGCGTTTGATCGCGATCACGTATTCCTGCGGATTCTGGCCGTCATTGACGAGGGAATAGCGCCGCATCGCACCGTCCGGAGTCTCCACCGTGATATGGGCTCCGGGCGTGAACGACGGCAGCGCCGTATCGCCTTCCGGGACCAGCGTGAACTCGTCGATTTCGGGCGTCAGCTTGCGGCGCGCCTTGATGCGCATTTCAAATCGCTGTGTGGACGTTTCCAATCGTATCCCCCTTGTCAATGGCCGAAACCTTATGATATTAGATTTCTAAATTCCTATATTAGATATCTAAGATAACTGTCAAGACAAGGACCCGGACGGCAGAACGAACCAGGGTCTTGAAGGGAAGGAAGGAACGCCATGTTGACGAGGGAAGAGAACGATTTCCTGACCAAGGTCGAGGACGATGCGCCGATGGGCACGCTGATGCGCCAGCATTGGGTGCCGGTGTGTCTCATCGAAGAGGTCGAGGAGCCGGACGGCACGCCGATTCTCGTGGAGGCCATCGGACGGCGATACGTCTGTTTCCGCGACACGGACGGCCGCGTCGGCCTGCTCGACGAGCTCTGTCCGCACCGCAAGGCGTCCCTCGTCTTCGGCCGCAACGAGGAATGCGGCCTGCGCTGCCTCTATCACGGCTGGAAATTCGACGTCGACGGCAACTGCGTCTCGATGGCGTCCGAGCCGGAAGGCTCGCCGATGCACGGCACCGTCAAGCACCGGTCCTATCCGGTAACGGAATGCGCCGGCTTCATCTGGGCCTGGCTCGACACAGAGCGCGAGGCGCCGGAGTTCGAGCGGCCGCCCTTCTCGCCCGACGACGAGACCACCGTCGCGATCCTGAAGATCCGCATCCCGGCCAACTGGGCGCAGATCACCGAAGGCCAGATCGACAGCGCCCACTCCTCCTCGCTGCACTCCTCCGACATGGTTCCGGCGCGCGTCACCGGCGCCGCCGCGGATGATGAATCCTGGTACCGCCCGTCGACCGACAAGTCGCCGCGGATGCAGGCGGAGAAGACCTCCTACGGCTTCCACTACGCGGCGATCCGCAAGCCGATGAAGAAGGCGGCGACCCACAATTATCTCAGGATCACCGAATATGTGGCGCCGTTCATCTCGCTCATTCCGCCGAACAGCTCCTACAACGTCGCCACGGTGATCGTGCCGATCGACGACGAGACCAGCCAGTTCCATTTCATCGCCTGGGGCGGCGTGAACTGCCCGACGACGGAGCAGTGGCGCAAATTCGCCTATGCCCGCAAGGGCGTCGACGTCGACGAGCGCTGGGTGCCGAAGCGGACCATGGAGAACAACTTCCTGCAGGACCGCCAGGCCATGAAGCTCGGCGACTTCACCGGCATCCAGGGCATCCCGAACCAGGACATCGCCATGTGGGTGTCGATGGGCGCACGCGTCGACCGCTCCACCGACCTGCTCGGCTCGTCGGACCTTGCCATCGTGGAGTTCCGGCGCCTGATGAGCGAGGCCGCCCAACGCGTCGGCGAAGGCGAGCCGGCGATCGGCACCACGGAGCCGCGCGTTCCCCAGGTGACGATCTCCTCCAAGGAGGGCGTCTACTCCAAGGAGACCGATTGGCGCACGCTCGGTGTCGACGAAAGCAACGCCAACGCCGCCGAATAAGAGCTATCCTGCGGCAGTTGCCGCAACACTGACGTGAGCGACCGGCAATGTCCGGTCGCTGCCGGCAAAAGACCCGGCATGACAACGAAAAGCGTCGTCCAAGGCGCGAAGGCCAAAAAGGCCAATGTTGCAAGGGGAGTCCCGTGGAGGAAGACGTTCGAGAGTCTTCGGGCCGAGTGCTGCCGATCTTTCCGGTAGAGCAATATATCGGCGGCGAATGGCATAAAGGCGGCGGCGCAGAGCGCCCGGTTGTATCACCCAGTGACGGGCGCCTGCTGGGCGTCGTCGCCGATGCCGATGGCGACGATCTGGATCGCGCCGTCGACGCGGGCAGGAACGCCCAGGACGGCTGGCGCCGGGCCGGGCCCGGAGCCCGCGCGGCAGCGCTGCGCCAGGCGGCACAGCGGCTGCGCGACCATGCCGAGGACCTTGCCCTGATCGATGCCCTCGACAGCGGCAATCCGATCGCCGGCATGCGTTTCGACGTCACCCTCGGCGCAACCCTCATCGACTATTTCGCCGGCATCGCGACGGAAGCCAAGGGCGAAACCATCCCCCAGCGCGGCGGCCGCATCACCTATGTGACGCGCGAGCCGCTCGGCGTCGTCGCACGGCTGGTCGCCTTCAACCACCCGCTCCTTTTTGCTGCCGCCAAGCTGGCGGCCCCGCTCGCGGCCGGCAACGCCGTCATCGTCAAGCCGTCGGAGGAAACGCCGCTGTCCGCCCTCAGGATGGCGGAGATCATCGGCGACCTCTTTCCCAAGGGCCTGCTCTCCGTCCTCACCGGCGGGGCCGATCTCGGCGCGGCGATCTGCGCCCATCCCGGCATCGCGGCGGCAAGCCTGATCGGCAGCGTACCGACCGGCAAGGCGGTGCTCAAAGGATCCGCCGACACATTGAAGCGGGTCCAGCTCGAACTCGGCGGCAAGAACGCCCTCGTCATCTGTCCCGATGCCGATGTCGACGCCGCCATCGCCGGCGCCGTCAAGGGCATGAACCTCGGCTGGACCGCCGGCCAGTCCTGCGGCTCGACCAGCCGCGTCCTCGTCCATGAGAGCCTCAAGGAGCGCGTCGTCGACGGCATCGTCCGGGCGTTCGAGGCGCTCCGCCTCGGCGATCCGACCGACGAGGCGACCCAGATGGGCAGCCTCTCGACCCGCGGCCAGTACCGCAAGGTCTGCGGCTACATCGAACAGGCCGCCGCCGAGGGCGCGACCATCGCGACCGGCGGCAAGGCCGAGGGCCTATCGCCGGACGGCTTTTACGTCCGCCCGACGCTCGTCACGGACGTGACGGCGGATATGAGAATTGCGCGTGAAGAGGTTTTCGGCCCGGTCCTGTCCGTCCTCTCCTGGCAGGACGAGGCCGAGATGCTCGACATCGTCAACGGCCTCGATGTGGGCCTCACCGCGTCGGTATGGACGCGGGACCTCGACACGGCAATGCGCCTGACGGATCGCATTCAGGCGGGCTACGTCTGGGTCAACGATGCCAGCGACCACTATCTCGGTGTGCCGTTCGGCGGCGTGAAGAGCTCCGGCCAGGGGCGCGAAGAATGCCTGGAGGAGTTGCTCGCCTACACCGAACAGAAGACGGTCACGATCGTGCCGTCGGGGACGACCTGAAGCGCGTATTCCCGAACCCGGAGTTCGGACGGGATTACGTGCAAAAACAAATGCAAGAACCAGCAGAAGGGAGACGTCTAATGAAATTCAAAACACTCGCCATCGCGCTCTGCGCCGGACTTGTCGCGGGCGCGGCCAACGTCGAGCCCCTCAACCTCACCCTTTCCGGCGGCAATCCCGGGGGCCTGTGGTCGCTGCTCGGCGCCGGCATGGACCGGGCGGTGAAAGCCTCGGACCCGAATTCCGTCATCACCTACCAGGCGACCGGCGGCGGCTTTGCCAATATCGGTCTCCTCGGCGCCAACCGCACCGATCTCGGCATGGTCCACGACGCCGAGGTCAAGCTCGCCCTCACCGGCCAGCCGCCCTTCCCGGCGCCGATCAAGAACATGATGGCCATCGGCTACATGTACAACTGGGCGCCGATGCACTTCTTCCTGAACAAGAGCATTGCCGAGGAATACAAGATCGACAGCATCGACGACATCGCCTCGTCGAAGGCGCCGCTCTCGATCGGCATCAACCGCTCCGGCAACATCACCGGCAACGTCGCCCTGTTCATGCTGGCTGAGGCCGGCCTCGACGAAGCGACGCTCAGCGCCAATGGCGGCAGCTTCGTGCGCGCCGGCGCCAACGAGCAGGGCGAACTGATGAAGGACGGCCGCATCGACATGGCGACCAACGGCATCTTCATCGGCCACTCCTCGTTCCGGGCCATCGACGAGAACGTCGACGTCGTGCTCCTGAAGATCCCCGAAAGCGTCATCGAAGCGACGAACAAGGAATTCGGCACCTCGGCCTACACGATCCCGGCCAAGAGCTATACCAACCAGGCCGAAGACGTCGACACCATGGCGCTCGGCGCGATGGTCGTCGCCACCGACAAGATGTCGGACGAAACCGCCTATACCCTCAGCAAGGCGTTCGTCGACCACATCGACGAGATCCGCGGCGTCCACAAGGCGATGGCCCAGTTGACCCCGGAGCTGATGGTGAGCCAGACGGTTCTGCCGTTCCATCCGGGTGCGGAGCGCGCCTTCAAAGAAGCGGGCCTGCTTAAGTGAGTATCTCGTTTCTCGCAACGGGTCGGCGGCGCATCTTCAAAGGTGCCCCGCTGACCGTGCTCACCGTCGTCGCTGCGGCCTTCGCATGCTGGGTGATCTACGCGAACATCTTCGTCATTTCCGATCCCCTGGTCCTCGGGATCCTGTTCGTCTCGAGTATCTACACGCTCCTGTTCATCGTCATCGGCCACTCGCCGAGGGCGCCGAACAGGCCGACCTATCTCGACTGGGCGCTGGCATTTCTGAGCCTTGCCGCCGGGGTCTTCTTCTTCCTCAATGCCAAGGAGATCTCCGACCGGATATCGCTGCTGCAGCCGTTCACCACGGCGCAGTTCTTCTTCGGCTCGGCCCTTCTGTTTCTGACGCTTGAGGCGACGCGGCGCACGACCGGCCTGGGTCTCACCATGGTCGTCGGTCTGTTCCTGATCTACAACCAGTTCGGATATTTGCTGCCGCCGCCCTTCGGGCACGGCATTTCGAGCTTTTCCTACCTGCTCGACATCCTCATCTTCACGACCGACGGGCTGTTCGGCGTCCCGATCCAGGTCGTCGCCAGCTACGTCTTCCTGTTCGTCCTCTTCGGCACCCTGCTGTCGAAGGCGGGCGGCGGAAATTTCTTCTTCAACCTTGCCGCCTCGCTGACCGGCAAGAGCCCCGGCGGCCCGGCCAAGGTCGCCGTCATCTCCTCCGGCCTCTACGGCACCATGTCCGGCAGCCCGACCTCCGACGTCGTCGCCACCGGCTCCATCACCATCCCGATCATGGAGCGCCTCGGCTACAAGAAGCGCTTCGCCGGTGCCGTCGAGGTCGCGGCCTCCACGGGCGGCAGCGCCATGCCGCCGATCATGGGTTCGGCCGCCTTCATCCTCGCCGAATATACCGGGACGCCGTACCGGGAGATCGTCTATGCGGCGATCATCCCCGCCCTCCTCTACTATCTCGGCATCTTCCTGCAGGTCCATTTCCGCTCCGTGCGCCACAATCTGCGTCCCTATGAGGACGACGTGCCGCCGCTTGCCGAAACGATGAAGCAAGGCTGGCCCTATCTGATCCCGATCGGCGTCATCGTCGGCGTGCTGATGGTCGGCTATTCGCCGGTCTTCACGGCGGGCGCCGGAACGCTTGCCGTCATCGTCGCCAGCTTCATGACCTCCGGCACGCGGATGACACCCTGGCAGATCATCGAGGGCCTCGGCGAGACCACCCTCAGGATCCTTCCGGTCGCCGGCGCCTGCGCGGCCGCAGGGCTCGTCATCGGCGGCCTGTCGATGACCGGCCTCGGCATGAAGGCGGCGAACGTGATCCTGATGGTGACCTCCGGCGTCGACGTGCTGACGCTGGTCATCGCCGCGGTCGTCACCATCATTCTCGGCCTCGGCATGCCGACGCCGTCGGCCTATATCCTCGCCGCCGTCCTCGTCGGCCCGGCGCTGGCAAAGATCGGCTACCCCGATTTCCAGAGCCACATGTTCCTGCTCTACTTCGCGATCCTGTCGGCGCTGACGCCGCCGATCGCGGTCGCCGCGCTCGCGGCCGCCGCGATCGCCCAGGAGGACCCGATCATTATCGCGGTCGATGCCGTCCGGCTTGCCGCCGTCGGCTTCCTGCTGCCGTTCGTGTTCCTCTGGAACCCGGCCATCCTCGGCCTTGCGGACCCCGCATCGGTGGTGCTGGCGAGCCTTGGCGGCGTCTGCGCGGCCGCGGCAATCGCGGTCTCGCTGGAATGGGTGTGCTTTCCCGGCGGCGCGGGCATGGCATGGCTCCTGCGGGCCGCCCTGCTCGCATCGGCGATTGCCGCCGTCGCACCGGTCGCCGCCGTCTCGATCCTCGGCATCGGATCCGTCGGCACGATCCTCAGCATCGTCTACATGCATTCGCGGCGCGTCGCCGC
>NZ_NPEV01000089.1 GCF_003258835.1 Rhodobium orientis | reverse complement strand
CGGCCTCCTCCGCCTATCCATGCCAAAAGTGTCAACCATCTCCCCGAACGCTGTAAGCCATCTCCCCGGGACATACACTTGGTCCGGGGTGACGGGAGAGGGTTGGGCCGGCCGAAGAGAACTCAAGAACCATGGGAGATCGTTGCCAACGTCGGCTGGATTGCCGCGCTCGCGTCGCTCGCTCGCAATGACGATTTTGCGTGAGATAGCGCCGGAAAAGGCCCCTGCCCTACACCTCGAACAGGCCGTAATGCACCGCGCCCTCGATGACGCCTGAGGTGTAGTAGCCGGAAAGGCCCATGACGCCGCCCTTGGCGAAGTAGGCTTTCAGGGCCGGGTTTTCGGCCATCGCGGCCTTGACCTGTTCGACGAGCTGGTCGTCGGCGTTGCGGACGAGCACGCCGGAAAAGCCGGCCGTCAGGGGGAAGATGTCGTTGCCGCTGTCGCCGCAAAAGACGACCTCGTCCTTCGGCGCGCCATGGGCGGCAGCGACGTATTCCAGGGCGGTTTGTTTGGTGGCGCTTTGCGGCAGGAAGTCGATGAGGCCGTTGCCGTTGGCGGAATCGAAGCTGTAGACGATGACCTCGTCGAACCTGCCCTTCACCCGCGCGTCGACCTCGGCGAGGATGCGGTCCCGGTCGTCATGGTCGGCGTAGTAGCTCTGCTTGAAGGGGCCGCAATGCTCGGCCTCCTGCTCGCGGATGCCGGCAATGCCGGAGACCGCGTCGCGCACGGCCGCCGCGTTCCAGTGCGGGCTGGTACGGCGGACATGGGCGTCCCAGCCCGGATCGTCGACCCAGATCCCGCCCTCGCGCTTCCGGATCGAGGTGCCGACGTCGCCGCACAAAAAGTCCGGATAGCGCACGCCGAATTCCGCGATCGCCTTTTCCGTCAGGTCGAGATTGCGGCCGGTGACGTAGACGACGAGGACGCCGTTCGTTTCCGTCAGCTCGTTGAAGAGCGGGATGGCGTCCGGGTCCGGCTCCCAGCTTCCGTTCGGCAGCAGCGTGCGGTCAAGGTCGGTCGCCAGGATCTTGGGCTCGCTCATCGGAGTTCTCCGGCTGGTGTCGTTGCTCAGCGGCGGTCGATGGTCTTTTCCCGGCCGTCGCCCGCGTCATAGGTAACAACGAAGCCGTGCGTCTTCAAATCGGCGTCGAGCCGGGCATAGGCCGGGCCGTTGATCCAGATCATCGCCAGATGGTGCGCCTCCGAGGGCTCCACCACCAGGCGGCCGGCAAAGGCGGGGAAGGTGTTGCGCAGCCGCATGAGCTTCAACTGGTCGCGCACCACCGGGCGTTCCAGGTCGGCCTCGATGTCGTCGAGGTCGAGCGTCGTGCGGTTGATCTCCTTGTGGCCGCCGGTGCCGCCGCGGTCGGCGGCGGCGTAGTCGTTCTTGCCGGCGAAGAGGTCGAGATACCAGACCTGCGGCAGGCCCGGCATGAACATCTGGATGGCGCGGGCGATGAGAAGCTTGCGGTCGCTCTCGCCGAGCGCGCTGTAGAAGGTCGCATTGACCTGGTAATAGGCGATCTTCTTGCCGTCGGGGCCGAACAGGTTCTTGACCCGGCCGCCGCGCTCCACGATGCGGTTCATCACCGCCTCGATCTCGTCGTCGGTCAGGAGCCCGCCGTCGGCCGTGCCGTCGCCCCGAAGATCCAGCACCGGAATGCCGTCATGGCAGCCGAGCATGTTGACGGTCTTGATGTTCTTTTCCTGGATGTCGGAAATCCAGTGGCGCAGCGGCCCGGAAATACCGCGATCGAGCGCGTCGATGACGAGGCCGGGGAAGAAGAAGTCGTAGATCAGGAAGCCCTGGCCGGCGACTTCCTCGTGCAGGCCCTCGCCATAGGCGGCGTGGATTTCCGGCAGCATCTTCAGGCCGCAGTCGTCGGCCATGCCCTTCAGGCGCGCCAGATAGTCCCAGGTGCCGGGCTTGTTGAAGAAATTGCGCTCGCCGCGCTCCTTGTGGAGATAGGCGAAGGCGTCGAGGCGGATCAGCCGGGCGCCGTAGCCGGCGAGCTTTTTCAGCGTTTCGCCGTAAAACTCCCAGACCTTCTCGGAGCGGGCGTTGAGGTCCATCTGTCCGAGATAGGTGCGCTTGGCCTCAACGACGTTCAGAACCTTTTCCCGCAGCTCCTCGAAATCGCCGAAATCGATCTCCGACAAGGGCTTCTTTTCGCGGATCGCGGTGTTGACCATGTCAACCACGGCCGCGCACTGCCAGGGCTGGGGATGGTCGACGCCGGCGACGTCCTCCGGCGTGATTTCCGGATAATTGATCTCCTGATAGAAGGTGTTCCAGTAGGGCCGCTCGCTGCCGTCGGGAAACCGCACATGGAGGATCGGCAGGCCCGGTTTCCTCATGAACAGCTTGTCGAGTTCTTCCTCGCTCGGGCCGTCCGGCGCCCAGAACTCGTTCCAGTCGATGAAGAAATCCTTGCACTCGGACTGGTCGCCCTTTTCCAGCATGTCGTGGAACTGCGGCGATCCGACCGACAGGTGATTGAGCACCAGGTCGAACTTCAGGCCGATGCCGAGCGCTTCCAGATCCGCCAGGTCGTCCGGCGAGGCCATGTCCTCCTCGATATCGTAGTCGATAATGGAGAAACCGCGGTCGAGGTCGCTGTGAAAGAAGGTCGGCAGCACATAAAAATAGGAAAAGACGTCTTTCAACTGCGGCTTTTTCAGCAATTCAATGCTGTCTGCCAGTCGTTTTCCGATACTGTCTGGATAGGCGTTGAAGATGACGCCCTGAAAGACGCCGCCGGATTCGGGCATGATTTATCCTGTTCCGTTCGACCGGGAAAGATCGATAAGATTTGCCTTGATTATAGCCTGGATGGGTAACGGAACGGTTACCCCGTTACCGCCAGAGACTATGGGGCGCCGGGCGGGCGTGTTCAACCGTGACAAATCCAACCGCCGGGTCGGAACCGTACCTTCGGCATGGTGACGTTTTGCAAAACAGCATGGGGTTTCCCGCCCCGGCAACGGGGACCGATCGCCGCGGCAGGCCTGGCAATTCTTTTGACGGGCCTCCTGGCATCGGGCGCGGCGCGTGCCGACCCGGCGCTTTGGGCCGGGATCAGCAGCGGCTCGGCCGTCGTCATGATGCGCCATGCGCTGGCGCCCGGGACCGGCGATCCGGCGGGTTTCGACGTCGACGACTGTTCGACGCAGCGCAATCTCTCCAAGGAAGGCCGCGAGCAGGCGCGCGCCATCGGCGACAGATTTCGGAAGAACGGCATCGACAGCGCCCGGGTTCTGTCGAGCGCCTGGTGCCGCTGCCTGGAAACGGCGCGGAACCTGAAGCTGGGACCGGCCGAGAACCTCCCTGCCCTCAATTCGTTCTTCGGAAATCGCGAGCGACGCGATCCGCAGACGGCAGCGCTGAAAGCGTGGCTTGCGGAGAATGCGGGCGGCGAGACGCCTGTGGTGCTCGTCACCCACCAGGTCAACATCACCGCCCTCACCGGCATCTATCCGCGCTCCGGCGAGATGGTGGTGCTCAGGGCCGGGTCCGATGGCGAGATCGAGGTGCTGGGGCGGCTTTGATGGGCATCCGCAACCCAAGGCAGAAATCTGGTACCTTGCTGCCGGTTCTTTCAGCTCGCCGGCGCTCTCATCCGGCGCAATGGTTTGCTGTAATCTAGCGTTCGATCTTTTTTGTCTGGCAATTAGGTTTATAGGAATGCGACTCGAAACGGATTTTGAGAAAAAGCATCCGACCATAAATCTGATGTTGGTCTTTCTGTTTTTAACCCTTACTTATTCTAATGGCTCTGATTACATATTTGTATCGGCATGCTTTATTTTTATCTTATATGTCATTCGATATATCTACCTTATTTTTGTTGTAAGGAAAGAAGAAAAATAGATGTCAATGTCTATTGTAGCGAACAGACCAGACCTGTGGTGCTGAAGCGCTCGTGTCCATCGTCATCGCCTGGTTTTGAATGAGTCCTCAACCAAGCTATTGTGCTCGCAAACACGGGAATATATTATGAAAATCCTATCTTTTCGTAAGATTTTCTATTTTTCCTTTGCCGCCCTGGCTCTTACCGGTGTGGCCGTGTTTCCTCAAAAAGCGACCCTCCCCCCCATTGATGAAGCCATTTCTTACGGGAGGAAGGAACTACAGGCATCCGTTTCAGATAAGTGCCGTGTCGACGGAAATATCGAATACGCATCCCATAGGACAACACAGTTCTTTGGAGAAAACCCAGACCAAGCGGCCTATTTGATAAGATATGATATTACCGTAAGAAAAAATGAAGGTAGTGCCTTTTTGCTAATCTGGGGAAGGACCAATATATTCAGAGAAATATTTCTATATGGAAAGCCAACACCTGTTTCCGACACAATAGGATATGATGTTAAATGCGGGAGACCGAAGAGATTGCCGAGCATTCTCTTCCGGCAACCGCCTGAGGTCCAGCCATAAGTGGGGTCCCTTGAGAGAGTTTCATGAGTGACGGTTTCCGGAAGGAGACCGTTGATTGGGCGCGACTATTTCTGGCTGACGGTCGAGCAGTTCGCTCGCCATATCGCCGCCGTCGTCGGCTTCTGGTCGTGAGCCTTAACTCTCCAACTCCTCCAGCCCGGCGAAGAACTCCAGCGCCGACGGGTTGGCCAGCGCCTCCTTGTTCTTGACCTCGCGGCCATGGACGACGTCGCGCACGGCGAGTTCGGTGATCTTGCCGGACTTGGTGCGCGGGATATCCTCCACCGCCACGACCTTGGCCGGCACGTGGCGCGGGCTGGCGCCCTGGCGGATCTTGGTCTTGATGGTTTTGGTCAGTTCTTCGGTCAGTTCCATGTCGTCGCGCAAACGGACGAACAGGACCACCCGGACATCGTCCTCCCAGGTCTGGCCGATGGCCAGCGCCTCGACCACTTCCGGGATCTGTTCGACGACGTTGTAGATTTCCGCCGTGCCGATGCGCACGCCGCCCGGATTGAGGGTGGCGTCGGACCTTCCGTGGATGATCATGCCGCCATGGGACGTCCATTCGGCGAAGTCGCCGTGGCACCAGACACCCGGAAAGCGCTCGAAATAGGCGGCGTGGTATTTTTCCCCCTCCGGATCGTTCCAGAACATGATCGGCATGGAGGGGAACGGCGCGGTGCAGACCAGTTCGCCCTTCTCTCCCTTGACCGGCGTGCCGTCCTCGGACCAGACGTCGGTCGCCATACCGAGCGTCGGTCCCTGGATCTCGCCCTTGAAGACGGGCTTGATCGGCACGCCGCCGACGAAGCAGGCGACGATGTCCGTGCCGCCGGAGATCGAGGCCAGGTGCAGGTCCGGCTTGATGGCGTCGTAGACGAAATCGAAGCTTTCCGGGGCGAGCGGCGAGCCGGTCGAGGTCATGACGCGGAGCGCCGGTAGCTCGTGGGTGTCGCGGGGCCTGAGGCCCGCCTTCTTCACCGCGTCGATGAACTTCGCCGAAGTGCCGAAGAGGGTCATCTTCTCGTCCCTGGCGAAGTCGAACAGCACGTTGCCGTCCGGATAGAAGGGCGAGCCGTCATAGAGCAGCAGCGTTGCCTCGCTGGCCAGCGCGGAGGCCAGCCAGTTCCACATCATCCAGCCGCAGGTGGTGAAATAGAACACCCGGTCGCCGGGGCGGATGTCGCAATGGAGCTGGTGCTCCTTGACGTGCTGCAGCAAAGTGCCGCCGGCCGAATGGACGATGCATTTGGGAACGCCCGTCGTGCCGGAGGAAAACAGGATATAGAGCGGCTGGGTCATCGGCAGCCGGGTGAAGGCGACGGGTTTTGCTTCGAACGGCGCGAGCGCCGCTGCAAGGTCGGTGGCGCGCGGCAGGCTCGATGCCACCTCTTCGGCGGCGCCCAGATAGTCGACGATGAGTACGGTCTCCGCGCTCGGCAGTTGCTCGACCACGGCCTTCAGCTTGTCGGCGACCTCGATCTTCTTGCCGTTGTACCAATAGGCATCGCAGGCGATGAACACCTTCGGCTCGATCTGGCCGAAGCGGTCGAGCACGCCGCGCTCGCCGAAATCGGGCGAGCAGGACGACCAGATGGCGCCGATGGAGGCCGCTGCCAGCATGCCGGCATAGGCCTCGGGCATGTTCGGCAGCATGGCCGCGACGCGGTCGCCGGGCTCGACGCCGGCGGCGAGCAGCGCCTGCTGCAATCGCGAGACGAGGGCGTTGAGGTCGGCCCAGGAGAGCCGGCGTTCCACCTTGTCCTCGCCGCGAAAGATCATCGCATCGCCGGCATCGTTGCGGCGAAGGAGGTTCTCGGCAAAGTTCAGCCGCGCCTCGGGAAAGAACGTGGCGCCGGGCATGGCGGCCGGGTTGTCGAGCACCAGTTCGCCCTTCTCGCCCCGCAGGCCGCAGAAATCCCAGACCGCATCCCAGAAGGCGGCCCGGTCGCGAACGGACCAGGTGTGGAGGGTCTCATAGTCGGCGAAGGGTCGCCCGACCTTGTCGGCGGCAAAGGCCATGAAGCGGGCCATGACGGTGTTCTTGATGCGGTCCGCCGACGGCGTCCAAAGCGGCGTTTCCTCGCTCACGCGTTTCCCTCCCGAACGGATTTGCTCTCGATGGCGGCACCGGACGGCGCTCGCATTCCCCTAATGCAAAGGCGTAGCACCGCGATTTGGCCGTTTCAACAAGGGCGCGCAATCGGACTGCCATTGCGTCTGGTAGCTGGATATTCACCAAGCGGAAAGGTTACCGAGCCAAACTGGTTGACGGACCCTTGGGGATAAACGCGGCAGGAACGACGGCTCCGATGTGGCGGCTGATCCTGACAGTCATGAAGATCCTGTTGGCGTCGCTGTTCGTCGGCGCCGCGCTGTCGGCGCTCGACATCTCCGCCGCCGACCTCCTCGCTGAAGTCGGCATGACGCCGGAGCGGGTCCTGCAACTCCTCACCGACGGGCTCACCTGGGCGGTGCCGAACATCGTGCTCGGCTCGATGGTCATCGTGCCGGTCTGGCTGGTGATTTTTCTGTTCCGGCCGCCGCGGGGGTAGGAGTACGCTCGGACAGAGTTCTCGTGCACAACATTTGACACAAACCCTGCGCCCATTGCCCCTCGAAACGCTGTAGCCCGTCGCAACCGTTTGCTGGATTGCCGCGTCGGCCTTACGGCCTCCTCGCAATGACGGAAACCGGAAATTCTCTTGGAATTTCAACGTCATTGCGAGCGCAGCGAAGCAATCCAGAAAGCGGCGCGCACCGACCCCCGACATACCGCACCGACAGGGGCAATGGGCCCCGGCTCTCCGCTTCGCTACGGCCGGGGTGACGGCAAAGGCTGTGGCAGCAGCACGCCATGACGGCAAAGCGGTCGCGGGAGGGCGGTTCTCCTCCATGGCAGTCGAGGCCACCGATCCATTTGCACGACCGGGAAAAGCCTAGTCACCGCCGGGTGAAGCTGCAAGCGTTGTGGTGCCTCGCCGCCCCTACTGCTCGGCCATCTGTGCCGCCCTCTGGCGGCTGACTTCCTGGCGCTTGGTGATCAGCGAGGTGGCGATGACGCCGATGGTGACGAGCGCGATGAGGATGGTGCAGACGGCGTTGATCTCCGGCGTCACGCCGAGGCGGACCTGGCTGTAGATCTTCATCGGCAGGGTCGTCGCTCCGGGACCGGTGGCGAAGCTGGCGATGACGAGGTCGTCGAGCGACAGGGTGAAGGCGAGCATCCAGCCGGCGATCACCGAGGGCAGGATGATCGGCAGGGTGATCTGGAAGAACACCTTGAAGGGCGGACAGCCGAGGTCCAGCGCCGCCTCCTCCAGGTCGCGGTCGAAGCTGAGGAGCCGCGACTGCACGACGACGGCGACGTAGCACATGCCGAAGGTGATGTGGGCGATGATGATGGTCCAGAAGCCGCGGTCGAGGTTGATGGCGACGAACATCAGCAACAGCGACAGGCCGAGGATGACGTCGGGCATGACCAGCGGCGCATAGACCATGCCGGAGAACAGGGTGCGGCCGGGAAAGCGGCCGTAGCGCACCAGCGTCAGCGCCGCCAGCGTGCCGAGCACCGTGGAGGCGCTGGCCGAGATCAGCGCGACCTTGATGGTCACCCAGGCGGCGTCCATCAGGCCCTGGTTCTCCAGCAGCGCGCCGTACCATTTGGTCGAGAACCCGGCCCAGACGGTGACCAGGCGGGACTCGTTGAAGGAGTAGATGACGAGGAGCAGGATCGGCAGGTAGAGGAACAGAAAGCCGACCGTGATGGACACGACATTGAAGGGGGAAAGGCCCTTTCGCATCAGTCGGCCTCCCCCTGCTTGGCAAGGCTGTTCTGGAACAGGACGATCGGGATCACCAGCACCAGAAGCAGGATGATGGCGACCGCGCTCGCCACCGGCCAGTCGCGGTTGGAGAAGAACTCGACCCAAAGCGTCTTGCCGATCATCAACGTCTCGGAGCCGCCGAGGAGATCGGGGATGACGAACTCGCCGACGATCGGGATGAAGCACAGGAACGAGCCGGCGACGACGCCGGGGATCGACAGCGGGAAGGTGATCTGCCAGAAGGCGCGCCCCGGCGGCGAGCCGAGGTCGGCGGCGGCCTCAAGCAGGGACTCGTCCATCTTTTCCAGCGAGGCATAGAGCGGCAGGATCATGAACGGCAGGTAGGAATAGACCATGCCGATATAGACCGCGATGTTGGTGTTGAGGATCGTCAGCGGGTCGGAGATGACGCCAACGTTCATCAGGAACTGGTTGAGGAGGCCCTCTTTCTTGAGGATGCCGATCCAGGCGTAGACGCGGATCAGGAACGAGGTCCAGAACGGCAGGATGACCAGCATCACCAGCGTCGGCCGCCAGGCCTTCGGCGCCCGCGTCATGCCATAGGCGACGGGATAGCCGACGAGCAGAATGAGGCAGGTGGAGACGACGGCGACGATCAGGCTGGAGACGTAGGAGCGGATGTAGAGCGCGTCGCTGGTCAGCCAGATGTAGTTTTCGAAGGAGAGCTGCTTGATCTTGCCCCACATCTCCAGGGCGCCGTCGGTCAGATCGAAGGTCGGCACATAGGGCGGGATGGCGACCGCGATCTCCGACAGCGACAGCTTGAAGACGATGAGGAACGGGGCCAGGAAAAAGATCAGCAGCCAGAGATAGGGAATGGCGACGACGAACCAGCGGGCCGGGCCGCGCTTGGCAAGCAGGACGTCGGTGGTGTCCGTGTCGTCGCTGGCGGGGACGGCGGTTTGGTCGCTCATCGCCCCGCCCCTATCTGGTCAGCACGATGCCGGCATCGGCATCGAAGGAGAGCCAGACCCGGTCGTCCCAGGAGATCGGCCGCTGGAGCAGGCGGGTGGTGTTGGCCTGCGCGGATTTCAGGGTCACACCGTCGCCGAGATGGACGTGGTAGATCGACATGTCGCCGAGATAACCGATGTCCCAGACCTCGCCGGCGATGCAGTTGCGGTGGGCCTCGGCCGGCTCGTCGAGGGTCAGGCGCATCTTTTCCGGGCGGATCGCGAACCAGGCGTCCGAGCCCTTGGCGATGTCGCCCTCATAGGCGGCCTCGATGGTGCCGTGCGGAGTGTTGAGGGTGACGTGGCCGTCGGCGCAGCGCTCCACCTTGCCCTCGATGATGTTGATATCACCGACGAAATCGGCGACGTAGCGGGAGTTGGGCTGCTCGTAGATCTCCGAGGGCGTTGCCACCTGGACGATCCTGCCGTGGTCCATCACGGCGATGCGGTCGGCCATCGTCATCGCCTCTTCCTGGTCGTGGGTGACGATGACGAACGTCATGCCGAGGTCCTGCTGCAGGTCCGTCAGCTCGAACTGGGTCTCCTCGCGCAGCTTGCGGTCGAGCGCGCCGAGCGGCTCGTCGAGCAGCAGCACCTTCGGCTTCTTGGCGAGCGAGCGGGCAAGCGCGACGCGCTGGCGCTGGCCGCCGGAGAGCTGGTGCGGCTTGCGCTTGGCGAAAGGCTCCAGCTTGACCAGCTTCAGCATCTCCGCGACGCGGTCGGCGATCTCCGCCTTCGGCATGCCGTCCTGCTTCAGGCCGAAGGCGATGTTGGTCTCCACCGTCATGTGCGGGAACAGCGCGTAGGACTGGAACATCATGTTGGTCGGGCGCCTGTAGGGCGGCACGCCGGCGAGCGGCTGGCCCTCCAGTAGCACATCGCCGACGGTCGGGTCCTCGAAGCCGGCGATCATCCGCATCATCGTCGTCTTGCCGCAGCCGGACGGCCCCAGAAGCGCGAAGAACTCGCGCTCGTAGATCGTCAGCGACAGGTCGTCGACGGCGGTGAAGGTGCCGAATTTCTTGGTGACGTTGCGAAACTCGATGAACGGCTTCGCCTTGGGGTCCAGCCACGGCGCAAAGACGCGCCGCACCGGACCGACATCGATATTAGCCACGGCCTTAAAGACCTCCCCTTGCCCGGACAGTCGCCGGGGGCAACGGCACCCCGGCGGGGGGCGGCGCGCCGGCATGTCGAGCGGTGCCACATAGATTTCGGTCGTCGCGCCGCCGTCGACATGCAGTTCTTCGTGCTCTG
>NZ_NPEV01000088.1 GCF_003258835.1 Rhodobium orientis | reverse complement strand
GTCCGGGTGACCGGACGCGCGAGTGTGTGCGGGAGAGACCGGCGGACCCGTGAGGGCTGCGGCCGGCGCCGAAGGAGCAACTGCCTCGGAAACTCTCAGGCAAAGGGACCGCGCGCACCCAGCGACACTCTGGAAAGCGGCTCGGCAACGGGCTCACCGAAGGAGTAACCGGCGGACACCCGTCGGGAAATCTCTCAGGTCTCGGGACAGAGGAGGCGCGGAATTTCCGGCATCGCCGGGCTTTCGCCGCTGACCCCTTACCCGAGGACCAGAATGGCCGATACCACATCCGAAACCGACCTGAAGCAGACGCCGCTCCACGCCCGTCATGCAAGCCTCGGCGCGCGCCTGGTGCCGTTCGCCGGCTACCAGATGCCCGTCCAGTATGAGGGCATCCTCGCCGAGCACACCTGGACGCGCGGGAACGCCGGCCTCTTCGACGTCTCCCATATGGGCCAGGCGTTCCTTGCCGGCCCGGATCACGCGACGACCGCGGCGGCGCTGGAAAAGCTGGTCCCCGGCGACATCGCCGGCCTGAAGCCCGGCCGCATCCGCTACACCCTCCTTCTCAACGACGCCGGCGGCATCCTCGACGACCTGATGGTCACGCGCTCCGCCGACCCAAGCGATGACGGCCGGCTCTATCTGGTCGTCAACGCTGCCAACAAGGACGCCGACTACGCCGTCATCCGCGCCGCCCTGCCGCCGGACATCTCGCTTGCCGTCGCCGAGGACCGCGCGCTGATCGCGATCCAGGGCCCGAAGGCGGCCGAGGTCATGGCGCGGCATTGTGAAAAGTGCGGCGATCTCTCCTTCATGGCGGCATCGAGCGCTGAGTTCGACGGCATCGACTGCCATATCGGCCGCTCCGGCTATACCGGCGAGGACGGCTTTGAGATCTCCGTTGCCGCCGACAGGGCGGTTGCCGTCTGGGACGCGCTCGTTGCCGAAGACGAGGTGAAGCCGGTCGGCCTCGGCGCCCGGGATTCCTTGCGTCTGGAAGCGAGCCTCTGCCTGCACGGCCACGATATCGATGCCGGGACGACGCCGGTCGCCGCAGATCTCCTGTTCGCGATTTCCAAGCGCCGCCGCGAGGAAGGCGGCTTTCCGGGCGCGCAGAAAATCCTCGCCGAGATGGAGAGCGGCCCGGCGGAAAAACGCGTCGGCCTGTCGCTGGAAGGCCGTGCGCCGGCCCGCGAGGGCGCCGAGATCATGCATGACGGCAAGACCGTCGGCCGCGTCACGTCCGGCGGCTTTGCGCCCACGGTCGGCGCGCCGATTGCGATGGGCTATGTCGCCGCGGACCTTGCTGCCACCGGCACCGAGCTTGACCTGATGGTGCGCGGCCGGGCGCTGAAGGCGAAAGTGGTCGACATGCCCTTCGTGCCCCAGCGCTACTACCGCAAACCCAAATAATGACCTCCCAACGAACCAGACAAGATCACCTGACGAGGACGAACCGATGACCGTCTACTTCACCAAGGACCATGAATGGATTTCGCTCGACGGCGACGTCGGCACGGTGGGCATCACCGACTACGCCCAGAACCAACTCGGCGACGTCGTCTTCGTCGAGCTGCCCGATGTCGGCAAGGCGCTGGAAAAGGGCGGCGACGCGGCCGTCGTGGAATCGGTCAAGGCCGCCAGCGAGGTCTACGCGCCGATCTCCGGCGAGGTCGTCGAGATCAACGACGCCCTCACCGACGCGCCGGAAAAGGTCAACGCCGAGGCCGAGACCGGCGCCTGGTTCTTCAAGGTCAAGCTGTCGGATACCGGCGAGCTCGACGGCCTGATGGACGCCGACGCCTACAAGGCCCACATCGCCGACCTTTGAGGGGTGGCGGGCGCCGCCTTTTCTGGATTGCTTCGCTGCGTTCGCAATGACGCGTGAGTTTCTCTCGTCATTGCGAGGAGGCCAACAGGCCGACGCGGCAATCCATGAGGGGCCGGCCCGAACCCGACACGCAAGCGAGTGACCCTCCCATGCGCTACCTGCCTTTGACCGACACCGACCGCGCCGACATGCTTCAGCGCATCGGCGTTGCCGCCATTGACGACCTCTTCGTCGATATCCCCAAGGACGTCCGCCTCAAGGACCTCGTCGACCTGCCGAAGGCAGCCGGCGAGATGTCGGTGGAGCGGCAGATGTCGCGGATGGCGGCGAAGAACGTTTCCGCCGGCTCCGTGCCCTTCTTCGTCGGCGCCGGCGCCTATCGCCACCACGTGCCGGCGACCGTCGACCATCTGATCCAGCGCTCCGAGTTTCTCACCGCCTACACCCCCTACCAGCCGGAAATCAGCCAGGGCACCTTGCAGACCCTCTTTGAGTTCCAGACCCAGGTCGCGGGGCTGACCGGCATGGATGTGGCCAACGCCTCAATGTATGATGGCTCCACCGCGACGGCCGAGGCCGTGCTGATGGCGCACCGGCTGACCCGGCGCAAGAAGGCGGTGCTCTCCGGTGGTCTCCATCCCCAATACCGGGCGGTGGTCAAGAACCTTTCGGACATGGCCGGCGACGAGTTGGTTTGCCTTGCCCCCGATCCCGCCGGCACCGAGGCTCTCCTGGAGGAGATCGACGACGACACCTCCTGCGTCGTCGTCCAGACCCCGTCCTTCTACGGCCAGCTTACGGACCTGACGGCCATTGCCGAAAAGGCGCACGAGAAGAAGGCGCTGCTGATCGCGGTCGTCACCGAGGTCGTCTCGCTCGGCGCGTTGCAGCCGCCGGGCGCCATGGGTGCCGACATCGTCGTCGCCGAGGGCCAGTCGATCGGCAATTCCCTCAATTTCGGCGGCCCCTATGTCGGCCTCTTTGCGACCCGCCAGAAATACGTCCGCCAGATGCCGGGCCGCCTTGCTGGTCTCACCACCGACGCGGAAGGCCGCCGCGGCTACGTGCTGACGCTGTCGACCCGCGAGCAGCACATCCGCCGGGAAAAGGCGACCTCGAACATCTGCACCAATTCCGGCCTCTGCGCGCTCGCCTTCACCATCCACATGACGCTGCTCGGCGCTGCGGGCCTGAAGAGACTCGCCACGCTCAACCACCAGAGTGCGGTCCAGCTCGCCGACGCATTGTCTGCCGTGCCGGGCGTCGAGGTGCTGAACGAGAGCTTCTTCAACGAATTCACCATCCGCACGCCGAAACCGGCAGCAAAGGTGATCGAGGCGCTGGCCGCAAAAGACATCCTCGGCGGCGTCCCGGTCTCGCGGCTGGAGCCGGGCAACGCCGACCTCGCCGATCTCATCGTCGTTGCGGCGACGGAGATCAATTCCGACGAGGATCGCGCCGCCTATGCGGACGCATTGAAGGAGGTGCTGGCATGACCATGAACCGCGAAGGCCGCCCCACCACCCCCGACGAGGTCGGATCGACCGCCCCGGACACCTTCACCGGCAACCGCGCGCTGCGCATCGAGGAGCCGGTCATCTTCGACGTCGGCACCGCGGAGGCGACGGGCGTCGACCTGCCGGAGCCCGATGGCGCCGTGAAATCCCGCCTCGGCGGCCTGGAACGGAGCGAGCCGCTCGACCTCCCGGGCCTCGCCGAACCGGAGGCCATGCGCCACTACGTGCGGCTCTCCCAGAAGAACTACGCCATCGACATGGGGCTCTATCCGCTTGGCTCGTGCACCATGAAGCACAATCCGCGCCTCAACGAGAAGATGGCGCGGCTGCCGGGCTTTGCCGACGTCCATCCGCTGCAGCCGGTCTCCACCGTGCCCGGCGCGCTGGAACTGATCGCCGAATGCGCCCGCTGGCTCTGCGTGTCGACGGGCATGGAGGCCGTCGCCATGAGCCCCAAGGCCGGCGCCCATGGCGAGCTCTGCGGCATGATGGCGATCAAGGCGGCCCACGCCGCCCATGGCGAGAACCGCTCCATCGTGCTGGTCCCGGAATCCGCCCACGGCACCAACCCGGCGACCGCCGCGCTGCTCGGCTACAAGGTCGTCGCGATTCCGGCCCGTGAGGACGGAACGGTCGATCCCGCTGCCGTCATCGAACGCCTGTCGGACGACGTTGCCGGCATCATGCTGACCAACCCCAACACCTGCGGGCTGTTCGAGCGCGACATCGTGGAGATCGCCAAAGCCGTCCACGAGGCCGGCGCCTATTTCTACTGCGACGGCGCCAACCTCAACGCCATCCTCGGCAAGGCCCGGCCGGGCGACCTCGGCGTCGACTGCATGCACATCAATTTGCACAAGACGTTTTCAACGCCCCATGGCGGCGGCGGCCCGGGCGCCGGCCCGGTGGTGCTGTCGGAGCGGCTCAAAGCCTTCGCCCCGCTGCCCTACGTCAAGATGACCGCCGCCGGCCCGGAACTGATCGAGACCCCGGCCGACGCCGAGGCCGACGGCACAAAACCGTTCGGCCGCATGACGGCCTTCCACGGCCAGATGGGCATGTTCGTGCGCGCCATGACCTACATGCTCTCGCACGGCGCCGACGGCCTGCGGCAAGCCTCGGAAGATGCCGTCCTCAACGCCAACTATGTCCGCGCCGGCTTGCAGGACGTCATGAGCCTGCCCTTCGGCGAGCGGCCCTATATGCATGAGGTGCTGTTCGACGACAGTTTCCTCGACGACACCGGCGTCTCCACCCTCGATTTCGCCAAGGCGATGATCGACGAGGGCTTCCATCCGATGACCATGTATTTCCCGCTGGTCGTCCATGGCGCCATGCTGATCGAGCCGACCGAATCGGAATCGAAGGCGAGCCTCGACCTCTTCGTCGCGACGCTGCGCGACCTCGTCATGCGGGCAAAGCGCGGTGAGGTCGATCGCTTCAAGGGCGCGCCCTGGTATGCGCCGCGCCGGCGCCTCGACGAGACGGCGGCCGCCCGCCACCCGGTCCTGAAATGGACGCCGCCGGAGCCGCAGACGGCGGATGCGGCCGAGTAATGCCGGCCGGGCGCCGCGTCCGCGCGGCCCCGTCACGCTTTTTAAACGCACCGCCCTATATGCTTACCGGATTGGAAACGCCGGCGGGGCGGGCGTTGCGCAATTGCGGCCCGCCTTCTATTTAAGAACGCATTCGCGAAAGAGGCGGGATTCGGCCGCCGCTCGCGCTATCGGAATGGCTCATGATTGCCAAGAAGGCCGAAAGCAAGCTGATCGAGCGGATCGTCGCGACCTCGCGCAAGGCGCTGGTCGGGGTCGGCGTGTTTTCCATGGTCATCAACATCCTGATGCTGACCGGCCCGCTATTCATGCTGCAGATCTACGATCGCGTGCTGACCAGCCACAGCGTGCCGACCCTTCTCGCCTTCTCCGTCCTCGTCGTCACCCTCTACGGCTTCCTCGGCATCCTGGAGTTCATCCGCCAGCGGGTGCTGGTGCGCATCGGCCACCGCTTCGACGAGCAGGCCGGCCAGACCGCATTCGAGACCTATATCGAGGCACCGCTGATCGCCGGGCCGCGCGGCGAGGTGGTGCAGCCGATCCGCGACATCGACCAGGTCCGCCAGTTCTTCTCCGGCCCGGCGATCACGGCGCTCTTCGACATGCCGTGGATGCCGGTCTACCTGTCCCTGATCTTCATCTTCCACCCGGTCCTCGGCCTCGTCGCCCTTGGCGGTGCGCTGTTCCTGTTCGCGATCGCGCTCGCCACCGATTTCTCGACCCGCAAGGCGCTCGCCGAGGCCAACAAGATGACCGGCAAGCGCCTGACCTTTGCCGAGGCCGGCCGGCGCAACGCCGAGGTCGTGCGCGGCATGGGCATGCGCGGCGCGCTCGCCAAGGTCTGGGGCGAGGTCAATGACGGTTACGTCCGGGCCTATTCCAACGCCGTCGACCGTACGTCCGGCTATTCGGTCGTCACCAAGGTGTTCCGGCTGTTCCTGCAGTCGCTGATCCTGGCCGTCGGCGCCTGGCTGGCGATCCTCAACGAGATCACCCCGGGCACCATGATCGCCGCCTCCATCATCATGACGCGGGCCTTGCAGCCGATTGAGCAGGCGGTGACCAACTGGCGCGGTCTGATCCAGGGCCGCCAGGCCTTCCGCCGCCTGAAGCAGACCCTGACGATCCTGCCCGATGCGGAGCGCACCCGCCTGGAGCCGCCGCGCGAACGGGTAACCGTCGAAAACCTCGCGGTCGTACCGCCCGGCGCCCAGAAGCCGACGGTCGCCAATGTCGGGTTCGAATTGCGCGCCGGCACCGCGCTCGGCGTCATCGGCCCGTCCGGCAGCGGCAAGTCGACCCTTGCCCGCGCCCTCGTCGGCGTCTGGCCGCCGGCCCGCGGCTCCGTGCGCCTCGACGGCGCGCCGTTCGACCAGTGGCGCGAGGACGACATCGGCCGCAACATCGGCTACCTGCCCCAGGACGTCGAACTCTTCGCCGGCACCGTTGCCGACAACATCTCGCGCTTCGATCCGGAACGGACGTCGGAGGCGGTGATCGCTGCCTCGCGCCTTGCCGGGCTGCACGATCTGGTGGTTCGCCTGCCGGAAGGCTACGACACGGAAGTGGGCGAGGGCGCCGCGGTGCTGTCGGCCGGCCAGCGCCAGCGCCTGGCGCTCGCCCGCGCGCTCTACCGCGATCCGTTCCTCGTCGTGCTCGACGAGCCCAACTCCAATCTCGACGGCGACGGCGAGGCGGCGCTGACCCACGCCATCCGCACGGTCAAGGAGAGGAGCGGCATCGTCGTCATCGTCGCCCACCGGGCCGGCGCGGTCGTTGCCGTCGACCGGCTCCTGGTCATCGAGGAGGGCCAGCAGACGGCGATCGGCCCGCGCGACGAGATCCTCGGCAAGATCATGAAGCAGCGCCCGCAGGTCGGCGCCCAACCGGCCCAGGGACAGGAAGCGTCCCAGGGCGCCGGAAGCAGCCAGCAGGGCAACGGGTAGCGGCCATGGCAAAGCCTGAAAAACCCGCAAAACCCGTCAGCCAGGCCATCGGCGGCTATCTGATTGCCGGCTTCATTGCCGTTGCGGTGCTCGTCGGCGGCATCGGCGGCTGGGCGGCGTTCGCCCATATCTCCAGCGCCGTCGTCGCCGGCGGCATGGTCGTCGTGGAGGGCAGCGCCAAGGAGGTGCAGCACCGCGAAGGCGGCATCGTCGGCGAGATCCGCATCGAGAATGGCGACCGCGTCAAGGCCGGCGATCTTCTGGTCCGCCTCGACGAGACGCTGCTGCGCGCCAATCTGGAGATCATTGCCGCCCAGCTCGTCGACTACGAGGCCCGCATGGCGCGCCTTGAGGCGGAACGCGACCAGAGCGACAGCATCGATTTTCCGGACCATCTGCTCGGCCCCGACGTCAAGCCGGACGCCGTCAAGGCGGTCGAGGGCGAGACGACGTTCTTCACCGCGCGCAAAACCGCCGTCGAAGGCCAGCTTGCCCAGAACCGCGAAAAGATCGTCCAGCTCAACGACCAGATCGTCGGCCTGGAGGCCCAGCGCCGCTCCAAGCGCGAGGAGATCGACCTCATCGAGAAGGAGCTGGAGGGCCTGGAAGAGCTGCACAGGAAGGGCCACGTGCCGATCACGCGCATCAATGCGCTGAAGCGCGACGCCGCCCGCCTCGTCGGCGAGGAGCGCGCCTTCGGCTCCCAGATCGCGGTCACCAAGGGCCAGATTTCCGAGACCCAGCTGAAGCTCTTGCAGGTGGAGCGCGACTTCCGCGAATCGGTGTTGAAGGAGCTTCAGGACGTCCAGGCCAAGGTGGCGGAACTGCGTGAGCGCCGCGTCGCCGCGCAGGACCAGCTCAACCGCTCCGACATCCGCGCGCCGGTCTCCGGCATCGTCCACGAACTGAAGGTCCACACGGTCGGCGGCGTCATCCAGCCCGGCGACACGGTCCTCAAGATCATCCCGATCTCCGACACGCTCGTCGTCGATGCGCGGATCTCGCCGGTGGATATCGACCAGCTCCAGGCCGGCCAGCCGGCCCGGGTCACGTTCTCCGCCTTCAACCAGCGCACGACGCCGCAGCTTTCCGGCAAGGTCAAGACGATCTCGCCGGACCTGTCCCACGATCAGGCGACCAACACGTCCTATTACACGGTGCGTCTCGACATCGCGGCCGATGAGCTGGCGCGGCTCGGCGAGCTCATTCTGGTGCCCGGCATGCCGGCGGAAGTCTTCATCACCACCGGCGACCGCCGCGTCATCAGCTATTTGATGAAGCCCCTGGCCGACCAGTTCCGCCGGACCTTCCGCGAGCAGTAGGAAAGACGGACACGGTGCCGCTTTGCCGCCGTCACGGCAGTTGACAAAGGCGCCGGGGCGCCCTTATTTTCCGCCCCGAGACAAGGGCGCGCGTTCGGCGCGCTTTTTTTGGTTTTCAGTCGCGACCGACATCGCCGACGAGGACAGAACAATGAAGATCAAGAATTCGCTGAAATCGCTTGCGACCCGCCACCGCGACAACCGCATGGTTCGCCGCCGCGGCCGCATCTACATCATCAACAAGAAGAACCCGCGCTTCAAAGCCCGCCAGGGCTGAACGCGCAGATCGCTTCTTGAGAGTTTGCCGCCGCCCGTTTCAAGCGGGCGCGGCTTTTGGTTTTGAAAGCATCGCTTTTCGGGCGGTGCTTTTTCTTTGCCGTTTCCGGGGTAGGTATCGCCGGGCGGCAAACGAGATCGAGGTGAGGTCGGCGCCGCAAAACCTGCTTGGCGTCCGAACGCGAAATAGGAATCGATCCAACACGTTTCCGTGACGCGCTTTGACCTCGGCCGCACCGGGACTATTCTCCCTGCCATGAGCACGATCCCGACCAAGAACCGCCTCGCGGCCGCCCTGCTGGCGCTTGCGCTCGCCTTCGGCGCCAATGCCGCCTATGCCGCCGAGACCGAAACCGACCCCGACATGGACACCGAGGAGCCCGATCCGGAGACCTTCGGCGCCGTGCCGCTGCCGGAGCGCATGCCCGATGGCGGCGGCGAGGTGCTGCCCGGAGCGCCCGTCGAAGAGGACATGGCCGAGGAGGCCGCGCCGGCCCCCAAGACCCGCGCCGAACGGCTCGACGCCCTCTTTGCCGGGTTGAAAGCGGCCAAGACCGACGACGAGGCCAAGAAGACGGCATCGCGCATCGCCGAGATGATGCTGCAGTCCGGCAGCGCGACCATCGACCTTCTGATGGCCCGGGCGCTGGTCTCCGTCCACGCCAAGGACTACGCGCTCGCCCTCGATCTGCTCGATGCGGTCGTGCGCCTGAAGCCCGATTTCGTGGAAGGATGGAACAAGCGCGCCACCGTGCATTTCCTGCGCCGCGATTACGCCAGATCCCTCGCCGACATCCACCGCACCCTTGAGATGGAGCCGCGCCACTTCGGCGCGATCAACGGCCTTGCGGTGATTCTGGAAAACCTCGACAACGAGGAGCGCGCGCTCGATGCCTATAAGCGGCTGATCGAGATCTATCCGCGCAACGAGCAGGCGCTGAAGGAGATCAGGGAGCTCTCCGGAAAAGCGGAAGGCCGGCAGATTTGACGACACCCGGTTTCGGCGCCGACGTGCTGCTGTCGCTGCTGGTCGTCGCCCTCGCGCTCGCCGCCTATTCGCGGCTGCGCGCCATCACCATCGACGGCATCTATCCGCCGACCGGCACCCGCCGCGCCGTAGACGGCACGACGGTCCATTTCGTCGATGTCCCGGCGGATCGGCCCGACGCGCCGGTGCTGGTGTTCATCCACGGCGCCAGCGGCAATCTCCACGACCCGATGCTGGCCTTGCGGGCGCGGCTCCAAGGTCGCTATCGCCTCATCTTCGTCGACCGGCCGGGCCATGGCTGGAGCCAGCGGGCTGGGCGCGGGGACGCGGCGCCCGCGGCGCAGGCCGGCCGGATTGCCGGGCTGATGTCGGACCTCGGCATCGGGCGCGCCATCGTCATCGGTCATTCCTGGGGCGGCTCGGTCGCCGCAGCCTTCGCCGTCCACCATCCGGAAAAGACCGCCGGCCTCGTCTTCCTGTCGCCCGCCACCCACCCCTGGGAGGGCGGCGTTACCTGGTACTACCGGCTCGCCGCAATGCCGGTGATCGGCCGCATCTTCTGCGAGGTGCTGGTGTTGCCGGTCGGCAAGCTGGCGCGCGACCGCGGTATCCGCAGCGTGTTTTCCCCGGCCGAGCCGCCTGAGGACTATGCCGAGGACGCCCACATCGACCTGTCGCTCAGGCCAGCCACCTTCCGCGCCAATGCCGAGGACATCGCCGACCTTTTCGGTCATGTGACGGAGCTGTCACCGCGCTATCGGGAAATTTCAGCACCGACCACGATCATTGCCGACGATGCGGACAGCATCGTCTACACGCACATCCATGCGGTCGGCCTTGAACGGGACATCGCCGGCGCGCGGTTCATCCGCGTCAAGGGCGCCGGGCACATGCCACACCACACCCGCACGGATACGGTCGTCGCCGCCATCGACGAGGTGGCAGGGCGAGCCGCGACGCCGGCAGAGACCGTCGCCTGAAGCGGGCGCGCGGTTTTCGGTTTTGCCAAGAGGCTTCCGTCATCGCGACGAGCCGTAGGCGACGCGGCAATCCAGGGGCCGCCAGCTCGGAGCGTGTGGCTCTGAATTGCCGCGTTCGCTTCGTTCGCTCGCAATTGTGCGAGTTCAGATATTCGCTGATGGGATTGCGGAAAGGAGCGACCCATGCGCGACAACAGCTATGACCGGACGATTGAACGGAACTATGTTCAGAAGTGGCGTTTCCTGATCAGGGAATATGAGGAGGTGAAGGCCGGCCGGTCGTCGGCCTTTGCCACGGTCGGGGCCTTTTACCGCCACCACGGCACCTGCTCGCAGACCTTCCG
>NZ_NPEV01000087.1 GCF_003258835.1 Rhodobium orientis | reverse complement strand
CACTCTCCTCCTCAAGGAAAGTGAATCAGACAAAACCTCCGGTGGGAATCCCCTATCGATTCAGATCAATCGCAAGGTGCTTTAATCAGGCGCCGCCGAGGATCTTGCCGAACTGGGAGCCCTGTTCGCGGATCTTGCCGAGTTCCTCCGCAGTTGCGGCAACGGTCTGGCGGATCTGCTCGCGGGTGTGCTCCGAGGTGATGAAGAAGCGCAGGCGCGCCGACTTCTCGGCCACGGCCGGGTAGATGATCGGCAGCGCGTTAATGCCGCGCTCGAAGAGACTGTTGGAAAGCATTGCGGCGCTTACCGAATCTCCCGTGATCACCGGGATCACCGAATAGCCCATGGACGGGCCCGTATCGAGCCCGGCCTCGGCGGCCAGCTCCAGGAACAGGCGACCGTTTTCGCGTAGGGCCTCGACCCGGTCCGGCTCGCGCAGCATGATTTCCACGGCCTTGGTCGAGGCCGCACCGACCGGCGGGGAAATGCCGACGGAAAAGACGAAGCCCGGCGCGCCGACCTTCAGATATTCCACCAGCGCCGAGGAGCCGGCGATGTAGCCGCCGCAGCCCGACAGCGTCTTCGACAGCGTGCCCATCCAGATCTCGACCTCGGTGGGATCGATCCCGAAATATTCCGCAATTCCGCGACCCGTTTCGCCGAGGACGCCGATGGAATGGGCCTCGTCGACCATCAGCCAGGCATCGTGGCGGCGCTTGATCTCGATGAGGCGCGGCAGGTCGGGGAAATCTCCGTCCATGCTGTAGAGCCCCTCCACCGCGATCAGCACCCGCTCGAAGCGCGAGCGGTGGTTGGCGAGCATCTCTTCCAGCGCATCGATGTTGTCGTGCGGAAAGAGCATGCGGGCGGCGCCGGACAGCTTGATGCCCTCGGTAATGGAGTTGTGGATCAGCGCATCGCAGATGACGAGGTCGTTCGGCCCCATCAGGTGACCGATGGAGGTGACGTTGGTGGCGTGGCCGGAGACCATGACGACGGCGTCCTCGACGCCGTGCATGTCGGCGAGCGCCTTTTCGAGATCCCGGTGGAACGGCCGCTCGCCGGCAACGACGCGGCTCGCGGAGACGGTGGTGCCGTAGCGCCGGATCGCCTCGGTGGCGGCCTCGGCGACCTCCGGATGGCCGTTGAGGCCGAGATAGTTATAGGACGCGAAGTTGATGTAGGTCTGGTTGCCGATCAGCGTGGTGTCGCGGGCCAGCGCCTCGTGCGGCCGGAAGAACGGGTTGTCGATGCCGATCAGCTCGGCCGCGGCGCGCTGCATGCGGTACTGCTTGACGTCGTCCAGCTCGGAGAAGTCGAACGCCTTCTTGCCGCCCTTGGCGCTCTGGCGGGCCGGCGCCGGGCGGCGCTCCTTCCGGGTCTTCTTGGCCGACCGGATGTCGGCAAGGAGCTGGTCCTTGGCGCCGCCGGTCAGGCCGCCCATGCCGCGTTGCTTGGTCATTTCAGGAAGTTCCTGAGCGTCTGGCTCTTTTCCTCGATGGCCGCGGCAATCGCGGTCATGTCTTCGCTGCCGGCGGTCTCGTGGTCCATGTGCCGTTGCGAGAGGGTTTCCATATCGGCCGAAATGCCGCTTTCCTCCTCGCCGAGGACGCGGGCGGTGACCTTGCCGGCGATGTCGGACAGGGTGGCGCCGTTGGCGATCGACATCAAGGGGATGTCGATGCCGAGGCGCTGTTCGGCGGCCATCCTCAATTCCAGCGCCATCAGCGAATCCATGCCGATCTCGGCGAGCGGCCGGTGGCGCTCGATTTCTTCTGCCGGCAGGCGCAGGATGCGGGCGATTTCGCCGGACAGAAGCTTGGCGACCGTCTCGATGGCCTGGGGCCGCTCGAGGCCGGAGATCAGCTCGCCGACATCGATCTCCGCGCCGCCTTCCGAACTCTCGGCTTCCAGGTCGGAGGCGAGGTCGGCAAAGAGCGGGGTGGCGAGCAGCGCCAGCTCCTTCTGGGCCGAGGCCCAGTCGATGCGGGCGTAGGCGATCGCGGCGTCCTGGGAATGGACCAGCAGGCGGCCGAGGCCGTCCAGCGCCTCGCGGGCACCGAGCGCGTGGCGGCCGAGCTTGCGGCTCAGCATGTCGTTGACGTCGGTGTTGCGGGCGAGGTAGCCGGCATCGGAAATCGCGCCCCAGGCGACCGCCAGCCCGGCCTTGCCTTCGGCGCGGCGCTTGCGGGCGAGCGCTTCCAGATAGGCGTTGGCGGCGACGTAGTTGGCCTGTCCCGGATTGCCGACGACGGTGGTCGCCGAAGAGAACAGGACGAAGAGGTCGAGATCGATGTCGGCGGTCAGCCGGTCGAGATTGGCCGCGCCGGCGATCTTCGGGGCGAGCACCTTTTCGATGCGGCTCTCGTCGAGATTGGCGATGAGGGCGTCGTCGAGCACCATCGCGGTGTGGAGGATGCCGGCGAGCGGCGGCATGTCCTTGGCAAGGTCCGCCAGCATCGTCTCGGTCGCCGCCGCGTCCGCGACGTCGCAGGCGATCGGCTTGACGGTGACGCCGGAGGCCTCAAGCTCGGCAATGCCGGCCTTCGCCTCGTCGGTGGCGGCGCCGCGGCGGCTGGTGATGGCGAGATTGCGGGCGCCGAGGCCGACGAGCCATTTCGCCGTTTCCAGGCCGAAGCCGCCGAAGCCGCCGACGATCAGGTAGGTGGCATCTTCCTTCAGGGCCAGCGGCTCGGCCGGCGGGCGGGCCGCGACGGCGCGCGGCGCGGTCAGGATGATCTTGCCGATGTGGCCGGACTGCTGCATCAGCCGGAACGCTCTGGTGGCATCGTTGCCGGAGAACTTGCGATAGGGCAGCGGCGTGAGCACGCCTTCCTCGAAGAGCTCGACCAGTTCGGCGAAGATGCGGTCGGCGATCTTCGGCTGGCGGGTGAGAAGCTGATCGGCGTCGATGCCGAAATAGGAGAGGTTCTGGCGGAACGGACGAAGGCCGATGCGGGTGTTGGCGTAGTAGTCGCGCTTGCCGAGCTCCAGGAACCGGCCGAACGGCTTCAGCACGTCGATGGAGCGCATCATCGCCTCGCCGAACAGCGAGTTCAGCACGACGTCGATGCCCTCGCCATTGGTGATCTCGGCGATCTCGTCGGCAAAGGTGAGGGAGCGGGAATCGAGCACGTGCTCGGCACCGAGCATCCTCAGGAAGGCACGCTTTTCCTCAGAGCCCGCCGTCGCGATCACCGTGGCGCCGCGCCAGCGGGCGATCTGCAGGGCGGCAAGGCCGACGCCGCCGGCGCCGCCATGGATGAGGACGGTCTCGCCCTCTTCCAGATGGGCCAGGTAGACGAGGGCGTAATAGGCGGTGAGGAAGGTGACCGGGATGGTCGCGGCCTCTTCCAGGCTGACGGTGGAGGGCATCGGCGCGCAGGCGCGCTCCGAAACCGTGACATGGGTCGCGAAGCAGGCCGGGGCGAAGGTCAGCACCTTGTCGCCCGGCTTGAAGCGGGCGACGTTCGGCCCGACGCGGGTGACCGTGCCGGCGCCTTCCATGCCGAGGGTGGGGCCGGCAAAGCCGTCCTCCAGCGCCTCTTCCGGCAACAGGCCGAGGGCCCACATGACGTCGCGGAAATTGAGGCCGCTGGCGGCCATCTCGATCTCGATCTCGTCGTTGGCCGGCTCGGCCCGGGCGACCCGGTGCCAGGCAAGGCCGTCGAGCGAGCCCTGGCGGACCATGTCGAGGCGGTAGCCGGCGTCCTCTTCCGGACCGTCGAACTCACCCGGCGAGGGCAGCACGCCGCCATGGACGACGCGAATGCCGCTGCGGCGGCTGGCGTCGAGCACGACCTCGCGCTCGGTGCCCGGCTCGGCGATTTCGCCGGCAAGCCGGCTGGCGGCCTCGCTCGGCTTCAGCGCCGGGGCGATGTCGATCATGCGCAATTCGATGCCGGGGAACTCGTTGGCGGCAACGCGGCCGAAGCCCCAGAGCGCCGTCTGCACCGGCCGGTGGACTGCTTCGTTGACGAGATCCTGGGCGGCGCCCGGCGCCACCAGCCAGAGGCGCAGTTCGGCATTGCCGAGGGCCTGGAGGAGGGCCGTCAGTTCCGTGGTCCTGCCGGTCACGGCGGCAAGCGGGGCCGTCTCGTCGGCGCCGACCGCCGACAGGTAGACGATTTCCGTGCCGGGCTCGGACAGGACGAGGCTCTTGAAGGCAGCGCGGTCGTCGTCGCTTGCCAGCGACAGCGTCCAGGTGCCGTCGCCCTTGTCCTTGGTGCGCTCGCCCGGGATCGCCGTGACGACGGTGCGGCCGTCGGCAAAGCTTGCGGCCAGCGCATCGGCGAGGGCGCGCGAGGCGCCGCCTGCTTCTGCGATCATGACGATGCGGGGAACAGCGGTTGTCGTCTCCTCGGCGGGGGCGGCGCCGTTGACGCGCCGCTTTGCCCGTGCCGACA
This sequence comes from Rhodobium orientis, assembly GCF_003258835.1. Classification (GTDB taxonomy): domain Bacteria; phylum Pseudomonadota; class Alphaproteobacteria; order Rhizobiales; family Rhodobiaceae; genus Rhodobium; species Rhodobium orientis. The sequence goes on along the minus strand of NZ_NPEV01000087.1, from coordinate 6,912 downwards.
GCATCAGCATGTCGGTGTCCGGATCGTCGATCTGGACGATGCCGCAATCGGCGAAGCCGGCCTCGGAAAGCTGGGCGGCCCAGTCTTCCGGTCCGCGCAGCATGGAGACGGGAAGCTCGTGATCGGTGGTCTCGGACCACCAGTCGGCGCCGATGCCGAACAGAAGGTCGAAGGTCAGGCTCGGCGCGATCTCGGTGGCGATGAGGGCGCCGCCCGGGGCCATCAAGTTCTTGATGTCGCGCAGCTTTGCCTCGTCGGCATGGGCAAGCCCGTTGGCCGAGACGACGAGGTCGAAGCCGCCATGGGCGGCGGTCTCCGTGGCGATGTCCTGGAACGCCATGTGGCTGCGGCCGGGCATGGCGGTGGCCCGCGCCTTGGCGCGTTCCAGCTCGTGGTCGTCGAGGTCGCTGACGGTGAGGCTGGTGAAGGCCGGATCGAGGAAGCGCGACAGCTCGTAGGTGAGCTGGCCGTTGCCGGCGCCGAGCTGCAGGATGCGCAGCGGCGCCTCGCGCGGCCAGTCGGCGGCGATCGCCTCCACGGTGCCGGCGACGGAGCAGATGCCGGGGATGAAGGACGGCGAGCCGGTGACCAGGTGGTCGACGACGGCCGGTGTGAAGAAGGCGGTCGCGGTGTCGACGAAGCCGTCTCTGAGGATGCCGGGAAGGGCGTCGTGCAGGTGGGTCAGCAGCGCCACCTCGGCGATGCGATCGGGGTGCTCGGCGACCAGCGTGGAGAGGATGTCGCGCGGATCGGGCAGGCCGCTTTCGGCCTCGATGCGCCAGCCGAGGTCGGTTTCCTCGGCAAGGTCCGCGGCCTCGAGCGCCAGCAGCAGCCGGTTGGCGAGGGTCCGCGTTTCCGGCGCGAGCAGGCCCTTGGCGATCGCGGCATCGGTCTTGAAGGCGGCAAGGTCGCCGTCGGCGATCGCGGCGATGCCGGCATAGGCGATGGCGCGGGCCGTCGCCTCGATCAGCAGCCAGGCCTCGGAGGTGTCGCGCTCTTCCGGATCGGCGTCGGCGCCGAGAACGAGATCGTGCTTGCGGGCATAGGCGAGGACATCGCCAGCGGCGAGGCCGGCAAGGGCGGAGGCCTCGCCGCGGCGGCCGAGCCGGCGGCCGACGGTGCGGTAGACCAGTTCGTCGGGCAGTTCGCGGCGGGCGAGCGGCACGGCGCGGAAGCGGGTGCCCTCAAGGACGGCGACGATCTCGCCGTCGGCGTCGACGAGCTCGAACGTCGCCTCGATGGAGCGGGGCGAGGCCCTGGTGACGCGGATGATGCCGTGGTCGGCCTGGACGCCGGCCTTGAACAGCCTGAGGCGGCCGATGCGGACCGGCAGGAAGCTGGTATTGGCCGGTGCGTCGCCGAGCTGGGCGATGAGCGCGAAGAGGCCGTGGAAATGGCTGTCGAGAAGGGTCGGGTCGAGGGCGAAGCCGGCATTCTCGGTTAGCGGACCGGGTGCCGTGAAGTCGACGCGGGCGGTGCGCGTTCCCGCGGTGGCAACGCCGGCGGCACGGCGGAAGGCGGGCCCGTAGAAGAGGCCGAATTCCTCGGTCAGGCGATAGAGGGGTTCCGCCTCAAGGCCGCCATCGACCTCCGGCACCGGCCCCTGCCGGTACGGCGTGTCGGGGAGCTTGGCGAGCGTGCCGCGCACATGCATCGACCATTCGTCGTCGGAGAGCCGGGCGCGGCTGTAGATCTCGAAGACGAGGTCGTCGGGCGACAGGCGCAGCAGCGTCTCGCGGGTGTCGTGGCCGTCGGCTGTGAGCGGGCGCATGATATCCATGTCGCGCAGCTCCAGCCGATCGGAGCCGAACCATTCGCGGCCGGCCGACAGGGCCATTTCCACGAAGCCGGCGGCGGGGACGACGACGGAGTCCTCGATCTTGTGGTCTTCCAGGAGCGGGACCAGTTCCGCGTCGATATGGTTGAACCATTCGCCGGCCTCGGCCCGCATGCGGTAGCCGAGCAGCATGTGGTTGCGGCCGTCGAGATAGGAGACGGCCTCCGACGTGCGGTCCGGGCGGTAGCTCTGGTTCTGCCAGGGATAGGTCGGCAGCACGACGCTGGAGCGCACCGGCTTGCCGAACAGCACGTCCTTGTCGACGGTGCCGCCGGCGGCATAGGTGCTGGCGACGATCTGGCCGATCGGGTCGACCTTGGTGCTGTCGTCCTTGTCGAGGGAGGACACGCAGGCGACCGAGATGTCGCGCGAGCGGTAGGTGTCGTTGGCGTAGGTGTTGAGCACCGGCCGGGGACCGATCTCCACCAGCACCCGGTGGCCCATGTCGGCAAGGGTCTCAAGGGCGGCCTGGAAATAGACCGGCCGGCGGACATTTTCCCACCAGTAGCCGGCGTCGAGGCTCGATCCGGGGACCGCCTCGCCATAGACGGCGGAGACGAAGGTGACGTCGCCGTCGACCGGCGTGATGTCCTTCAGCGTCTGGCGCAGGGGCGCCTCGATCGGATCGACGAGGGCGCAATGGAACGGGTAGTCGAGCTTCAGCCGGCGCACGGCCCAGCGCTTCTTGCGGGCGTATTTGCCGAAGGCGTCGAGCAGGTCGCCCGGCCCGGAAATGGTGACGCTGCGCGGGCTGTTGACGGCGGCGATCTCGATGCCCTTGAACTCGGGCGGGGAAATTGCCTCGCGCGCCTGATCTTCCGGCAACAGCAGGGCGGCCATGCCGCCGAGGTGACGGGTCACCTCCTGCTGGGTGGAGCGGGCGTGGATGACGCGCACGGCCTGGTCGAGGTCGAGGGCGCCGGTGGCCCAGGCCGCGGCAACCTCGCCGACGCTGTGGCCGGTGACGGCGGCCGGCTTGAGGCCGCGCTTGGCGAGCGCCTCGGTCAGTGCGACCTGGACCGCGAACAGCAGCGGCTGGGCGATCTCGGTGCGCTCGATTTCCGCTTCAAGCTCTGCCGAGAACAGGGTGGTCAGCAGCGACCAGCCGGCAACGGAGATGAAGCGCTTGTCGACGCGCTCCAGCGAAATGCGGAAATCGGCGTCGTTCTGGTAGGCGTCGCGGGCCATGCCGGCCCATTGCGAGCCGTTGCCGGAATAGAGGAACGCCACCTCGGTCGCCTTGGCGACGGCGCGGGCCTCCACATAGGAGGTGGATTTTTCCCGGGCGATGAAGGCGTCGATGCCGGCGAGCTTTTCCTTGCGGTCGCGGCCCATGATGACGAGCCGGCGGTCGAGCGGCTCGCGGGTGTGGGCGGCGGCGTTGACGATCGCCGCGGTGCGGGCGTTGTCGGCGCGCTCGATTTCCTCGCGATAGGCCGCGGCCAGCTCCGTCAGCGCCTCGGCCGACTGGGCCGACAGCACCAGGGGCGTGTGCTCGTCCGGTTCGTGGTCGGGGGCGGCAAGGTCGGAGGCGTCCGGATCGCGCAGGATGACGTGGGCGTTGGTGCCGCCGAAGCCGAAGGAGTTGACGCCGGCATAGCGCGGCTCGCCGTTGCGGGCGATCTTGGTCGGCTTGGTGACGACCTTGAGGTTGAGGCCCTCGAAGTCGATGTCCGGGTTCGGCGTGTCGAAGTGCAGAGACGGCGGCAGCACGTCGTGCTCCAGCGCCATCACGGCCTTCAGGAGGCCGGCAAGGCCGGACGCCGGTTCCAGGTGGCCGATATTGGTCTTGACCGAGCCGATCTTCAGCACGTCGGTGCGCTTGACGCCGAGCACCCTGCCGAGCGCGGAGGTCTCGGCCGGGTCGCCGACGCGGGTGCCGGTACCGTGCGCCTCGATGAAGGCCAGCGCGTTGGGGTCGACGCCGAACTCGCGGTAGACGTCGTCGAGCAGGACCGCCTGGGATTCCGGCGAGGGCAGGGACATGCCGACGGTGCGGCCGTCCGAATTGATGCCGGAGCCGACCAGCAGGCTGCGGATGCTGTTGCCTTCAGCGCGGGCGACGTCGGCGCGGCGGATGACGATGGAAACGGCGCCCTCGGAGCGCACGTAGCCCTGGCCGTCGGCGTCGAAGGCGCGGCACAGGCCGTCGGGCGACAGCATGGAGGCGCGCGCAAAGCCGATGAAGGCGAGCGGGGCCAGGAGCAGGTTGACGCCGCAGACGACGGCGGTGTCGATGTGGCCGGTGCGGATCGCCTCCAGCGCCTCGTGCAGGGCGACGAGGGAGGACGAGCAGGCGGTGTCGACGGTGAAGCTCGGGCCGCGCAGGTCGTAGATGTAGGAGATGCGGTTGGAGATGATCGACAGCGTATTGCCGGTCATCAACTGCACGTCGCCGGCGGCCGGATCGAAGATGAAACGATAGGAATAGTCGAGCGAGGAGGCGCCGACATAGACGCCGACCTTCTCGCCGGCGATCTTGCTGGCCGGAATGCCAGCATTCTCAAGCGATTCCCACACGACCTGCAGGAGCAGGCGCTGCTGCGGGTCGATCTGAACGGCCTCGCGCGGCGAAATGCCGAAGAACCCCGGATCGAAACCCCACACGTCGTCGAGCTGGCCGGCAGCCCAGGTGTAGCTCTTGCCGGGCACGGCACGGTTCGGATGGCCGAAGCGCGAGGTCGGCCAGCGGTCGCCGGAGACTTCGCCGATGACGCACGTCCCGTCGACGAGAACCTTCCAGAAGTCCTCCGGGGAATCGGCCGACGGAAGTCGGCATGCATAGCCGACGATCGCAATGTCGCGGGTTTCACCGTACATTCAAAAGCCGTTTGTTATTTGTCCGTTTTGCTTGTTTCGGCGCCGCGACGCAAGGAGCGTGCCGGGTGTGCTGGGTGTCGAAGCCACAAAAACGCATGTCGTCCCTCAAGGTCAACCAAATCCCCACGCGCGGCTGCCCGCGACCGGCGCAGGACGCTTGGTTTCTGGCCCCCACGACACCAAACTAAGCCTCGGGTCATACTGTATAGGTCAAAACTGCGCAAGCAGCGGACAACAGCCTGTGGGTGCCGCGAACCCTTGCCATCCTGCACCGCGTCCGGTGTTGATTCTTGAGGTTTTTTCAAATTTTGCCGCTCCCCGGTCGGTTGGGTGTCGAATTCACAAAGGTTTTCTTGCCGTATACCTTTGTCGTGGCCGGCGCTTCAAAATTTGTAAACCATTGTTACGTCCGGCCGTCGGCCGTTGTCCGGGCGATCCTCTGGGGTTGTCGAGCGGGCCGCGGTGCAACGGCGCGAACGCCGGGCAACCGGGCACACCAAGGCGTGCGCCGGGCCCGGCCATGCCGCGGTCACCGTCTGCTGGTCTTTTCCCCAGGCCTTTGCCGCAGTCCATCACGCGCTCCCGTTGCGCCGACCCGGCAGGGAATCCCCTTATCCCCTTAAGTGCGACGACTAATCGTCAAATGTGTCAGGTTTCAGGACAGGGAAAGGGCGCTCAGGAAGGATGCTGCGGCGTTTGTCAGCGGCCGGCGAAGCGGGTAAGGAGACGACAGATCCCTCTTGCCATCTTGCCGGGGCGTGCCGTTGGACCTTTCGAACCGTTCGATCCGCAAAGACGTCGCGGCCGTGTTTTCCACCGGCATGGTCAAGATCCCGCACCTTGAGGCGCTGCTCGGCGTCTCCGGCGTCATGGAATGGCCGTCCGACGCCCGTGCCGGCGACGTCGACATCGTCATCGGCTGGGGCACCAAGCCGACGGCGCGCCGGGCGCGGGCCTACGCCCAACGGAACGGCCTGCCTTACGTCGCCGTGGAAGACGGGTTCCTGCGCTCGGCCGGCTCGGCCTCGGCCAAGCTGCCGCCGGTCTCCGTCGTCGTCGACGACCGCGGCATCTACTACGAGGCCGCGCGGCCGTCGCGAATCGAACACCTCGTGCGCAGCGCGCCGCACCTCGATGCCCGGCGCCGGGCCGAGGCGAGGGAAGGGCTCGACCTGTTCCTGCGCCACCGCCTCACCAAGTACAACACGGTGGCCCCTGCCGGCAGCGGCGGGGGATCGGCGCGGCGGCGCTGGAAGGTGCTCCTCGTCGACCAGGTGTTCGGCGACCAGTCGATCGCCGGCGGGCTGGCCAGCGCCGGCAGTTTCCTGCGCATGATCGAGACGGCGCTGAGGACGTTTCCGGCCGCAGACATTGCGGTCAAGGTGCACCCCGACGTGATGGCCGGACGCGCCCGGGGCTATATCGACCGCGTTGCGCGGGACCAGGGCCTCCATCTCATCGCCGATATGGGCAACCCGCACGATCTTCTGGAGCGGGTCGATACGGTGTGGACCGTGACCAGCCAGCTCGGCCTCGAAGCCGCGTTCCGGGGCCTTCCCGTGCGCTGTTTCGGCGTGCCGTTCTACGCCGGCTGGGGCATCACCGAGGACACGCCCGACGACGGCAAGGCGCGGATGGCGCTCTCGCGGCGCGGCGAGACCCGCACGCCCCTCGACATCTTCGCCGCTGCCTATCTGGAATACGCCAATTATGCCGATCCGGTCGGTGGCAGGGTGTTCGGGCTGCTTGAGGCCATCGACCGGCTGGTCGCCTGGCGCAACCACGCCGAGGGTAACCGCATCGACACGGTCTGCGTTTCCTGGCCGTTCACCGAGCGCAGGGCGGCGCGGGCCTTCTTCAATGACGGCGGCAACCGGCTGACCTTCTCGGGACGGTTCCTCGGCCCGATCCTGGCGCGCCGGACGGATGCGCGGCTCTTGTTCTGGAAAGAGGTTCCGGGCATCGACCGGCACGCCGATCCGCGCCGCGCCGACCGGGCGGTCGTCGGGATAAGCCCGATGTCCTTCTTCGACCTGGGCGGGCCGGGCAAGGCCGCCACCTCGCTGGTCGTCGACGACCGGGCGCCCTTCGGCAAGGAGGGACGCCTCAACTGGGTGCTCGGCCACTATCCCTTCAACGGCGCCTTGCGGGCCCGCGGCACGGCGCTTGCCGAGACCCTCGTTGCCGGCCTTGCGGCCGGTGCCGGCGACGGGGAGCCGCGCGCGCGCGGCAAGGATCCGGTCCTCGTCGTGCTC
>NZ_NPEV01000086.1 GCF_003258835.1 Rhodobium orientis | reverse complement strand
TCCCAACCTCTTTCCTGATTGTGCCATCGCTTCCTCCCGTCAGTGAAATATAGCACGGAAAGAAGCTTAAGAAGACAGTTGGGGTGACGGGTCAGGTTGAGCGGTCCGGCAGAGGGATGTCGATACCGCGGGGCATGTTGTCTACCAGCCATTTTCCGAGGGGCGGGCGGCGAGCGGTCTTTTTCTCCCAAAGGTCCGCTGAAACGAGGACGTATTGACGTCGCGTACCTATCCATTGTGGACCCTCGTGACGCGCGAGCTTTAGTAGTGTCGAAAACTCTCTCTTGGCTTCGGCTATCGTCCAGGTGCTTCTTCTGGCAGGAGACATATGCTCTACGAACCCCGCTCGAGTGCTGCTTTGTCTGCCTCCTCACGTAGCGCCTTGGTGTCGACGTCTGATGCTTCCGTCTTTTCCTCGCGGAGTTTGGGAGCGGCTGCCTGCCAGACGCGCAGATACTGTCCAACGCCCTTGTAGAAGGTCGGCACGGCATTTTCGATATCGACGATGAAGTTCCTGCGTTGGCCTAATCGTGCGCCACAGTCCTTCACCATCACGATATCAAACGACGACACCGTCATTCCTTGTTTGCCATCGATGGCAGGCGTGATGTCCTCGCGTAGATCCTTCAAGGTGAACTGAGTGTGTGAGGCCCTGCCTGGCCAATAAAACCGTATCAGGATGGTGTCATCTTCGGCTTTTTGGAGTTGCTTCAGAAGCCAATTGATCCGCGCTTTCGTTGTCTTGCGATCGCCCGGAGCTTTCAGTTTCATGGAAATGACGATGGAGCGACTACGGAAATCGACGCAAACTTCCAAAGGTGACGCGGCGTCTGGTACATTGTGCGTTGTGTAGACGCATTTGTCTTCGATGAGCTTTTTGACATCGGCTTTGACGCGTTCGGTCGGGTCGGCCGCATGTTTGCGTGGAACCTTAATCTCGACACTTGTTGCGAGTTGACGGCTCAAGATCAGGCTGAGGTCACGTGACTCCTGATGCCACGAACCAACAATCTCCTTCGTTTCATCCGAATTGGCAGAGAGTGTTCCGCCAGCGTGAAGCTTTGAGACGACGTCACCCCAAGAGGCAGGCATCTGGTCGAAACTCTTCACGCCTGCGCTGTCGTGCGTGAGGAACCGCACCATCTCATTCAAAAGGATTTGCTGGTCCCTATCTGAGACGTCTCTGTTGTCGAGCAGGAGCTTCGCTTCCGTGAGGATGTACATCCATGACCAATGAAACAGCGTTGCCTTTTTGCGTGCATGTGCACCCAGCGAGACCGGATGGTGAGAAGGAAGGGGGGCAAATTGGTTTGAGATGGTAATCAGGGCATCGATGCCGTTCTGCTTCGCAATATCGAGGTATGCCTCCAGTTGCTCTGCTGTCAGTTCGGCTTTGCCGACCTTGGCCTCGACCAGGGCAACCCATGTCCGCTTGCCGTTTTCAACCTTGATCAGCCCATCGGGGCGCAGGGCCTTTTCATTCGCCTTCTTCGTGAATACGACTTCGGTGTAGGTTTCAATTCTGGTTCTTACACCGACACTTACGCCCAGGTCGGACAGTAGCGATCGCCCAAACTCCTGCACGTTTTCGAGACATGAGAGAATGATTGAGAGGGTTCGACCCTCTTTGGACGTTTCGGCCAAAACGGGGAAGAGACGAGCACGTTCCCCTTTGAAGTTGTCTGTGCAGAAGTCTGGCATTTTACCCCCCGAAACAGAACGCTAAATATATGCAACCATGGATCAATTGATGAGTAAAGTCCGCGCGTAAAAGTGAAAGCGGAGAGCCAGGGAAAGCGGGCGACGGGCCCCAAAAAACAAAAAGGCGGCCCTGAGGCCGCCTAGTGTGGACGCACCGGGAGGTGCGTCTTCGCCGGAAAGGGCCGCCGGCGTTGGTGCCGGCGGCTGGCTGTTCCTCAGCTGCAGCCGCTCGTCGAGCCGCAGGTGTCGCATTTCAGGCAGGTGCCGTTGCGGACCATGGTGAAGTTGCCGCATTCGCCGCAGGCTTCGCCCTCATAGCCCTTGAGGCGGGCAAGGGCGATCTGGTCGGCTTTCGGTGCGGTCTCGACTTCGACCGGTGCCGCTTCGGCGCTGAGTTCGGCCTCCAGCTCCTCCTGCAGGTCGCGCCTGAACGCGGTGGCCGCCGCCTGGCCCGAGGCCGCCGTCGTCGACCCAGAACTCTTCAGGCTGGTCACGTTGCTGCCCGAGGCAGTGGCGCCGCCGCCGGCCTCGCCCTTCGGGTCGCCGGAGCCGGAGAGCACGCGGAAGCGCTCGGTGCGGCCGCGCACCAGACCCTTGGAGACGACGTTCTCGGTCGGCGAGGGCTTGCCTTCGGCAACGCCGGAGCCCATCGCCGTGGAGCCGATGTCGTTCGGGTCCACATGGGCCAGGTCGTGGCGGCCGAGATAGGAGACGGCCAGCTCGCGGAACACGTAGTCGAGGATCGAGGTCGCGTTCTTGATCGCCTCGTTGCCCTGCACCAGGCCCGCCGGCTCGAAGCGGGTGAAGGTGAAGGCGTCGACATATTCCTCCAGCGGCACGCCGTATTGCAGGCCGAGCGAGATGGCGATGGCGAAGTTGTTCATCAGCGACCGGAAGGCGGCGCCTTCCTTGTGCATGTCGATGAAGATCTCGCCGATGCGCCCGTCATTGTATTCGCCGGTCCGGAGGTACACCTTGTGGCCGCCGACGATCGCCTTCTGGGTGTAGCCCTTGCGCCGATCGGGGAGCTTTTCGCGGTCGCGGATGTGGCGTTCGACGATCCGCTCGACGATGCGCTCGGCCACGGCCGCCGCGCGGGCATTGGCCGGCTCCGACGCGACCATCGCCTCGGCGGCGTCCTCCGCATCGTCCTCGTCCTCGGCAAGGAGCTGGGAATTCAGCGGCTGCGACAGCTTGGAGCCGTCGCGGTAGAGGGCGTTCGCCTTCAGCGCCAGGCGCCAGGAGAGCTCGTAGGCGCTCTTGCAGTCGGCGACGGTGGCGTCGTTCGGCATGTTGATGGTCTTGGAGATGGCGCCGGAGATGAACGGCTGGGAGGCCGCCATCATGCGGATGTGGCTGTCCACCGAGAGATACCGCTTGCCGATACGGCCGCACGGATTGGCGCAGTCGAAGACGGCAAGGTCTTCTTGCCGCAAGTTCGGTGCGCCTTCCAGCGTCATCGCCCCGCAGCAATAGACATTGGCGGCGTCGATGTCGGCCTTGGAAAAGCCGATGGCGGCCAGGAGGTCGAAGCCGGGATCGTCGAGGGCGGCGGCATCGACGCCGAGGGTCTCCACGCAGAAGGTCTCGGTCAGCGTCCACTTGTTGAAGGCGAACTTGATGTCGAAGGCCGAGGCGAGGGAGCCTTCCACGGTCTTGATGGCCTCGTCGGTGAAGCCCTTGGCCTTCAGCGTCTCGTGGTTGACACCGGGGGCGCCTTTGAGCGTGCCGCGGCCGACCGCATAGTCGACGATGGCGCGGATGTCGGTGTCGCCGTAGCCGAGGGTGGCAAGGGCCTCCGGCACCGCCCGGTTGATGATCTTGAAGTAGCCGCCGCCGGCCAGCTTCTTGAACTTGACGAGGGCGAAGTCCGGCTCGATGCCGGTGGTGTCGCAGTCCATGACGAGGCCGATGGTGCCGGTCGGCGCGATCACCGTCGCCTGGGCGTTGCGGTAGCCGTGCTCCTCGCCGAGCGCGAGCGCCCGGTCCCAGGCCTGGCAGGCGGCCTCGACCAGACGGCGGTCCGGACAGGCGTCGTGCTCCAGCGGCACCGGCGGCGTGTTGAGGCCCTCATAGCCCTCGACCATGCCGTGGGCGGCGCGGCGGTGATTGCGGATCACCTTCAGCATCGCCTCGCGGTTCGGCTCGTATTGCGGGAAGGCGCCGAGTTCGCCGGCCATCTCGGCGCTGGTGGCGTAGGACACGCCGGTCATCAGCGCCGAGATGGAGCCGGCAATGGCGCGGCCCTCGTCGCTGTCGTACGGGATCGCCGAGGACATCAGGAGGCCGCCGATATTGGCAAAGCCGAGGCCGAGCGTGCGGTACTGGTAGGAGAGCTCGGCGATGCGCTCGGACGGGAACTGCGCCATCAGGACGGAGATTTCCAGGACCACGGTCCACAGCCTGACGGCATGCTCGAAGGAGACGACGTCGAAGCGCTTGGTCTGGTCGCGGAACTGCATGAGGTTCAGCGAGGCCAGGTTGCAGGCCGTGTCGTCGAGGAACATGTATTCCGAGCACGGATTGGAGGCGCGGATCTCGCCGCCGGCCGGGCAGGTGTGCCAGTCGTTGATGGTGGTGTGGAACTGGATGCCCGGATCGGCCGAGGCCCAGGCGGCGTGGCCGATGTCTTCCCAAAGCTCCGAGGCGTTGAGGGTCTTGGCGACGTCGCCATTGGTGCGGCGGATCAGGTTCCAGTCGTCGCCGTTCTGGGCGGCTTCCAGGAACTCGTCGGTGACGCGCACGGTGTTGTTGGAGTTCTGGCCGGAGACAGTGAGGTAGGCCTCGGAATCCCAGTCGGTGTCATAGGTGTCGAACTGGATCGAGGCGTAGCCCTGGCGGGCGAACTGGATCACCCGGCGGATGTAGTTCTCCGGCACGCCGGCGCGCTTGGCGGCGCGGATCTCGCGCTTCAGGGCCGGGTTCTTGGCCGGATCGAAGCAGTCATCGCCGGGGCCCTGGCAGTTGATGCAGGCCTTCATGATGGCGTTGAGGTGCCGGTTGCAGATCTTGGAGCCGGTGACGAGGGCGGCGACCTTCTGCTCTTCCTTGACCTTCCAGTTGACGAATTTCTCGATGTCCGGATGGTCGATGTCGCAGACCACCATCTTGGCGGCGCGGCGGGTGGTGCCGCCCGACTTGATGGCGCCGGCGGCGCGGTCGCCGATCTTCAGGAAGCTCATCAGGCCGGAGGAGCGGCCGCCGCCGGACAGCGGCTCGCCTTCGCCGCGAAGGGCGGAGAAGTTGGTGCCGGTGCCGGAGCCGTATTTGAACAGGCGCGCCTCGCGCACCCACAGGTCCATGATGCCGCCGCTGTTGACGAGATCGTCGCCGATCGACTGGATGAAGCAGGCGTGCGGCTGCGGGTGCTCGTAGGCGGTCAGGGAGCGGGTCAGCTCGCCGGTGCGGAAGTCAACATAGTGGTGGCCCTGGCTCGGGCCGTCGATGCCGTAGGCCCAGTGCAGGCCGGTGTTGAACCATTGCGGTGAGTTCGGCGCCACCTTCTGGGTCGCCAGCATGTAGCGGATCTCGTCGAAGAAGGCGCGGGCGTCGTCCTCGCCGTCGAAATAGCCGCCCTGCCAGCCCCAGTAGGTCCAGGTGCCGGCGAGCCGGTCGAAGACCTGCTTGGCGGAGATTTCAGAGCCGGTGCGCTCGTCCCCGGACAGGTCTGCCAGCGCCTCGGTATCGGCCTCGGAGCGCCACAGCCAGGACGGGACGGTGTTTTCCTCGACCCTTTTCAGCCGCGCGGGCACGCCGGCCTTGCGGAAATACTTCTGGGCGATGATGTCGCTGGCCACCTGCGACCACGCCGCCGGCACCTCGATGTCGGCCAGCCGGAAGACGATCGAGCCGTCCGGATTCCGGATCTCGCTGGTGGTGGTCCGGAACTCAATGTCCGCATAGGGAGAACGCCCCTTGGACGTGTAACGCCGCTCGATCCGCATCGATTCTGCCTCTTTCAATTCGCTTGTTTTCAGGCCGCGTCCGGACGTGCCGGACCCGTTGCCCGGTCCCTGAAACCCGGCGCCCGCATCTCTGTCTGAAGCCTGCTTAAACCCGATTCGACGATCGGTTATCTAGTGTCTTATGCCGCCTCGAAACACTAAATATAGTGTTAACAGGGTTTGAAAGGCAAATTCTTTGTCACTCCGGGAGCGCCCTTCGACAAGGCACACGAAATCCCCTGCCGGCAACGGGTGAAAAACCCGCATGTCGGCTTGAAAACCCCAGAAATCACAGGAACTTGCCGTACTCGTGCCGCAACGCCCGAAAGGACTCTCGACAGCGAGGGAAAAGCTAGTCTGACTCGGCTTTTGCCGTCAAGCGATAGTGGGGCCAAAACCCTAATCGGCTAAATATTGTGTATGGACTGTGGAGATCGGTTTTTCGGCCGCAAAAGGCGGCGACGCCGAGCCCGAAAAATGCGCCGGAAAACGGGATTTGCGGCGATCGTTACAATTGTAGGCATCTTCTTGAGCGGGGTTTAAGCCGGCTGTGGCAGGGTCACCGTCCGATAATGTGAAACCCCGCAGCAGGCCTAGACAAAATGGCGCACCACACCGCGTTTCGGCGTCCGCCGGAAGACCTCGACGTGATCATCGTTGAGGACTCAAAGCCGATGCAGACCGTGCTCCGATCGATTCTGATGCCGTTGCGCTTTGCGCGCACCCGGGTGTTCGATTCGGCCGACGTCGCGCTCCAGGCGATGCTGAACGAGCCGCCGAGCCTTCTCATCACCGATTGGCGCATGCGCCCGACCAGCGGCTTCCAGCTCCTGCGTGCCATCCGCCACGAGCAGATGGCGCCGCTCTGCTATGTCCCGGTGATCTTCGTCACCGCACACGCCACGCGGCCGCTGGTGGAAAAGGCGATGCGGGCCGGGGCCCATCATCTCCTTGCCAAGCCGGTGTCGCCGGCGCGCATGCACGAATGCATCGCCTGGGTGATCCGCGATTCGCGCGAACTGCATGCCGCCGAGGACGGCTCGGTCGGCATCGAGGGCGTGCGCGAGGCGTTCGACGCCCAGCACGAGCGGATGAAGACGATCAACCGGGCCAAGGCCTTCCACCAGCACATGGAGCGGCGCTCCACCGAGCTGCAGGGCCAGGTCGACCAGATCATGGACAACCACGTCGTCGGCTCCGAACCGGTGACCGCGACCAGCGCCGCCAAGGCCAAGATGCAGGCAAAGCCCGTGTTGCGCTCGCGCCGAGCCGGCGAGGCCGGCGAGTTCGCCGCGGTCAAGCGCCGCTTCGGCTGACCCTGCCGTTGTCATGGCTGGGAAGGCCGTCCGCCGGGCGCTTTGCCCGCCGGGCAATTCCGGCCGCAAGCCTTGCGTGTTGTTCCCGCAACAGGTTCTGGACAAGCGCGGGCGCGGGCGGCATAGTCCGGCCCGTTGTTCCCGGAATTCGGACCTGTCCCATGAAGAACCTTCTTCTCCTCATCTTCACCTGGTGGAACCGCGAGACCGCGGGCACGCGGTTCTTCACCTGGCGCAAGGGCGAACGCGTCGGTGAGGACGAATACGGCAACGTCTATTACCGGGCCAAGAACGCCGGCCCGCTCGGCGAACGGCGCTGGGTGATCTACAGCGGCACGGCCGAGGCGAGCGCCATTCCGGCAACCTGGCACGGCTGGATGCACCACCGCACCGACCTGACGCCGGACGAGGAAAAGCGGACGCCGTTCCCCTGGGAAAAGCCGCATCGCGAGAACCTGACCGGCACCGCCGGCGCCTACCGCCCGGCCGGATCGATCCTCAACACCCGTCCGCGGGCCGAGGGCGATGGCGACTACGAGGCCTGGACCCCGAGCGCCTGAGATACGGGTGCCTGAGATACGGCACCTGGTTCGGCATAGCCGGGGCTTATCCACCTCCGTTCACCCAATCGTGATCCCGCCGACCGCGCGCCGCGAAAGCCGCGTCGGCTGAACACGTCATTATTCGAAGGATGGCCCGTCATGGCCGAAAAGCAGACCTGGTCCGCCGACTCCTATGCGCGTAATGCGCGGTTCGTCTCCGATCTCGGAGCCGATGTCGTTGCGCTCCTCGATCCCAAGCCCGGCGAGCGGATCCTCGATCTCGGCTGCGGCGACGGGGCTTTGACGGAGAAGGTCGCGGCGGCCGGCGCGGAGGTCGTTGCGGTCGATTCCAGCCCGGAATTCGTCGCCGCCGCGAAGGAGCGCGGCCTCGATGCACGGCTGATGGACGGCGAGGCGTTGACTTTTTCCGGCGAGTTCGATGCCGTTTTTTCCAATGCAGCGCTGCACTGGATGCGCGATGCGGCGGCCGTGCTCGACGGCGTTTCCCGGGCGTTGAAGCCCGGCGGGCGCTTCGTTGCGGAGTTCGGCGGCCACGGCAACGTGGCGGCGATCGCCACCGCCATGGTGGCCGTGGCGCGCCATCGCGGCGTCGATCCGGCGATGGCCCATCCCTGGTACTTCCCGACGCCGGCGGAATATGCCGACCTTCTTGAGGCAAAGGGGTTTTCGGTCGAAACGATCTTTGCGTTTTCCCGGCCGACGCCGCTGCCGACCGGGATGAAAGCCTGGATCGCCGTGTTTCGGGATCCGCTGTTCCGGCAGTTCGGGTCTCAGCGCGAGGAGGCGCTCGACGAGGCGGAAGCGCTGCTCGCCCCGGCGCTTTGCGATTCGAGCGGAAAGTGGCACGCCGACTACGTTCGGTTGCGGGTGGCGGCCTCCCTCAAACCCGTTTTTTAAAAGCGCTTTAAACGGTTTGACTGTGCGGACTTGCCATTTGGTCAGCCGCTACGTAAATAACAAAGTACGGATTTCCTTGTCCGGCCCAAGCTAACCGACCACGGGCGAACAGGGTGCGCGCGAGAATTTCCGCGTTGTCCTCAACGCGTTACGCGAACACCGACCGGCTCCCGGTCTCGCCCGTTCGACCAGCACCAACGGCTATAGGATCCGAAGGTTTTGCGCTTGCCGATGCCGGCAAATCGCCACAACGCACGGCAAGCGGGTTATAGGTCGTGACCGGATTCCGGCGCGATCACGATGCGGACGCCGCTTAAACCCAAGCGGGTCGAAACAACATGAGGGGTCGCCAGCGCACGCCATGATGCATCACGCCACGAACAGATTTGTGCGCGTGGTCGGGCGGCGCTCAGCCGGTCCGTGCGAGACCGGCCGACTTCGTCGACGCCGAAAGGCCTCGCGGCTCCTTTATCCCTTTCCTGCCACAGACGGCATCGTCCCGGGAATCGCGGCGCATCAGCGCGCGTGGGGACCCCCGCACGATCGCCGTGGAGTTTTCGCCAAATGGCCAACAAAATGCTTATCGATGCCGCCCACCCGGAAGAGACCCGGGTCGTGGTGGTGCGTGGAAACCGGGTCGAGGAGTTCGACTTCGAGGCCGCCAACCGCAAGCAACTGCGCGGCAACATCTATCTTGCCAAGGTAACGCGGGTCGAGCCGTCGCTGCAGGCGGCGTTCGTCGACTATGGCGGCAACCGCCACGGTTTCCTCGCCTTCAGTGAAATCCACCCGGATTACTACCAGATCCCGGTCGCCGACCGGCAGGCGCTGCTGGACGAGGAGGCCGCGGAAGAGGCGGCCGCCAAGGAAGAGGACGACGCAGCCTCGGCCGACGAGCACGGCGAGGACGCCTCCGACCACGACGATCCGGATTCCGACGAGGACGCCGAAGACGGCGCCCATAACGATGTCGACGACGACGACGAGGACGAGTCCGGTGAGGATTCGGACCACGACGACGATGACGATGGCGGCGAGGAGCCGGATAGCGACGACGATGACGGCGATTCGGGCGACGACGGCGCACCCCGGTCGATGGCCGCATCCGCCGGAGACGGCGACAAGGTGACCGCCGAGGCCGAAGAGCTTTCCGACGACGGCGATGCCGATGACGGCGAAAAGGTGCAGCGGTCCGGTTCCCGGTCCCGCGGCCGGCGCCGCCGGCGGCCCTCGGGCCGCGACCGGAACGGCGATCGCAACGGCGACGACGACGACCAGGTCGAGTCGGTCGGCGCGGAAGACGCCCTTGAGGAAGTGCCGCAGCGCGGCCTTCGCCGCCGCCGTCAGTACAAGATCCAGGAAGTGATCCGGCGCCGCCAGGTGCTGCTGGTCCAGGTCGTCAAGGAAGAGCGCGGCAACAAGGGCGCGGCGCTGACCACCTACCTGTCGCTGGCCGGGCGCTATTCCGTCCTGATGCCGAACACGGCGCGGGGCGGCGGTATCAGCCGCAAGATCACCAACCCGACCGACCGCAAGCGGCTGAAGAAGGTCGCCTCCGATCTCGCCGTGCCGGAGGGCATGGGGGTCATCCTCAGGACCGCCGGTGCCAGCCGCACCAAGTCGGAGATCAAACGCGACTTCGAATACCTCCTGAGGCTGTGGGAGAACGTCCGCGACCTGACCCTGCAGTCCTCGGCGCCGTCGCTGGTCTATGAGGAAGGCAGCCTGATCAAGCGGTCGATCCGCGATCTCTACAACAAGGACATCGACGAGGTGTCCGTCGCCGGCGAGGATGGCTATCGCGAGGCGAAAGACTTCATGCGCATGCTGATGCCGAGCCATTCCAAGCATGTGCAGCCCTATCGGGACGCAACGCCGCTGTTCACCCGGCACGGGGTGGAGGCGCAACTCGACGCCATGTTCTCGCCCCAGGTGACGCTGCCGGCGGGCGGCTACATCGTCATCAACCAGACCGAGGCGCTGGTCGCCATCGACGTCAACTCGGGCCGGGCGACCCGCGAGCACAATATCGAGGATACCGCGCTTGCCACCAATATGGAGGCGGCGTCGGAAGTGGCGCGGCAGCTTCGCCTGCGCGACCTTGCCGGTCTCATCGTCATCGACTTCATCGACATGGAGGAGAAGCGCAACAACCGCTCGGTCGAGCGCAAGCTCAAGGAATGCCTGAAGTCGGACCGGGCGCGCATCCAGGTCGGCCGCATCTCCCATTTCGGGCTGATGGAAATGTCGCGCCAGCGCATCCGCACCGGCGTCCTGGAAAGCTCCACCGAGGTCTGCCCGACCTGCCGCGGCACCGGCACGGTGCGCTCCACCGAGTCCGTCGCCCTGCATGTGCTGAGGGCGCTGGAAGACCACCTGATGCGCGGCGTCAAGCATCACCTCAGGATCCGCACCCGCGCCGAGGTGGCGCTTTATATCCTCAACCAGAAACGGCCGCACCTGGCCGACCTGGAACATCGTTTCGGTCTTTCCGTCTCGGTCTTCGCCGACGAGATGATCAATGGCGAGCACTTCATCCTGGAGCGCGGCGATCCGATCGAGCGGGTCGAGCGCACCGGTGTGGAGGCGATCGCGCCGGATCAGGTGCGCGCCGACGAGATCGACATGGAAGAGGATGAGGACGACAGCGACGCGGATACGGATACGGATACGGACGGCGACGAGAAGAAGTCGTCGAGCCGCCGCCGCCGCCGGCGTCCGCGCCGTCGCCCGTCGTCGGACCGGGACGGGTCCGACCGGGACGACTCCGAGACCTCGCAGAGCTCCGATGACGGCGAGGACGAGCTTGCCGTCGCCGACGAGGGCGGTGACGACGCCGGCGACAACGGGTCTTCCGACGGCGACGACAGCGACAACAAGCGCCGCCGCCGGCGAGATCGGCGAGGCGCCCGAGATCGACGGCGAGGAGCCGGCCGAGGATGTCGAGCTGGGTCCGGAGCGTT
>NZ_NPEV01000085.1 GCF_003258835.1 Rhodobium orientis | reverse complement strand
CCGCGCCGGCGGCCGGAGCGGTTCCGGGCCCGCCGGCGACGACTTTCAAGAACGGAGTAGAGGCAAATGGAGGCAACCGGACGCAAACCGTTCACCGGGCGCCATGTTCTGATCAGCCTGATCGCCTTTTTCGGCGTCATGCTGATTGCCAATTTCGCGCTGCTCTATTTCGCCCTGACGAGCTGGAGCGGCCTTGAGGTTCCAAGCTCCTACGAGGCCGGCCAGGTCTTCAACGAGGAACTGGCCGTCGCCCACCAGCAGGAGGCGCGCGGCTGGAAGATGGAAGTCGCTGCGAACCGCACCGCCGACGGCACCGTCGCCGTCAAGGTGACCGCGCGCGACAAGTTCGGCCAGGCGCTGCAGGATCTCGCCTTCACCGGGCGGTTCTCGCGCCCCGTCATGCGCTCCGACGACATCACCTTCGCCATGGAGGAGACGGTTCCCGGCACCTACGAGGCGACGGTCGCCGATGTCGAGCCGGGCCAGTGGGACATCATCGTCGAGGCCAACGAGGACGGCGAGCGGGTCTTCCGCTCGCGCAACCGGGTCGTCTACCAGCCTTGACCGCACGCGGCGCGAGGCGCACGCTTGCCGCCGCAGGTCCGGGCGTGAAGCCCTGGTGAGAGACGCGCCATGAACACGCATTTTCGGGAATGGTCGGCCTTTGCCACGCCGGTGCGCGAGGGCGTCGTGCATATGGATCTGGCCGTGGAAGGCGTCCATTGCGCCGCCTGCATGCCGACCATCGAGCGCGGCCTGATGCGGCTTGACGGCGTCACCCACGCCCGCCTCAACCTCACCACCCACCGCCTTGCCGTCGAATGGCAGACGGAAAAGACCGACGCCGACGCCATCGTCACCATGATCGAGCGCCTCGGCTACCGCGCACACCCGTTCGATCCCGGCCGCATCAGCGAGGAGGAGGACGCCCACTCCAAGCTGCTGCTGCGCTGCCTGGCGGTGACCGGCTTTGCCGCCATGAACATCATGCTGCTGTCGATCTCGGTGTGGTCCGGCAATGCCTCCGACATCACGCCGGAGACCCGTGACTTCTTCCACTGGATTTCCGCGGTGATCGCGCTGCCCGCCGCCGCCTATGCCGGCCGGCCGTTCTATGCCAGCGCGTTCCGGGCCCTTCGCGCCGGCAACCTCAACATGGACGTGCCGATCACCCTCGGCGTCATGCTGGCGCTCGGGCTCTCCGTCCTGCAGACCTTCCAGGGCGCGGAGGACGCCTATTTCGATTCCGCGATCATGCTCCTCTTCTTCCTGTTGATCGGCCGCTTCCTCGACCAGAACATGCGCCGGCGCACCCGCTCCTTTGCCGAGAACCTGGCAACGCTCCGGTCCGAGACCGCGATCCGCCGCGCCGCCGACGGCACGCTCCGCGAGGTGCCGGTCTCGCGCATCGATCCGGGCGACGTGGTGCTGGTGCGCGCCGGCGAGCGGGTTGGCGTCGACGGCGTCGTCATTTCCGGCACCTCGGAGATCGACCAGAGCCTCGTCACCGGCGAGACGGCGCTTGCCGCGATCAAGAAGGGCGACCGGGTCTATGCCGGCACGCTCAACGGCTCCGGCGCGCTGGATGTCAGGGTCACCGCGGCCGCCTCCGGCACGCTGCTCGACGAGGTCACCAAGCTGATCGAGGCCGCCGCCCAGGCCAAATCCCGCTATGTGCGGCTAGCCGACCGCGCCGCCGCCCTTTACGCGCCGCTGGTCCATGGCGCCGCGCTCCTCACCTTCCTTGGCTGGTGGGCCATCGGCATCGGCTGGCAGCCCTCGCTGGTGATCGCGATCTCCGTCCTCATCATCACCTGCCCCTGCGCGCTCGCGCTTGCCATTCCGGCGGTCCAGGTCGTTGCCAGTGGCGTCCTCTTCAAGCGCGGCGTGTTGCTCCATTCCGGCGACACGCTGGAGCGCCTTGCCGCCGCCGACACCATCGTCTTCGACAAGACCGGCACGCTGACCCTGCCGGTGCCGGCCATCGTCAATGGCGGGACCCATCCGCCGAAGGTCTTCGCCATGGCCGGCCGGCTGGCGCTGTCGAGCCGCCACCCGCTGGCCACCGCCCTGTCCCGCGCCGCGGGCGCCGAACGGCCGCTCGAGGCTGCCCGCGAGGTCGCCGGCGCCGGCGTCGAGGCGGAGGAGGGCGGCACGACCCACCGGCTCGGCAGCCCGCGCTTTTGCGACGTCCCGGAAAGGCAGCTCGACGCCTTCCTGAGGGCCCATCCCGCCGCCTCCGTCATCGCCTACCGCGAAGGCGACGACGACGCCCACCTCTTTGCCCTGGAACAGACCCTGCGGGCCGATGCCACGACGACGGTCGCCAGGCTGCGCAAGGCCGGCTATCAGCTCGAAATCCTTTCCGGCGACCGCGACGCGGCCGTCACCGACGTCGCCGACCGGCTGGCGATCGCGACCCGCCGCGGCGGGCTCGATCCGGCCGGCAAGATCGCCCGGCTGGAAGAGTTGAAGGCCGCCGGCCGCACGGTGCTGATGGTCGGCGACGGTCTCAACGATGCCCCGGCGCTTGCCGCCGCCCATGTCTCCATGTCGCCGGTCACCGCGGTGCATCTGAGCCAGGCCGCCGCCGACAGCGTCTTCCTCGGCGATCGGCTGGAACCCGTCGCGGCCGCTTTGGAGCTGTCGCGCCGCGCCCGCCGGGTCATGAACCAGAACCTCGGCGCGGCCGCGCTCTACAACATGGTCGCCGTGCCGTTCGCCGTTGCCGGCTTCGTCACGCCGCTCCTTGCCGCGCTCGCCATGTCGTTCTCCTCGATCGTCGTCACCACCAACGCGCTGCGGCTAAGGTTCGGCAATGACGGCACCCGCGATTTCGAGCCCCAGCGGCCCGTTGCCTGCCCGGTGCCGGCAAAGGAGGCGTGAGGCGCTCCGCGCCACGCCGGGGCAAGGCGCGGCCCGAACACTCAATGGCCCGGCGGCGCGTCACCGCGCGGCTGCGGCCCGTTACTGGAAGGACAGACCATGCACGTCCTTATCTACCTGATCCCGATCGCCCTCATGCTCAGCCTGATCGCGCTCTTCGGTTTCCTCTGGGCGCTGCGCTCCGGCCAGTTCGACGACCTCGACGGCGCCGCCTGGCGCATCCTCCAGGACGACGACCTGCCGGAAGAGGACCGGCGGAAGTAACGGGTGAGGGCAGGGGCCCTGCTCCGCTTCCGGACGCGGGGCGCCAAATGGGACGCCAAGGTATCACGGCCGTCATCGCGAGGAGCCGAAGGCGACGTGGCGATCCAGAGCAGCTTGCTCGGAGCGTGCAGTCCTGGATTGCCGCGCTCGCTTCGCTCACTCGCAATGACGGCCATCGGAGTCCGGCCCCAAGCGCACCCTAGAAAAAATCGGCGCGGCCCCGGAAGGACCGCGCCGTACGCATCTGCAAGCGGGGAATGTCGGCCTGCGATCAGCCCCCGGCCGCCGGGAAGATTTCCATCTTGCGCCTGGTCGGCTGGGCGCTCGCCGGCGTCTCGCGCACCAGCCCGAGTTCGTCCCAGACCGCGCAGAGCGAGTCCTTCAGGTGCTCGATGAGCGCGTCGTCGTGGAACGGCGTCGGTGTGATCCGGAGCCGCTCCGTGCCGCGCGGGACGGTCGGGTAGTTGATCGGCTGGATGTAGATGTCGTGCTTTTCCAGAAGCAAGTCGCTCGCCCGCTTGCATTTTTCCGGATCGGCGACCAGCACCGGCACGATATGGGTCTCCGACGGCATCACCGGCAGGCCGGCGGCTTTCAGCACGTCCTTGGTCCGCTGCGCCTGGCGCTGCTGGCCCTCGCGTTCCGCCGAGGAGGCCTTCAGGTGCCGGATCGACGCCGTCGCCGCGGCGCACAGGCCCGGCGGCAGCGCGGTGGTGAAGATGAAGCCCGGCGCATAGGAGCGCACGGCGTCGACCACCGCCTCGCTGGAGGTGATGTAGCCGCCGAGCACGCCGAACGCCTTGGCGAGCGTGCCCTCGATGACGTCGATGCGGTCCATCAGGCCCTCGCGCTCGGCAATGCCGCCGCCGCGCGGCCCGTACATGCCGACGGCATGGACCTCGTCGATATAGGTCATGGCGCCGTATGTGTCGGCGAGATCGCAGATGCGCTCGATCGGCCCGACGTCGCCGTCCATGGAATAGACGGACTCAAAAACGATCAGCTTGGCGCGCTCGCTGCCGGCCTCCTTAAGGAGCGCTTCCAGATAGTCCATGTCGTTGTGCCGGAAGATCTTCTTTTGGGCGCCGGAACGCCTCACGCCCTCGATCATGGAGGCGTGGTTGAGCTGGTCGGAGAGGATCAGGCAGTCCGGTAAGAGCCGGGCGATGGTCGAGATCGCGGCCTCGTTGGAGACGAAACCGGAGGTGAAGACGAGCGCGGCTTCCTTGTGGTGCAGGTCGGCGAGCTCGTGCTCCAGCGCGACCAGCGGATGGTTGGTGCCGGAGATGTTGCGGGTGCCGCCGGCGCCGGCGCCCATCCGCCCGACCGTGTTGCGCATGGCATCCGTCACGTGCCCGTGCTGGCCCATGCCGAGATAGTCGTTCGAGCACCACACGGTGATCTCGCGCTGGTCGACGCCGTTGTGCCAGATGGCGCGGGGAAAGCGGCCGGCGATGCGCTCCAGTTCGGCGAACACCCGATACCGCTTTTCGTCCTTCAGCGCATCGACCGCGCTCTCAAAGATCTCGTTGTATTTCATGTGCCTGTCCTGTCCTGCCCCTCAAAGGACACCCTGTTCCGGCCGGTTCTAGCGTGCCTGGCCTAAGGAATGCCTTCCTTAATTTAACACATTCGAATTTATGAAAGCCATCCCGGTTGCCGTTGTGGGGCAGTTTGCCCGACGAAGCGGCATCCAGCTTTCGCCTTTTCCGTCTCCGCAATCATGTTGGAAAAGTTCCAAACTGTTGGCTTTGACCAAGGTCAAGCGCGCCGACGGCCGAGCCGGACATGCCGGCGGCGATGTATACAGAAATGCGGAAAATCCGCCGGTTCGGGACGCAAGGCGTCCGGAAGGCGCAAACTGTCGCAGGCCCCTGACAATCCCGTTACCGGGAGAACGACACCTTCAGCGAGGAAAAGCTCTGTCCGGTGGCGACATCCGTTTCCACCGCCTCGATGGTGAATCCGTTGCCCTCGGGCGCGATCGTCACGACGCCTCGCGAAGTGACGTTCTGGCGGGTGTCGTAGCGCACGGTCTTCAATTGCAGCGTCTCGCCGACGAGCGCACCGCTGGAGGTGGCGGTGCCGTCGCCGTCGCCGGTGGAAATGAACCGGCCGGTAAAGAGCCGTGTGTCGGGATTGTACGAAAGCTGCCCGGCGATCTTGGCCTTTCCTTGCGCCCCGGCGCAGGCACCGGAATTGGAGATCTTGCGGCCGCTGTCGGAAAGCGTGCTCTCGATCCGGCAGATGATCGCCTCCGGCTCGGACTCCACTTTGGTCTGCGCGGTGCCGCGCCCCTGCCAGGCACCGCTGATCGCGGCAAGGAAATCCGTGCCGGCATCGGCGAAGGCGGGCGACGCTCCGCCGGCCATCAAGAGGAGCCCGGCGGCCGGGGCAAGAAAACGGCGAAACAGGATGCGCATGCGGGACCTCTCGCAAAGCTGGGGCAGGGGGGATTGTCCCCCGCGGTTCCGTTGCCTTCGATATAAACGGCCCGAACAATGTGGCAAGGTCTTGGTGTGCCGCCCTGCCGCTGCGCCCCCGACCGAGACATTTGCCGGCGAGGTGTATATCGTGGCGCCGGCGATCGGGAAAAACGCGGCGCCGACAGGCAGGGGCAGTCGACATGGCCAGGGGCATCAGCGAAGCCGACTATGCGCTGATACGGAAAACGCCGCTCTTCAGCGGCATTTCCAAGGCGCAGTTCGAGGCGATCCTGAGCGATGGCGTGACGAAGACCATATCGCGCGGCGAAACCCTCTTCCTCCAGGGCGATCCGGCCGAGGCGCTCTTCGTCGTCCTGGAAGGCTGGGTCAAGCTCTATCGAATGACGCCGGCGGGCGACGAGGCCGTCGTCCACGTCTTCACAGACGGCCAGAGCTTTGCAGAGGCGGCGGCGTTCACCGGCGGGGTCTATCCGGTCTCGGCGGAGGCGGTCACCGACGGGCGTCTCCTCTACATTCCGGTGGCGCGCCTGTTCGACCGGGTCCGGGCCGAGCCGGAGATCGGCTTTGCCCTGCTTGCCTCGACCTCGCTGCATCTGCACACGCTGGTGCAGCAGATCGAGGCGCTGAAGGCGCAGACCGGCGCCCAGCGCGTTGCCGAATTCCTCGTCGGCCTGTGCAAGGACCGCGACGCGGCGGGCCGGCGCACCATCGTGCTTCCTTACGACAAGGCGTTGATTGCCGGCCGTCTCGGCATGAAGCCGGAGAGCCTGTCGCGGGCGTTCCAGCGCCTGCGCGACTACGGCGTCCGGATTGCCAGCAACAAGGCCGAGATTGCCGACATCGACACCCTGCGCCGCCTGGTCGACGAGGAACGGGCGACCGTCCGCCAGCGCCACCATTCGTGACGTTGGATGTGTTCAGGGCGAATTGTGCTGGGCGTGAGCCGTGGCCGGTAGAACCCGCGGCCGGGTCAGGATCGGGAAGTAGATCAGGGCAAAGAGCGCGAAGCCGAACATCCACAGGCCCCCGGCGACGAAGATCGGCGTGTAGTAGTCGTCCGGCAGCACGGCAGGCCCGAAGGTCCGGGTGACGGCGGCCAGCGCGATGGCGACATAGGCAAGGGCGATGACCGGCGCCGCCGCGAGCTGCCGCCCGGTATGGCCGAGCGCGATCCGCGTCATGATCGCCAGCGACATCAGCCCGAGCGCGCCGATGCCGAGGAAGTGCCAGGCGGCGATCTCGTCGACGGCATCGAAGAGGAGCGATGCGGCGATCGCTCCATAGCCGACAACCAGCAAGAGGAAGGCAAGGTGCAGGCTCCAGGTCAGCGGGTCGTGGAGCGCCCGTGTCCCGCGCCAGCCGGCAAGCCGCCCGGCATTGAAGGCGGCGGCGGCCGCGGCCGCGATCCCGCTCCAAAGCGGCGGCGCGTCCAGCGCGATCAGGAGCGCAAAGAGGAGACCGGCGGTGATCGCGGCCTGCCCGAGCCGGGGCGTGACCACCGGCAGCCGGTCGCCCTTGCCGGCGCGGATAAGGGAATTGCGGGTGAAGGCCGGCGTCACCCGTCCGCCGACGATGGCGATCTTGACGGAGATGAGCGCGATCCCGGCGCGGATGCCGAGTTCGGCGCCGCTGTCGGCAAGGCCGGTCCATTCCAGGTGCACCATGAGGTTGGCGAGAAACAGGCCCGTGGTCAGTACCAGGAAGAGCAGGTTGCGCGGCTTTGGATCGTGCGCAAGCATCATCGCCAGCCAGAGGGTGAGGGCCGGGAAGAACAGAAGATCGATCCCGGCGACGATAGCGGCCGGCACCAGGGCGGAGAACCAGACGGCGATGCGCCCGGCGAGCCACAGGCCGGACAGCAGCAGCAGCGTCCTCGGCTTCGTGCCCGGCTGGCCGGTCCAGCTCGGCACGGCGGTGGTCAGGAAGCCGGCGAGCGTTGCCCCGGCATAGCCGAACAGCATCTCGTGGCCGTGCCAGAGATGCGGCGCCACCGCAATCGTCGGCTCCGGCACCATGCCGTTCAGAGCGTGGATCGCGAGCCAGGCGAGCCAAGCGCCGATCGCGGCCAGTGCAAACAGGCCGGCGAGCAGGAAGAAGACGCGGAAGCCGCCGCGAAAGACGATCGGCAGCGCATCGGTCCGAAGGGGGGCGGTCTCGTCCGGCATGGGCAGGGGCGGCTCCAGGGAAAGGCGGCAGGGTAATCGTCGCCGCGGCCGGTCGCAATGCGCCGGCGGTTGCGGCGCACCCTCACCTGTTGCCGGGCCTGGCCGCACCGGTTGCCATTTCAACGGAGTGCGGTCCACAATCCCTTGACTTTGATCAAGGTGCGCAGATCGTGGCTGAAGGATTTTCATGACCGAGGGCGCCGTCCCAGGCGCCGCGGCTTTCAGGGAGACCGGGATCATGATCGCAAAGCCCCCGTCGTCGATGGCCGGGTCGATCGCCATATCGACCGGGGATGCGATCATCGATGCCGACCATGCCGCCTTCGAGGTGCTGATCGACGAGGCCAGCACCGCCGACGACGCAAGGCTCGGCACAGCACTGGCGCGCCTGCGCCGGCACCTCGTGGAGCATTTCGAGCAGGAAGACGTGATGATGGCCGAAACCGCCTTTCCCGCCGCCGTCTTCCATCGCGGCGACCACGACAAGGTGCTGGACCGGATCGATGCCGCCATTGCCGACAATGCCATGGGCAATCGGCGTGCGGTCCGCGCCTTCCTGGAAGACGAGCTTCCCGTCTGGTTCGTCGGCCATGTAGCGACCCTCGACGCCGTCACCGTGCATTGGGCAAGGACCGGCCTTCTGGGGTTCTGATGGCCCCGAGGGCCGGCGCGCCGCACCGTCCAGATCTCTCCGGATCGCATGCCCCGTGTCCGGAGATCGTTCGCGCGCCGGCCCGTTTTTTGCTGTCGATCCCCAGGGCCGGCTTGTCGGCCCGTTTTTGCTGTCGATCCCCAGGGCCGGCTTGCCGGGCCGTTTTTGCTGTCGATCCCCAGGGCCGGCTTGCCGGGCCGTTTTTGCTGTCAATCAATGACGCGAGGGGAAAACCGGAGTAGAAGAAACTGAATATATTCCGGGTCGGCGATGCGTTCGCCCCGGGACCCCGACCCGTTCAAAAGCAACAAAAAAGAGGCATGCGATGCGGGCTCGAACCAGGAATATCGGCCTCATGGTCGTCGGCGCCCTTGCCGTGACCATCGTTGCCGTCTTCGTCGGACTTGGCCTCGGCCTCGATGATCATCCGCAGGCGCCGGATATCGGCGGCCCGTTCCGGCTCACCGACGAGACCGGCAAGGTCGTGAGCGAGACCGATTTCGCCGGCCGCTACCTCCTCGTCTTCTTCGGCTACACCCATTGTCCGGACATCTGCCCGACGGCGCTGGTGACGGTGGCCGAAGCCTTCGAGGGCCTGCCGAAGGAGATGGCGGACGAGGTGCGGGCGGTCTTCATCTCGGTCGATCCGGATCGCGATTCGCCGCAAATACTCGCCGAGTTCACCGCCGCCTTCCACGACAACATCATTGGCCTGACCGGCACGCGCGAGGAGATCGACGGCGCCGTGGCCGCCTATCATGCGTCCTACACGATCGTGAAATCGGAAGACCCGGAATTCTATCCTGTCGATCACTCGTCCTTGATCTATCTTATGGACCGCAAGGGCCGGTATGTGACCCATTTCACCCACCGCACGCCTGCGGAAAAGATCACCGAAACCCTGAAGGCCGAATTGCAGGAATGAGAAAGACCCGATCCCGCCGCCGCGCCCGCCACCTCGCCGGCGCGCTCCTTGCCGCACTCGTCATGTCGGCCGCCGCCGCTCCGGCCGGTGCGTCTTGGGAATCTCCCAAATCCACCGGCGACTATGTCTGGCGCGCCGTACGCGGAGAGGAGTTCCTGAAGGACGCATTTTCCGCAGCGCCGGAAGGCACGGCGCCGGTCCGTATCTGCCGGGTGCACAATTACCGCGACGTCCTGATCGGCTATCTCGACAACTGGCTCTGCCAGGTCGGCGGCGACGGCATGAGCCGGCCCTACAGCATCTTCCTGACGCTGATCACGGCACCCGACGGCGCCCACTGGCAAAAGCCGGAGGGCGAGGAGGTGCCGGCCGGCGCGCTGGAGCTGAACGAGGGCTACGGCCCGCCGACCTATGCCTGCCGCGTCACCTATGAGGGCAAGACCGTGGTCGGCATGGTCCGCGAGAGCATCTGTTCGGCCGGTTATGTCGACGGCGAGCTGCGCTCCGACGACTACGAGGTTCTGGTCGGGGGCGGCTCCAAGTGAGCGCCGCTTCCGCGTCATGCGATGAAGAAAGGAGAACGCCGATGGCCGATTATCGAAGGCGTCTTGCAACAGTGGGCCTGATTGCCGGTGCCGCGCTTCTTGCCGCAATGGCCGTGCTGCCGGCCGGACGGGCGCACGCCGCAACGGTCGTCGTCCGCGAGGCGGACAAGACCGAGAAGGCGCCGGAGCGCCGCGCCTTTGTCATGACGGACACGCAAGGCCGCATGTTCACAGATCAGGACATGCTCGGCTCCTTCGCGCTGATCTATTTCGGCTACACCTCCTGTCCCGACGTCTGCCCGACGAGCCTTCAGACCGTCGCCATGGCGCTTGAGGAACTGGGTGACGACGCCGACCGGCTGAAGG
Organism: Rhodobium orientis; assembly: GCF_003258835.1. Taxonomy (GTDB): domain Bacteria; phylum Pseudomonadota; class Alphaproteobacteria; order Rhizobiales; family Rhodobiaceae; genus Rhodobium; species Rhodobium orientis. The sequence continues at coordinate 1,551 of NZ_NPEV01000085.1, read as the reverse complement.
CGATCTTCGTCACGGTCGATCCGGAGCGCGACACGCCGGACGTCATGCGCCAGTACATCAGCATGTTCGACGAGCGGATCATCGGCCTGACCGGGCCGAAGCCGTTCATCGACTCCATGGTCGCCGCCTATAACGTGAAATACGAGATCGGTGAGATCGACCCGGAACGTCCGAAGGATTACCTCGTCGACCACTCGGCCTCGATCGCCTTCGTCGGCCCCGACGGCAAGCTGATCACCCGCTTCGGCTACGGCATGACGTCGGAGCAGATCGCCGAACGGATCCGCGAAATCATCTCCAAGACGACAGTCAATTGAGCGTTTCCCATCCAGGTCCTCCGCCGACGCCCTCGGCGGGCGTGCTGATGCGCCTTGCCCTCGTCGCTGCGATCCTCGTCCTGACGCTGACCGTCGCCTCGGCCGAACAGTTGGCGCGGCCGCTCGACCGGCTGAAGACGATCGATCCGCGAACGCCTGTCGCCGATCTCACGCTTGCGACGGGCGAGGGCGGCACGACGCGGCTTTCCGACTTCCGCGGCAAGGTGCTCGTCGTCAATGTCTGGGCCACCTGGTGCGCGCCCTGCCGCAAGGAAATGCCCGGACTGGCCCGGCTGCAGGGCTTTCTTGAGGGCGAGGACGTCAAGGTCCTGCCCATCGCCGTCGACCGCGAGGGAGTGGCCGCGGCCGAGCAGTTCTTTGCCGCCAACGGGATTGCCGGCCTGCCGCTGCTGGCGGCCCCGGCCAAGGAGGTCGTCGCCGCCTTCGGCGAAGACCGCCTGCCCTATACGGTGCTGATTGACAAGAAAGGCCGGGAGTTCGCCCGGCTGGTCGGCCCGGCGGCCTGGGACGACACCGAATTCGCCATCCTCATCCGCACCATCGCCCGCAGCGCCGACGAATAGGCGGCCGCGGGGTGCGTCAGCGGAGGGGTCCAAGACTGCTCCGTCATCGCGAGCGACAGCGAAGCGATCCAGAGCGGCGCGGGCGGAACGCCTCCGTGCAGCCACACCCTCTCCCGTCATCCCGGCCGGAGCGAAGCGGAGAGCCGGGACCCATTGCCCGCATCGGAGCGGTAGCCCGTTGCGGGTCTTGACGTGACCAACACCCACGCCAATGCCTCGTTCCGGCAACAGACCGCATACCGTGCAGACAGGGGCAATAGGCCCCGGCTCGGAGGCCGGGGTGACGACGGAGGGTGGGGCGACCGGGAGTGCGCCACTTTCAAAGACCGTGCTTTTCGGCGTCATCGCGAGGAGGCCGTAAGGCCGACGCGGCGATCCAGAAGCCGCTTGCTCGGAGCGCGTGGCCCCTGGATTGCCGCGCTCGCTTCGCTCACTCGCAATTGTGCAAGTTCAGATATTCGCTGATGGGATTGCGGAAAGGAGCGACCCATGCGCGACAACAGCTATGACCGGACGATTGAACGGAACTATGTTCAGAAGTGGCGTTTCCTGATCAGGGAATATGAGGAGGTCAAGGCCGGCCGGTCGTCGGCCTTTGCCACGGTCGGGGCCTTTTACCGCCACCACGGCACCTGCTCGCAGACCTTCCG
>NZ_NPEV01000084.1 GCF_003258835.1 Rhodobium orientis | reverse complement strand
GTCGCGAGCCGCGAACGCCCGCGAGGGTAAGGGCGCAGCTCGTCGAGCGGGCCGGCAAAGCCGCGGTCGGCGCAAAGCGCCGACGCGACGATCCAGTGAATCGTCGCGCGCCGCGAACGCCCGCGAGGGTAAGGGCGCAGCCCGTCGAGCGGGCCGGAAAAGCAGCGGTCGGCGCATAGCGCCGATGCGACGATCCAGTGAATCGTCGCGCGCCGCGAACGCCCGCGAGGGTAAGGACGCAGCCCGTCGAGCGGGCCGGGGGCCGTAACGCCCGGCATTACGGATGAGGGGAGGCGCCCGCCTTTCCTCACCCGACCTCTCCGCCCGCGGCAATTTGGGTGCCTTCACTTCCCGAAAGCCGGTTTTCGCTCATAACCCCATTGCCGCCATGCGAAACAGGCGATAACGCGGGTGCATGACCTCCTCGATTGCGTCCCCACGCACCCGCCTGTCTTTCGTCTACAGCAGCTTCGGTCCGCCCCTTTCGACCCTTCGCCTTGTCGAGACCGGGGTGTCCGACCTCATGCCGGGAAACCTGCGGGTGGCGATGCGGTATGCGCCGGTGAACCCCTCCGACCTCATCCCGATTTCCGGTGCCTATTCCCATCGGATCGCGCTCCCGGCCGTCGCCGGCTACGAGGGGGTGGGCCGCGTGATCGAGGCCGCGCCCGGATTTTCCCATATGGTCGGAAAGCGCGTGCTTCCGCTTCGCGGCGAGGGCACCTGGCAGACGCTCGTGGATTGCGCCGGGGGCGATGCCGTGGAGGTCCCCGACGCCGTTCCCGACGTGATCGCCGCCCGCGCCTACATCAATCCGCTCGCCGCGTTCACCATGCTCCGGCTCTGGCCGGTGCGCGGCAGGACGGTGCTGTTGAGCGGCGCCGGGTCGAGCTGTGCCGACTATCTCGGCCACTGGGCGCTCCGGCAGGGCGCCGAAAGCGTTATCGGCATCTACCGCTCAAAGAGCCGCGTGCCGCGGATGCGCGCCCTTGGCATAGTGCCGGTATCGATGGACGACGGCCCACGCGTTGCCGAAGCGGCGGGCAAGGCCGACGTGACCTTCGATGCGCTCGGCGGTCCGGTCGCGTCGCGGATACTCGGCCTGATGCCGAACGGGTCGACATTCGTCGGCTACGGCCTGTTGACCAGAGAGCCCGTCTTGCCGCCGGACGAGCCCCAGGCGTCCTTTTGCCGGTTCCACATGCGCGACCATCTCGTCTCGGCCGCTTCGGGCGGCATGGCCGATGCCTTCGCCGGCATCTGGCCGCTCCTCGCCGGCATGGAGTTGCCGCAGGCGCGTATCTTTCCCGCCCGGCAATGGCGCCAGGCGATTGCCGAAGCCGGGCGGCCCGGCGCGCAAAAACCGATCCTCGATTTCTCCGACTGCGCCTGAAGCGCTTCCCGGAAACGGGCAGGTTTTTTGGACGAGGACCTCGCGGCAAAACAAGGAGCGCGAGCGCGGCACGTGTTCAGGGACAAACGCAGACCGCACGACCGGACCGCCTTCCCCCACGGCCCTTCTCATCCCCAATCCAGAACCCTCTTGCGTCATTTCGATAATTCGACTATTCTCGAAATATGGAAAAACAAAAGGCCCTGAACGCCCTGTCGGCGTTGGCGCAGGAAACCCGGATCGATGTCTACCGGCTGCTGGTGAAGGCCGGGCCGGAGGGCATGGCGGCAGGGGCGATTGCCGAGAAGCTTGGCGTCATGCCGAACACCCTGTCGTCCCATCTCGGCATTCTCGCGAATGCCGGGCTGGTGAAGGCCGAGCGGGCGGGCAGGGTGATCCGCTACGCGGCGGAACTGGACGCCATGCAGGGGCTGTTGGCCTACCTGATGCGCGACTGTTGCGGCGGTAATCCGCAAGTCTGCGGGCCGCTTGCCGGGCTGATTGAGGAGACGTGCTGACGCGCGGCTCACCTGAAAAAAGAGCGTTTTGGCGAACCTTCGGTTCGGACCGGAAAACGCGATGAACCAACGCCAGGGGGGGACCCGGAAATGACGGAAAAAACCTACAACGTGCTGTTCCTGTGCACCGGCAATTCCGCGCGCTCGATCCTCGCCGAGGCAATCCTCGGCCGCGAGGGCGCCGGGCGCTTCCAGGCCTTTTCCGCCGGCAGCCAGCCGAAGGGCGAGGTGCATCCCTTCGCCATCGACCTCCTGAAGAAGCTGGGCTACACGACCGACCATTTCGGCTCCAAGAGCTGGGACGTCTTTGCCGCGCCGGACGCGCCGCAGATGGATTTCGTCTTTACCGTCTGCGACAACGCCGCCTCGGAAGTCTGTCCGGTCTGGCCCGGCCAGCCCATGTCGGCCCATTGGGGCGTGCCCGATCCGGCGGCGGCCGAAGGCACGGAGGCGGAGCGGCGCTACGCCTTTGCCGATGCCTACCGGATGCTCGCCCACCGCATCTCGATCTTCGTCAACCTGCCGATCACCAGCCTCGACGGCCTGACGCTGAAGAAGAAGCTCGATGCCATCGGCGCAGTCGACACCGAGCCGGCCGGGGCCTGACCATGGCGTTTTCGCAGCGACAGCGGCTTGCCGCGGAGTTTCTGGGGACGGCGTTTCTGCTCGCCACCGTCGTCGGCTCCGGCATCATGGCCGAGCGGCTCGCCGGCGGGAACGTTGCCGTGGCGCTCCTCGGCAACACCATCCCGACCGGCGCCATCCTCTTCGTCCTGATCACCATGTTCGGGCAGGTCTCCGGCGCCCATTTCAACCCGGCCGTCACCTTCGCCTTTTTCTTGCGCGGCGAGATCGGTTCGCGGGAAGGGGGCCTCTTCGTCGTTGCCCAGGTCGCCGGCGCCCTTGCCGGCGCGGCAGCCGCCCACTTCATGTTCGAACTGCCGATCGTCCAGGTCTCGGCGCATTTTCGCACCGGCCCGGCCCAATGGGGCTCGGAGGCGATCGCCACCTTCGGCCTCGTGGCGACGATCCTGGCGACCGTCCGGTTTCGCCCCGCCGCGGTGCCCGCCGCCGTCGGGCTCTACATCACCGCGGCCTACTGGTTCACGGCCTCGACGTCCTTCGCCAATCCGGCGGTGACGGTGGCGCGCTCCTTCACAGACACTTTTTCCGGCATCGCTCCGGAGCACATGCCCGCTTTCATTGTCGCCCAGTTTGTCGGCGCCGGCATCGCGGTGCCGCTGTTCGGATGGCTGCTGTCGGAGGAAAAACAGCGAAAATTCGCCGAGGAACCGGCGGAGTAGGCCTCAGACCGCCGGCATGAGTTTGGTCGGCATCACCCACCATTCGGGATGCTCGGCGGCGATGGCTTCGGCCGCCCGCTTCGCTGCTTCGGCGCTGTCGTAGAGCCCGAAGACGGTCGCGCCCGAGCCCGACATCCGCGTCAAGAGCGGCGCGGTATTGTCGACGGCGGCAAGCGCATCGGCGATGGCAGGGGCAAGCTTCGCCGCCGTTGCCTCCAGATCGTTGCGACAGGTGGCGACGAAGGCGATGAGGGCCTCGCGGTCGGAAAGGTCCGGCACGGCGCCGATCCCGGCATTGTCGCGCGCTGTCAGCGCCTTGAAGACCGCCGGCGTCGAAACGCTCACCCCCGGATTGACGAGTAAGGCGTCAGCGCCGGCAAAGGCGGCAAAGGGGTGAAGGTCCGTGCCGATCCCCGTGGCGCGCAGCGGGTGGCCGACGACGCACATCGGCACGTCCGCGCCGAGCGGGGCGGAGAGCTCGGCGAGCGCCTCGGCGGAAAGGTCGAGGCCCCAGAGCCGGTTGAGGGCGCGCAGCGTCGCCGCCGCATCGGCCGAACCGCCGCCGATCCCGGAAGCGACCGGCAGGTTCTTTTCAAGGGAAAGCCGCGCCGGCGGCACGAGCTTGCCGCGCTTCGCGGCGACAGCCTCGAGTGTTCGCGCGGCGGCGAGCACGAGATTGTCGTCCGCGCCGGAAAGACCTTTGGCGAAGGGACCGGTGATTTCCAGGCTGATGCCGGCGCCGGCGGCCGCCGTCTCGACCGTCAGCCGGTCGCCGATATCGGCAAAGGCGACGAGGGTGTCGAGCAGGTGATAGCCGTCGTCGCGTCGTCCGGTGACGTGGAGCGCGAGGTTGATCTTGGCGGATGCCGCTTCTGCGATCATGGCGGGGAACATCGACAGGAAAAGGGGAGGCCAATAGACCGGCCCGCCGCCCGCCCGTCAATGCGACCGGAAGAGCCGATGCGACCGGTCGATCAGCCGTCCTTGTCCGCTTTCGCCGGGTTCTTGGCGACCGGGATCTTGCCTTCGCTGTTGAGGCCGTCGGCGAGTTTGCGCTTGATCTGGTCGAGCGTCTCCGGCGTCGGATCGAGGTCGCGGGCGTGGCTCCACTGGAACTGCGCCTCCAGCTTCCTGCCGACCATCCAGTAGGCGTCGCCGAGATGGTCGTTGATGATCGGATCGACGGCCCTGAGCTCCACGGCCCGTTCCAGATGGCGCACCGCCTCGTCGTAGTTGCCGAGCCGGTAATAAGCCCAGCCCAGGCTGTCGACGATGTAGCCGTCGTTCGGCCTGAGTTCCACGGCCTTGCGGATCATCTCCATCGCCCGGTCGAGGTGCAGGCCCTGATCGATCCAGGAATAGCCGAGATAGTTGAGCGCATCCGGCTCGTTCGGCGACAGGTCCAGCGCCTTCATCAGGTCGGACTCGGCCTTCGCCCAGAGCTTCGACTGCTCGTAGCAGATGGCGCGATAGTAGAACATCGCCCAGTGCTCCTTGCGGGGCTTGTCGATGGTGGCGATGCCGCGGCTGTAGATGTCGGCGGCCTCAAGGAACAGCTTGCGGCGCCGGAGCACGTTGCCGAGCGCGCGCACGGCGTCCAGGTCCGCCGGGTCGTCGTCGACCAGCTTGATGAGATGCGCCCGCGCCTCGTCGATCTTGTCGAGGGCCGAATAGTTGAGGCCGACCTGGATCTCCGCGCCGCGCTTCAGGGGCGAACCCGGATCGATGGTGAGATAGGTCTCGATCGCCTGCTCGTAGCGCTTCTGGCGCTCGTAGAGCGTAGCCAGCGCGACCGTCGCGAGCTCCGCCTTCGGGTCCATGTATTTCGCAAGCTGCAGATAAACGATGGCGAGGTCGAGGAAGCCGTCGCGGCCGATTGCCGAGCCGAGCCAGTACAGCACTTCGCCGCCGCCCGCCTGCACGTCGCGGATCACCGGCGCCGGCTGCTTGCCGCTTTCGGCGATCTCCAGCGTGCGGGTCAGCAGCGGGTGGCTCGGCACCGTCTCTTCGAAATCGGCGACCACCTTCTTGGCGTCGTCGAGCCGGCCGATCCGGATCAGGCTGCGGACATAGGCATCGACGATGCGAAGCGCCGTCGGATCGTTCTCATAGGCGACCTTGATGCGCTTGACCGCCTCCTCCTTGCGCCCGGCGAGCCCGGCGATCAGCCCGGAGTGATACTGCGCGAACACCGCCGTGCTGCGGTCCTTGCCGTAGTCGTCGAGGAAGGCGATGGCGCCGTTGGTGTCGCCGGCGCCCTGCATCGCCCAAGCGGTCAAGAGCGCTGAGGAGAGTTCGGCCAGCGGACCCTGCTTGGCGATCGCCTCGTAGTGCTTGCGCGCCTTGTCGAAGGAGCGCTCCTTGTGCGCCTTGATGCCGAGGACGAGCTGCGCCATCCGGTTGTTCTTGTCGATGGTCACCAGACGGTCGGCGATCTCGGCCGCTTCCGCCACCTCGCCGGCGGACAGGAGCAGTTCAAAGGTGCGGTCGAGGAATTCCTTGTTGTCCGGATCGCCGGCCAGCGCCTCGCGATAGAACTCGATCGCCTTGTCGACGTCGCGGAGCTGTTCGGCGTGCCGGGCTGCCAGGTAGCTGCCGGAGAGAGAGGGCGGATAGGCTTCGAGCAGGAAGCTCGGCATCGTCTGGGCGCTGGCCGCGGCCGGGCCGTGAAGGATCGTGCCGGCGAGCGCCGCGGCGGTCAGGAATGCCGCTGCAAGGCGCGGCAGATGCGGCAGGGTCGGGCGGTCGAGCAATGTCATGGGCGTGTCGCTGCTGAGTTCTGCTGCTGAGGTCTGTCGGGCCGGCAAGGCACGGGTCCGGCCGGCAGAATCTGGTCGCCCGCAAGAATGGCCGTTTTGCCGACGTCCTGCAAGGCGCGGGACCTGCCGGACCGGTTTTGCCGCCGAACGGGCGAAAACGGCGGAATCCTGTGCGGGCCGGGCTGTCGTCACCGCCTCCCGCGGCGCCGGTTTGCGGCCGGAATGTGCCCTCCACCATGTCCCCGGAAAATCGAATGACGAAAACCTGTCACATCAATCGTCGAGATTGTCGGCAAAATCATGTAACAAAACCGTGCACGCCAATGCGCGTGTATCGCCGCGCTAGCGGCATATGCCGGTGGAAGGCGCCAAGGGAGGAGCGCGCAGGCTGCCGGACGGGGACGCGGAAGCGCAAGAACGGGCATAAAAACGGCGGATTTCAGCCGCTGAATCCCGTGTCCAGAGGGCACGCGCCAATCCGCCCGCGGTAATTTGATGCTATGCGGATAAGTCACCTTGCGGTGTGCGTTCAATGGGTGCATTGCGACCGGGTGATTTGCCACTCAGACCATGAAACCGGACCGGCAGGGACACCCGACCCTGCCCCCTCCCAACCGGTTGACTGCAAAAGGAAGGACGCGTCATGACCAAATGGGTCTACACCTTCGGTGACGGCACGGCGGAAGGCGCCGCCGAAATGCGCAACCTGCTCGGCGGCAAGGGCGCAAATCTGGCGGAGATGTCGAATCTCGGCATACCGGTTCCGCCGGGCTTCACCATCACCACCGAGGTCTGCACCCACTACTACGCCAACGACCGCACCTTCCCGGACGACTTGAAGGACCAGGTAACCGCCGCGCTTGAGCACATGGCCAAGCTGACCGGTCGCGATTTCGGCGACGACAAGCGTCCGCTCCTGGTCTCGGTGCGTTCCGGCGCCCGCGCCTCCATGCCCGGCATGATGGACACAGTCCTCAATCTCGGCCTCAGCGACGCCACCGTCGAAGCCCTTGGCGAGGAAGCCGGCGACCGCCGCTTCGCCCTCGACAGCTACCGGCGCTTCATCCAGATGTATTCCGACGTCGTCCTCGGCGTCGGCCACGAGAATTTCGAAGAGGTCCTTGAAGAGATCAAGGACGCCCGCAACTACACCCTCGACACCGACCTCGATCCGGACGCCTGGCTGGAAGTCATCGACCGCTACAAGAAGCTGGTCGAGGCCGAACTCGGCAAGCCCTTCCCGCAGGATCCGATGGACCAGATCTGGGGCGCCATCGGCGCCGTCTTCGGGTCGTGGATGAACCAGCGCGCGATCACCTACCGGCGCCTGCACAACCTGCCGGCCGCCTGGGGCACCGCCGTCAACATCCAGGCCATGGTGTTCGGCAATATGGGTGACAGTTCGGCCACCGGCGTTGCCTTCACCCGCAACCCGTCGACCGGCGAAAACGCCCTTTACGGCGAGTTCCTCGTCAACGCCCAGGGCGAAGACGTGGTCGCCGGCATCCGCACCCCGCAGCACCTGACCAGGGCCGCCCGCGAGGCCTCCGGCGTCGACGCGCCGGCGCTGGAAGAGGTGATGCCCGAGGCGTTCAAGGAATTCGCCGGCATCTGCACCAAGCTTGAGAAGCACTACCGCGACATGCAGGACGTCGAGTTCACCATCGAACGCGGCAAGCTGTGGATGCTGCAGACCCGCAACGGCAAGCGCACCGCCAAGGCGGCGCTGAAGGTCGCGGTCGACATGGCCGACGAGGGCATGATCACCAAGGAAGAGGCGATCGGCCGGATCGAGCCGGGCTCCCTCGACCAGTTGCTGCATCCGACCATCGACCCGAACGCCGAACGCCACGTCATCGGCTCCGGCCTGCCGGCTTCTCCGGGCGCCGCTTCCGGCGAGATCGTCTTCACCGCCGACGAGGCCGAGGCGATGGCCGGCAAGGGCCACAAGGTCATCCTCGTTCGCGTCGAGACCAGCCCGGAAGACATCCACGGCATGCACGCCGCGGAAGCCATCCTGACCACCCGCGGCGGCATGACCAGCCACGCGGCCGTCGTCGCCCGCGGCATGGGCACGCCCTGCGTGTCCGGCGCCGGCGCGATCCGCGTCGACTACGTCAAGCAGACCATGACGTCTGCCGGCCGCACCTTCCAGAAGGGCGCCATCGTCACCGTCGACGGCACCACCGGCGAAGTTCTCGACGGCGAGGTTCCGATGCTGCAGCCGGAACTCTCCGGCGACTTCGGCAAGCTGATGGAATGGGCCGACGCACTGCGCCGCATGAAGGTGCGCACCAACGCCGAGACCCCGGCCGACGCCCGCACCGCCGTCAATTTCGGCGCCGAGGGAATTGGCCTTTGCCGCACCGAGCACATGTTCTTTGAGGCCGACCGCATCATCGCCGTTCGCGAGATGATCCTGTCGGACACCGAGGAGGGACGCCGGGCGGCGCTGGCCAAGCTGCTGCCGATGCAGCGCGGCGACTTTGCCGAGCTGTTCGAGATCATGCACGGCCTGCCGGTGACCATCCGCCTGCTCGATCCGCCGCTGCACGAGTTCCTGCCGCACACGGACGCAGAGATCGCCGAGGTCGCCAAGGTGATGGGCGTCGACCGCGAGAAGCTGCGCGAGCGGTCGGAGTCGCTCGCCGAGTTCAACCCGATGCTCGGCCATCGCGGTTGCCGTCTCGCCGTCTCCTATCCGGAGATCGCCGAGATGCAGGCACGCGCCATCTTCGAGGCCGCCGTGGAAGCCGGCAAGAAAGCCGGCGCCCATGTCATCCCGGAGGTGATGGTGCCGCTGGTCGCCACCAAGGCCGAGCTCGATCTGGTCAAGGACCGCATCGATGCCATGGCCAAGGCCGTGTCGGAAGATACCGGCGTCGAGATCCAGTACCATGTCGGTACCATGATCGAGCTGCCGCGGGCGGCGCTGAGGGCGGGCGACATCGCCAATTCGGCGGAGTTCTTCTCCTTCGGCACCAACGACCTGACGCAGACCACCTTCGGCATCTCCCGTGACGACGCCGCGTCGTTCATCGGCACCTACCAGCAGAAGGGCATCTTCGAGCAGGATCCGTTCGTGACCCTCGACGCCGAGGGCGTCGGCGAACTGGTCGCCATTGCCGCGGAACGCGGCCGCGCGACCCGTCCCGACATCAAGCTCGGCATCTGCGGCGAGCATGGCGGCGATCCGGCCTCGATCCACTTCTGCGAGAAGGTCGGCCTCAACTACGTCTCCTGTTCGCCGTTCCGCGTGCCGATCGCCCGGCTCGCCGCGGCCCAGGCCGCCCTGTCGGCGGAGGACGCCGGCCACTCGACGGACTGACGCGGACCCGAATGGCCCGCATCCTCGTCCTCGTCATGTGGTACGGCGCATGGATTGCCGTCGGCGTCCTGGCCTCGCGCCCGGGCGTCGTCGGCATGGTGCTGGCGATCGGTGCCGGCATCGTCGCCTATCTGTTGACCGAGGTCTTTGCCGGCGGCGGCATATCGGGTCCGCACCTGATTGCCGCCGTCTTCGTCACCGGCATCAGCTTCGGCATCGCCCGCGTGGTCGGGCTCATGCTCGCGGCGGGCGCTGTCTGATGGCAGCGCCCGTCCTCGATCTTGATGCGATACGACAGGGCGGCAAGCCGGCGCTCGCCCGCGCACTGGCCGCCATCGAGACCGGCGATGGCTCCGATGCCGTCGCCAGCCTCCTCGATGCCGCCGTCGCCGATCCGCGAGGCCATGTCCTCGGCCTCACCGGACCGCCCGGCGTCGGCAAGTCGACCCTCACCGACACATTGCTGAAACGCTGGCGCAAGGCTGGCGAGAGCGTCGGCGTCATCGCCGTCGACCCGTCCTCGCGGATCAGCCAGGGGGCGCTCCTCGGCGACCGCACGCGCCTGAAGACCGACCCGGAAGACACCAACGTCTTCGTGCGCTCCATGGCCGCCCGCGACCGCCTCGGCGGCCTCTCCGACCACGCCGTCGGCGCCGCGGCATTGATGCGCGCCGTGTTCGACCGGGTGATCGTGGAATCCGTCGGCATCGGCCAGTCGGAGGCCGATATCGCCCTCGTTGCCGACACCATCCTCCTGTGCATCCAGCCGGGTTCGGGCGACTCCCTGCAATTCATGAAGGCCGGCGTCATGGAACTGCCGGACGTCGTCGCCGTCACCAAGGCGGATATGGATCAGGCCGCGCGCCGCGCCGTCGCCGACGTGGAAGGGGCGCTGACCCTGGCACTCGGCGAGGACGCAAGCTGGAAGGCGCCCGTGGTCGCCGTCTCGGCCGCGACCGGCACCGGCCTCGATGGCCTCAGCGATGCCCTCGACAGCCACCGCGCGCACCTTTCGAGCGCCGGTCACCTCGCCACACGCCGGGCACGCCAGAACCGGCAATGGCTCGACCAGGCCCTCAAAAGCCGCTTCGGCACGGTCGGCGCGAAGCTGGTCACGAAGGTCGACCTGCCCGATGCCGAGGCCCGGCCTTTCGCGGCCATCAAGACGGCGAGCGATGCACTGAAGGCCGCGCTGGCGAGTCTCTGACTGCCCCAACTCTTCCTCGTTAACCAAAGTATTCAGCTACCGCCCCCATTTCGGCCCCTTTCGCCGGGCCTAAAGGGGCTTGGCGCGACTCGGCGACCAAGACAAACGCTGGGTCGGCGCCAGAGATTTACCTTTTGTAAACGCGAAAAATAAAAAACGACCGGGCTCATTAACCGATCCGCAAGGTTAATCGACGATCAAATGGTCCTTGCGTTGTGATTTGCAGAGTGCACGACGCATAACCCTTGCGTATCGGCGGGCGTTGTTAACGCCGATGAAGTTCAGAGTTGGGGCGGATGGCTCGACTACTTAATCGAAAGCGGACCCGGCCGGTCGTCGATGGCGTCGCGTCCCTTCTTCTCGCCGGCGTTTTCGTCTTCATCATGCCGATCGAGGTGGCGTTTCAGGACGCGGTCAGCGAGATCGGCGTCGAAGACCGCGAAGCGTTGCGCTGGACTGCCCATATTCTTGAGCCGACGGACGGCACGACCCTGCCGCCGACCTATACTTACGCCAATGCAGGGCCGGAGATCACGGGCAGCATCGCCATCAGCGGCGGCCGCGATGGCGCCATGCGCGTCGCCAGCCGCCCGGTCGGCGAGGTCGCCGAGCCAGAGACAATCGCCCCCGACCGCGACCGCATCAACCGCGCCCGCAAGGGCGACCGCCTGTCGACGCGCATGCCGGACCCGCAGCCGGGCGAGATGGCGGCCGGCTCGCTGGTCACCATGTCGAGCCTCGTCACCTTCGACACCGGCACGGAAATGCCGCGCGTCGCCTTCGTCAAGCCGGCCCCGTTCGAGGCCGAAGAGCCAACGACGGCGGTCGCCGATGCCGACGGCGCGGCCCCGACGCCTGAGGCGAGAAAGGCCGACGACCGCATCTTCATCGCCCGCGGTGTCGCCGCCGCCAGCCTGTCGCTGGTCAACGCCTATGCGCCCGACAATTCCGGCGACCTGGAAGCGCCGTTCAACGCCCTGTTCGGCGGCAAGCCGAAGACCGGCTCTCTCGATCCCGATGCGGCCGAAGTCGACAAGTCGGATTCCCACTGGTGGGCATCGAATTCCCTGCCGGCCAGCGTGATCACCAACACGCAGCAGAAGTGCCTCGCCGAGGCGATCTATTTCGAGGCCCGCGGCGAGCCCTGGAAGGGCCAGGTCGCGGTCGCCCAGGTGGTGCTCAACCGGGTCAAGAACCCGACCTATCCGGGGACCATCTGCGGCGTCGTCTACCAGAACAAGCACCGCCGCAACCGCTGCCAGTTCTCCTTTGCCTGCGACGGCAAGCGCGAGCGCATCCGCAGCCAGAGCGCCTGGGCCAAGGCCCAGAAGATCGCCCGCGAGATCACCGCCGGAAAGCACTGGCTGAAGAACGTCGGCGCCTCGACCCATTACCACGCCACCTATGTGCGTCCGCGCTGGGCCCGCCGCATGATCCGCAAGCAGCGCATCGGCCGGCACATTTTCTACAAGACCAAGAGGGGCGGCTGGAGCTGAGGCGGGGTTAGCCCACTGCTTTTCGGCCAGGGAGGCTTATGCTCCCAGCGTCTCGCACACTCCGCGTCACCACCGTGCTTGACACGGTGGTCCATGATGACTCGCGGCATATTCTAGCCTAACGGTTTGAATTGAAAGGCCCTATGGATTGCCGGGTCAAGCCCACTACTGTCCGGTTTAGATTGGGGCGAGGTCGAGGGACATCTGGTTGGGGTTGGTTGGCGGCGGTTTTGGCTGTG
>NZ_NPEV01000083.1 GCF_003258835.1 Rhodobium orientis | reverse complement strand
CGCCGACATCGGCGCGGGCCTTTTCTTGTCCGGATTTGCGAGCAATCCGGCGGGAGAAATCAGTCGTCCGTCAACAGGTGCTCGTAGCGCTTGTCGGTCAGCGTTTTCAGGAACGCGACAAGGGCGTCGATGCGCTTGTCTTCCAGGGCGGGGCCGTGTTCCAGCTCCTTCAGCGAAATGTTCTCGGCGACCTCCGGCTGGCGCCAGGGCTGGCCGGTCTCGGGGTTGACCTGGCGTTCCGGGTTCTTGGAATTGTACTTGTTGTAGAACAGGATCGCCGTCCTCAGTTTGGTGAAGACGCCGTTGTGCATGTAGGGGCCGGTGACGGCGACGTTGCGCAGGGTCGGCACCTTGAACTTGCCGGCCTCGGCCGGATCGTCGACGGCCGGATTGTCCAAGAGGCCGCGGTCCACATGGTCCTTGGCGACGCCGTTGAGGATGCGCACGGCCGTGTTCGCCGGGATTCCGATGTTGTGGTACTCGTAGTTGGAGAAGGTCTCCTGCTTCTGGCCCGGCAGCCGGCGCAACTGGTGGCACTGGTTGCAGTTGGTGAATTGCTGGGAGAAGAACAGCAGCCGGCCGAGTTCCTCCTGGTCGGTCAGCTTGACCTCGCCGCGCAGGAACCGGTCGTATTTGGAATCGAACGGGGCGAAGGTGTCGGTCCCCTCGAAGGCGGCGATCGCCGCGGCCATGGCGCCATAGGCGGCCTCGTCGGTGTCGAAGACGTCCTTGCCGAAGAGGCGGGCAAACGCCTCCGCATAGGCCGGATTGGCCTTCAGGCGTTCGACCACCGCCGCCTTGTGGGGCATGCCCATCTCGATCGGATTGAGCGGCGGGCCGCCGGCCTGGCCGGCGAGGTCCTTCTCGCGGCCGTCGAGGAACTGGCCGCCGACATATCTGCCGTCCTCGCGCCGGTGAAACGGCGGCGAAAAGACGGCATAGGACGCGGTCGGCGCGTTGCGGTCGCCGAGGGACGCGCCGTCGTCGCCGAGCGACACCGCGCGGCCGGCATCGGTCTCGCGCGGATCGGTGAAGCCGTTGTCCGGGCTGTGGCAGGTGGCGCAGGCCTGGGTGCCGTTCTTCGACAGGTTGGTGTCGAAGAAGAGCGCCTCGCCGAGGTCTTCCATGGTGGCGTATTGCGGCTCCGCCGCCAGCAGCGGGGAGGCGGCGAGCGATGCCGCCAGAAGGAGGGCCGGAAAGGTCGCTTTTCGTCCAGTCATCGCGGTCTCGTGCTTGTTGCGGGCGCCGTCACGCTTTTCGGCACCGCGGCGGAGGTCTCCACAGCGCCATAGCATCATGTGAGATTGCGAGTGAATAGCAAATCCAGTCCCGCAGGCCATGATCGAGGTCAAAGGAGCGAAAAAACCTGCCTGGAACGTTGGTGTTTTCGTCGCCCGGACGGCTGCGGCTTCAGGGACACCGGCGGGCCGTTCGCAGACTTGAACGGGAAAAGCGGCACCGGACCGCTGCTCTCAGCAATAGCCGTGCGCCTCGGCGAAGGCGACCACGCTTTCGATCGCCAGTTTGACGTAGTCGCGGTTGCCGTGATGGACGTCGGTGGCGATTTCGGCGCCGAATTCATCCTTCGTGAAACGACCGTCATTGGTCTCTGGCGGCGTTGCGATCACCGGGACCCCGGCCCCGGCGAGGCGTGCGCGGACCGTGTCGCGATAGCGCCGGTCGGTGTCCACCAGCACCTCCTCCTCGATGCCGCGGAACGTCGACTCGGTACGGCGGATGAGCGGTGCTTCGATGACGACGATGGGGATGTCCATGTTCTGGCAGGCCTTGATGAGCCGAAACATCGCGGCGAGCCGGTCGTCGACGACGGCGTCCATGACGGCGTCGGAGACGGGCGACAGTTTCGGGAAAGCCTCGTGCAGCGTCCAGTGGCAATGGCGTCGCCAGGTGTCGTTGCGCGAAATCGGGCTTGAATGGAACGGTCCGGACAAGACATTGAGGTCGGACGGGAGGAGAGTGACGTCGAGGGGCGGCACGCCCTCCCAGTTGTCGGCGAAAATGTGCAGGCCGCCATCCTGCTCGGTCAGGCGGAAGGACAGAACGTTCTGGCCGTGGGAGCCGAACACCTCAAAGCCTTCCGGAATCGTCCCTAACTTGCTGATTCGGTTGGCGTGGGAATCCCCGAAAACCTTGATCATTCGCCGGCTGCCTCAGCTAGGAGACCTTCCTCGCAATGCTCGTATCCGACGTCCGCCTCATCGGCGTAGAGCCTGCGGCGCTTGCCTTTCGCCTTTTGCGGGCGTTGCGGAACGGCATCTTCCGGGAGCAGGTGGCGCATGACCTCGGCGACGCCGGCAGCCGCAACGCTCCTGAGGTCCGGCTCGTAGAAGGCGTGGCGGGTCGGCTGGCCGGTGATCACCTCGTAGGACGGGAAGTAGTGGACGTCGTCGAATTCGTCGGTCATCTCGCCGGCGACGGCGCGCAGCACCGACTTGGAATAGGTGGTGGCGACAAGCACGTGGTTGTCGGTCGCGGTGGCGGCGAGCGGAACCGGCGATACCGTGAAGAGGATGCGGGCTTGCGGATTGATCTCCTTCAGGGCGGCGCGGAACCGGATCAGGTCGTCCATGATATCCCGGTGGCGAAGGTTCACGAATTCGTAGTCCTGCGGCGTGTAGCTGCCGGCGATGACGCCGGGCGCGATCGGATAGGCGGTGCCGTCGCGGGTCGACACCCAGCATTCCGTCAGGCCGAGGGTGAAGACGAAGATGTCGAGCTTGCGGAACATCCGCCGCACCTTCGACAGGTGAAACCGGCGCAGCGCCTGAACGGCCTCGGGGCTGACGAAGCCGTCCGGCTCGATGCCCGGGCGCAGGGCGTCGTAAAATCGCTCGCCCTTCTGCCAGATGCCGTCGACCGGCTTGCGTTTGCCGAACGCCTCGTCGAAGAGCTGTACCAGTTGCCGGCTCGTGTAGATGTTGCCATAGCGGCAGGAATAGACGCCGTAGCCGAGGCGGTCGGCCGATTTCGGCGACAGGATCTCCGGCGCCGGCTCGTGGTCCATATAGTTGAGGCCGTTTTTGCGCAGATAGCGGCCGATATGCTGGGCAAAGCAACTCCCGGCGGTGGCGATCCTGGCGTCCAGGAAGCCGTCGATCGGCTTGGCGAGGTCGCTGAGCTGGCTGTAGTGGCGGGTGGAAACCGCCCGTTTCCAGAAGGCGCGGTCGGGTTTGCCGGTATAGGGATTTGCCAAGGTCCGAATTCCCGTCGTGTCGTTCCGTCAGCGGTCGGCCGCTCGCCGGCATAGTGCCCTGCACCGGGATCGGCCGCAATCGGCACGCTGCCCTTGCAACCGCGCGTCAGGACCGTCCCGGTGATTGCGCAGCCGGGACATATCGCGCAGCGCGCCGGCGCTCAAGCCAGGTGGCAACCGCCCGAGGGGCATTGCGCGACTTCAAGCCGCACGGGCAGGGTAGCCATCAGTCGCGTGGCGTCAACCTGATGTCGGCGGTACGGGCGTGGCCTTCCATGCCTTCAAGGCGCGAGATGCGGGCGGTGACTTCCGCGACCGGGCGGGCGGCCTCGGCCGTGGTGCGCTGCCAGGTGACGGTCTTCAGGAACTTGTGGACAGAAAGGCCGCCGGTGTAGCGGGCAGCACCCGAGGTCGGCAGCACGTGGTTGGGACCTGACGCCTTGTCGCCAAAGGCGACGGTGGTCTCGGCGCCCAAAAAGAGGGAGCCGTAGGCGGCGAGCCGGGCGAGCCAGAAGTCGAGGTTGTCGGCCTGGACGTGGAGGTGCTCCGGGGCGATGTCGTTGGCGGTCTCGACCATCTCTTCCGCCGTGTCGCAGAGGATCACTTCGGCGCGGTCGGCCCAGGCCGCCCGCGCGCTGTCGGCGTTGGTCTGCGGAAGCGTTTCGATGAGGTCGGGGATGCGCGCGATGACGGCCTCGGCGAGGGCCTCGTCGGTGGTGACGAGCCAGACCGGCGAGTCCGCGCCATGCTCCATCTGGCCGACGAGGTCCCAGGCGACGGTCTCGGCGTCGGCGGAGCTGTCCGCGATGATCAGCGAATCCGTCGGCCCGGCGATCATGTCGATGCCGACGCGGCCGAAGAGCTGGCGCTTGGCCTCGGCGACGAAGGCGTTGCCCGGGCCGGCGAGGACATCGGCCTCCGGCAGGCCGAAAAAGCCGAAGGTCATGGCGGCGACCGCCTGGACGCCGCCCATGCACAGGATCGCATCGGCGCCGGCAAGGTCCATGGCAAAGACCATCTCGTCGGCAAGGCCCTTGTCGCCGCGCGGCGGGGAGGCGGCCGTCACATGGGTGACGCCGGCGGCCTTTGCCGTGGTGATCGTCATCAGCGCCGAGGCGATGTGGCTGTAGCGGCCGCCCGGGGCGTAGCAGCCGGCGGCATGGACCGGGATAGACTTCTGGCCGGCCCAGAAGCCCGGCGCCATCTCGATCTCCATGTCCGTGATGGTGGCGCGCTGGGCGTCGGCAAAGCGGCGGATCCTGTCGCGGGCAAAGGTGATGTCGTCCTTGACCGTGTCGTCGAGCCGCGCTGCGGCGGCGTCGACCGCCGCCTGGTCGAGCACCACCGGACCCTGCCAGCCGTCGAGCTCGCGGGCGTAAGACAAGGCGCGTTCCTCGCCGCCGTCGCGCAGTTCGGCCAGCATTTCGGAGACGCGGTCGGGGACGGCGCGGTTTTCCGCGACGGTGCGGGGCTTCGATTCTTTCAGGTGGCAGACGGTCATGGGCGCGCTCCCGTGGTGTTCTTTTGTGGGTCGTCGAGGGCGAAGGCGACGCAGGCCTCGGTCAGCACATCGAGGCTGTCGGTCAGCGGCAGGGCATGGTCGATGCGCCGGCCAATGAGAGAGAACTCCGTGCAGCCGACGATGGCGGCCGTTGCGCCCCTGGCGACAAGGTCGTCGCAGGCAGCAATGAGCGCGGGTAGCGCCTCGTCGCGGTGGCCGGCCTTGACGGCGCGGATGGCGGCAAGGAGGGAGCCGCGGTCGTCCGGATAGACCGCCTCGCGGTTTTCTTTCTGAAGCGCACGGGCGAGGACGCCGGTGATCTCGACCGCGGGCGAGGCGAGGATGCCGATGGGGCCGGGGGCCGCAATCGCCGCGACGCGGGCCGCCGTCAGCCCAGCCATGTCGAAGAACGGCACGGAAACGGAACTGAGGATCGCCGGCAGATAGCTGTGCGCCGTGTTGCAGGGCATGGCGAGGGCCTCGGCGCCGCCGGCCGCCAGCCTTTCGGCCATGGCGACCAGCACCGGCGTCGGGTCGGTGCCGGTCTTTTCGATCAGGTGTCTGATCCGCGACGGCACCTGGGTGTTGCTGTCGACGAGTAGGGGGATGTGGTCGGCGTCGTCCGTTGCCGGGGTCGCCTCCAGAATGCGCGACATGAAGAGGACCGTCGCCTCCGGCCCCATGCCCCCCAAGATGCCGAGCCTGCGCGGCATGCCTCGTCGCTCCGTTCTGGTGTGCGTTACGCGGAAAAGCCGAAGCTTCCGCGATAGCCGAAGAGGCCGGCGCTGCCGCCGGTATGCAAAAAGACGATGGTCTCGTCCTTGCCGTAGGCGCCCTTGCGGATGAGGTCGATCATGCCGGCCGCACCCTTACCGGAATAGACCGGGTCCAGCAAAATGGCCTCGTAGCGCGCAAACATCTCGATCGCCTCGATGGTGGTCTCGTGCGGGATGCCGTAGCCTTCGCCCACATAGTCGCTGTTGGCGACGACGTCCTCGCGCTTGACGACGCCGGCGCAGCCGAGCCGTTCGGCCGTCGCCTCGGCGAGGGCGAAGACGTTCGCCTCCTGCTTTTCCTTCGGGGCGCGGACGCCGATGCCGAGCAGCGGAATGTTGGCGTTCAGCGCCTTCAGGCCGGTGATGAGGCCGGCCTGTGTGCCGGCGCTGCCGGTGGCGTGCAGGATGCGGGAGATCTCAAGGTCGCGGTCGTTGGCCTGGCCCAACAGCTCCAGTGCGCAGTTGGCATAGCCGAGGGCGCCCGTCGTGTTGGAGCCGCCGCCGGGGATGATGTAGGGCTTCTTGCCCTTGGAGCGCAGCTTTTCCGCCGTCTCCTCACAGAGCGCCACCATGTCGGAATCAGCCGGCACGTGCTCCAGCGTTGCGGCGTGGAGGTTGTCGAGGAGGACGTTGCCGTTTTCCCGGTAGTCCGGATCCTTGGAGCCGGTGCGGTCTTCTAGGAGGGCGTAGCAGGCAAGGCCGAGCTTGGCGGAAAAGGCGGCGGTCTGGCGCACATGGTTCGACTGGGTGGCGCCCTGCGTGATCACCGTGTCGGCGCCCTCTGCAAGCGCCTCGGCCATCAGGAATTCCAGCTTGCGGGTCTTGTTGCCGCCGGTCGACATGCCCGTGCAATCGTCGCGCTTGATCCAGATCTGGGGCCCGCCGAGCGCTTCGGTGAGGCGCGGCATCGGCTCCAGCGGCGTCGGAAGATGGGCGAGGTGAAGCCGCGGGAAACGCGCGAAATGCATGGGAGAACTCCTTGGGTTGATACCTGATGCGAATTTTGCCCGACCAAAGCCCGGGCTTCAAATGCGAAATTGCCCCGCTAATATGCAAGAATTGCATTTTAGGTGACGGAGGCGTCCATGCGACTGGAATGGCTGGAAGATCTGGTGGCGGTGCTGGAAGCCGGCTCGCTTAATGAGGCGGCGGGAAAGCGGTTCCTCTCCCAGCCGGCGTTCTCGCGCCGCATCCGCGCCATCGAGGCGCATCTCGGCGTCGATCTTCTCGACCGCAGCCGCAAGCCGGTGCGGCCGGCGCCGGCGCTCTTGGGGCGTCAGGAAGAGTTGCGCCGCGTCGCCGGCGACCTCGGTGCGCTGATCCGCGCGTTGCGCCGGGCCGAGGAGGATGCCGGATCCCGGGTGGTGATCGCCAGCCAGCACGCGATCGCCACCTCCGTCCTGCCGGAGCTGATCGCCGGGCCGCTTGCAGCGCTCGACCTCAAGATCCGGCTGCGCTCGGCCAACCGGTCCGACTGCGCGGCGATGCTGATCAACAAGGAGGCGGACCTGACGGTCACCTATCGCTCCAAGGCCGAGGTGGCGGCGGGGCCGGAGGCCTATCTGGAAGAATGCGTCCTCGGCACCGAGGCGTTGCTGCCGGTCGCAGCGCCGTCCTTTGCCGGCGAACTGGCCGGCGAAACCCTCTCGCTCATCGCCTATCCGCCGGATGTTTTTCTGGGAAAATGGATGGCCGAGGAGATCGTGCCGGCGATCGACGAGCGATGGCGCCCCGACACGCGGGTCGAGACGGCGCTGACGCTTGCGGCCCTGAGGCTCGCCGAGACGGGCGTCGGGGTTGCCTGGCTGCCGGCGTCGATGGCCGGCGATGCGCTCGCCGCTGCCCGGCTCGTCGATCTCTCCGAGCACCTGCCGGCGGGCGACGTCGCGGTCGTCGCCACACGGCTGATCGGCGCCCGCTCGGCGCTCGAACGGCGCATCTGGTCGGTGCTTCAGGACGCCGCGCAGGGCTGAGCGGACCTTTGGCCGCAAAGGGCATCTTGCTTGTCCGCGCCCGGCTGAAATGTTTCTGTCGCACAGAAGGGATTATCTCGTCAGACGGCGAATCGGCGATCACTCGGGGCCGTCCGAAAACACGTCACGGACGGCGGCCGGACAATCCTTGTCAGGACGGTGGTTAGCTGGGAAAAAAGTGGGTTATTGTGAAGCCACGCCGCAACGAGAAAGACAGGAGACACGACAAATGCTGAAAACCAAACTGATGTCCGGACTTGCCGGTCTTGCGGCCGGTGCACTGCTTCTGGCGCCGGCGGCCGAGGCCGACACCCTGCGCCTTCTGACCTGGGGCGGCTATGCGCCGGAAAACCTCATCGAGAAGTTCGAGGCCGAGACCGGCCACACGGTCGAAGTGACGCTCTCCAACAACGAGGAGATGATCGCCAAGCTGCGCGCCACCGACGGCGGCGGCTTCGACCTCGCCCAGCCGAGCCAGGACCGCATCGCCGGCGCCCAGGCCGAGTTCGGCATCTACAAGCCGATCGACCTGTCCAAGCTCGACGCCGCGCTGTTCATCCCGTCCATGCTGGAAGCGACCAAGGCCAACACCACCTATGACGGCAAGGTCTACGGCGTGCCGCATGTCTGGGGCACCAGCGGGCTGGTCGTCAACACGGCCGAGGCCTCCGGCGTCAAGGACTATGTCGACCTTTGCTCCGACGACGTCGCCGGCAAGGTCTCCTACCGCCTGAAGCGCCCGACGCTGATCGGCTTCGCTTTCTCCATGGGTCTCGATCCGTTCGCCGCCTATGGCGACGAGGACGCCTACAAGGAGATCCTTTCCAAGGTCGAGGAAAAGCTCATTTCCTGCAAGCCGAACGTGAAGACCTACTGGACCGGCGGCGACGAGATTACGAACCTCCTGCGCTCCGGCGAAGTCGTTGCCGCGATGGCCTGGGACACGGGCGGCTGGAAGCTGAATGCGGAGAATTCCGACATCACCTTCGTTGCCCCGACCTCTGGCGCCCTCGGCTGGATCGACACCTTCGCGCTGCCGAAGCGCGGCCGCGCCGATGAGGCCGCCTATGCCTGGATCAACTTCGTCATGAAGCCGGAAAACGCCGCGCTGGTGACGGAGTCCGCCGGCAACTTCACCGCCTCCAAGGGCGGCGATGCCGACGTCAACGCCGAGCTGAAGGCGCGCTACCAGAAGAGCTTCCCGCAGGAAGCCATCGACAACATCAAGTGGTACCCGCCGGTGCCGGCCGGTCTGGAAGCGTTCGAGGGCTCCGTCCTCGACCGCGTCAACGCCGCCAACTGATCCCGTTCGCCGGGTAACAAGGGGAGGCGGTGCTTTTCGCATCGCCTCCCGTCCTTTCCTTCACGTCCGAGAATTCCGGGGGCCGCCGTCCATGGCCGAAGCCGTCAACGACCTCGACTGCCGCGACATTTCCAAGAACTTCGCGGCCTTCAAGGCGGTTCGCGACGTCACGTTCTCGGTCCCCCCGGGGACCTTCTTTTCCATTCTCGGCCCGTCCGGCTGTGGCAAGACCACGCTTCTCAGGATGATCGCCGGTTTCCTGGAGCCGACCAGCGGCGACCTCCTGATCAAGGGCCGCTCGATGCTCGACGTGCCGCCGAACAAGCGGCCGGTCAGCATGGTGTTCCAGCACCTGGCGCTGTTCCCGATGATGAATGTCGGCGCCAATATCGGCTTTGGGCTCCGGCGTCGCGGCGTCGCCAAGGCCGAGATTGCCAAGCGCGTCGAGGCCGTCCTTGAGCGGGTCGGGCTTCCGGGCGCGGGGCCGCGCGGCGTCGACGAACTCTCCGGCGGCCAGAAGCAGCGCGTGGCGATCGCCCGCTGCATGGTGCTGGAGCCCGACGTGCTGCTCCTCGACGAGCCGCTCGGCGCGCTCGATCTGAAGCTGCGCGAGCACATGAAGATCGAGCTGAAGCAGCTTCAGTGGGAGTTCAACACCACCTTCGTCTACATCACCCATGACCAGTCCGAGGCGCTGGTGATGAGCGACCAGATCGCCGTCATGAACCACGGCGTCTTCGAACAGGTCGGCACCGCGCGCGATCTCTACTACAACCCCGAGACCGCTTTCGTTGCCGGCTTCGTCGGGGAGAGCAACCGCTTTGCCGGCAAAGTCGAAGAGGCCGGGGGCGGGACGCTGAAGGTGCGCACGCCGAGCGGCCTTCCGCTCATGGGGACGGCGGCGGCGGGCAGTCTCGCCGTCGGCGATGCGGTCGATGTCTTCGTGCGTCCCGAAGCGGTGCGGCTGTCGCCAACCTCCGAGGGCGTCGCCGGCCAGCCGAACGTTTCCTCCGGCCTTGTCGACAGTGTGCTCTTCAATGGCGCCAACAGCCGGGTGCTGATCCGCGATGCGGCCACCGGCGGCGAGATCGACGTGGCGCTGCCGCAGACCGGCGAATTCCATTCGCTGAAGCGCGATGACCCGATCCATATCGGCTGGGATACCGCGCAGACGCTCTGCTTTGCGGCGGCGGGTGAGGGGTCATGAACGCCAGCGGCAAGAGGCTGACGCTGATCCTCCTGATGGCGCCGCTGCTCATCTGGCTCGTCGCCCTCATCGTCATCCCGCACATGGAGATCCTCTATGTCTCGCTGAGGGAAAAGGTCGGGGTCCGGGAGTACGAGTTCGGCTTTGCCAATTACATGGTGTTCTTCAACGAGCCGCTCTACTGGAACACCTTCATGCGCACGGCCGTGATGTCGATCCTGGCGACGGCGCTGACGCTTCTCATCGGCTTTCCGGTCTCCTACTACATCGCCAAGCTGACCCGCGGCCGCTCCAAGACGATCCTCTTCCTCCTCTGCCTGATCCCGTTCTGGGTCAGCGAGCTGGTGCGCACTTATGGCTGGATGATCCTTTTGCGCGAAAGCGGCCTCGTCTCCGGCTTCCTGCAATATATCGGGCTGGCCTCGGAGCCGATCGAGTTCCTTTATAACGATGCGGCGATCATGGTCGGCCTCGTCTACACCTCCATGCTGTTCATGGTGGTGCCGCTGGTCACCACCCTCGACAGCCTCGACGACAGCATGATCGAGGCGGCCTACGATCTCGGCGGCGGCGGCGTCTCGGTCTGGCGCGAGATCGTCATCCCGCACGCCATGCCTGGCATCGTGTCAGGCTGCATCATCGTCTTCATGCTGTCGCTCGGAAACTACCTGACGCCGATCCTCCTCGGCGGCAAGGACAGCCTGTGGTTCACCGGGCTGATCTATTCCCAGTTCATCACCCGCTTCAACTGGGAGCTCGGCGCTGCCTTCGGCATGCTCCTCCTGGTGCTGTCCTCGACCATCGTCTGGGCGGGCTTGAAACTCTCCGGCCAGACGTTGACCAGAACCGTGGGGCGCTGACGATGATTCCGACCATCCGCCAGAGCCCGCTGTTCCGCTGGACCTACCGCGCCTATGTGCTCGCCTTCTTCGTCTACCTGGCGCTGCCGCTTGCCGTCGTCTGCGTCTTTGCCTTCAACGACAGCCTGTTTCCCTCGCTGCCCTGGCAGGGCTTCACCTGGGACTGGTTCATCGGCACGGAGCGGCCGCGGCTCGGCGTCTTCAACGAGCGGCCGATCATCCGTTCGATCTGGACCTCGGCCTTCGTCGCCGTCTGGGTCGCGATCCTCTCGGTCGCTGTGGGCACCACCAACGCATTCCTGTTCGTGCGCCACAATTTCCGCTTCAAGAACGGGCTCTACGTCCTGATGCTGTTGCCGCTGGTCATTCCCGGCATCATCCTCGGCATCTCGATCCTCGTTGCCTCCAACACGCTGGCCAACAACCTGGAAGACGCCACCGGCATGTGGTTCGACAGTCTCAGGCCCGGCCTGCCGCTGGTCATCCTCGGCCAGTTCTCCTTCATTGCCACCTTCGCGACGCTGGTGATTTCCGCGCGGCTGGAAAAGTTCGACCGCTCGCTGGAGGAGGCGGCCCTCAATCTCGGCGCGACGCCGCTCGGTGCGGTCTGGGCGATCACCATCCCGTTCCTGTTCCCGGCGATCGCGGGGGCGACCGTCGTCGCGATCCTGATGAGCTTTGAGAATTTCAACACCACGCTGATGCTGGTCGGCTCGGACGCGCCGCTGACGATCACCATGTTCGACCGCCTCAAGGAAGGCTCGACGCCGGTCCTCAACGCCGTCTCGCTGCTCCTGATGGTCGCCTCGGCCGCCCTCGGCCTCGTCTCGCTGCTCTTGCAGGGCCGCAAGACCTGAGCGGCGCCCCCCGGTCCGGCGCTCGGGACATTGCCGGTTTTCACGGGGAGGGGAGTTCTTTACGGTGGTGCCGGCCTCGTCCCCGTCACCCGGCTGGCCGGCGCGCCTCCTGGCGCCGGCATCGACCTCAACGTCATTGCGGCTGCCGTGATCGGCGGGACGAGCCTTCTCGGCGGGCGCGGCACGGGTGGCGGGCGCCGTCATCGGTGCGGTGCCCATGGAAACGCTCCAGCAATGGAAGGGCACCGATGACCCCATCCCCTCACTCCCAATCGACCACGTGCTTTCTCGCCGTCGGCAGTGCCAACCGGTCGATCCCCTATTTCGACAGGTCCGACGGCTGCGGCATCTCGATCATTCGCTTCGACGAAGAGACCGGGGACTTGAGCTGCCTGTCGGAGACGGGCGATGCCGACAACCCGGCCTTTTTGGCGGTCGATGCGACGGCCGGACGGGTCTTTGCGACCAGCGAGGTGTTCGAATGGCCCGAAGGCACGGTCACGGCCTATCGCCTCGATCCGGCCACCGGCGCGCTCGCCTACGTCAACAAGCAGGTGGTGCCCGGCAGCCGGACGTCGCATCTGGCGCTCGATCCCGCCTGCCGGTTCCTCGTCGCCACCAATTATCTGCACGACGTCCCGAACGAGGTGCCCGGCAAGGCGATGGCGATCTTTCCGATCCGCGAGGACGGGGGGCTCGCTCCCGCCAGCGCCAGCGTTGCCCATGAGGGCAGCGGGCCGAACCCGGAGCGCCAGAGCCGTCCGCATCCGCACAGCGCCGCGGTGTCGCCGGAGAACGACGTCGTCACCGTTGCCGACCTCGGCTGCGACCGGCTGTTCCACTACGCCCTCGACACCGGGACCGGGACCCTTACCCCCGCAGCGGATGCCGCGACCGCGCTGCCGCCCGGCTCCGGACCCCGGCATTTCCTCTACGCGCCGGACGGCCGCCATCTCTATGTGATCACCGAGATGGCCTCGACCATCGTCGTCTACCGGCGCGAGGGCGGGCGGCTCGAGGGGCCGATCTCGGAAGTTTCGACGCTGCCGGAAGGCTTTGCCGGCGAAACCCAGTGTGCCGACATCCAGGTCAGCACCGACGGCCGCTTCCTCTACGGCTCCAATCGCGGCCACGACAGCATCGCCTGTTTCGCCGTCGATCCGGAGACCGGCGCGCTGGAAAGCCTCGGTTATGCGCCGTGTGGCGGCGCGACCCCACGCGGCTTCGCCATCACGCCGAGCGGGCGCCATATCGTCGTCGCCAATCAGGACAGCGACACCCTGGCGGTTTTTGCGATCGACCCGGAAACGGGCCTGCCCAGCGACACCGGCTGGAGACTGCCCGTCGGCAGCCCGACCTGCATCAAGGCTTTCTGCGTTCAGACGTAATCCATTACGTTTGCGAAAAAGAGCGGGTTCTCACGAGGTCCGGCGCGCCCCTACGGAGGCGC
>NZ_NPEV01000082.1 GCF_003258835.1 Rhodobium orientis | reverse complement strand
GGCGATGGCCATCGCCGCGATCAGGGGTTTTTTCGCTTTCCAGATCATGATCGTTGTTTCCCTCCGGGAACAGCTTGGAGATTCCGGTTTGGCGATGTCGTCATCAGCCCCTGACTGACACGCGCCATTTAAGTCATGACTTTCAACATTTCCGCGCGCCGATTTGTTCCTTGAGCGCGGAGGCCGAAGTCTAGCCGGATGACTGAATACTGCCAATGGGCCACGAATATGACGGTTAAGTATTTTTCCCCAATGCCAGACAGAGTGCCGATACAAGGAGCGCGTGCAACGAAAAAGCGCGGCCCGTCGGACCGCGCTTTTGCTTGTTTTCCAGTGTCAGCGGGGCTTTGAGCCAACGCTACTCCGCGGCGGCGACGTCGTTCGGGGCGGCGGCGCGCACGGCGCTGTCCACGTGGGCTTCGAACTTGGCGAAGTTCTCCACGAACATGTGCACGAGCTTGGCCGCCTGGGCGTCGTAGGCCTCCTGGTCGTCCCAGGTGCCGCGCGGATCGAGGATCGCCGTATCGACATGATGGACCGCGACCGGAACCTGGAAACCGAAGAACGGATCGGTGCGGAACTCCGCTTCCTTCAGCGAACCGTCGAGGGCGGCGGTGAGCAGCGCCCGGGTCTCGCGGATCGGCATGCGGTGGCCGACGCCGTAGGCGCCGCCGGTCCAGCCGGTGTTGACGAGCCAGCAGTCGACCTCGTGGTGGTCGATCAGATCACGCAGCAGATTGCCGTAGGCGGACGGGTGGCGCGGCATGAACGGGGCGCCGAAGCA
Source organism: Rhodobium orientis (assembly GCF_003258835.1). GTDB lineage: Bacteria > Pseudomonadota > Alphaproteobacteria > Rhizobiales > Rhodobiaceae > Rhodobium > Rhodobium orientis. The sequence continues at coordinate 13,228 of NZ_NPEV01000082.1, read as the reverse complement.
GGTCGAGAAGGTCGCCTGCGGCTCGGTCACGCCCTTTTCCGTGCCGGCGACCTTGGCGGTGTAGCCGGACAGGAAGTGGTACATGGCCTGGGCCGGGGTCAGCTTGGCGATCGGCGGCAGCACGCCGAAGGCATCCGCCGTCAGCATGATGATGTTCCTGGGGTGCGGGGCGCGGCCGGTATCGCTGGCGTTCGGGATGAAGTCGATCGGGTAGCCGCCGCGGGTGTTTTCCGTCTTGGAGCCGTCGTCGAAGTCCGGAACGAGGGTCTCCTCGTCGAGCACGACATTCTCAAGCACGGCGCCGAAGCGCTGGACGGCGGCGAAGATCTCCGGCTCGGCTTCCTCGGAGAGCTTGATCATCTTGGCGTAGCAGCCGCCCTCGAAGTTGAAGACGCCGTCGGCGCCCCAGCCATGCTCGTCGTCGCCGACGAGGGTGCGGCTGGCATCGGCCGAAAGGGTCGTCTTGCCGGTGCCGGACAGGCCGAAGAACAGGGCCGCATCGCCGTCCGAGCCGACATTGGCCGAGCAGTGCATCGGCATGACCTTTTGCGGCGGCAGCAGGTAGTTGAGGACGGTGAACACCGACTTCTTGATCTCGCCGGCATAGGACGAGCCGCCGATCAGGACGATCTTGCGGTCGAAGTTGCAGGCGATGACGGTCTCGGTCCGGCAGCCATGGCGCTCCGGGTCGGCCTTGAAGCTCGGCAGGCAGAGGATGGTGAGTTCCGGCACGAAGGCGGCGATCGCTTCGGCGTCCGGGCGGATCAGGAGATTGCGGATGAATAGGGACTGCCAGGCGAGCTCGGTGTAGATGCGGGCCGGCAGGCGATAGCGCGGATCGGCACCGCCGAACAGATCCTGGGCGAACAGCTCGCGGCCCTCGGCATGGGCCAGGAAGTCGGCGAGCAGCGTGTCGAAGTGCCCGGTGCTCATCGGCGCGTTGTTGTCCCACCACACGACGTCTTCGGTGGTGGCGTCGCGGACGACGAACTTGTCCTTCGCGGACCGTCCGGTATGAACGCCGGTCTCAACCACAAGGGCACCACCATTGGCAATGCGGCCTTCGCCGCGCCGGATGGCTTCCTCGTACAGCTTGGGCTCCTGGAGGTTCCAGTTGACGGCCTTCAGGTTCTTCAGGCCGAAGAGCTCAGGTCCCGCCGCGTCATTCCGCTTGCCGGTCTCGATCACCGCAATATCTCCCGATTTTCTCGTTTTTTGCCACAGGCGTTCTCGCGACGGATGCTCACATGCCGTGGCGTCACAAAATCCCTGTCTCCCTCGCGATCGATCCGACCATATGGGAGCGCTATCCGCCATTCAAGACGTTGCATTATCGCAAGCTTAGTACTTTATGTGTAGATAGCATGAAACCGCAGGTGAGGTCCGTAAAAGGGCGGATTTCAACCGTAGAGCTACGCAGCATTGCGTAATTTGCCTGTATTTCAGGCAATCCCGCTCAGTCGAACAGCTCACCGGGATCGACATCGACGATGCGGCCGAAGCCGGCGACCAGATGGGCGCTTTTCGGCACCAGGCGGTAGATCGCGAAATCGGAGAAACCCGCGTAAGATGCCGCTTCCGGGTGGTGCGCAAGGAACACCTCGCGCAACGCCGGCGCCGGATCGGCGACGATCTCGCCGACGACCGTGATGCGGGCGGCCATCAGCGGATCCTCCGCACCGTCGCCAGTCCCGGCAAAGAGCAGCGAAGCGCGGGCATCTGCGGCAATATTTCGCGTATGGCGGGCAAGCGTCGACAGCAGGAGCACCGGACCGCTGCCGGTGCCGGGCGCCACCGTCACCAGCGAGGCAAACGGCGCCCCGTCGCCGGCCGAAAGGGTGGCAAGGGTGGCCGTTGCGGCATTGGCAATAAGGTCGTGGGAGACCTTGAGCGCATCGAAGTCCTCGTCCTTGCCGGCCGGATTGTCCGCGGTCATCCCCTTCTCCTTTTCGTCGCACCACCTAAGTAATGAGCGCCAGGGCCATTTTTCCTGCCGTTCGGGCAGGCCGGGGCGACCGAGAACAGATGTTTCACGGCCGGCAGCCCCCGCCGATCCGCCATTTGTGCGGCGGATCGCCACCCGTTATGGTCCTTTGCCACAATTTCGCGCCGTTTTGCGCTGATTCGACGGCCCGGCGGAGAAAGTCAAGCCGCATCAGCATTTGGAGCCCGCTCGGACCATGACCACCATCGCGCTCGTAGACGATGACCGGAACATCCTGACCTCGGTGTCGATCGCCCTGGAGTCGGAGGGCTACCGGGTCGAGACCTATACCGACGGCGCCTCCGCGCTCGACGGCCTGAAATCCAGCCCGCCGGACCTTGCCGTGCTCGACATCAAGATGCCGCGCATGGACGGCATGGAGCTTCTGCGCCGGCTGCGCCAGCTCACCGACCTGCCGGTGATCTTCCTCACCTCCAAGGACGAGGAGATCGATGAGTTGTTCGGCCTGAAGATGGGCGCCGACGACTTCATCCGCAAACCGTTTTCCCAGCGGCTTCTGGTGGAACGGGTGCGCGCGGTCCTGCGCCGGGCGCAGCCGCGCGACGCCACCCCGCAGAAGACGCCCGATGCCGGCACCATCGAGCGCGGCCAACTGGTCATGGACCAGGAGCGCCATACCTGCACCTGGCAGGGCCGGCCGGTGACGCTGACGGTGACGGAGTTCCTGATCCTGTTCGCGCTCGCCCAGCGGCCCGGCGTCGTCAAGAGCCGCAACGCGCTGATGGACGCGGCCTATGACGACCAGGTCTATGTGGACGACCGCACCATCGACAGCCACATCAAGCGGCTGCGCAAGAAGTTCAAGGTGGTCGACACCAGCTTCGACATGATCGAGACGCTCTATGGCGTCGGCTACCGCTTCAAGGAGGTATAGCCCTCTCAAATGGCGATCGATGCCGAAACCGGCGCGGCGGCGCCGGAGGCGCCCCAGGAGAAGCGCGGACTGAAGCGTCGGCTCCGGCTCTGGCGCCATATCTCCGCGCGCATCGCCCGCGGGCTCGGCGTCCATGTCTTTTCCAACCTGACCCGGCGCATCGTCATCCTGAACCTGTTCGGGCTTCTGGCGCTGGTTTCCGGCATCCTCTACCTCAACCAGTTCCGCGCCGGGCTGATCGATGCGCGGGTGGAAAGCCTGCTCACCCAGGGCGAGATCATCGCCGGCGCCATCGCCACCTCCTCGACCGCCGACAGCGACACCATGACGGTGGACCCGGAGCGGCTGCTGGAGCTGCAGGTCGGCGAGACCATCACGCCGGCGGAAGACACGCTGCAGGCGCTCGATTTCCCGATCAATCCGGAAAAGATCGCGCCGATCCTGCGCCGCCTGATCACGCCGACCAAGACCCGCGCGCGGATCTACGACCGCGACGGCATTCTCATCCTCGACAGCCGGCATCTCTATTCACGCGGCCAGGTGCTGCGCTTCGACCTGCCGCCGGCCAGCGACGGCGAGGCCGGCTGGTTCGGCCGCTTCTGGCAATCCCTCCTGTTCTGGATCCGCTCGCGCGAGCTGCCGGCCTACCAGGAACTGACCGGTGCCGACGGGCGCAACTATCCGGAGGTCGACACAGCCCTGTCCGGCTCGCCGGCCAGCATCGTCCGGGTCAACGACAAGGGCGAGATGATCGTCTCCGTCGCCGTGCCGATCCAGCGCTTCCGCGCCGTGCTCGGCTCGCTGCTGCTGTCGACCCAGGGCGGCGACATCGACGCCATCGTCAGCGCCGAACGGATGGCGATCTTCCGGGTCTTCCTCGTTGCCTCGATCGTCATGCTGGTGCTCTCGGTCCTGCTCGCCAGCACCATCGCCGCGCCGCTGCGCCGGCTTGCGGCGGCGGCCAAGCGCGTGCGCCGCGGCGTCTCGGCACGCCAGCAGATCCCGGACTTCTCCGACCGCCAGGACGAGATCGGCAATCTCTCCCAGGCGCTCAGGAACATGACCAACGCCCTCTACAACCGGATCGACGCCATCGAGCAGTTCGCCGCCGACGTCGCGCACGAATTGAAGAACCCGCTGACCTCCCTGCGCAGCGCCGTGGAAACGCTGCCGCTCGCCAAGAAGCCGGAGGCGCGCGAGCGGCTGCTGCAGGTCATCGAGCACGACGTACGCCGGCTCGACCGCCTGATCAGCGACATTTCCGATGCCTCGCGGCTCGATGCGGAGCTGTCGCGCATCGACGCGGAGCCCTTCGACATGGCCGAACTCGCCCGTGCGGTCGTCCACATGGCCGGGCAGGTGCGCCACGAGGGCGAGCCGGCCGTCGCCCTCATCGTCAACGAGCCGAAGCCGGCGATGAAGGGCGCCTTCATCGTCACCGGCCATGACGGGCGCCTGGCGCAGGTGCTCAACAACCTGATCGACAACGCCAAGTCCTTCTCGCCTAAGGGCGGCACCGTGCGGGTGATCCTGTCGCGCAAGGAAGAGATGGTGGAGATCGCGGTGGAAGACGACGGCCCCGGCATCCGGGCGGAAACCACCGACCGCATCTTCGAGCGCTTCTATACCGACCGGCCCGACACCGACGCCTTCGGCAACAATTCCGGCCTCGGGCTGTCGATCTCCAAGCAGATCGTGGAGGCCTATGGCGGCACCATCCGCGCCCGCAACCGCACGACCAGCGACCCCGCAACGGGCGAGACCCGGATCGCCGGGGCGCGCATGGTGGTGCGGCTGCCGGCATAGGCCGCTTTTCCGGATGTGATGCGCCATGGCCGACACCCCCTTCCAGACCCACGCAACGGCGCTCCTTTTCGGGGCATCCGGCGTCCTCATCCGCGGCGCGTCGGGCAGCGGCAAGTCGCTGCTCGCCTGGACCCTTTTGCAACGGGCGGGCGACGGCATGTTCGGAGCGCTGGTCGCCGACGACCGGGTGGAGGTCAGCGCCGTCAACGGGCGTCTGATCGCGCGCGCGCCGAAGCCGCTCGCCGGTCTCATCGAACTGCGCGGCCGCGGCATCCTGAAGATCGCCCACGAGCCGGCCTGCGTCGTCCGGCTCGTCGTCGATATCGTCGGCACGGACGGACTTGAACGGATGCCGGATCCTGCGGACCTCGAAACGGTCCTTTGCGGCGTCCGCCTGCCGCGCCAGCCGGTCCGTGACGGTGGGGCGGAGGCGACGCGGCTGGTCCGGGCGGCCCTTTCGGGGCTGGTTCCGCAGGACGTTCCGGCTGCCTGAGTGGCACCGCTGCCATAGCGCCGGGGACAATTGCAGCGGCCCGCATTTTTCTGTTGCGCTGCGAAAGCGAAACCGCAAGATGGTCAGTTCACGGCGCGACAGCGCGGGCGGTCCACCAATCCAATCGGGCCGCCAGCGCGTAATGACCAAAAACAGCGAGTGAACCCATGATCGGACTCGTCCTCGTCACTCACGGACGGCTGGCCGAGGAATTCAAAGCTGCACTGGAACATGTGGTCGGACCGCAGGAGCGGGTGGCGGCGATTTCGATCGGGCCGGACGACGACATGGAAAAGCGGCGCCAGGACATCATCGACGCGGTCAAGGGAGCCGACGACGGCTCCGGCGTCATCGTGCTGACCGACATGTTCGGCGGCACGCCCTCCAACCTCGCCATCTCGGTGATGGAGGAGCAGTCGGTGGAGGTCATCGCCGGCGTCAACCTGCCCATGCTGATCAAGCTGGTCTCGGTGCGCGGCGAAAAGTCGCTGTCGGACGCTATCACCGAAGCCCGGGAATCCGGCCGCAAATATATCAGCGTGGCGAGCCAGGTGCTCGCCGGGCTGCAATAGGGGCGTGACGACCGTGGAGCGCCGCCGGAAATGATTTCGCGGTGCCTGGCGATCGTCAACAAGCGGGGACTGCACGCCCGCGCCTCGGCCAAATTCGTCAAATGCGCCGAAACCTTCGACGCCGACATCACCGTCAGCCGCGACGGACAGAGCGTCCCCGGAACCTCCATCATGGGCCTGATGATGCTGGCGGCCGCCACCGGCTCCACCATCACCGTGACCGCCGAAGGCTCTGACGCGGAAGCGGCCATGGACGCCCTCGTGCAACTCGTCGAGGGGCGCTTCGACGAGGCCGAATAGCGGCAAATTCGCCCGTCCGACCCGCTTTCCCGTCTTGAAAGAGCCTTCCCGCGCGCCTTTGCCCTTGCACAAGCCCTTGCGGTTACGAAGGATTCATCACTGCATAAAGAAATCTTTATGTCTTTATTGAATGCCGCCGGGGTTTTGGCTATAACCCGGATCGACCGTGCACGGGATGCCGGCCGGCTTTTGCCGTCCGCATCCGGCTCGCCTCAATGACGGAGCGCCGACGCCGCGCCCTATCGACGGGACCGGACGCCCCTTCGCTCCAGCGACACCCATTACCGGGAGACCCCCTTGATGACCGCCGACTACACCGTCAAAGACATTTCGCTCGCCCCCTGGGGCCGCACCGAGATCACCATCGCCGAGACCGAAATGCCGGGCCTGATGGCCTGCCGCGAGGAATACGGCGCGGCGCAGCCGCTGAAGGGCGCCCGCATCGCCGGCTCCCTGCACATGACGATCCAGACCGCGGTCCTGATCGAGACCCTGAAGGCGCTCGGCGCCGATGTGCGCTGGGCCTCCTGCAACATCTTCTCCACCCAGGACCACGCCGCCGCCGCGATCGCGGAAGCCGGCGTTCCCGTCTTCGCCGTCAAGGGCGAGACGCTCGAGGAGTACTGGGACTACGCCGACAAGATCTTCGACTTCGGCAATGGCGAGACCGCCAACATGATCCTCGACGACGGCGGCGACGCGACCCTGATGGTCATCCTCGGCGCCAAGGCCGAGAGCGACCCGTCGGTCCTCGCCAACCCGTCGAACGAGGAAGAGGAAGCCCTGTTCGCCACCATCAAGCGGCGGCTTGAGAAGAATCCGGGCTGGTTCTCCAAGATCCGCGATTCCATCAAGGGCGTCTCGGAGGAGACCACCACCGGCGTCATGCGGCTCTACCAGATGCAGGAGCGCGGCGAGCTGCCGTTCCCGGCGATCAACGTCAACGACTCCGTCACCAAGTCGAAGTTCGACAACCGCTATGGCTGCCGGGAGAGCCTGGTCGACGGCATCCGCCGGGCGACCGACGTGATGATGGCCGGCAAGGTCGCGGTCGTCTGCGGCTATGGCGACGTCGGCAAGGGCTCGGCCCAGAGCCTTCGCGGCGCCGGAGCCCGGGTCATCGTCACCGAGATCGACCCGATCTGCGCCCTGCAGGCCTCGATGGACGGCTTCGACGTACAGACGCTTGAGAACGCCGCGCCGCACGCCGACATCTTCGTCACCGCCACCGGCAACAAGGACGTCATCACCCTCGACCACATGCGGGCGATGAAGGACATGTCCATCGTCTGCAACATCGGCCACTTCGACAACGAGATCCAGGTCGCCTCCCTGAAGAACTTCAAGTGGACCAACATCAAGCCGCAGGTCGACCTGATCGAGTTCCCGGACGGCAAGCGCATGATCCTTCTGTCCGAAGGTCGCCTCGTCAATCTCGGCAACGCGACCGGCCATCCGAGCTTCGTCATGAGCGCCTCCTTCGCCAACCAGGTGCTGGCGCAGATGGAGCTGTGGAGCAATGACGGCAAATACGCCAACGAGGTCTATGTGCTGCCCAAGGACCTCGACGAGAAGGTCGCCCGGCTGCACCTGAAGAAGCTCGGCGTCAATCTGACCGAACTGACCGACGAGCAGTCCGCCTATCTCGGCATCGACAAGGCCGGTCCGTTCAAATCCGATCACTACAAGTACTGAGTTTTCGGCCGACCGCGGGCGGCAACGCCCGCGCCGCCTTGAAACCAAAACGCTTTTTCGGTCCCGGCCGCGGCATCACCCGATTGCTGCGGCCGGTTGCGTTTCCGGCTCGGTCATATCCGGGGCAAAGAATGCCTTCCGTTCTCCATATGGACTCTTACGGCCCACCTGCCAATCCGGTTATGGTGGACCGAATCGGCGGCCTTGAGGCTGGGGCGCCGGCTCGTTCCATCAGGTGTCACGTCTTGCAAAGACCGAAGGCGGCGAAAGGTCTTTCCACATGCCGAAACATGGCGGGAGGCGTCGGGGAAACTCCTCGCGACAATCCGGATCACCGCATCCGGCCCTGAAAGCCCTGCCACTCGTACCCTTCCTCCTTCCGGCCACGGCCGCCAGGGCCCAGGACCTGCCGCAGCGCTTTCCGACGCAGCTCGGCTCGCTGGAAGTGCTGTGGATGGTGTCGCTGGTCGGCGCGTTCGTCTTTGCCGTCTTCAGCGCCGTCATCCTGATCCGCAACCGGCGCCGGGCCGAGGAGGACATCGCGCGCCTGGAGCGCGGCATCGCCGACTTCCAGGCGAGCGTCGAACAGGCCGAGGCGCTGCTCGACACCGACGACCAGCGCAACGTCATCTGGCACCGCTCGACCGGCAAGCCGACCGTGATCGGCAGCCTCGGCGGCGGCTCCGGCGCACCGGAGAGCCCGGCCGCCTTCCTTGCCTTCGGCACCTGGCTGACGCCGGATTCCGCCACCAGGCTGGAACATGCGCTCGCCGACCTGCGCAATGAGGGCGAAAGCTTCGCGTTCAATCTGACCAGCACCGGCGGCGGCCTCGTCGAAGCGGTCGGGCGCACCGCCAGCGGCCGGGCGATCGCCCGGTTCCGGGACCTTACCGGCGAACGGCAGACACATGCGCTGATGGTCGCCGAGCACGAGAAGCTGACCAGCATGGTGGAGACCATGCGGGCGCTGCTCGACGCCATGCCGAACCCGTGCTGGATCCGCAATCCCGACGGCAGCTTCCTGTGGGTCAACGAGGCCTATGCCGAGGCAGTGGAGGCGCCCAACCAGATCCAGGCGGCGCGCGGCGGCAACGAACTTCTCGACGGCGCGGCGCGCAAGCTGATGGAAGGCCACCACGCCACCGACCCGGTGTTCCACAAGCGGCTGCCGGTGGTGGTCGCCGGCGACCGCAAGCTGTTCGACGTGCTCGACGTCGCCGGCGACGACGGCCAGGCCGGCATCGCCATCGACGTCAGCGAGCTGGAAAAGATGCAGGCGGACCTGCGCCGCACCCTCGACTTCCACGCTCGCACCCTCGACGAACTGGCGACCGCGGTCGCCATCTTCGGCGCCGACCGGCGGCTCACCTTCTACAACGCAGCCTATCGCGACCTGTGGGGCCTCGATCCGGCGTTCCTGGAATCGGCACCGGAGGACAGCGCCATCCTCGACCGGCTGCGCCAGGACCGAAAGCTGCCGGAACAGGCGGACTTCCGCGCCTGGAAGAAGTCGATCCTCGATGCCTATCGCGAGGTCGGGGCGATCGAGCACTGGTGGCACCTGCCGGACGGACGCACGGTGCGCGTCGTCGCCAACCCGCACCCGCAAGGCGGCGTCACCTATGTCTACGAGAACGTCACCGAAAAGCTCGACCTGGAAAGCCGCTACAACGCGCTGATCCGGGTTCAGAGGGAGACCCTCGACAATCTCCAGGAAGGCGTCGCCGTGTTCGGCTCCAACGGGCGGCTCCGGCTCTGGAACCCGTCGATCGTGGCGATCTGGAGCCTCGACGAGACGACGCTGGAGGACCGCCCGCACATCGCCCAGGTGATCAAGCAGTGCCGCCGCATCCACGACGATGCCCCGACCTGGCAGCGGCTGAACGCCACCGTTGCCGGCTTTGCGGAAACGCGCACCCCGATCGCCGGGCGCATGGAGCGCGGCGACGGCACGGTGGTCGACTACGCGACCCTGCCGCTGCCGGACGGGGCGACGCTGGTCACCTTCGTCGACGTCACCGACACCGTCCATGTGGAGCGGGCGCTGGTCGACAAGAACGAGGCGCTGCAGCAGGCGGACGAGCTGAAGAACACCTTCATCCAGCACGTCTCCTACGAGCTGCGCTCGCCGCTGACCAACATCATCGGCTTCGCCCAGCTCCTCAACGACCCGAAATTCGGCGAGCTCAACGACAAGCAGCAGGAATACACGGACTATATCCGCTCCTCGTCGGCGGCACTGCTCGCCATCATCAACGACATCCTCGACCTTGCCACGCTCGATGCAGGGATCATGGAGCTGCACCTCGGCGAGGTCGACATCGGCGAGACGGCAACGGCGGCGATCGAGGGCCTGCAGGACCGCATCCGGGAATCGGAGATCCGCATTACGACCGACATCCCGGACGACATCGGCCACTTCACGGCCGACGAAAAACGCATCCGGCAGGTGCTCTACAATCTCCTGTCGAACGCCATCGTCTATTCCGACCATGGCGGGCTGGTGGAAATCATTGCCCGGCGCAGCGGCGAGGGCGTCAGCCTGACCGTGCGCGACCACGGTTGCGGCATCCCCCAGGATTTCATGCCGAACGTGTTCGACCGCTTCGTCAGCCGCACCACCGGCAACCGGCGGCGCGGGCCGGGCCTGGGGCTCGCCATCGTCAAGAGCTTCGTGGAGGCGCACAGGGGCGTCGTCGACATCGCGTCGCGCGAGGGCGAGGGAACGACGGTGACGTGCCTGTTCCCTTTTGAGCCGGCGCCCGGCCATGGCGATGCGACCCCGGCGTCCATCGCAGCGCCGGACGGGCGCGGCGAAAACGGCGTCCCGGCGGCCGGCGCCGGGCGCTCCTGATCCAGGGGCCGGGCGCATGGCGGACGGCGGAGACGTCACCATCCTCATTGCCGACGAGGCGGCGCTTTCCCTGCTTGCCGAGGACGTCGCCATGGCGCTCAGGAAGGGCGACGTGATCGCACTCTACGGCGACCTCGGCGCCGGCAAGACGACCTTCGCCCGCTACGTGCTGCGTGCCCTTGCCGACGATCCCGAGCTTGAGGTGCCGAGCCCGACCTTCACGCTCGCACAGGGCTACGATTTCGGCCGGCTTGCCGTCACCCATTTCGACCTCTATCGGCTCGCCGATCCGGACGAGCTGGAGGAAGTCGGCCTCGACGAGGCGATGCTGACGGGCGCGGCCCTCATCGAATGGCCGGACCGGGCCGAGGGGCGCCTGCCGGCCGACCGGCTGGAGCTGACGCTTGCCGAGCGCGACGACCCGAACGCGCGCACCGTTACCCTGTCGGCGCCCTCGGGAAGCTGGAAGACGCGGCTGGAGCGCAGCCTTTCGCTGCGCCGGTTTCTCGACGATGTCGGCTGGACGGTAGCGACCCGCCGCTTCCTGCAGGGCGATGCCTCGACGCGGACCTACGAGCGCATTCGCCGGGATGACCAAAACGCCGTTGCCATGAACGCGCCGGCGCAGCCGGACGGCCCGCCGGTGCAGGACGGGCTGCCCTACAGCCGCATCGCCCATCTCGCCGAGGATGTGCGGCCCTTCGTTGCCGTCGGCGAGACCCTGCGCAATGCCGGGTTTTCGACGCCGGAAGTGCTCGCAGCCGACCTCGACGCCGGATTTTTGCTCCTTGAAGACCTCGGCGCTAACGGCGTCGTCGACGACAAAGGCCCAATCGCGGAGCGTTACCTTGCCGCCGTGGAGGTGCTCGCCGCCCTCCACGGCGGCGCCTGGCCCAACGAGATCGCACTTGCCGACGGCACGCACCATCGCGTGCCGCCCTATGACCGACGGGCGCTGACAATCGAGATCAGCCTTCTCCTCGACTGGTATATCCCGCATGTCACCGGCGCACCGGCCGACGCGTCGACGCGGGAGGCGTTCTTTGCCGCCTGGGAGGGCCCGTTCGAGGCGCTTTCCTCTGCCGAGACGAGCTGGGTGCTGCGCGACTTCCACTCGCCGAACCTGATCTGGCTGCCGGAGCGGGACGACATCGCCCGGATCGGCCTCCTCGACTACCAGGACGCCCTCGTCGGCCCGGCCGCCTATGACGTCGCCTCGCTCTCCCAGGACGCCCGCATCACCGTGCCGAAGGCCCTGGAGGTCGCACTCCTCAACCGCTATGTCGCCCTGCGCCGGAAACAGGACGCCGGCTTCGACGAGGCCGGGTTCCGCACCGCCCATGCAATCATGGCGGCGCAGCGGGCGACCAAGGTGCTCGGCATCTTCGCCCGGCTCAACGACCGCGATGGCAAGCCGGCCTATCTGAAGCATTTTCCACGTTTGAAAAACTATTTGAAACGATCGCTCAAACACCCCGTTCTCTCAGCCGTACGGCTCTGGTATGACAGCGTCCTCCAATCGGACCTGAAAGGCCCCTCCGGTTCCTGAGAGCAAAAATATGGCGTCCCCCAGCACCCCGTTTCGCCCGACCCGGGCGATGATGCTTGCCGCCGGTTTCGGCAAGCGCATGCGGCCGCTTACCGCGACCACCCCGAAACCACTGATCGAGGTCGCCGGCAAGGCGCTGATCGACCACGGGCTCGACCGCATGGCGGCGGCCGGGATCACCGACGTCGTCGTCAACGTCCATTATCTTGCCGATTTCGTCGAGGTGCATGTCTCCCACCGCAGCGTGCCGAAGCCGGAGATTTCCGACGAGCGCCGGCAACTGCTCGACACCGGCGGCGGCATTGCCAAGGCCCTGCCGATGCTTGGGCCGGAACCGTTCCTCCTAATGAACTCCGACAGTTTCTGGGTCGAGGGGGCAACGCCGAATCTGGAGCTCCTGATCGGTGCCTGGGACGAGACGCGCATGGATGCGTTGCTGCTGCTCGCGCCGATGGTCAACGCCTTCGGCTATGACGGCCACGGCGACTTCTTCATGACGCCGGAGGCCGAAGTGCGCCGGCGCAAGGAGCGCTCCGTCGCGCCCTTCGTCTATGCCGGCGTCGCCATCCTCCACCCGAAGCTCTTTGAGGGTGCGCCGGACGGCCCGTTCTCGCTCAACACCCTGTTCGACAGGGCCATCGAGGCGGAGCGGCTCTTCGGCGTGCGCATGGAGGGCATCTGGCTCCATGTCGGGACGCCCAAGGCGATCCGCGAAGCGGAAGCCGCGATCCTGGAAAGCGCGCTCTAAGGTCGGGCTTTCGCAACAACCACTGTCGTCATCGCGAGGCGCCGTAGGCGCCGCGGCGATCCAGGGCCGCTTGCTCGGAGCGTGCTGCCCTGGATTGCCGCGTTCGCTTCGCTCACTCGCAATTGTGCAAGTTCAGATATTCGCTGATGGGATTGCGGAAAGGAGCGACCCATGCGCGACAACAGCTATGACCGGACGATTGAACGGAACTATGTTCAGAAGTGGCGTTTCCTGATCAGGGAATATGAGGAGGTCAAGGCCGGCCGGTCGTCGGCCTTTGCCACGGTCGGGGCCTTTTACCGCCACCACGGCACCTGCTCGCAGACCTTCCG
>NZ_NPEV01000081.1 GCF_003258835.1 Rhodobium orientis | reverse complement strand
CGGAAGGTCTGCGAGCAGGTGCCGTGGTGGCGGTAAAAGGCCCCGACCGTGGCAAAGGCCGACGACCGGCCGGCCTTGACCTCCTCATATTCCCTGATCAGGAAACGCCACTTCTGAACATAGTTCCGTTCAATCGTCCGGTCATAGCTGTTGTCGCGCATGGGTCGCTCCTTTCCGCAATCCCATCAGCGAATATCTGAACTTGCACAATTGCGAGCGAAGCGAAGCAATCCAGGAGCGGCCTTCGCGATTGCCACCGGCATACCGTGCTGCGACGGGCAATAGACCCCGGCTCGGGGGCCGGGGTGACGGCAGAGTTTTGGCTTGAGCGCCTGCAATCAACCGGCCCGTGCAAGCTTGCGGATCAAATAGATATCCATGATCCAGCCGCGCTCCTCCCGCGCCTCGGCGCGGGTCGCGACGATATCCGGACCCACCTCCGACAGCGGCCCGGAGAACAGCATCTCCCCGTCCATCCCGAGATAGGCGCCCCACCAGATCGTGAGCCCCCCCGGGTCGAGGCTCTGGAAGGCGCAGGCGCCGTCGAGCATGACGGCGACCGTGTCGGCGTCCGCCGGCCAGCCGCGCTCGCGGAGGCGCCGGCCGGTGGTCACCAGCACCGGCGCGCCGACGTCGTTGAAGGGGATGCGGTGGGCGGCGCACAGCGCCTGCAGGGCGGTTATGCCGGGGATGACCCGGATCGACGGCTGCGGGTCGAGACGGGCCGCGATGCGCAGCGAGGAATCGTAGAGCGAGGGGTCGCCCCAGATGAGAAGGGCGACCTTTTTCGGTCTTGGGGCGGCGCTGGCGATCGTTTCGGTCCAGACGGCGGCGATGGCGTCGTGCCAGTCCGATACGCCGGAAAGATAGTCGCCATCGGCGTCGCGCGTCGGCAGGTCGAACTCGGCGATCTGCGTGCCGGCCCCGTCCAGCACGCGGGCGCAGATCTCGCGCCGGAGGTCAGCAAGGTCGGCCTTATCCTCGCCCTTGCGCGGGATGATGATGAGATCGGCGTTCCGCATCGCCGCCGCGCCTTCGAACGTCAGATGGTCCGGGTTGCCGATGCCGATGCCGATGAGGGCGAGGTCGAAGGGCGTTTCGCTCACCGGGTCTCCTCCGTAATGAGGTGAAAGAAGCTGCCGGTCACCTGTCCCCGCCGCGATCCGGTCTCCGCGACCGGGTTGCCGCCGGCATCCAGCACCTCGGCGAGCGCCTCGTCGGGCTGCTCCAGGATGGTCGAATAGTGGAATTCGTGGCCGCGCAGGAGGGCACCGGGTTCATGCCCCGGCACCGGCGCCTGCAGCCGAGCCTGGCGGTAGCCGAGATGCAGCCGGCGGCGCTCGTAACTGGTGACGAGGCCGAGGAGGCCGGCCATTTCGTGGCGGGTGCCGTCGGCGTCGATCAGCGCCTCGCCGAGCACCATGTAGCCGCCGCACTCGCCGTGGATCGGCTTATCCTCGGCGTGCTTGACCAACCCCTCGCGGAAATTGGTCGCCGCCGCAATGCGTGCCGCATGCAGTTCCGGATAGCCACCGGGCAGCCAGACAAGGTCGGCACTCTCGTCGGGCGCTTCGTCGGCGAGCGGCGAAAAGGGCAGGATTTCCGCGCCGGCCGCCTGCCAGCCGTCCAGCAGATGCGGGTAGATGAAGGAAAAGGCGGTGTCCTTGGCCATCGCGATGCGCTGGGCCGGCGGCGTTGGCAGGGCGCCACCGCGGGGCGGGTCGCGCCGCACCCGTGCCGCATCGCGGATGGCCCCCAGATCGCAATGGTCGCGGATGAAGGCGGCGAGGCGCTCGATGGCGGCTTCCAGGTCCGCATGCTCCTCGGCCTGGACAAGGCCAAGATGGCGCTCCGGCATTTCGAGGTCGGAGCGGCGGGGCAGGGCGCCGAGGACGGCGATGCCGAGCCGGGCCATCTCGGAACGGATCATCATTTCGTGGCGGGCGCCGGCGACGCGGTTGAGGATGACGCCGGCAAGCTTCGGCGCATCCGGGTGGCGGGCGAAGCCGAGCGCCGTTGCCGCCGCCGACTGGGCCTGGCCGCCCACATCGAGCACCAGCACCACCGGCCAGCCGAAGCGGCCGGCAATCTCCGCGCTCGTGCCGCGTCCGCCGGCGCCGGGCGCGACCGTGCCGTCATAGAGCCCCATGGAGCCTTCCGCGACGACGAGGTCGCAACCGGCGGCCTTTGCCGCGATGGCCTCCAGCAAGTCTTCGCCCATCGCCCAGCCGTCGAGATTGAAGGAGGCATGACCGGCGGCGACCCGGTGGAAGGCCGGATCGATATAGTCCGGGCCGTTCTTGAAGGGCTGGATGCTCAGCCCCTCGTCGCGGAGGGCCCTGAGGAGGCCGAGCGTCACGGTCGTCTTGCCGAGGCCGGAGGCGGGGGCCGAGACGACGAGGCCGGGCGGCAGGAGGGTGGGATCGGTCATGGAACGTCCTTGTGCTTGCGCCTCCCGATGCGCCAGTCGGCCTTATGTGTCAAGCAGGAGTGACGGGCGGCAGGTCGCGGACGATCCAGTCGCCATAGGCGAATTTCGCCTGCCATGGGTCCGGATGGCCGGTGGCGGCCAGCACCGCGCGCATGACGCCGGCATGGGTGACGCACAGCAGCGCTTCGGCCGGATCGCAGTCGGCGAGGAAGGCGGCGACGCGCTCGGCGAGCATGGCAACGCTCTCGCCGCCATGGGGCCGCGCGCCGAGGACGTCGGCGGCCCATTCGTCGAGTTCGGCAAGCGGGACGTCGTCCCAGGGAACGCCT
The DNA here is from genome assembly GCF_003258835.1 of Rhodobium orientis. GTDB lineage: Bacteria > Pseudomonadota > Alphaproteobacteria > Rhizobiales > Rhodobiaceae > Rhodobium > Rhodobium orientis. Next base: position 12,165 of record NZ_NPEV01000081.1, on the reverse strand, counting down.
TCCCATCGGGCGAAGTCAATTTCCGCGAGGCGGGTGTCGATAGCGATGTCGAGGTCCCGGGCGGCAGCAATCTTTTCGGCCAGGCGGCGGCAGCGGGTGAGGGGGCTGGAAACGATCCGCTTGGCCTGCGGCAGGCCGGGGATCAAGGCGGCGGCCTCGTTTTCGAAATCGGCACGCACCGCCACGTCGAGCCGGCCGTAGCAGATGCCCGAAGCGATGTCCGGTGGCAGATGGCGCAGCAATATCAGAGGCATGCGAGCACGGCGAGCAGGATGGCGGTCTCGGTGAGCTGCTGCAGGCCGCCCAGCGCATCGCCCGTGTAGCCGTCGATGCGGCGTTTCAGCATGCGCTCCAGCCAGAAATAGACGGCGGCGGCGGCAAGGGCGGTGGCGAGGGCCGCGAGCGGCGAGACGAGGATCGCAAGGCCGAGAAACGTTGCCGCGCCGGTGAGGACCGCGATGGCGACGCGGGTCGGGCCCGGGCCGGTGCCGGCGAAGGCGGCGGCGCCCTCTTTGCGGGCGTAGGGCAGGCGGACCATCATCGCCAGCACGGACAGCCGGCTGATCCCGTGGGCGGCGACGATCGTCGCGACGGCGGCGGGGCCGAGGGCGCCGATGCTGGCGGCCTTCAGGCCGACGACGATGACGAGGGTGATGACGCCGTAGCTGCCGATGCGGCTGTCGCGCATGATCTCCAGCGCGCGCTCGCGGGTGGTGCCGCCGCCGAGGCCGTCGGCGACATCGGCAAGGCCGTCCTCGTGCAGGGAGCCGGTGAGCCGGACGCCGCTGGCGAGCGCCAGGAAGGCGGCGACGAGTGGCGGCAGGATCAATGCGGCGAGCCAGTAGACGAGGGCGATGGCCGCCCCGATGACGAGGCCGGCGAGCGGCAGATAGCCCATGGCGCGCGCCATGCGCCCCGTGGAATAGCGGGTGTCGATGGGAATCGTCAGCCGCGTCAGGAACTGCAGGCCGAGGACGGCCGTCAGCGCCTCATCGGCCATGCGCGCGGCCGGGCCGGCGGGCTTTTCCTCTCTCGGGGGCTCTTGCTGGGCGTCCATCTTGCAGGCCTTCGCGTTCGTGCCGGCCTTTCCTAGGACGCTTCGGCGGCGGTCGCAATTGCGGGGACCGTTCGACAGGGGCGATTGAACGCCGCGGCGGCGGCGGTTATGGATCGCGGCAATGAAGTTGCCGCAGGAGTGAGGGACATGGGCGAGATCATCCTGGTGACGGGCGGCGCGCGTTCGGGCAAGAGCGTCGTTGCCGAGGAGCGGGCCAAAAGCTTTGCCGGCCGGCCGGTCTATATCGCCACCTCAGAGCCCTATGACGACGAGATGCGCGACCGGGTTGCGGCCCATATCGACAGGCGCGGCGACGACTGGGAAACGGTCGAGGAACCGCTGGCGCTGGCGAAAGCGCTCGATGAGACGGATGGCGCGGGCGCGCGGCTGGTCGATTGCCTGACGATATGGCTCGCCAATTTCATGCTGGCCGAAAAGCCCTGGGAGCCGGAGGTGGAGACGCTCCTTGAGGCGCTGAAGCGCCAGAAAAGCCCTGTGGTCCTAGTCACCAATGAGGTCGGCATGTCGATCGTGCCGGAAAACGCGCTCGCCCGCGCCTTTCGCGATGCGCAGGGTAGTCTCAATCAGAAAGTGGCCGAAGTCGCCGGCGAAGTGACCCTGGTCGTCTGCGGCCAGCCGCTCAGGATCAAATAAGCCTTCGCCGAACGGACAGGTTGACCCGGCCCGACGGCACTTTAGGTAACGGGCATGGTTTAGCGGGCACTGCCCAAGGACGTCCCATGCAACCCAAGGACATGACCAAGAACGAGGCCTTCAAGGGGTTCACCAACGAGGCCTGCCCGTTTCTGCCCTGCCATCAGGGGGTGAAGCGGGAGTTCAACTGCCTGTTCTGCTACTGCCCGCTGATCGCCTATGAGTGCCCGGGACCCTATGAGGTCTACACCGACAAGAACGGGTTGACGCGCAAGGACTGCTCGGCCTGCAAGCTGCCCCATGACGGCTATCTGCAATCCTGGAATTTTATTCAGAAATGGCTGGAATATCCGGTGGTCTGGAAGGGCGAGAAGCAGACAGATCCGCCGACCAGGCGGCCAAGGCCGCCGGGGGCGCCGGAGGATGAGGACGAGGATTGAGGCTGGGTTTTTCTGCGTCGGCGCCGCCTCGTGAAGGTCTAAAGACATTGTCATTGCGAGCGCGCCCTTGCGCGCGTGGCAATCCAGGGGCCGCGTGCTCCGAGCGAGCTGCCCCTGGATCGCCGCGTCGGCCTTAGGGCCTCCTCGCGATGACGGCATACCTCACCTGCCATTCACTAAAGTGGCTTCTTCTCTAGCGCGTCAGCCCCAAAAGCGCGTCGAGGTCGAGGTCTTGTTCCAGTTCCTCGGCGAAGGCATCGAGGGCGGCTTCGACGGCGTCCTCGTAGCGGTGGGTCGAGGCATTGCCGCCCATCTCGGAAATCCAGTGGCTCCTGAACCCGTCGGCGGAAAAGAGGCCGTGCAGATAGCCGCCCATGACGCGGCCGTCTGGCGAGACGGCGCCTTCGGGGCGGCCATCGAGCATCAGCCAGGGGCGGGCGAGGCCGGGGCCTTCCGTCTTGCCCATATGCATCTCGTAGCCGGTGATCCGCGTGCCGCTGATGGCGTCCGGGGCGTCGATGTCGACGAGGCGTTTTTCCGGTCCGATGGTGGTTGCGATGTCGAGGAGGCCGAGGCCCGGCGTTTCGCCTGAGGGGCCTTCGATCCCGTCCGGGTCGCGGACCGTTTTTCCGAGCATCTGGAAGCCGGCGCAGACGCCAACGAGGCGGCCGCCGCGTCGATGGTGGGCGAGGATGTCGATGCCCCAGCCTTCCCGACGCAAAGCATCCAGTGCGGCGCGGGTGTTCTTGGAGCCCGGCAGCAGCACGACGTCGGTCTCGGCCGGGAACGGGGTTCCGGGCCGGATCCAGCGCACCTCGACGCCCGGCTCGGCGGCCAGCGGGTCGAGGTCGTCGAAATTGGAAATGCGCGGGATTTGGGGCACGGCGACGACGAGGCCGGCGCCAGTTGCCGCCCGTTTTTCCAGCGCCAGGGAATCTTCCGGCGGCAAGGCGCGCACGGCCTCGGACCACCTGATGAGGCCGAGCACCTGCCAGCCGGTTTCGGCTTCGATGTCCTTTGCGGCCGGCGCGAAGACGGCGGGGTCGCCGCGGAACTTGTTGACGAGGACGCCGGCGACGCGGGCGCGCTCCGATGGCGTCCAGAGCCGGTGGTGGCCGATGGCGGATGCCGTGACGCCGCCGCGGGACTCGTCGCCGAGCAGCAGTACGGGAAGGTCGGCCGCCTCGGCAAGGCCCATGTTGGAGATGTCCTGGGGCCGCAGATAGCGCTCGGCGCCGCAGCCGGCACCCTCGATCAGGATGAGGTCGCGGTTTTCCGACAGGCGGTCGAGGGATTCGACCACGGCGGCGCGCAAGCTGGGTTTCAGGTCCTGATAGGCGCTGGCGGAATAGCGGCCGAGCACCTTTCCCGCGACCACCACCTGGGCGTCGATGTCGGTCTCGGGCTTCAGGAGCACCGGGTTCATGTCGGTATGGAGCGCGGTTTTCGCGGCGCGGGCCTGCAGGGCCTGGGCGCGCCCGATCTCGCCGCCGTCTGCGGTGACGGCGGCATTGTTCGACATGTTCTGGGCCTTGAACGGCGCCACCTTTAGGCCGCGGCGCGCGTAGGCGCGGCAGAGGCCGGCGATGACGAGGCTCTTTCCGACGTCCGAGCCGGTGCCCATGACCATCAGCCGGCGGGCGCGGGATGTCATGTGGCGAGCGCCAGCAGCGCGTCGAGGTCGAGGTCCTGCTCGAGCTGATCGGCAAGGGCGTCGAGGGCCGCATCGACCTCGGCCTCATAGCGGCGCTCAGAGGCCGCGCCGCCGACCTCGGCGATCCAGTGGCGCCGGAACCCGTCGGCGCCGAAGATGCCGTGGAGGTAGCCGCCCATGACGCGACCGTCGGGCGACATCGCGCCTTCGGGGCGGCTGTCTAGCCGGAACCAGGGGCGTTCCAGGCCTTTTCCTTCGGTGCGGCCCATATGCATCTCGTAGCCAGTCACCCGGGTGCCGCTGACGGAGTCGTCGGCGTCGATTTCGATGAGCCGCTTGTCGCCGCCGATGGTGGTCGTAATGTCGAGGAGGCCGAGGCCGCGCGTCTCGCCCGGCGGGCCCTCGATGCCGTCCGGGTCGCGGACGACCCGTCCCAGCATCTGAAAGCCGGCGCAGATGCCGACGACGCGGCCGCCGCGGCGATGGTGGGCGAGGATGTCGATGTCCCAGCCTTCGGCGACGAGCGTATCGAGGGCGGCGCGGGTGGTCTTGGAGCCGGGCAGCAGGACCACGTCGGCATCGGCCGGGATCGGCCTTCCGGGGCGCACCCATCTGAGGTCGACGCCGGGCTCGCTCGACAGCGGGTCGAGGTCGTCGAAATTGGCCATGCGCGAGATCTGAGGCACGGCGACGACGAGGCTGCCGCCCTCGCTGCGGGCCGGGCGGGCGAGGGCCAGGGCGTCCTCGGCCGGCAGGTGATCGGCGGTGTCGAACCAGCGCACGACGCCGATGAGCGGCCAGCCGGTCTTTTCCGTCATGACGTCGCAGCCGGGTTCGTAGAGCGAGAAATAGCCTCGGAACTTGTTGACGATGTAGCCGCGGATGCGGGCGCGCTCGGTCTCGTCGTGCAAGAGCCAGGAGCCGACGACGGCAGCGATCGCCCCGCCGCGATCATTGTCGGTGAGGAGCACCACCGGCAAGTCGGCGACCTCGGCCAGCTTCATGTTGGTGATGTCGCAATGGCGCAGATACACCTCGGTGCCGCTGCCGGCGCCTTCCACCAGCACGAGGTCGGCCTCAGAAGCGACGCGCCTATAACTGTCCATGATCGCCGGCAGGAGCATGGGCTTGAGGTTGTGGTAGTGGCGCGCCGGCCAGTTGCCGAGGGCGCGGCCGCGCAGCACCACCTGCGAGCCGACAAGCGCCTGGGGCTTCAGGAGCACCGGGTTCATGTGGATGGATGCCGGCAGGCCGGAGGCGCGGGCCTGCAGGGCCTGGGCGCGGCCGATCTCGCCGCGCGGGGCGGGGCCGTCCGGGCTGTCTTCGAGGTCGCTATCGACGGTGACGGCGGCGTTGTTCGACATGTTCTGGGCCTTGAAGGGGGCAACCTTCAGGCCGCGCCTCGCATAGGCGCGGCAGAGGCCGGCGACGAGCAGGCTCTTGCCGACGTCGGAGCTCGTTCCCTGGATCATCAGCGAGCGGCCACGGCGCGGCGGCGCCGGGTCGAGCATCGGCACCGTAATGTCGGGCAGGGGCGGGCAGTCGTCGGGGAACGGGGGACGCGTGTTCATTGGGATTCTGTCGCGGGCATGCCTTGCGGATCGTCGGGCGCGCGAACGCGCCTCCATCCCTGTCAAGCAAGCGGAGCGTCCAGTGTCAATCGGGCTTTACGCGGATGCGGCCGGGATCGCGTGGCGGCGTGGGCGCCTTTCGCTCAGAACTCCACGCCGGGCTGGCCCTTGATGCCGGAGCGGAACGGATGTTTGACGAGGGTCATCTCGGTGACGAGGTCGGCGGCCTCGATGAGCGCTTCCGGCGCGTTGCGGCCGGTCAGCACGACATGGGTCAGCGGCGGCTTTTCGGTCGCAAGGAATTCCAGGATCTCATTGGCGTCGAGATAGTCGTAGCGCAGCGCGATGTTGATCTCGTCGAGGAGCACCATGCGGATGGTCTCGTCGCGGATCAGCTCCTTGGCCTTTTCCCAGCCGGCGCGGGCTGCGGCGATGTCGCGCTCGCGGTCCTGGGTCTCCCAGGTGAAGCCCTCGCCCATCGCATAAAACTGGCAGAGATCGCCGAAATGGCCGGTCAGCAGGCGCCGCTCGCCGGTATCCCAGGCGCCTTTGACGAACTGGACGACGGCGCAGGGCATCTCGTGGGCGATTGAGCGCAGGATCATGCCGAAGCCGGAGGAGGACTTTCCCTTGCCGGTGCCGGTGTGGACGATGACGAGGCCCTTCTCGCCGGACTTCGTCGCCATGATCTTGTCGCGGGCGGCCTTCTTCTTGGCCATCTTCTGGGCGTGGCGGGCGTTGTCGACCGGCTTGGCGGGGGCGGCGGCTGCGTCTTCGGTCATGGGGCGGGCCTTCCGGTTCCTGTGGTGGATTTGCCGGCCACCATAAGGGGTTTCCCTGAGGGCTCCAAGGGTGGGGCCGCTACCTGGCATCCCCGGCCGCAACGGCCCGCATCGAAGCGCGCCTGGTCAGGATGAGGCGGCGCACGAAGGCGACGATGAAGAGGGCGGTCAGCACCAGGACGATGGTCGGGGCCGGGGCGCTGTCGAGGAAGAAGCTCAGATAGGTGCCGGCGATCATCGAGGCCATGCAGACGCCGATGGCGACGAACAGCATGGCGCCGAAGCGGCGGACCATGAGGAAGGCGATGGCGCCGGGCGCGATCAGGAGCGCGATGGCAAGGATCAGCCCGGCGGCGGCAAGGGTGGCGACGATGGTCAACGACAGGGCCGCCAGCAGCCCATAGTGAAGCCAGGCGACGGGCAGGCCGGAGGCCTGGGCCTGCGCCGGGTCGAAGGCATGCAGCACCAGGTCCTTCCATTTCAGCGCGATGGCCGCTGAAACGGCGAGTGAGATGAGGCCGGCGGTCCACAGCTCGTTCGCCTCCACGCCCAGCATGTTGCCGAACAGGATGTGGCTGAGATGGACGTTGGTGTCGATGGAGACGTAGAGCACGATGCCGAGGCCGAACATGCCGGAGAACACGACGCCCATCACCGTGTCCTGCTTCACCCGGCTGTTGTAGGAGAGATAGCCGGTGGCGAGCGCGCAGGTCATGCCGGCAAAGAACGCGCCGACGATCAGCGGCAGGCCGAGGATGTAGGCGAGGACGACGCCCGGCAGCACGGCGTGGCTGACGGCATCGCCCATCAGCGCCCAGCCCTTCAGGACCAGAAAGCAGGACAGAAGCGCCGTCGGCACGGAGACGAGGACGGCAAGGAAGAAGGCGTTCTGCATGAAGCCGAACTGGAACGGCATCAGGAGCGCATCGAGGGACATCACGCGGCCTCCTCGATGCGGGTCCCCCCAGCCTCGCTTTGGCGGCGGACCGCGGCGGCCCGGCGGCGGGCGGCGATCAGCCCGTGCTTAGGGGCGAGCACGAAGGCGATGAGGAAAATGAACGTCTGCAGGCTGACGATGATGCCGCCGGTGGCGCCGTCGATGAAGTAGCTTGCATAGGCGCCGATGAAGCTCGTTGCCGTGCCGATCGCTACCGACGTCAGGATCAGCCGCGGGAAGCGGTCGCAGAGGAGATAGGCGGTGGCGCCGGGCGTCACCACCATGGCAATGACGAGGAAGGCACCTACCGTCTGCATGGCAGCGACGACGGAGGCGGAGAGAAGGACGAAGAAGACGGCCTTCAGGAGCCCGGGCTTGAGGCCGATGGAGCGGGCGTGGTTCTCGTCGAAGAAGGTCACCATCAGGTCCTTCCACTTGGCCAAAAGCACGACCAGCGAGACGATGCCGATGATGGCGAGCTGCAGGGTGTCCTCCGGCGTGATCGCCAGGATGTTGCCCATGGTGATGGTGTTGATGCTGACCGCCATCGGATTGACCGAGATGATGAAGAGGCCGAGGCCGAAGAACGAGGTGAAGATCAGTCCGATGATGACGTCGACCTTGAGGCCGGAGCGCTCCGACAGGAACAGCATGGCACCGGCCGCCAGCCCACCGGCGACGAAAGCGCCGAGGGCGAAGGGAAGGCCGAGGATATAGGCGCCGGCAACGCCCGGCACGACGGAATGGGAAAGGGCGTCGCCGATCAGCGACCAGCCCTTCAGCATCAGATAGGCCGACAGGAACGCGCAGACGCCGCCGACGAGGGCCGAGACCCACATGGCGTTGGTCATGTAGCTGTAGCCGAAGGGCTCCAGGAGATGGGTGATCATTGCTGCGATCCGCCTTTCGGGGACCCGTCTTCCTCGTCGCCGCTCGCCTCGGGCCGGCTCTGGACGGTGCGCTCGCCATACTGGACGAAGGGCCGCTCGTCGTCGGTGAGGATGGTGACCTCGCGGGTGTCGTCGGCGTCCTCGTGCAGCGCCGCGCCGCCGAGGGTGAAGTGGCGCAGCACGCCGCCGAAGGCCTTTTCCAGGTTCGTCCTGGTAAAGGTGGTCTCCGTCGGCCCGTAGGCGAGGACCGTCGCCTTGACCAGCACCGTACGGTCGCAGAATTCCGAGACCGAGCCGAGATTGTGGGTGGAGACCAGCATCACCCGGCCTTCGTCGCGCAATTCGCGAAGGAGGGCGACGATCTGTTCCTCGGTCTTGACGTCGACGCCGGTGAAGGGCTCGTCGAGGAGGATGACGCGGCCCTCCTGGGCGAGCGCGCGGGCAAGGAAGACGCGCTTCCTCTGGCCGCCGGAGAGTTCGCCGATCTGGCGGTGGCGGAACTCCGTCATGTTGACGCGGGAAAGCGCCTCGTCGACGGCGGCACGGTCGGCGGCGCGGGGCCGGCGCAGGAAACCCATATGGCCGTAGCGGCCCATCATGACGACGTCCTCGACCAGCACCGGGAAGGCCCAGTCGACCTCCTCGGACTGGGGCACATAGGCGACGAGGTTTTCGCTGAGCGCCTGTTTCACGGTGCGGCCGAGCAGGCGGATGTCGCCGGTCGCCAGCGGCAGGAACCCCATGATCGCCTTGAAGAGCGTCGACTTGCCGGCACCGTTGACGCCGACCAGCGCCGTCACGGTGCCGCGCGGGATCTCGAAGCTGGCCTTGAAGAGGGCGGTGTGGCCGTTGCGGTAGGTGACGGTGACGTTTTCGGCAAGGATGCCGCTTCCGGTTCCGTCCCTGGCGGCGCGACTGTCGATCGGCTGGGTCTGGTCGAGCATGATTTCTTGTTCTCCGGGGCGGCCCGGTCCTTCCTGGCAGCGCCGGTCAGTTGGTGTCGCCCGTCAGGCCGTCGGCAACGGTCCGGGACGTGACCCGCAGGAGGTCCAGATAGGTCGGGACCGGCCCTCCCGGCTCGCTCAAGGAATCCACATAGAGCACGCCGCCATATCTGGCCCCGGTCTCTCGGGCGACCTGTTCGGCCGGGGCGGTGTTGACGGTGCTTTCGCAGAACACCACCGGGACATCGTTGTCCTTGACGCCGTCGATGACCTTCCTGACCTGCTGCGGCGTGCCGACCTGGTCGGCGTTCATCGGCCAGAGATACAGCTCCTTCATACCGAAGTCGCGGGCGAGGTAGCTGAAGGCGCCCTCGCAGGTGACCAGCCAGCGTTTGTCCTCGGGGATCTCGGCGATCCGGGCGCGCAGGGGCTCCAGCGTCGCCCGCAGCTTCTCCTTATAGGCCGCGGCGTTCTTTTCGTAGACGGCGGCATTGTCCGGATCGTGCTCGGAAAACGCGGCAACGATATTGTCGATGTAGATCAGCGAATTCTCCAGGCCCATCCAGGCATGGGGGTTCGGCATGCCCTCATAGGAGCCGGACTTAATCGGGATCGGGTTGATACCGTCGCTCAGCGTGGCGGAGGGGATGTCGCCGAGATGGGAGAGGAACTGCTCGAACCAGCGCTCCAGGTTGAGGCCGTTCCACAGGATCAGGTCTGCATCGACGGCGCCGACGATGTCCTGGGGGGTCGGCTCGTAGCCGTGAATTTCCGCGCCGGGCTTGGTGATGGAGACGACCTCGGCGGCGTCGCCGGCGACGTTCGCGGCCATGTCGGCAAGGACCGTGAAGGTGGTGACGACCTTCATCTTCGCGGCGGAGGCCGCGGTAGCGCCGGCGGCGAGCCCGATCGCAAAAAGGACGCCGGTGGCAAGGTGCAGAACGGGGCGACGCATCGGGGCTCCTAGCGGATTTCACGTAGTGTTCTTAGAACGATTTTAAATTCTGATCCCCTTCTAACTTTATTGCGATTAACTTGCAACTAGCTTCTCGGCAGAAAGGAAACGCCGTCCATCTTACCGGACGCCATGGCGGCCTGTTGTCGCCGCGCCCGGCAAATCGCCGCAGGCGGACTGGCGCCGGCGGGCGGCGTTGCCATCCGGGCCGGAGCGTTCGATGTCGCGGTCCGGTCCGTCAACCTTGCCTTAATTGTCAGAATACCGTTGCCGAATTGTCTGACATTTGTTAGGCTGCTTACAAAACAGATACCGGGATGGAACGTCACAGAATGGACTCGGCTTCCGCAACAGGCAGGAAGACGACGGTCGGCCGCAGCGAAGTCGGCAACCTCGTCACCCATCACCTGGCAAAGCAGGTCTTTGCCGGCGAGTTGAAGCCCGGCGACCAGATCCCCCCCGAAATCGAGCTCGTCACCCAGTTCGGCATCAGCCGCGCCTCGGTGCGCAGCGGCCTGCAGACGCTGGCGACCCTCGGCATCATCGCCCGCCAGGCCGGCCGCGGCTCCGTCGTCCAGGAATACCGCGAGTGGAACTTCCTCGATCCGACCGTGACGGAGTGGATGGGCACCTTCGCCGCGCCGAACCCGGATTTCCTCAGCGAGATCTTCGAATTCCGCATCACCATCGAGCCGGTGATCTCGGCGATCGCGGCGCGGCGCGCCAATGCCCGCGATCTGCTGGCCATGGAAGAGGCGTTCGAGATGATGGCGCGGCACCAGGACCGCGGCCATGCCCGCGACGGCACCGAGATCTCGCCCTTCACCGAGGCCGACATCGCCTTCCATACGGCCATCTACCGGGCGACGCACAATCTCGTCTGGGCGCAGCTTGCGCACATCCTCAGCCCGTCGATCCTGCTCGTCATCCGGATCAGCAACGAGACCGCGGACGAACTGCGCGACAGCCTCGGGCGCCATCGGCACCTGATGGAATGCATCCGCATGCGCGATGCCGACGCCGCCTTCGACGCGGCCCTGCACGTCATGAACCGGACCGGCTACGACCTCGGTCTGACGACGTCGCGGGACAATGACGAAATCCTCGCTCGCGTCAGGGCGAGGCTCACCCCGGACGCCTCCGGCACGGAGTTGCGTCCAGAACCATCCGGCAGCAAAGCCGGGTCATAACAGCGAGGAGATGCTCCCATGATCGTTTCGAAACTGGCACGCACCGGCGCGCTCGTCGGCGCCGCCCTGGGGCTGGCCGTCGCCGTCCAGGCGGCCAAGGCCGCAGAATATGAATGGACGTTCCAGACCTCGGAGACCGCCGGTGAGGAACAGTTCAAGATCAAGCAGCACTGGGCCGACAACATCAACAAGATGTCGAGCGGCCGGATCAAGATCGAGATCCTGCCGACCGGCGCGGTAGTGCCGCACAACCAGACGCTCGACGCCGTCGGCTCCGGCATCCTGCAGGGCCACCTGACCGACCCGAGCTACTTCTCCGGCCTCAACCCGGCGTTCTCCATGCTCGGCAACCTGGTCGGCGCCTGGGGCGATCCGCTGGAGTTCATGGAATACATGCAGTATGGCGGCGGCGAGGAGCTCTATAACGAACTCGTCGAGCCCTACAATGTGCACCTGATCGGTGCGGCGGCGACCGGCCTTGAGGCGTTCGTCACCAAGAAGCCGATCCGCTCGGTCGCCGACCTGAAGGGCCTGAAGCTGCGCGCCCCGGAAGGCATGGTCTACGAGATCTTCGCCAAGGCCGGCGCCTCGCCGGTGAACCTGCCGGGCTCGGAAGTCTATACCGGCCTTGAAAAGGGCGTCATCGACGCCGCCGACTACACCGTCTTTTCGACCAATCACGCGCAAGGCCTGCACCAGTTCGCCAACTATCCGAACTATCCGGGCTTCCATTCCCTGCCGATGGTCGCGGTCTCCATGAACAAGGAGATCTGGGACGGCCTGCCGGACGACCTGAAGACGATCATGGAAGTGGCGACCGATTCGCTCGCCTACGAACTCGTCTTCAAGCTGAAGGCCAAGGATCTTGCCGCCGTTCAGGAAGCGCGTGCCGACCCGAACATCGAGGTCATCGACATGCCGGCCGAAGAGCGCAAGAAATTCCGCAATATCGCCAAGGAAGAATGGGCGGTGTGGGCCAAGAAGAACGAGCTGACCCAGAAGGTCTACGACTCGGTCGTCGCGTTCCTTACCACGCGCAACCTGATGTAAGCTTCCAGCATGCACGCCGCGCGCCGGGGTCCCTAGCCCTG
>NZ_NPEV01000080.1 GCF_003258835.1 Rhodobium orientis | reverse complement strand
AAACGGTATGCCGTGGCGACCGTCTCCTGGATTGCCGCGTCGGCCTACCGGCCTCCTCGTAATGACGGATTCATTAATTATTTCAACGTCATTGCGAGCGCAGCGAAGCAATCCAGAAAGCGGTGCGCACCGGCGACGACATACCGCGCGGACGGTGGCAATGGCCCCCGGCTCGGAGCCCGGGGTGACGGCTGAGGGTGGGGCGCGGCCGGAGTTTCAACAAGCAGCGCGATGCGCTGTGGCCGTCGCGCCTACGCCCCCTTCGCCTTCTCCGCCGCAGCCCTGATCGCCGACAGGGTCGTTGCCGGCGTGATCGCCTCCGGGTCGATGCGGACGTGGAGGATGGCCGGTTTGCCGCTTTCCTGCGCCCGCTCAAGCGCCGGGGCGAATTCCTCCGTCGTCGTCACGGTCTCGCCGTGGCCGCCATGGGCCCGTGCGAGCGCGGCGAAGTCCGGGTTGCCGACGTCCGTGCCGATCACGCGGCCGGGATAATGGCGCTCCTGGTGCATGCGGATGGTGCCGTAGATGCCGTTGTCGACGACGACGACGATCAGCGCGGCGCCGTACTGGACGGCGGTGGCGAATTCCTGGCCGGTCATCTGGAAGCAGCCGTCGCCGGCCATCGCGATGACGGTGCGCTCCGGATAGCGCAGCTTGGCGGCGACGCCGGCGGGAACGCCGTAGCCCATGGAGCCGGAGGTCGGGGCGAGCTGGGTGCCGAACTTGCGGAAGCGCCAGAAGCGGTGGATCCAGGTGGCGTAGTTGCCGGCACCGTTGGTGACGATCGTGTCGGCCGGCAGGTCGTCGCGGAGCTTTGCGACGATGGCGCCGAGCTGGACGTCGCCGGGGATCTTCTCCGGCGGGCTCGACCATTCCAGATAGTCGCCATTGGCGGCCCGGGTCGCCGCCTTCCAGATGTCGCGGGCGGCCGGGGGCACCAGCTTGTCGAGGGCGCCGGCTGCGGCGTCCGGGCTGGCGTTGATCGCCATCGCCGGCATGTAGACCCGGCCGAGCTCGCCGGCATCGGGATGGATGTGGATCAGCGTTTGGTGCGGCAGGGGCACGTCGAAGAGCGTGTAGCCCTGGCTCGGCGTTTCCGACATGCGCCCGCCGATCAGGATGACCACGTCGGCGCTCTTGATGCGTTCGGCAAGCTTGGGATTGATGCCGAGGCCGACGTCGCCGGCATAGTTCGGGTGGGCATGGTCGAAGAGGTGCTGGCGGCGGAAGGAACAGGCGACCGGCAGGTCGAAGCGCTCGGCAAAGCGCTGCAGGGCCGCGCGGCCCGCCTCGCTCCAGCGCGCGCCGCCGGCAATGACGATCGGCCGCTCGGCCGTTGCCAGCGTCACCGCCACCGCCTCCATCTGCGAGGATCCGGGCGAGACTTCCACCGGGCAGGCGGCCGGGACGGTCTTGCCGGGCGCCAGTTCGCGCAGCATGTCTTCCGGCAGGGCGAGCACCACCGGGCCAGGCCGGCCTGACATCGCCACGGTGAAGGCGCGGGCCATATATTCGGGCACCCGCTCGGCCTGGTCGATCTCGGCCACCCATTTGGCGATGCCGCCGAACATCTGCCGGTAGTCGACCTCCTGGAAGGCCTCGCGGTCGCGCTGGTCGCGGGCGATCTGGCCAACGAGGAGAATCATCGGCGTGGAATCCTGACGTGCCACATGGACGCCGGAGGCGGCGTTGGTGGCGCCGGGGCCGCGGGTCACCATACAGATGCCGGGTCGGCCGGTCATCTTGCCGTCGGCCTCGGCCATCATCGCCGCGCCGCCCTCCTGGCGGCAGACCGTGACGGCGATCTCCGTGTCGTAAAGGGCGTCGAGCACCGCCAGGTAGCTCTCGCCCGGGACGCAGAACACCCGGTCGACGCCGTTGGCGACAAGGGCGTCCACAACAAGCTCGCCGCCGGTCCGCATATTCGCACTCATGTCCGATGGTCTCTCACTGGAAGGGGGATCGGGAGGGGATCGTCCGGGCTTACGCGGGGCGGCGCCGACGCGCAAGTGTCCGAGCGGAAAACGGCGACAAATCAAAAAAAATGCCGCGCCCACTAGGGACGCGGCAGTGTGTTGCTCAATTGGAGCGACACAAGGGGGGAAGCTTTAAAGCTCAGGATTTCGACGCGATCGCGATGCGGGCGGCCCGGGCACTTTCGGGATCGGCTTCGACCGGCAGCGGACAACCGCTTCAAGGCCTGTCGGAGCGCTCGACCAGGTACCGGTCCTTGTCCTGCCGTTCGCGTTCTGTCGTCTTCTCTCCTTCAAACCTCACAGCCGACCGGACGAGCGTTACCCCATCGGCGTCGGCCTAATATCGATACCATCTTCCCGAATGGCCCCGCGGTTGCTTTGATCTTTGTCAATGACCGTGGTCGGCAGCCCCTGCGGAGCCGCACAGAAGAGGCGGATGGTAGTCTAGAAAACTTCAATCAGGACGCGCAACTACGCCACGGGCCGGAATGCCGGAGCCTCTGTTGAAATGCGGAGTTTTCCGGGTTTTCCCTGGCGCGCCGCCGGGCCGTTGCACGACACCACGGTCGCATTATCCGTCCCCGCATGGCGGCGGGCAGGATACCGGTTTTGCCGTCCTGTGACCGCTTGACGCAGACGGTGCCAGCACGCGCCGGCCGGCCTCAGACGTCGACGACGGTGACGACCTGGAAAGTGTAAAGGTCGCCGTCCTCGTCGCGGATGGAGACGTATTCGCCGGGCTGGAACGGGTGTTCGCCGAACTTGTAGCCGGCCTCGTCATCCTCGTCGCCGTCGATGTCGTAGTGAAAGGCCCAGCTTCCGCCGCGGCGGTGGACCAGATGGCCGAGATCCTCCTCCTCGTCACCCCAGAATCGGCGAACGCGGCAATGCATGCGCTGCTTTTTCCATTCGACGGGATCGATGTGACCGTTATCATCGAGGGGAGCGATAAACTCGTAGCCGTGCAGGGCCGACCCGCCCGGGTGCTCCTTGGTGCGGGCGAGATTCAACCTGATCTTTTTCAGTCCGAGATGTTCCATGGCGTCACTTCCCCACACGGCTTTCAACTTATGCTGAACAGATTCAACGTGCTGTCGCAATCGAACTCTACCGGAGCGACATCCGTCAACGGATTTGTGACGGCAACAATGCAGGTCGCGGGGGCAGAGTCCACCGTCTTCAACAGATGGGGAAACGTGCAATGAGCAACAACACCCGGCACGGCCATCACGTCGTCGAAGACCAGGGCGAGATCGTCGCATTCCTCCAGGACCCGAAGACCTACGGGATTTCGCAGGCCGTGCGACGGATCGACACCCACGCCGCCATGGTGTTCCTTGCCGGCGACCAGGTGCTGAAGATCAAGCGCGCCGTGCGCTACCCCTATCTCGATTTTTCGACACTGGAAAAACGCCATCGGGCCTGTTTGAGGGAGATCGAGGTCAACCGCGACAACGCGCCGGAGATCTACCGCGACGTGGTCGCCATCACCCGCAAGCCGGATGGCGGGCTCGCCATCGGCGGCGACGGCAAGGCCGTTGCCTGGGCGGTCCGGATGAACCGCTTCGACGAAACCGAAACCCTCGATCGCATCGCCGAGCACGGCCCGCTCAGCGACCGGCTGGTCGACAATCTGGTCGCGCGGATCGCGGCCTCCCACGAGCGGGCGCCGCAGCGCGAGGCCGCGCCGTGGCTGAAAAGCCTGGCCGGCTACATCGCCAACAACGAGACCGGCTTCAAGGAATGGCCGGACCTCTTCGACATCGGCCAGGTCCACGCCCTGTCGCATTCCATGGAGGACGCGCTTCAGCGCCTGACGCCGCTGATCGAGCAGCGCGGGCGGCTCGGCCATATCCGGCTCTGCCACGGCGACTGCCATCTCGGCAACATCGCCTGCTTCGAGGGTACGCCGGTGCTGTTCGATGCCATCGAGTTCGACGACGCGATCGCCACCAACGACGTGCTCTACGACCTCGCCTTCCTGTTGATGGATTTGTGGGAGCGCGGCGACCGCCGGGCCGCCAACCGGATGCTCTGCCGCTATCTCGCGCACCGGCCGGACCCGGACCATTTCGAGGCGCTGGCCGCCCTTCCCTTTTTCATGGCGCTGCGGGCCGGCATAAGGGCGATGGTGACGGCCTCCCGGCTGGCGCACCTTGAGGGTGACGTCTTTGCCGGCGCATCGGCCCGCGCGGCCGATTATTTCGCCCTCGCCCGGACGCTGATGGACCCGGCGCCGCCGCGGCTCTACGCCGTCGGCGGGCTCTCCGGCACCGGCAAGTCGACGATTGCCGCGGCCCTGGCGCCGGACCTCGACCGGGCGCCGGGCGCGCTGGTGCTGCGCTCCGACATCGAGCGCAAGGACCTGTTCGGCATTGCGGAGACCGACCACCTGCCGGAGGACGCGTACACGCTGGAGGTCACCCACGAGGTCTATCACCGGATCATCGCCAAGGCGCGCACGGCGCTCGCCGCCGGCCAGTCGGTGGTCCTCGATGCGGTGTTTTCCATGCCGGCGGAGCGCGCGGCCGCCGAACGAATCGCCGATGCAGTAGAGGTCCCGTTCACCGGGCTGTGGCTGGAAGCGCCTGCCGAGACGCTCTTTGCCCGCGTCGAGGCACGCACCGGCGATGCCTCGGACGCCGACGTCTCGGTGGTGAAACGCCAGCTCACCTATGACCTCGGCACCATCACCTGGGCACGGGTCGATGCCTCCGGCGGCACCGAGAATGCCGTCGCGCTCGCCCGCCAGGCGCTTCGACAGGCGACGCCGGCCGCCGTTTAAGGCGATGACGCCGGCGCGCGCTGCCGATATAGTCGCCGGAAAATGCACCGGATCGGGAATGGCGGCCGACGGCGTCGGCATGCCGTGCCGCACCGACGGTGGGAACGAGCGGGGGCTCATAAGACATGCGCGCAAAGATTCTCTCGGCCGTCATCGCCGGACTTGCCGGCCTATCCATCGCCGCATCCGCGGTGGCGGAAACCAGCTTTCCCCGGGCCGAACTCGACGACGAGCACGAAAAGGTCGAGGTCAGCGCCGGCGGCATCACCGCGCGTGTCCTCGCCGAGCCGCAGATCAGCGGTGGCGCCACGGAGGTGGTGCCGCTCCTGGAAGTGATCGTCGACGGGCGCACGGTGCTGCGCACCGAGGGCGTGTCGGCCGGCTCCGACTGGCGCCAGGGCGCGGCCGAGATCGCCGAGATGGACCCGGGCAACGGGACGCCCGAAGTCGTCTTTTCAAGCTATTCCGGCGGCGCCCATTGCTGCACGCGGGTGATCGTCGCCAGCGCCGACAAGGCCGGCAAATGGACGGCGCATATGATCGGCGACTGGGACGGCGGCGGCGACTACCTGGAGGACGCCGACGGCGACGGCACCGGCGAACTGGTGATCATCGACAACCGCTTCCTCTATGCCTTCGACTGCTATGCCTGCAGCGCCGCGCCGCTGAAGATCCTCGCCATCCGGGACGGCAAGCCTGTCGACGTCACCCGCGACAAGCGGTTCGAAAAGAAGCACCGGACCTGGATCAAGGCGATGGAGGGCTGGGCCGCCGACCGCAACGGCGAGTTCGCCGCCGGCTTCTATGCCGGCTGGGTGGCGCAGAAGTCCCTCGTCGGCGAAGGCAAGGACGCCTGGCAGGCGATGCTGGCGGCCTATGAAAAGGCGCCCCAGGACGAGGGATACGACATCTGCCGCACGGGCCAGCCGATGGAGAGCTGCAAGCCGGAAGACCAGGTCTCGGTTCCCTTCCCCGACGCCCTCAAAGCATTCCTCGACGAGGCCGGCTACCGATTCTGAGAGGCCGCCGAGACGTCCGGTTGAGGCCTCAGGCGCGCGCCACCATAAGGCGTTTGCACATAAAAGAAGGCGTGTTGAACGGCGGGCCACGAGAGCCAACGTCGTTCAACACGCCTTAAGTCCTCCAGCATGCAAGGGAACAATAGCGTATTCGGCGCTGCCTCGATACTCCCCAAAAAGCACTTGGTATTTCTACCAAGGGATATGTGCTATTTATGCAACTTTTATGATGCGTACGCGGTCTACGCACAATCCGCGGACCGCCGCCGCAAACAGCGACGGCGCAGCGAAAAACCGGCAAATTCTGGGAAAATGGTACAGCTGGTAGGGGTCGAACCTACGACCTCCGGATCCACAATCCGGCGCTCTAACCAACTGAGCTACAGCTGCACAGGCGAAACGTTGGCGGACAATATGGAGAAACCGCCGCCTTTTCAAGAGGGCATCACGGCAATCCGACGCCCGTTCGAAATCCCTTGCGGAGGCGCCGGGCGCGGCCCGAATCAGGCACCCTACCGCCCACGAAAAACAACAAAAAAACGCCCGGTGCAGTGCACCGGGCGCCAGTCAAACATCAGGTCGTGGGAGGAAGCTTAAGCGACCTTGATGTTCTTGAAGGACTTCTCGACCACTTCCTTGAAGGGCTGCGAGGCGTCGGTCGCGGCCTTGGTCATCAGTTCCTGCATGTCCTTGACCTGGGAACCGGCGGTCTCGAACTGCTTGCGGGCAAAGCCGGTCTGCAGCTCGATCGCTTCGGCCATCGACTTGGCGCCGAGCAGGTCCTTGAAGAAGTCGAACGTCGCGGCCGTGTTCTCCTTGACCAGGTCGATCGCCTTGCGATTGAACTCGACGGCGTTCTGGCGGGAGGTCTCGTAGGAGTCCTCCATCATGCCGGTCGCGTCTTCGGTCGCGGTCTTGAACTTGTCGTAGGCGTCGCGCGCCTGAGTCACGCTCTTTTCGGCCATCTCGCGCATGGCGGTCGGGACTTCCATGGTGCCCATATTGCCGATGGCGAAGGTGTCTTCGGTCGCCTTGGCAGCGGTCTTGGTGGTCTTTTCGGTGGTGGCCATTGTCTTTCTCCTCGGTTGTCCGTCGCCAGGTGATCCGCGCGGAACGAATGGGAAACTGCGCTTCCTGCCCGGCTCCTGCGGCCGTCCGATCCATGTCGGCGCCGTTTACCGGAACTGGCAGAAAGTCCGCCCCTCAACTCTGCGAACCAATATAGGGAGCTTTTTGCTGCATTGCAATATTTTTTTGCGCTGCAACAAAATCCGCGTATTCTGAAGGGGATAGCCGAGAGCCTCAGGACCGGAACGCAAAAAAGGCCGGCGGGAACCGGCCTTTTGGCTTTCTGAACGATGCAACGGGCGCTTACTTGTCGCTGCTCTTGGTTGCCTCCGTGGCGGTCTTGGTGACCGCATCGGAGAGATCGCGAGCCTGTTCGCCGAGCGCGGTCATCTGCGTGCGCAGGAACTCGTTCTGGAGCTGCATCAGATCCTGCATGTCGGTGACCTGAAGCGATTTCGTCGCATATTCGAATGCCTTGGCGACATTCTCCTCGGCATAGCCGAGCGCCTTCTTGTTGAAATCGAGGGCGCCTGTCTGCACCGTGGAGGCGGAGGATTCCACCGTCGTCACGGCCTTCTGCATCGCCGACATCATCTCGTCAAAGGCCTGCTGGGCCTGCTTGACGTTGCCTTCGGCCATCTGCCGAAACTGATCCGGCATCTCGAAGCCGGTCGGTTTTTTGGTTGCCATTTGCGGTTACTCCCAAGCGGTGAATCCGTCGCCGGGCGCGTTCTTGTTTTCGATGGTCGCCCGACGTGGCCGCAACCTATCAACGAAAATGCTGCACTGCAACATAAATCTCCCGACATGGACGGCGTTTACCCTGTCGACAATCTTGCCGCCCGTTACCGGGTCCGATGATGGACGCGATCGGGAATACTATATATTAACAAAGTATTAAAGGACACCGGGGCCGACGCCCGCCGCCCGCGACCCGAACAGACCGGGCCGGCCGTGCCATGACGGACCGAAACGTATGAGTATATCCGCCGCACAGCTTATCGAGTTCCTCAGAGATCCGCGCATCGGCAGCCATTTCGGCGATGCGCGCCCGGTCTGGCTGTGGGACGCCAGCGGTCGCAGCGTTCTGTGGGCCAATGCGGCCGGTGCCCGCTTCTTCAGGGCGCGCACGCTTGCCGATCTTGCCCGGCGCGACTTTTCCCGCGGCGGCGTTGCCGGCCACATCGCACGCGTTGCGACAAGCGGCGCGGAACGGCCGAAAATCGTCCAGCTTCGCCTCTATCGCGGCATGACGGGGGTCAGCACGCCGGTCCTGTGCACGATCATCGACCACCGGGCCGACGCGGACCCTGTCGTCCTCGGCATCGGGCTCAACGAGATGATCGATGCAGAGGACGACGCCGAGGAGCGGCTTTCCGACGATTGCGTCGTCCTCGGCGGCAGCGGCCTGTGCGCCGCCGTCCTCGACGCAGACGGCGGGATCGTTGCCGCAGGGCCCGGCTTTGCAGCCGCCGACGACATTCCCGATACCGTTGCCGCGGCCGTCGGCAGCGCCCTTTCCCACGGCGCGACGGCGGCGACCCCGCTCGCGGGCGCCTTTTCGGGCCGGCGGATGCTGATCTCGCGGCTCGGCGACACGGGCAAGGCCATCGCGTTTCTGTCGGTGCCCGGCGACGCCCCTGCCCTGTCGCCGCAGAACGCATCGATCGCCGCGGCCTGGCCCGGCGTGCCGGTGCGGCCGATGCCCGAGGGCCGGCGGCCGGCCGATCCGGCGCAGCCGGACCCCGACGGAATGCCCAAGCTGCCGAAGGACTGGGCCAGCGACGACGCTCCCGAAGCGACGGGCGGGCGCAAGACCGACCTGCCGGCAATGGTGCAGCAGACAATGGCCGCGCCGGCAACGGCCGGCGGTACCGCACCGGTGCCCGATGAGAACGCCACTGACGAGGCCCCTGAATTCGCTTCCGAGGCCACCGACGCGGAAACGGACGGCGACACCGCGGACGTGCCGGATTTCGTCGTCGACGACGGCGTTGCCGAGACGGTCGTGGCCGCGGACGCACCGGATGGCGATGTCGTGCCGCCGGCCGATGTCGCTGAAGCAACGATGTCCGGCGAGGAACCGGCCGAAGCCGTCGCCGCAGATGAAGACGCGGCCGTCCCTGCGGGACCGGTCCCCGCCGGCACGGAAGACACATCCGAGGACACCGACTTCACCTTCAAGCACCGGGAGCGGCCCCACCGCTTCGTCTGGCAGATGGACGCGGACGGCACCTTCACCTTCATCAGCCACGAATTCGCCGACGCCGTCGGCCCGGCCGCCGCCAGGGTCGTCGACCGCACCTGGCCGCAGGTCGCCGAGCGCTACCGGCTCGCCAGATCCGACGAGATCGCGGCCGCGATTGCCGGCAAGGACACCTGGAGCGGCATCACCGTCGACTGGCCGGTGGAGGGCACGGACCTTCGCGTCCCCGTCGACCTAGCCGCCCTTCCCGCCTTCGGCCGCGGCCGCGAATTCGAAGGCTATCGCGGCTTCGGCGTCTGCCGGACGGCGGAAGCCGAATTCGACCCGCTTGCGACCGGACGCCATCTCGGCGAGGGGATCGCCAGCGACGTGCCGGATGCGCCCGACGCTCCGGACAGCACCTTGACCCCCGACGCCGAGGATGCCGACACGGGCGCGACCGCGACGGCGGAAAACGCGAGCGGAACGGCCGCCGGCCTTGCGAGCGGGGCGATGGACGAAATCGCCCGGCAGATCCAATCCTCCGTCGGCGACACGCCCGACGCGCCGGAACCGGAAGCAGCCGCCGAAGAGGACGCGATGACGGAAACCGCGGCGACGGCAGCGTCCGAAGGCGAAACGGCCACCCAGCCGGAGACCGAACCGGGGCCTTTTGCCGGGGAACCGGACGAGGACCTGTCCGACCGGGAAGCAGACGTCTTTGCCAATGTGCCGCGGGACGAGCCGCCGGCGCTGCTGCGCACCACGCCGAGCGCGCCGCTGCTGTCGAAGCCCGAACTGCAGGCGTTCCGCCAGATCGCCGATGCGCTCGGCGCCCGGCTGGAAGGCGACGACGACGAGGTCGCCGAAACGGTGCTGAAGACCGACGGCGCGGAGGCGGAAAACGTCGTTCCCCTGCCCTCCGCCTTTGCCTCCTACAAGCCGCGCCAGATCGATCCGAGCCTGCTCGACCGGCTGCCCGTCGGCGTGCTGATCGCCCGCGACCAGACGGTGATCTACGCCAACCAGCCGATGCTCGACCTCATCGCCTATGACAGCATCGACGACCTCGACGAGGCCGGCGGGCTCGACGCCATCATCGTCGGCCCCGGCGAGGAAGCCGAAAGCCAGTCGGAGACCGACGGCGGCGGGCCGGCGGATCGCTATGTGCGCCTGCGCCGCCGCGATGACAACCTCGTCTCGGTGATGGCCCGGCTCCATGCCGTGCCCTGGAACGACGGCAATGCGCTGATGATGTCGTTCCGCCCGGCGGAGGAGCCCGGGGGCTCCAAGCCGCGCCTCGTTGCGGAACGGGCGGCGGAAGCGCCGGAGCTGACGAGCGCCCGGCACCGCATCCGCGAACTTGAGACCATCCTCGACACCGCCACCGACGGCACGCTGATCCTCGACGGCGACGGCACCATCCTCGGCGTCAACGCCAGCGCAGAAGCGCTTTTCGGCAGCGACCGGGAGGCGATGATCGGCCGCCGGCTGGTGCAGTTCCTCGCCCCGGAAAGCCGGCGCTCGGCCTCCGACTATCTCGACGGGCTGACCCGGAACGGCGTTGCCAGCCTCCTCAATGACGGCCGCGAAGTCATCGGCCTTGCCGCCCAGGGCGGGCTGATCCCGCTGTTCATGACCGTCGGCCGGCTCGACGACACCTCGGAGCGGGCCGGCACGGCGCCGGCCTATGGCGGCGACCGCAAATACTGCGCGGTGCTGCGCGATATCACCCAGTGGAAGAAGGCCGAGGAGGAACTGACGGCGTCGAAGCGCAAGGCTGAGGACGCTTCGTCCCAGAAGTCGGACTTCCTGGCCAAGATCAGCCACGAGATCCGCACGCCGCTGAACGGCATCATCGGCTTTTCCGAAGTGATGATGGAGGAGCGGTTCGGGCCGATCGGCAACGACCGCTACCGCGACTATCTGCGCGACATCCACACCTCCGGCGAGCACATCATGAGCCTCGTCAACGATCTGCTGGACCTGTCCAAGATCGAGGCGGGAAAGCTGGAGCTGTCCTTCGAGGCGGTCTCGCCCGGCGATATCATCCAGGAGGGCGTGGCGCTTTTGCAACCGCAGGCCAACCGCGCCCGGATCATCATCCGCACCAGCCTGCCGGCCTCCGTGCCGAAGGTGGTGGCCGATCCCAGGAGCCTGCGCCAGATCGTGCTCAACCTGCTGTCCAACGCCATCAAGTTCAACACGCCGGGCGGCCAGGTCATCGTGTCCACCGCGCTGGAGGACAATGGCGAGGTGACGCTCCGCGTCCGCGATACCGGCGTCGGCATGAGCGAGCGGGAAATCGAGATGGCGCTGGAGCCGTTCCGCCAGCTCCACACCTCGCGCTTCAGCGGCGGCACCGGCCTCGGCCTGCCGCTGACGAAAGCGCTGGCGGAAGCGAACCGGGCGAGCTTTGCCATCACCTCCGACCACGGCAACGGCACGCTGGTGGAAATCAGCTTCCCGACGACCCGGGTGCTTGCCGAATAGCACGGGTCTTCAAGGCTTTGCGCGGGGTGGGCGATATGCCCCGCCTCGCCGGGCCGTTTTCTTGGCCGGGGCGATTTCCCCGGCGTCGCAAATGGTCTATGCCCGGCTTCTAAAATAGACCGGGAAAGGGCCAGCAATGCTCACACAGTCGCAACTGGATGCCGCGCGCGACGTCGTCTACCAGGCGATGGCGCCGACGCCCGCCTATCGATGGCCGCTGCTCGCGAAAGCCGCCGGCACCACCATCATCGTCAAGCACGAGAACATGACGCCGATCGGCGCCTTCAAGGTGCGCGGCGGCCTCGTCTATGTCGACCGGCTGAAGCGCGAGCGGCCGCACGTCAAGGGCATCGTCTCGGCGACCCGCGGCAATCACGGCCAGAGCCTTGCCTATGCGTCGGGCCGGGCGGGCGTTGCCTGCACCATCGTCGTGCCGGAGGGCAATTCCAAGGAAAAGAACGCGGCGATGCGCGCCTTCGGCGCCGACGTCGTGGAACACGGCGCCGATTTCGATGCGGCCATCCCGAAGGCGGCCGAGCTTGCCGAAAGCCTCGGCTACGAGATGGTGCCGAGCTTTGCCCCGGACCTCGTTGCCGGCGTTGCCACCTATTCCCACGAGCTCCTGACCGCCGCGCCCGATCTCGACGTCGTCTTCGTGCCGATCGGCCTCGGATCCGGTATCTGCGGCATGATCCAGGCCCGCAACCTCCTCGGCCACAAGGCCGAGATCGTCGGCGTCGTCTCCGACAAGGCCGACGCCTATGCGCAGTCCTTCGAGGCCGGCGAGCGGCGCACCACCGACACCGCCAACACCTTCGCCGACGGCGTTGCGGTCCGCACGCCCTCGCCCGAGGCCTTTGCGATCATCAAGGAGGGCGTCGCGCGCGTCGCCCGGGTCTCCGACGATGAGGTCGCCGATGCCATGCGGCTTTATTTCGCCGCCACCCACACGGTCGCCGAGGGCGCCGGCGCCGTGCCGCTTGCAGCCGTCATGGCCGAGAAGGAGGCGCTGAAGGGCAAGACCGTCGGCGTGGTCCTCTCCGGCCAGAATCTCGACAGCGACCTTTATGCAAAGGTGCTCTCCGGCGGCGTGCCGACGGTCTGAGGCCGCCGCTGCCTGCCCACCGTTGCCGCGTCAAAGCGACCCTCTTTGCGACTTAATCGCAAGGATTTGACCTCTGTCATACCGGTGGATGCACCCGTCCGCTAAACCGCGCCCTGCAATTTTATGGGGTGGACCGACGGCGCGGCAGACGGGGTGATGATGGTGGCGACAAGACGACTGGCGATGGTCCTTGCCGGACTGGTGGCGCTGGCGCCCGGCACGGTGCTGGCAGAGGAGGCAGCTCCGGCAAGCGCGGAGACGACGGCGGCATCTGCGGCCGCGAAAAAGAAAGCGCCGCCGCGCAAGAAGGCCGATTTCGACTATCCGTTCCTGACCTTTGAGGCGACCAACACACGGCTCTTTCGCAACGTGCCGCGCTACGACCTGTCCCGCTGCGGTCACTATTTCGGCGGCCCCAAGGGCACCTTCGTTCCGGCCAACGCCAATCCCGGCCTCAAGGCACGCCCCGGCGTCCACGGCAAGATCGGCACCGCCTACACCGGCAATTGCGATCGCCGCGAGGCCTTCGCCGGCGGCTCGGCACTCGTCGACGGCGTGCTCTTTCGTGCCATGACCTATGCCGAGGAATCCGGGTCCTATGAGGACGGCGCCGGCAAGACGGTTCGCTTCGGCGAGACCAAGCGGGTGGCCAACGGCGCCATCGGCTATCTCTCGCCGGCGCACAAGTTTCTGCTGTCGGGCGGTGTCGTCGACCGCCGCGATATCCTGTTCGCCACCGCCCCCGTCGACACGCCGAAGCTCGACATCGTCTATGGCACGCTGACCTACCGCTATGACGACAACGACACCCTCATCAACAAGGTGGCCGTCGACGGGCTCCTTCGCGAAATCGACCGGCGCAACGAGAATTTTGTGCTGCGCACCCTGACGCCCGGCACGCCGAAGGGGCGGGTCTTGCTCGACAACCGCGAGCACGAGGCGAGGATCCTGCTCGGCACCCGCACCGGACGCTTGCAGAACATGTTCGGCTTCGGCTTCCGCGACGAGAACCGCTACGCCACACGCTACCGTGACCATCCGGTGCTCGGGTCTCTGGCCAAGCAGAACCTCAATTTCGCCGATGCCACGATCACCCAGTACAGCGTGATCTACGAGGGCGCGCTGGCGCTGACCGCCAGCCAGCGGCTGAAGCTCTGGGCGCAATACGACCGGGTCGAGGGCGAGGCCGCCAAGGCCAATGAGGTGCAATCGGGCCGCCCGCCCGGCGCGCCGCTGACCTCGAACCAGCAATGGATGCAGACCTACGGGGTGACGGGAAGCGATCCGGCGGCGGAGAACAATTTTTCCGGCTCGCTGCGCTACGAGCGCGACTTCCTTGAGGCCTCTGAAGGCGAGGCCGCTCAGTGGTTCGTGGAGGCCGGCCGCTATATGCGCACGGCCGACATGCACGAGCGGTTCCTGTCGAGCTGGGTCGGCCCTCCGGGAACGCCCGGCGGCTTCAAGACCTGGGCCGGCAATCCGGAGATCGATCCGGAGGCCCACCACAAGATCGCGGCCGGCATCAAGATCGCCCGCGGCCCTTACGGCTTCGGCCTCGGCGGCTATGCCGATTTCGTCGAGGACTTCATCATCCGCGACAAGGCCCGCGGCCAGGACGGCGTGCTGATCTCCGACGGCTCCAACATCTACCGCAACGCCGATGCGCGCATCCTTGCCGTTGCCGCCGCCTTCGACTGGCGTTTCGCGCCGGGCTGGAAGCTCGGCCTGTGGTCGCAATATGTGCACGGCCACAACACCGAGGACGACCGGCCGCTCGCCCAGATCCCGCCGCTGGAAGGCCAGATGACGCTGGAATACGCCGAAGAGATCTGGAGCGTCGGCGGGCGGCTGCGCGCCGTCGCCAAGCAGGACCGCGCCGACCTCGACCCGCTGACCGGCAGCGGCGAGGACGACCAGGAAACGGACGGCTTTGCCACCGTCGACCTCTTTGCCTCTCTCCGGCCGACAAAATTCGCCGAGGTCTCCGTCGGCGTCGAAAACCTCTTCGACAAGAATTACCGGGAGCATATCGACCGCGTCGATATCGGCGATCCGGACCGCTACAGCGTCAACATGCCCGGCCGCACCGTCTGGGTCCGCGGCTCGGTGACGTTCTGACGATTTTTTCCCGCCCCCTTGATCCAGCCGGGTTCTGGTCCGTAAGGTTTATTGACCGTATCGGTTCACCGGTGATATCCAGATCTCATACTGCAAATGCCAATTGGTCGCACCTGGGGCGGTGCGGCAGTGGGAGACTGGAGAGCATGCCCGTAACAGGGCACCTATCTGCTTCGATCGCCACCCGCATTACGGCACCGCCGGTCCGGCTCCCCGCCGGCCGGCGGGACGTGCGGCCATGAGCTTTGCTGCCCCTGCCCTCGACGGCGCACCGGCTGCGGCCGGCCGGACGCCCGGCCCGCGCCTTGGCGGCGACGTTGCCTGGACCGTCCTCGTCAGCGTCATTTCCTTCTTCGCGCTGTTGCCGATCCTGGCGCTGGTCGTCATCTCGCTGACGCCGGCCGGCGAGGTCTGGGCGCACCTGATCTCCACCGTGTTGCCGCGGGCGATCTCCACGACCGCCCTTTTGATGCTCGGCGTTGCCGGCGTCGTCACCGCCGTTGGCGTCACCACGGCCTGGCTCGTCACCATGTGCCGATTTCCCGGCAGGCGCCTGTTCGACTGGGCGCTGCTTCTCCCGCTCGCCGTCCCCACCTACATCGTCGCCTACACCTATGTGGAGGCGATGGACGTCACGGGACCGATCCAGACGACGATCCGCGCCGTCTTCGGCTTTACCAGCGCCCGCGACTACTGGTTCCCGGAAATCCGCTCGCTGCCGGGCGCCGTCTTCGTCATGGGCATGGTGCTCTACCCTTACGTCTACCTGACGACGCGGGCGATGTTCCTGATGCAGTCGGCCTGCGCCCTCGATGTGGCGCGCACCCTCGGCGCCAATCCGCTGCGCCTGTTTTCGTCCGTCGCCCTGCCGCTTGCCCGCCCGGCGATCGCCGTCGGCGTGACGCTGGCGATGATGGAATGCCTCAACGACATCGGCGCGGTGGAGCATCTCGGCGTCAAGACGCTGACCTTTTCGATCTACGACACCTGGCTCAACCGGGGCAGCCTTGCCGGCGCCGCACAGATGGCGACGGCGATGCTCGTCATCGTGTTCCTTTTGATCTGGCTGGAGCGCTTCGCGCGCCGGCACCAGCGCTACCACCAGACCTCCAGCCGCTACCGGATGCTGCCGAACTACCGGCTCACCGGCTGGAAGGCGGCACTCGCGATCCTCGCCTGTTCGGCGCCCATCGTCCTCGGCTTCCTGGTTCCGGCGAGCGTCCTTGCCGACGTCGCCTCGCGGCGGCTGGAACAGCTCAGCGCGCCGGGGTTCCTCTCCGCCGTCGTGAACAGCATCGGCCTGTCGCTCGCCGCCGTGGTGCTGACCGTTCTGACCGGCCTCCTCGTCGCCTATACGCTGAGGCTCCGACGGAACCGGCTGATCCACACGATCGCCCGGTTCTCCACCATCGGCTATGCAGTGCCCGGCACGGTGCTGGCCGTCGGCATCCTCATTCCGAGCGCTGCCTTCGACAATTTCCTCGACGGCACCATGCGCGCGACCTTCGGCATCTCCACCGGTCTGCTCCTCACCGGCTCCGGCGCCGTCATCGTCTATGGTTACGCGACGCGGTTCCTGGCGGTTGCCTTCGGCACCCTTGAGAGCGGCCTGCAAAAAGTCTCGCCGAACCTCGACATGGCGTCGCGGGCGCTCGGGCGTACGGCGGCGCGCAGCCTCGTTGAAATCCACATGCCGATGATCAAGCCGGCGCTGGCGACGGCCTCCATGCTGGTGTTCGTGGAATGCATGAAGGAGCTGCCGGCGACGATCCTGTTGCGCCCCTTCAACTTCGAGACCCTGTCGACGACGGTTTATGCTGCCGCCTCCCAGGAAGCGTTCGAGCGCGGGGCGGTGGCGGCGCTTGCCATCGTCGCCGTCGGGCTGCTGCCCGTCATCTTCCTTGCCCGCACCAGCTCCTCCACCTTCCGCGACCGCAAGGCGGCCCGGCGCGAGCGTGCCGGCGCCTGAGCGGAGACGACAAGACCGCCCGCTCTAAGCGCCTGAAATAGCATACGTTCGTGACAAGGGCCCCTGGATTGCTTCGCTGCGCTCGCAATTGTGCGAGTTCAGATATTCGCTGATGGGATTGCGGAAAGGAGCGACCCATGCGCGATAACAGCTATGACCGGACGATTGAACGGAACTATGTTCAGAAGTGGCGTTTCCTGATCAGGGAGTATGAGGAGGTGAAGGCCGGCCGGTCGTCGGCCTTTGCCACGGTCGGGGCCTTTTACCGCCACCACGGCACCTGCTCGCAGACCTTCCG
>NZ_NPEV01000007.1:98439-125430 GCF_003258835.1 Rhodobium orientis | reverse complement strand
CTATCGCGTCTGCTTCGGTGCAACGCATATCGCAACCATTGACCTCAACCATACCCGAAACGATCATCAATGACTGTCAGCCATGTCCCCGAACACCTGTCAATCATCTCCCCGGGACAAACACTTGAAGCGGGGGCCAATGCCCCTGTCCATACGGTATGTCCGGTGATGATCTGGTCGCGCGTTGGCCCGGATCATCGACGCCGCACCAAGGCTCAAGGCCGGGGTGACGGTGGAGGGTTGAGCAGGTCCATACGCGACCAAGAGAAGCGCGAGCCTACCGCCAACGCTCAATGGATTGCCGCGTCGGCCTGATGGCCTCCTCGCAATGACGTTGAAACTGTTGATGAAACCGTCATTGCGAGCGCAGCGAAGCAATCCAGTGCGGCGCGCGTCGAAAATGCCGGGCTTGCTTTGGGAGAACGGCGGACAGTCCGGGCTTTTTGCTCAGGCGCTGACGTCGACGCTGGCGCCCATGCCGGGCGGCGGAGCGGAGGCGAGTTGCTGACCCGCTTCCACCGCCTGCTCCAGAACGTTCGCAATCGACTGGTCCGCCTCATGGGCCTGCTTCACCATGGCGGTCTGCATGGCGATCTGGGTCTGGGCCTGGGTGGTGACGGCGTAGGATGCGGCGATACTCATCGGGTCGGTCCTTTCGAGGCCCCAGTCTCGGCCGGGCGGATTAACGAAAGGTTGCCAACCGGGCTGGCTGCAACGGCACCCGGAACGACCAACGGGGAGGGTTAACGGATCGCAAAAGCGGCAATCGCGCTTATCCGCCGTATCCCATCTCTATGAATTCAAATGAACTTATCCGCCGGCACGCGACGCCGGGACGGTTGCCGTCCACTGCCGGAAACGCCTCAGCGGGTCGGCACCGGCTCCTCGCCGCGGTAGTCGTAGAAGCCGCGCTGGGTCTTGCGGCCGAGCCAGCCGGCCTCGACATATTTCACCAGCAGCGGGCACGGCCGGTACTTGGAATCGGCAAGGCCCTCATAGAGCACCTGCATGATCGACAGGCAGGTGTCGAGACCGATGAAGTCGGCGAGCTGCAGCGGGCCCATCGGGTGGTTGGCGCCGAGGCGCATGGCCGTGTCGATGGCCTCCACCGAGCCGACGCCCTCATAGAGCGTGTAGATCGCCTCGTTGATCATCGGCAACAGGATGCGGTTGACCATGAAGGCCGGGAAATCCTCGGCGACGGCCACCGTCTTGCCGACGCTTTCCACATATTTGCGGCAGTGGTCGAAGGTCTCGTCCTCGGTGGCGATGCCGCGCACCAGCTCGACCAGCTCCATCACCGGCACCGGGTTCATGAAATGAACGCCGATGAAGCGCTCCGGCCGGTCGGTGGAAGCCGCCAGCCGGGTGATGGAAATCGACGAGGTGTTGGTGCCGAGGATCGCCTCCGGCTTCAGGTGCGGGCAGAGCTTGGCGTAGATGCTGCGCTTGACGGTCTCGTTCTCCACCGCCGATTCGATGGCGATGTCGACGTCGGCGAGGTCTTCCAGCTTTTCCGTCGGCTTGATCCGATCCAGCGCCGCCTTGCGGTCCTCCTCGGAGATGTTGCCCTTGGCGACCTGGCGCGTCATGTTGCCGTTGATGGTCGCCAGCGCCGCCTGGCAGCGATCCAGCGAGACGTCGCTGAGAAGGACGTCATAGCCGGCGAGAGCGCTGACATGGGCAATCCCGTTGCCCATCTGGCCGGCGCCGATTACCCCGACCTTTTGAATATTTACGTCCATTGCTCTCTTCGGTCCCTTCGGTGATCCGCAAGCCCGCCCGCCGGTGTCGGCGCCGGGAGTATCGACGGTATTCTTGCCGCCGTTATATGAAACGGCAATGTCCGGGCCGCCGCACCGGCACGACAATTCGACGCAATTTCCGCGGCCCTGTCCATCCCTTTATCGAAGGCACGTTGTCCGTTGCCGGGACGCTCAGCCCTTGACCTTGTCGAGTTCGGCTTCCAGCTCCGGGATCACGTCGAAAAGGTCGGCGACCAGCCCGTAGTCGGCGACCTGGAAGATCGGCGCGTCCTCGTCCTTGTTGATGGCGACGATGACCTTGGAATCCTTCATGCCGGCCAGGTGCTGGATCGCACCGGAGATACCGCAGGCGATGTAGAGCTCCGGCGCCACCACCTTGCCGGTCTGGCCGACCTGCCAGTCGTTCGGCGCAAAGCCGGCATCGACCGCGGCG
Source organism: Rhodobium orientis (assembly GCF_003258835.1). Taxonomy (GTDB): domain Bacteria; phylum Pseudomonadota; class Alphaproteobacteria; order Rhizobiales; family Rhodobiaceae; genus Rhodobium; species Rhodobium orientis. Next base: position 123,231 of record NZ_NPEV01000007.1, on the reverse strand, counting down.
CGGCTGGCGCCGACGGCAGCGCCCAGCTTGTCGGCGAGCGGCGTGATCACCTTTTCGAAGTTCTCGTCGGAGCCGACGCCGCGGCCGCCCGAGACGATGATCTTGGCCGAGGTCAGTTCCGGGCGCTCCGATTCCGACAGCCGGTTGCCGACGAAGCCGGAAAGGCCCGGATCCTCCGGCACGGCGATCTCCTCGATCGCGGCAGACCCGCCCTCGCCGGCGGCCTGGAACGAGGCCGTGCGCACGGTGATGACCTTCTTGGCGTCGAGCGCCTTGACCGTCTGGATGGCGTTGCCGGCATAGATCGGCCGCTCGAAGGTGTCCGGCGCCACGACCCTGGTGATGTCGGAGACCTGCATGACGTCGAGGAGGGCCGCGACCCGCGGCAGGACGTTCTTGCCGGCGGTGGTCGCCGGGGCGACGATGGCGTCGTATCCGTCGGCAAGGCCGAGGATCAGCGCCGCGGTCGGCTCGGCAAGGCCGTTGAGGAGCACATCGCCGTTGGCGAGCAGCACCTTGGCGACGCCGGAAAGCTTGGCGGCGGCCTCGGCGGCGGGTCGGGCGTCCTTGCCGGCGACGAGGATATGGACGTCGCCGCCGAGATCGGCGGCCGCGGTCAGTGCCTTGGCGGTCTGGTCGCTGAGGCTGGCATTGTCGTGTTCGGCGACGAGCAGCGTGGTCATTGCCCTGTCTCTCCCGTTGCGGTCCAGATCATCAGCCGATTCATCTGAATCGCCTGATGATCTTGGTCTCTATTTTGCCGCGTCGGGTTGTCGAAAAACCGGATTCCGCTTTTTCGCCCGACGCTCCGGAGCGTCACAGGACGCCGGCTTCGTTCTTCAGCTTGTCGACCAGTTCGGCGACGCTCTCGACGCGGACGCCCGCCTCGCGCGCCGGCGGCTCGACGGTGCTGACCACCTCAAGGCGCGGCGCGATGTCGACGCCGTAGTCGTCCACCGTCTTCATGTCGATCGGCTTCTTCTTGGCCTTCATGATGTTCGGCAGCGAGGCGTAGCGCGGCTCGTTGAGGCGCAAATCCGTGGTCAGTACCAGCGGCATCTTCAGATTGATGGTCTGCAGGCCGCCATCGATCTCGCGGGTGACGTCCGCCGTGCCGTCGTCCTTGAACTCCAGCTTGGAGGCAAAGGTGCCCTGGGCCCAGCCGAGGAGGGCGGCGAGCATCTGGCCGGTCTGGTTGCTGTCGTCGTCGATCGCCTGCTTGCCGAGGATGACGAGACCCGGCTCCTCGGCCTCGACGATGGCCTTCAGGATCTTGGCGACGGCGAGCGGCTCGACGGGGGCATCGGTCTCCACCAGGATGCCGCGATCGGCGCCCATGGCAAGGCCGGTGCGGATGGTTTCCTGGGCCTGTTTCGGGCCGATGGAGACCAGCACGATCTCCTCGGCCTTGCCGGCTTCCCTCAGGCGGATCGCCTCCTCGACGGAAATCTCGTCGAACGGGTTCATCGACATCTTGACGTTGGCCAGATCGACGCCGGATCCGTCAGGCTTCACGCGGACCTTGACGTTGTAGTCGATCACGCGCTTGACCGGTACGAGAACCTTCATTCCCTCGAACCTCCCTTGGCGCCGGACGTCGTTTCCGGCGGCATTCCATGCAAAACTCTCAACACTGTCGCGAAACCGCGGCACCACGCTCGCTTGCGCGCTTTCGGCCCGGTTTCAACGCAAAGGCGGGGGCGACCGTAATGATGGGCAATCGGGGTGTCAACGCTCGCGCTCCGGCGCTTGCCGCAGTGCACACTGATTCGCGCAATGGGTCGCATCCAGGCGGCGACACACGCCCGGTTTGCCGCCGAAAGATTGCCCGAAACGCGTTTGTTCGGCCGCTCATCGGGCAAGGTTGCGGTCGAACAGCCGCACGCCCGGCCGGCGCATCACGACGATGAGGACGGCGCCGGCAAGGAGCCCGCCGACATGGGCCCACCAGGCGACCGGCGCGTCGCCGCCGGAAAAGGCGTTCAGCAATTGCAGGCCGATCCAGGCGCCGAGCGCCCAGGCGGCCGTGATCGGTATGGGAATCTTGTAGAAGACCAGCACCCACAGGCGCACGTTCGGATGCAGCAACAGATAGGCGGCGACGATGCCCGACGCCGCGCCCGACGCGCCGATCAGCGGCGATTCCGACTGCGGCAGCAAGAGCACATGGACGCCGGCGGCCGCTGCGGCGCAGATGAGGTAGAAGGCGAGGTAGCGGACATGGCCGAGGGCGTCCTCCACATTGTCGCCGAACACCCAGACGAACAGCATGTTGCCGGCAAGGTGCAGCCAGTCGCCGTGCAGGAAGGCGTAGGTGACGAAGGTCGCCCATTCCGGGATCTGCTCGTAGCCCGGCGGCAGCACCCGGTAGTCGGTGACGACGGCGGGGATCAACCCGTAGGAGAGCGCCGCGGCGCGGTCGGCATGAAGGACGATGCCGCTCTGGAAGACGACGAAGATGAGCGTGGTGACCGCGATCAGCGCCAGCGTCACATATTGCCGCCCGATGGAGCGCAGCGGGTTGTCGTCATAGAGCGGAATGAACATGGGCAGCGCATCCTGGCTGTGCGGCACGGACGGGGCGATGGGCATGCCCCGCACAGGCTGCCGGCATCGGTGCGGGACCGGAGCGCTATTTCTGCATGAAATAGATCGCCGCCATGACGATGACGAGCGCCACGGCCTGGAAGATGACGCGGGCGCGCATCAGCTTTTGCGAGGTGTTGGCACTGCCGCCGCGCATCATGTTGAAGAGGCCGAGGACGAGCACGAGCGCGACCGCGGCGATCGCAAACGGCACCAGATTGTAGAAGAAGGGTTCCATAGGGTCTCCGCCGGAGTTTCACCGAGGATAGGCCGGCGCCGGCGTTGTCGCAATCGCCTCGCAACATCGGTTAGGGCCAGTCGACGGGGAAATCCCTTTGACAGGCCGGGATGCGCGCTGCGCCGCACAACCGAATTGCAAATTTGTGATACACTTTATAGTTGATTGTTCCGAATATGCGCCTCATAGTCATAGCCACGATCTTCCGCACCAATGGATCGAGGTGGAACGATGGCGCGCAGTTCGGTGACGGCGGCTGACTTTACGCAGAAATTCGGTCGTCTGGCCGTCGATATCCCCGCACGGGCGAAACTGGCGGCCAAGGTCTGGGCCCATGTCGTCTGCCGGATCCTGCCGCTCAACATGCAGCACCAGCAGCAGACGAACTGGTGCTGGTCCGCGGTCGGCACGTCGGTGGGCCTGTTCTTCCAGACCGGAAGCTGGACCCAGTGCGACACCGCCAATGGCTGCCTCGGCTACAGCAATTGCTGCAACAACCCGGTGCCGGGGCCGTGCAATGTCTACGGCTATCTCGACAAGTCCCTGACCTACACCAAATCCTTCGCGAGCATGGTCTCCGGCACGGCGACCGCGTCGACGATCGAGAGCCAGCTCAACACCGGCGTCCCGGTCTGCGTCCGCGTCGCCTGGACCGGCGGCGGCGCCCACTTCCTGTCGATCACCGGCTACTCCTACCCCGATGGCGACCCGACCAAGGTGACGATCTACCTGGAAGATTCCATCTACGGAAAGACGTCCATGCCGCTCACCGACTTCCCCGCGCAATATCATGGCGGCGGGACGTGGACCCACACCTACTACACCAAACCGACCCTTAGCAGCTGAGCTGGACCCGAGATGCCCATCCGATTCGCACAGGACAGCCCCAAAAACGCCGGCGCCGCGGTCGAGGAGTTTCTCGCCGAACGCGACACGTCGATGGCGACCAGCCTCGAGCAACGGTTCGCCGCCGGCGGAACCGTCGTCAGCAATGCCATCCGGGTCTGGTATCCGGACCTGGAGGCGCTCGCCGGCGGCGCGCCGCTCGCCGAAAGCCGGCCGGGCAACTGGCGGCATCTGGTCGGCGACGCGCAGACGATGCGCGCCGAAGCCGAACTCGCCGCCGACGGCGGCGCGGCAAGGGTGGTCGCCTTTCACGAGGGACCGCGGGCCGGCGCCATGGCCGCCGGGCTCACCCGCGCCCTCGATCTCGATGCGGTGCAGAAGGGCGACTACGAGGCCCGGCTGCTGGAAGCGCCCGGGGTCCATTTCACCGCCCTGTGGCTGCACGGCGACGACGACATCTTCATTCCGATCGAGCCCAACCTGACGGAGTTGAAGAACGGCAAGCCGCACAGCGAGGACGAGGTGCGCGAAGTGCTGGCCAAGCGGGCGGCCGAAGTCCTCGAGACCCAGCAGGCAATGCCGGGCCCGTCCGGCGGCTAGGCGTTTATTTTAACAGGTAGGTTTTCGAAAACCGGTTCCCGCTTCCCGGGAGCCGGCTCTGGACCGCTTCGCGCTTTTTGCCGAAGCGCTTTCAGGCATTCGTGCCGGCAAACGAAAGGGACACGACATGGCGTCAAAGACGATCCTGCTGCAGAGCATTCCGAAAAACTGGTACATGGCCTGGAACATCAATACCCAGGCCGCCTTCAACATCTGCGTGACCCTGAAGGACGACTCCAAGACCTATGTGGACAACCAGTGCAACGCGTCCCAGTCCTTCATGCCGCCGCTGTCGACCGGCTACCAGCAGGTGGTCGGCAGCAACATGCAGCTCCAAATCACCATCGCCAGCTCCGACACCATCAAGACGGTGCTGCAGCCCTACAGCGTTCCCTCCGATACCGGGGCGATCATCGGCCAGGGCTACAACCTGCTCCTGGAAGACTCCAACGACGACGACTACAACGACCTCTACGCCTCGATCATCGCCTGGAAGGCCTCCGGCTGAGGCACCGGGATCGCCTCAGACCACGCGCACCAGGAAGGCATCGAACAGCCGCGTCGGCAGGATGCGGCGCAGGAACGCCATCAGGTGCGTCGGGAAGGTGACGTAGTAGTGCGGCTTCGGGCTGGGGCTTTCCAGCGCCTTCTTCAGCTTGGCGACGACCGCCTCCGGCGGCAGTTCGAAGCGCGTGTCGCCGCCCTCGTCGAACTGCTTCAGCCGAAACGCGTAGTAGTCGCTGTGGGCGGAGTTCTCCAGGTCGATATTGGCGACGAAGGCGCGCTTTGAGTGCTCGGTGAACCTGGTTGCGATCGGCCCCGGCTCGATCGACACCACATGGATGCCCGAGCCGCGCAGCTCCTGGCGCATGACGTCGGTGAGGCCCTCAAGGGCGAACTTTGAGGCCACATAGGCGCCGCGGTAGCGCATCGCGACCAACCCCAGAACCGATGAGCACTGGACGATCCGCCCGCCCCCCGCCGCCCGCATGGCGGGGATGATGCGGCAGGTGAGGTCGTGCCAGCCGAAGAAATTCGCCTCCATCTGCGCCCTCAGCGCCGCCACCGGCACGTCCTCCACCGCGCCGGGCTGGCCGTAGGCGCCGTTGTTGAAGAGCGCGTCGAGCCTGCCGTCGCAGCGCGCCAGCACCTCCCCGGCAAGGGCCTCGATGGAGTCGGGCCTGGTGTAGTCGAGATAGAACGCCTCCAGCCCCTCGTCCTTGAGCCGGGCGAGGTCCGCGTCCTTGCGCGCAGTGGCGAAAACCCGCCAGCCTTCGCTATGAAGGATCCGCGCCGCCGCGGCGCCGATTCCCGAGGAACAGCCGGTGATCAGGATGGTGCGTCTGGTCATGGCCGGACCGTATCCCCGGCGTTGCGGCGTTGCCACCCACAATTTGGCATTTTGGCGGCAAAGGGAACAATGGCACCCCCCCGGCGTTGGAAGCCTGACTTAATCGACGAGCCCTGGATAAATTGGATATGGCCCGAAAAACCGCCGCCGACAAACGCAACCGCCTGGTCGAGGCAGCCGCCAAGCTGTTCTGGACCAAAGGGTACGCGGGCGCCAGCCTTGCCGACATCGCCACCGAGGCGGACGTGCCGCTCGGCAATGTCTATTACTATTTCAAGAGCAAGGCGGCGCTTGCCCGTGCCGTTGCCGACATGTTCGTGGACGACGTGGAACGCAAGCTCGACGAGATCGAGGGAACCGGCGCACCGGCCACGGCGCGGTTGTCGGCGATCCTCGGGGTGATGGCGCAAGGCAGCGAGGACTACGACAAGCACGGCTGCCAGATCGCGGCGGCGATCCGGGACTTTTCCGCATTCGACAAGGATACGGCCCGCCGCGCCGGCGAAGCCTTCGAGATGCTGGAGCGCCGCCTGCAGGAGACGCTCGTCGACACCGGCGTTGCCACCGACGTGGCGCGCCGGCGGGCCGAGCGCACCGTGACGGAGTGGCAAGGCGCCATCGTCACGGCACAGGGAACGCGCGATGCGGACCGGCTCCACCGCGCCTTCCGGGACATGGCCGACGACCTCGGATGCCTGGCACCATAAGAAGCCTGGAAAACGCCGCGCTTCGCCCTCAGCCGATCGCTTTGGTGAAGAAGACCGTCACTTCCTTGTTGTTGACGTGAAGCCGGCTCGGGCCGCGGCTTTCGAAGCGTTCATCCATTTCCTTGTTGATGAACTTGGTCAGCCGGTCGAGGATTTCCTCGTTGATCAGCACGGGGCGGAATTTCTTCACGAACGCGGCAAGGATCGCCGAGATCCCCTCATCCTGCAGGCAGGTGCCGATCGTTATGTTCTGGGAATTGGTGAAGGCGAGGGTGTTGTAGCGCTTGGCCACGGCCGCCGGCAGATCTGTGCCGATCTCGTGGGTGGCGAAATTCATCAGGCCGTGCACGAAGAAGGTGATCCAGCTCTTGGAGGCGTCCTGGGTCTGTAATTTGAAGCTCGACAGGATCGGCTGGCGCAAATGTTCCGTCAGCAGGCTGTGGGCCAGCTTTCGCGGGTTGAAGATCGGATAGTCGGTTTCGATCGACGAATAACAGCGCGCGTTCGATTCGTAGTACCGACCCATCTCCCGTGACATCTTCACAAGATATTTCTGCATCAACGCATCGAGATCGGTCTTGCCGAAACTGGCGCCGTCTTCGCACTCCTCCTTCAGGAACTTGAAGACATTCAGCGCTTCGGAGATCCCCAGGGTCACGCAGTGATGCGGACCCGGCAGCTGGCGGCCCATCTTTTTTCTCTCTGCATGCTATCCGATTAACCAAAACTACGGCGAAACTCTAAATAAATCATTTCGACACATCGTAATATTCGGATTGCTATGCTTCGTATGATTGCCGGGAACCTGGACAAATAAATACCGCGACGGGATGTTACGTGCAGGCACGGTCATGCGGCTGCCCGCTGTGCGCCCGGTCCGGTCACAACAGGTCATCGAGGGCTGACGGGATATCCGGGCCGGCCGGCGTGGCGGAGCCTCAGAGCGCCTCGCCGCGCAGGAGCCGGGGCACGTTACCGGCCATGCCGGCGGCCTCGCCGATGAACGCCTTCTTCAGGCCCGGAAGCCGGTCGACGACACCGAGGCCGAAATCCCGGACCGCGCGAATGAGGTCGTTGTCATTGGAGAACAGCCGGTTGAGCACGTCGGTGACGACGCCCATCTGCCAGGTGTCGAAGCGGCGCCAGCTCTGGTAGCGCTCCAGCACCTCCATCGAGCCGACATCGAGGCCGAGACGGTGGGTTTCCACGACGATCTCGGCGAGCGCGGCGATGTCGCGAAAGCCGAGATTGAGGCCCTGGCCGGAGATCGGATGGATGCCGTGGGCGGCGTCGCCGGCAAGCGCCAGGCGCGGCGCGATGAAGCTGTGGGCAAGGGTCAGGCCGAGCGGATAGGCCTGGCGCGGCCCGTCGAGGCGCAGCTTGCCGAGGTGGCGGCCGAAGCGGCGCTCCAGTTCCAGCTCGAAGGTGAAGTCGTCGCCGGCAACGAGCCGCTCCGCCTCGCCGCGCTTTTCCGTCCAGACAAGGGACGAGCGGTCGCCTTTCAGGGGCAGGATGGCAAACGGTCCTGAGGGCAGGAAATGCTCCTCCGCGCGGCCGTGGTGGGGCCGCTCGTGGGCGACGGTGGTGACGATGCCGGACTGGCCGTAGTCCCATTTGACGGTGCGGATATTGGCAAGGTCGCGCAGCCGCGAGCGCACCCCGTCGGCGGCGACCAGCAGGCGCGCGGTGCGCTCACTGCCGTCCTTGAGGCGGATGGTGACGTGCTCGTCGCCGGTGGAGAAATCGTCGACCGGGGCCGGCGCCAGCAGTTCCACGCCGGCTTTTTCGGCGGCACCCAGAAGCGCTTTTACGAGAATCCGGTTGTGCAGCATGTGGGCGAAGGGCTCGCCGGGCGCCAGGTCGCCCTCGAAGGTGAGGTAGACCGGGCGCACCATGTCGCGCAGGCGGCTGTCGGTGACGATCATGTCGGTGATCGGCTGCGCCTCGTCGCGGATGTCGCGCCAGACGCCGAGGGTGTCGAACAGCCGGCAGGCGGCGGCGGCGAAGGCGGAGGCCCGTTCGTCCTTATCGAACGCTGCGGGCGGGCGCGCATCGGCAACGGCAACGGCAAGGCCGGGTGCGGCCTTCTTCAGCGCCACGGCAAGCGACAGGCCAACATAGCCGCCGCCGGCGATGAAAACGTCGAGATCCCCGGTCCCTGCGGTCGTCCCTGCTGTCGGCATCCTGCCCTCTCCCTTGGTGGCGCGGCGGCTTGACTTTGCGCGGCCAAACACGGCTAGTCTGGCTCCGCCCGCCCTGTCAAAACATAGTCCGGACCGCCGCCATGTCGACCGCCGTCGAAACGCTTCTGTCGATACTCGATCTTGAGCGCATCGAACACAACCTGTTCCGTGGCATGAGCCCGCAGGTCGGCTGGCAGCGCGTTTTCGGCGGACAGGTCGTCGGCCAGGCGCTGGTCGCCGCATCGCGCACCGTCGTCGGCCGGCCGGTGCATTCCATGCACGGCTATTTCCTGAGGCCCGGCGATCCGACCGTCCCGATCGTCTACGAGGTCGACCGCATCCGCGACGGCCGCTCCTTCACCACCAGGCGCGTGGTCGCCGTCCAGCACGGCAAGGCGATCTTTTCCATGGGGGCGTCGTTCCAGGTCCGCGAGGAGGGGCTCGACCACCATGTCGCCATGCCCGACGTGCCGATGCCGGAAGAGCTGCCGGGCGAGGCGGAGATGCGCGACTATTTCCTGGAAAACGCGCCGGAGAATGTGCGTCTTTACTGGGAGCGCGAGCGGCCGCTGGAGCTGCGGCCCGTCAATCTCGCCCACTACCACAGCCGCGAGAAGTTCCCGCCGGCCCAGCATGTGTGGATCCGCGCCACCGGAGCCCTGCCGGACGACCAGGACATCCACGACTGCGTGCTCGGCTACGCCTCGGACATGACGCTGCTCGATACGGCCCTGTTCGCCCACGGCCGGTCCGTGTTCGACAAGGACCTGCAGCCGGCGAGCCTCGACCATGCGATCTGGTTCCACCGGCCGTTCCGGGCCGACGACTGGCTGCTCTATGCCCAGGACGGGCCGAACACGTCGGCCGGGCGCGGCCTCGGGCGCGGGCTGGTGTTCACGCGCGACGGCACGCTGGTCGCCAGCGTCGTCCAGGAAGGCCTCTTGCGGATCACCCGCTGACATCCGACATGGTGAGCGATTCGGATTTGTGCGTTGGCGCACGAATTCGCATCTTCCTTGTGCATTTTTCCGTTTTTGCATGATTTTTGAGCAGTGTATCCACGCTGGATACGCGCAATTTTGCGTCAGTTCTTAACAGACCGTTGATTCTTGGCGGTTTTTCCCCTTTGGCACACGGCTTGAAAGTAGCCGCGCGGTCGCGACCGGAATCGGAGGCTGCAAACCCTTCCGGTCGACCCCAGTAAACGGAGCCCGGTCATTGCGGCCGGTCTCAAGGCAACGAAGTCCGTCGTGAGAGTCGACGGCGGGCAAAGCGAGCGGGAGAGCCGCACATGAAAATCGTTATGGCCATCATCAAGCCGTTCAAGCTCGAGGAGGTGCGCAATGCACTGACGAGCATCGGCATCGAGGGGCTCACCGTCACCGAGGTCAAGGGCTACGGGCGTCAGAAGGGCCACACGGAGATCTACCGTGGCGCGGAATACGCGGTGAACTTCCTTCCGAAACTGAAGATCGAAGTCGCCGTTCCGGCCGACCGCGCCGATGCGGCGGTCGACGCGATCGTCGGCGCTGCCAAGACCGGCCAGATCGGTGACGGCAAGATCTTTGTCGTTGATCTCGTCAAGGCCGTCCGCATCCGGACGGGCGAAGCGGACGCAGCCGCGCTGTAAGCGTCGCGTATCATATCCAGGAGACAGCCATGAAACCCCTTTCTATCCTCTCCACTGTGACGGCGCTTACGGCGCTGGCGGCATTTGCCGACCCGGCGCTGGCCCAGGACGCGGCCGCGACCACGGCCGAGGCCGCACCCGCCGGTTCCGGCACGCTTTCCGCCGAAGCCCAATACATCTTCAACACCTTCCTGTTCCTGTCCATGGGCTTCCTGGTGATGTGGATGGCCGCCGGCTTCGCGATGCTCGAGGCCGGTCTCGTCCGCTCCAAGAACGTCTCGATGCAGCTTCTGAAGAACATCGCGCTCTATGCGATCGCCGGCATCATGTACTGGGTCGTCGGCTACGCGCTGATGTACACCGACGTTGCCGCCAATGGCGGCTGGTTCGGCACCCCCGGACCCTATAGCTGGCCGGCGGCCGGCGCGGGCTCGACCGCCGACGGCGGCTATTCGGTGCCGTCCGACTGGTTCTTCCAGATGGTGTTCTGCGCCACCACCGCCTCGATCGTCTCCGGCACGCTCGCCGAGCGCATCAAGCTGTGGCCGTTCCTGATCTTCACTGTCCTCCTGACCGGCATCATCTATCCGCTCGCCGGTTCTTGGAAGTGGGGCGCGGGCTGGCTCCAGGACATGGGCTTCCAGGACTTCGCCGGTTCGACCCTCGTGCACTCGGTCGGCGGCTGGGCCGCTCTCGCCGGTGCCCTCATCCTCGGCGCCCGTTCCGGCAAGTACGGCACGAACGGCGAAGTGAACGCCCTTCCGGGTTCGTCCATGCCGCTCGCCACGCTCGGTACCTTCATCCTGTGGCTCGGCTGGTTCGGCTTTAACGGCGGCTCGCAGCTCGCTCTCGGCACCGCCTCGGACGCTGCCGACGTGTCGCGCATCTTCGCCAACACCAACCTGGCCGCGGCCGGCGGTGTCGTCGTCGCGATCATCCTGACCCAGATCCTCTACGGTAAGGTCGACATCACCATGGCCCTCAACGGCGCCCTGGCCGGCCTCGTCTCGATCACCGCCGAACCGCTGACCCCGAGCCCGCTGATGGCGATCATCATCGGTGGTGTCGGTGCCGTCATCGTCGTCTTCGCCGTGCCGCTGCTCGACAAGCTGAAGATCGACGACGTGGTCGGCGCCATCCCGGTCCACCTCCTGGCCGGTATCTGGGGCACGATCGCGGTTCCGATCACCAACGGCGACGCCAGCTTCGCCGTCCAGGCCATCGGCATCGTCGCCTACGGCGTGTTCGCCTTCGTCGTCTCGCTCGTCGCCTGGGTCATCCTGAAGATGGTCATCGGCATCCGCGTCTCGGCCGAGGAAGAATATGCCGGCCTCGACAAGGCGGAAATCGGCGTCGAAGCCTATCCGGAATTCGGCACGGGCAGCCAGCGCGTCTGACGCCCAGCCGAAACCGACACCAGACAGGCGCCGGGGGATCCGTCCCCCGGCGTTTTTTTGTGCTCTCGTGAGCCCCCTTCCGACGCGGCTCGCGCGGCGGGCCATAGCCGCCGGACGCATCTATCGGAGCCGATGCCCGGCGCGGCCCGCATCGCCTCGCCTCGCCTCAGAACGGGACCGGCGAACTGCCTCGATACCGAGGTCGAAAAACAGGCAGCTGCCCACGCGGAAAGCAGAATGCCGTCACTGGGCCGCCGACAGCACGCGACGTAGAATGCGAGCAATTCCGAGTTTACCCGCGTTTTCAGGTATTTCGGTGCATTCGACGCGGTTGGCACGGAACTTGTGAGTAGAAATCCGAGGTACCAGGATTCCCGGCAGGTTTGCCGAAGAATCCGGCAGTTGTTTGCGTGACCACCCGGATTGCCGGTGGCATCGCCCCGGAGACCGCCCGGATCCCTGGCGGTCAAAGTTCATCTCTCCCAAGCCGTGACCGCTCTGTCGGTGGGCTTCATAACTACCCGGACCGTTTCGCACGGTCCGGGCTTTTTTCTTGGCGTTCGAAAAAATTCTCGCGGCGCAGAAATCCGCGCGGTTGCGAAAACGCTCTACCCTTCGAAGCGGGCGATCACCGGCACGTGGTCGGACGGCTTTTCCCAGCCTCTGGCATCGGCCACCACCCGCATGTCGCGGTAGGACGGGGCGAGGGCGGGCGTTGCCCAGACATGGTCGAGCCGGCGGCCGCGATTGGAGGTCTGCCAGTCGCGCGCACGGTAGCTCCACCAGGTGTAGAGCTTTTCCGTCTCCGGCACGGTCCGGCGCATGACGTCGACCCAGCCGCCGGAGACCTGGACCGCCTTCAGGAGGTCGGTCTCCACCGGGGTATGGCTGACGACCTTCAGGAGCTGCTTGTGGGACCAGACGTCTTCTTCCAGGGGCGCGACGTTGAGGTCGCCGACGAGGATCGCCGGTCGGGCGGTCTCGTCCCCCGTCAGCCAGTCCTTCATCTCGGCAAGGAAGTCGAGCTTGTGGGCGAACTTGTCGTTGACCTTGGGGTCCGGCTCGTCGCCACCGGAGGGGACATAGAAATTGTGGATGACCACGTCCGCGCCGGCAAAGGGGAGTGTCACGGCGAGATGGCGGGCATCGCCCTTTTCGCAGAAATCGCGCGTATCGACGGCACTGAGCGGACGCTTCGAGAGCACGGCGACGCCGTGATAGCCCTTCTGGCCCTTCATGGCGATGTGCTCGTAGCCGAGCTGGCGAAAGCCTTTTTCCGGAAAGGCGGCGTCCGGACACTTGGTCTCCTGCAGGCAGAGCACGTCGGGCGCCTCTTCCGTCAGCAGGCGTTCGACGAGACCGGCGCGCAGGCGCACGGAGTTGATGTTCCAGGTGGCAACCTTGAGGGCGTCGGTCATGGCGCGTCGTTTCCGGGAAAGAGAATCGTCGGTAGGGCGTTCCCCTTGATAGGGGATCGCGGACAAAAACGCATCAGGGGCGGGACGCGGAATCGAAAGCGCCCAGCCCCGGGGGGAGGCTGGGCGCCTGCGCAATGATGGCGCATGGCGCTGGGAGGGAATTCCAGCGCCGAAAGGGAAACCGTCCCCGGCGAGACGGGGGGCTTACCGAAGGAACGGACGGACCCTTTCTTGCCGTGAAGTTGGTGCGGGCGAAACCGCCGTCAAGCCTTGCGCGATGCCGTGCAGCCCGCGCGGCACTCAACTAAATGTGACCGCATCACTCGGCGGCGGCCTCGAATACGATCAGCAGGTCCTTGGCATCGATCTGCATGCCGGGCTGGACGACGACCTCTGCGACGGTGCCCTCGCGGTCCGCGTGGAGCGCGGTTTCCATCTTCATCGCCTCGATCGACAGCAGCATGTCGCCGCTCTCCACCGCCTGGCCGACCTTGACGTTGACGGTCGAGACAACGCCCGGCATCGGGGCGGCCACATGGTCGGCATTGCCCGGCTCGGCCTTGCGGCGGACGGCGGCGTCGCCGGCGCCATGGGCGCGGTCCGGCACCTTGACGTTGCGCGGCTGGCCGTTCATCTCGAAGAACACCCGCACCTGGCCCTCATCGTCGACATCGCCGATCGCCTGGCAGCGGATGACCAGGGTCTTGCCGCGCTCCAGGTCGACGAAGATCTCCTCGCCAGCAGGCAGGCCGTAGAAATAGACCGGCGTCGGCAGCACCGTCACCGGGCCGTAGAGCGCTTCGGCCTTGGCGAACTCGGTGAAGACCTTGGGGTACATCAGGTAGGAGGCGAGTTCGTTGTCGGTGAGCTCGCGCCCGACCGCCTCTTCCGCCTCCTTGCGCACGGCATCGAGGTCGGAGGGCTTCAAGAGCGAGCCCGGGCGCACCGTCACCGGCTCGGTCGCCTTCAGCACCTTCTTCTGCAGCGCCGGCGGCCAGCCGCCGGTCGGCTGGCCGAGATCGCCGTGCATGAGCTGCACCACGGATTCCGGGAACGCCACGTCGCGCTTCGGGTCCATCACGTCGTCGACGGTGAGGTCCTGGGAGACCATCATCAGCGCCATGTCGCCGACGACCTTGGAGGTCGGCGTCACCTTGACGATATCGCCGAACATGTCGTTGACGTCGGCATAGGTCTGGGCGACGTCGTGCCATTTGCGCTCAAGGCCGAGGGAGCGGGCTTGTTCCTTCAGGTTGGTGAACTGGCCGCCGGGCATTTCGTGCAAATAGACCTCCGAGGCGCCGGAGCGCAGGTCCGGCTCGAAGGCCGTGTACTGCTTGCGCACGCCTTCCCAGTAGAACGAGATCTCGCGGATCTTCGACGCATCGAGGCCGGGATCGCGCGGGCCGCCGCGCAGCGCCTCGACGATGGAGCCGAGGCAGGGCTGGGAGGTCATGCCGGAGAGCGCGTCCATCGCCCCGTCGACCGCATCGACGCCGGCATCGATGGCGGCGAGCACCGTTGCCGCGGAAATGCCCGAGGTATCGTGGGTGTGGAAATGAATCGGCAGGTCGGTCGCCTCGCGCAGCGCCTTGACGAGGACGGTGGCGGCGGCCGGCTTGAGGAGGCCCGCCATGTCCTTGATGCCGATGATGTGGGCTCCGGCATCCTCCAGCTCGCGGGCAAGGCCGACATAGTATTTCAGGTCGTACTTGGCCCGGTCGGGGTCGAGGATGTCGCCGGTGTAGCACATGGCGCCCTCGCACAGCATGCCGGCCTCGCAGACGGCATCCATGGAAACGCGCATGTTCTCCACCCAGTTGAGGCAGTCGAAGACGCGGAAGAGGTCGACGCCGGACTTCGCGGCGCGGTCGACGAAATAGCGCACCACATTGTCGGGATAGTTGGTGTAGCCGACGCCGTTGGAGCCGCGCAGCAGCATCTGCAGAAGGAGGTTCGGCACCCGCTCGCGCAGGGACGCCAGCCGCTCCCAGGGGTCTTCGGTGAGGAACCGCATGGCGACGTCGAACGTCGCCCCGCCCCAGCATTCCAGCGACAGCAGTTCCGGCAGGCCGTGGGCGTAGGTCTCGGCGATGCCGGTGATGTCGTGGCTGCGCATGCGGGTGGCGAGCAGCGACTGGTGGGCGTCGCGCATGGTGGTGTCGGTGACGAGCACCTTCTCTTCACCCCGCATCCATTTCGCGAAGGCTTCCGGCCCTTCGGCATCGAGCCGCTGCTTGGTGCCGGCCGGCGGCGTTCCGGTCGGCTTCGGCATGTCGGGTCGGCGCGCCTCGGCCGGCGGCAGCGGCCGGTCGCGGGTCTCCGGATGGCCGTTGACGGTGACGTCGGCGATGTAGGTGAGGAGCTTGGTCGCCCGGTCGCGGCGCGAGACCTGGGAGAACAGCGCCGGCGTCTCGTCGATGAAGCGGGTGGTGTAGTCCGCGTTCTGGAATTGCGGGTGGGAGATGACGTTTTCCAGGAACGTCAGATTGGTGGCGACACCGCGGATGCGGAATTCGCGCAAGGCCCGGTCCATGCGGGCGATCGCCTCTTGCGGCGTCGGCGCCCAGGCGGTGACCTTTTCCAGCAGCGGGTCGTAGAACCGGGTGATGACGGCGCCGGAATAGGCGGTGCCGCCGTCGAGCCGGATGCCGAAACCGGTGGCGCCGCGATAGGCGGTGATGCGACCGTAGTCGGGAATAAAGTTCTGCTCGGGATCCTCGGTGGTGATCCGGCATTGCAGGGCGTGGCCGTGCAGTTCGATATCGGCCTGCGCCGGGACGCCGGAATCGGGCGTTCCGATGACCGCGCCGTCGGCGATCTTGAGCTGCGCCTTGACGATGTCGATACCGGTGACCTCCTCGGTCACGGTATGCTCGACCTGGACCCGCGGATTGACCTCGATGAAGTAGAAGGCGCCGGTGTCGGCGTCCATCAGGAACTCCACCGTGCCGGCGCCGACATAGCCGGCCTCGCGGCCGATGGCGAGCGCATAACCGGTCAGTTCCGCGCGGCGAGTGTCGTCGAGATAGGGGGCCGGCGCGCGCTCGACCACTTTCTGGTGGCGCCGCTGCACGGTGCAGTCGCGCTCGTTGAGGTGGACGATGTTGCCGTGGCTGTCGCCGAGGAGCTGCACCTCCACATGGCGGGCCTTCTCCACCAGCTTTTCCAGATAGACCTCGTCGCGGCCGAAGGCGGCCTTGGCCTCGCGCTTGGCGGCGATGGTCTCCCGTTCCAGGTCCGCCTCGCCCCGGATCACCCGCATGCCGCGGCCACCGCCGCCCCAGGACGCCTTCAGCATCAGCGGATAGCCGATCTCCCCGGCGACCCGTTTCGCGTCCGAAACGTCATCGGAGAGCGGGTCGCTCGCCGGCATCACCGGGACGCCGGCGGCGATCGCCAGATTGCGGGCGGCGATCTTGTCGCCGAGCCGGCGCATGGTGTCCGGCGTCGGGCCGACGAAGACGATGCCGGCCTCGGCGCAGGCCTCGGCGAAATCGGGGCTCTCGGACAGGAAGCCGTAGCCGGGATGGATGGCGTCGGCGCCGGATTCCCGGGCGACGCGGATGACTTCCGGGATCGACAGATAGGCCTCGATGGGGCCCATGCCCTGGCCGATGCGATAGGCCTCGTCGGCCTTGAACCGGTGCAGCGCCAGCTTGTCCTCGTCGGCATAGACGGCGACGGTCTTCAGCCCCAGCTCATTGGCGGCGCGAAACACGCGGATGGCGATTTCGGACCGGTTGGCGACAAGCAGCTTCTGGATCGGCATTCGGCAATATCCTCATTCTCCCGGCCGCGGCAGGCGCAGGTCAAACGGCCGGCGCGACAACGACAGGGAGGAGATATCGTCTCGTCGCGGGCCATCCCGAAAACTTCGTACCTGCCGAGTCGTACACGCAGGCCGCCTGGATGAAAAGAGCGACGGCGCTCCCGGTGGCGCGCGAAATGCTGCAACGCGAAAACGGCGCGGACGGGATCCGCGCCGTTTGCTTCAACCATGAAGGCCGAAACCGTCAGTGCTGCAGGCGCAGCTCGCCGACGGGCATTTCCTCGCGGTCCGGCTCCAGCACGCTGTGCGGGATACCGACGACGCTGCGGGTGGTCTCCAGGGTCTTGTCGCTGAAGGTCATCTTCACCGCGACCACCGGGCCGTCGTCGATGACTTCCGGCAGGCCGAGCGGGTCGACGTCGAAGCCGAGCTGCAAGAAGCCGGAGATCCAGACCGGATCGCTCTCGCCGGTGCATTCGGTGATGCCGCGCGGCAGGCAGTATTCCAGGACGCCGAGGATCAGCTCCGCCCCGACGCGGCTCGGCTGGCCGCCGTCGCGCCAGGCCTTGGCAACGCAGTGGCGGCCCCATTCGATGATGTGCGGTCCGCGCGGGATCGGGCCCCTTTCGCAGAGCCAGGGATAGACATCGGTCAGGAGATGCGGGCCGACGGTCGGGAGCAGGCGGGCGCAGCCGGCCGCCTCGCCGTTGCGGAACGCTGCGATATGAACCGCGCTTTCCGTATCGAACTGGTCGATCTCGCGGCCGTCCGGCTTCCAGAGATCCTTCCAGCCCCGCTCGTCGACGAAGACCTGATGCCGGAGCCGGTAAATTTTTTCCAGCTCGTCCCGGTAGAAATGGGCCTTATGACCCTCGATTACGCATGCCATGTGTACGCCCCCGTTAAGGTGGCGTTAACTATGACCGGCGCGTTAAGGTTAACAAGCCCCTAATTTTCCGTATTGGCAAAACTGCGCAGACGGCCGCTCACGGCGCCCTGCAGGTCCAGGTTGTCCGGGGGTTTTTGGCGAAACCGGCCGCGGCCGGGATGTGTGTTGCCGGCCTGCCCGCGGCCCTGGAATTGGGCGGAAATCGGGCGAAGCGCGAGCCTGCGGCGAGGCCTAGTGCAGGAAGCCGCGGCGGAAGCCTTCGGCCACGGCCTGGGTCCGGTTGACCGCGCCGAGCTTGCGTCCGAGCGAGCCGAGATACCAGTCCACCGTGTGCTGGGAGATGTTGAGGATCTTGGAAATTTCCCAGCTCGTCTTGCCCGCCGACGTCCATTTCAGGCACTCCAGCTCGCGCGGCGTCAGGCGCACCGACGGCAGCTCGACGCGGTTGCGCATCAGGAGTTCGCGGATCTGGTTGTGGACGTAGATGGAAATGAGGTGCAGCGCGCCGCGGTGGCGCTCCGAAAGGTCGACGTCGGGGGCGCCGAGGGAGACGCCGGCCTGGAAGCCGTCGGCACCATGGATCGGCACGCAGAAGCCGTCGCCGAGGCCGTGCTCGTGGGCCTCGTTCATGATCTTGGTGCCGAGTTCGTTGGTGGTGCGGTCGTTCAGCGTATCGCGCCAGACGAAGGGCTGGGCACTGGAGCGCAGCCTTTTGACGACCGGATCCTCGCCGACATAGTTCTCCTGCATGTAGCGCTCGAACCACGACAGCGGCAGGCCGGAGGCCATGTGATAATCGTCGAGCCGCTCGCCCGGCAGGGGCACGCCGGCGATCAGATAGGACTTGAAACCGAAGGCGGTGATGGTCCTGGCGAACTGATCGCGCACATCGTCGATCGACGTCTTTTTCTTGACGTCCTCGACAAAACTCATGGCCAGGTCTAGTTCGTTCATCGTTTTTTGCATGGCTGGATTCGGATTATCAGGCGCCTACAATGGGCCCACCGCCTTAACGAGCGGTTAAATCCTGCGTGCAAATACCGACCCCGGGCTTCCAGGTGACTGATTTAAAATCGGAATCTACTGTATAAGCCGTTGGGAAATTATTTTCCGGTATCACGGCGCCCGGGCCACGCTTTTTGCTCTTTTCGTCGTCCTTTCGAATATTATAATATGAATATGTATTTGCGGCGGCAGCGCGTGCCGGCGGCACGGGACGCCGCCGGGCGCGCCTGTCGGGCCGTGCTTTCAGGGAGAAAACGACCGATGTCCTTGACGTTCAACGGAACTGAGATCGCAACCAATGCCAGCGGATATCTGGAACACCAGGACGACTGGTCGAAGGAGCTCGCCGTGCACATGGCGGAGGCGGAAAACATCACGCTGACCGAGCGCCACTGGGACGTGATCGACTTTCTGCGCGGCGAATATTTCAACAACAACCAGACCCAGCCGAACACCCGCGCCATCGTCAAGGCGATGTCCGACAAGTGGGGGGAGAAGGTCGGCCAGAAGGATCTCTACGATCTCTTCCCGCTCGACCCGTCCAAGCAGGGCGGCCGCATCGCCGGGTTGCCGGAAAGCCGGCGCAAGGGCGGCTACTGAGCCTCACGCCACCGGTCTTTGCCACAAAGAAACGGGCCGCCCGTGGCGGCCCGCATTGTCCTTTCCATTCCGGCGACCGGCAGTCCTGCCGGATCGCGCGCCTTACCGCAGCGAGATCTGCACGCCGGACGTCGCCAGCGAGGCCTCGATGCCGGCCTGCTTGCCGTGCAGGAAGATCTCCACGCCGTTGGAGTTCTTCAGGCGCATCTCGCCCTCGCCGCCGCCGGCGGTCATGGAGCTTTCGATCGCCGTATAGATGCCCTCGATGTCGCTGACGCGGCGCAGATTGTAGACGTCACCGACCAGGTCGGCCTCGGCGGCGCCGATGGTCAGGCCGACGCTCATGCCGGCGACACTGAGCGGATACTGCTGGCCGCGATAGGACAGAACGCCGTTGCCGCCGGAGGCGCCGACGATGAAGCCGACCTTGCCGACGCGCAGCGTGATGGAGGCGTCCTGGGCCTTCGCCTGGTCGGGAAGGAAGGCGGCGGCGGCAATCGTCATCATGAGCGCAGCAACAACGGTGCGCAGCCCGAAAAAGGTGGTCATTGGAAAGTCCTCTCGTCCGAATTCGCGAAATCCCTCGAGCGTTTCATGCGATTACGGAATCGCCAGAAACACTCTATTTCTTGTTTTGACGCGTATTCTGGCCCGAAAACCGGTTCCCACTTTTCGCTGACGCGGACCTTCGGTTCGGGAATACGCTCTAACCGCCCGTCGGGACGGCGGCGCACAGCTTGGAGCCGAATGGCGGCGTTTTCGCGTCAACCGCACGGGTTTCTGGATGCGCCGGCGTTAAAACGCCCGGTAACGGGCTATTGTTCCGTGTCCTCAACCACGGCGTCGCCTTTTTCCTGCGCCTTCTCCTCGGACTGACGCTCTTCCTGGCGCTTGCGGAAGCGCTCGCGCAATTGCGCGCAATGGTCGACGAGGGTCGCCCGGGGGGTGAACCAGACGAAATCGTAGATCGGGCGGTCGGTTCCGACCCCGTCCGCTTCGGCGTCCAGATAGTCGGTGACAGCAGGCTTGTCGGCCATCGCCTCGATGAAGGCAAGGCTCCTGACGCGCAGCTTCGGCGCCCTTTTGGCCAGGTACCACGGCACCGCCCAGTCGCGGCGGACGTGGCCGGCGCCGGCAATCAACACCGAGCCGAGCTGCTCCGCCGATTCCAGGAGCACCGTGTCGGCCATCACCGCATCGCGCAGGCGCTGGACGCCGAGCATCGGCCTGAGCGCCTCCTTCGGCATCATCCCGCAATGGCCGGCATGGAGGGTTTCCAATAGCCCCTCTTCCGCCGCCGGCTCCAGCGGACGGTCCATCATCAGCCGTTCGCGGTCGCCGGGCGAGACCGCCTTGATCCCCTTTTGACCGACCTGGCGCTGCAGGTCGCGGGCGACGTCACCAGCCTTGATCGGCAGGTTGGCAGCGAGCGCCACCTCGGCAATCGGCTGGTAGATTTTCCAGTCGGGCCAGCCGCGCTCGTTCCATTCCAGCACCTTGCCGAGATCGGCCGGATTGCGGCGCGAGCGCTTCAGATACGCGGCAAGCGTTCCGGCAAGATCCTGCGGGACCATCTCGAACACCACCGCCGGCCGGCCGCCGCGGTCGAGGAGCTGGCGGATGGCCCAGGCCTGAAGGCTATGGTGGTCGGGATTGTCGTGGATCTCGCCAAGCAGCACGGAATTTGCGCCGGCAAGGCTGTCGACCAACTCCTTTGCGCTCACCTCGCGGTTTTCCCGCAGCGACCAGATCCGGCCGACCAGCGGGTGATCGACATTGTGGATGCTCTGCCAGCCGCCCGGCGGCACCTCGGCAAAACCGGTTCCCGGAAGCAGAAACAGACCGGCAAGGGCGCATGCGAGAAGGCCGCCCCGCCTGAGGCTCGATCCTTTGGTCACGTCGATCCTTTCAAAGGCAGGAAAATAACGAGGTATGCGTATACAAGATAGGTTGCGATGCGCCCCCCGGCCATGGACCGCTGGTCGCACGACCGCTGGTGGTGCGCCTCAATAGCCGACGGTCGCCGCGCCGCGGCGACGGGGATCGGAGGCGCCGGTCAGCATACCCGGCCGGACCCGGATCGACTGGGTCGAGCCCATCGTTGTTTTCGTAACGACGTCATGGCCACGCTCGGCGAGAAGCCGGAGGGTGTCCGGGCTGAAGCCCTCCTCCACCCGCAATTCGTCCGGCAGCCACTGGTGATGCATGCGCGGCGCCAGCGTCGCCTCGGCGATGTTCATGCCGTGGTCGACGACGTTGAGGACGATCTGCAGCACCGTGGTGATGATGCGGCTGCCGCCGGGCGACCCGGTGACCAGCACCAGCGTGCCGTCGCGGAACACCATGGTCGGGCTCATGGAGGAGAGCGGACGCTTTCGCGGCGCCACCGCATTGGCCTCGCCGCCGATCAGGCCGTAGGCGTTGGCAATACCGGGCTTTGCGGAAAAGTCGTCGAGCTCGTTGTTGAGGAGAATGCCGGTGCCAGGGGCGACGATGCCGACGCCGTAGGAGAAATTGAGGGTGTAGGTGTTGGCAACGGCATTGCCGTCGGCATCGACGACGGAGAAATGCGTCGTCTCGGCGCTCTCATAGGGCGCCGGATCGCCGGGCTTGATTTCCACGGCCGGCCGCGCCCGGTCCTTGTCGATGGTCTTCCTCAACGCGTCCGCATAGGCCGTTGCCGTCAGCGCCTTGACCGGCACCGCCACATGGTCCGGATCGCCGAGGAATTCGGAGCGGTCGGCATAGGCGAGCTTCATCGCCTCGGCCATCTCGTGCATGGTCTCGGCGCTGCCGAAGCCGGAGGCGGCCAGCGGAAAGCCCTCCAGGATGTTGAGGATCTGGACGATATGGACGCCGCCGGAGGAGGGCGGCGGCATGGAGACGACGTCGAAGCCGCGATAGGTGCCGCGGACGGGCTCGCGCTCCTTGACCTCATAGGCGGCAAGGTCGTCCTCGGTCATTGCGCCGCCGGCCTCGGAAACGGCCCTGGCAATCGCGGCCGCGACCGGGCCCTTGTAGAAGCCGTCGGGGCCTTTGTCGGCAATGAGCGCAAGGCTGTCGGCAAGGTCCTTTTGCACCAGCGTATCGCCGACGCCGTAGGGGGCACCGCTCGGCTTGTAGAATATCCTGGCGGCGTCCGGGTCTTTCTTCAGCCGGAGCATGGCAAGGCCAAGCGACCAGGCGAGGTCGTCGGAGACCGCCATGCCGTCCCGCGCCAGCGCCTCGGCCGGCGCGATCAGCTCGGCAAGGGTGAACTTGCCGCTGCCATAGGTTTTTTGGGCGTGGGCAAGGCCGGCAACGGTGCCGGGCACGCCGACGGCAAGGCCGGAATAGCGCGACTTGTCGCTATCGGCGTTGCCGTCCTTATCGAGGAACATGTCGCGGAACGCCGCTTCCGGCGCCATTTCGCGGTAGTCGATGGCGACCGTCTTGCCGGTGCCCTGGCCGTCCTTCGGAGCCAGATGCACGATCATGAAGCCACCGCCGCCGAGATTGCCGGCCCGCGGCA
This sequence comes from Rhodobium orientis, assembly GCF_003258835.1. Classification (GTDB taxonomy): domain Bacteria; phylum Pseudomonadota; class Alphaproteobacteria; order Rhizobiales; family Rhodobiaceae; genus Rhodobium; species Rhodobium orientis. The sequence continues at coordinate 100,498 of NZ_NPEV01000007.1, read as the reverse complement.
GGGTGACGGCAAGGGCGAAGCCGACGGCGACCGCGGCATCGACGGCGTTACCGCCCTTTTGCAGGATTTCGAGGCCGATCCGGCTCGCCCGTTCTTCCTGACTTGCCACCATGCCGTGGTTTGCCGCAACGGGGTGGACCCGGTCGTTGCCGGAGAGGATCGCCGGCTGGGCGGCGACGGGCCGAAATCCGAGGGTCGCCGGGACGAGGGCGAGGCTCGCGGCGACGGCGGCGTTGAGGAGGGTTCGCCCCGCCTTCCGGCGCTCGCCGGTCGGGTGTGCCCGAAATTTGCACAATGTCATGTTGATCCTCCGCTTCGCCGCGGCCCATAGTAGACCGTTGCACATGTTCGAATACGATTCGTCGCCCTTTAATTGGAGACCGCCGATGGCCCGTCGATCCGCTCCGCTTCTGACCGCCGCCGTCCTTGCCGGCCTTTTCGCTGCGTCCGGCCCGGCGCTCGGCCAGGGAACGGGCGACCCCGCGGCGGGCGAGAGGATCGCCCGGACCTGGTGCGCCAACTGCCATGTGGCCTCGGCCGACCAGACGACCGCGAGCCCGGACGTTCCCACCTTCAAGAGCCTGGCGGAGCGCGAGGACGTGACCGCGGACGGGCTCTCCGTCTTCCTCGTCACGCCGCATCCGCCGATGCCGGACATGCACCTGACCCGCGACGAGATCGCCGACGTCATCGCCTATATCATGAGCCTTGCCGACAAATAGGAAAGAGCTGGAAAGCAGGTTTCCGTCGCGGGGCGGGCCAAGAGCGAGCGCCCTACCGCAGTCAGAAACGTCGGTATATGCGGTCTTGCGCCTGCCGTGCACCTCGTTCTGCGTCATTGCCGGGCTTGACCCGGCAATCCATAGGGCTTTTGAGATCAATTAGTTAGGTCGTTTTCTGCCGAGGGGCATCATGGACCACCGGATCAAGTCCGGTGGTGACGCGGAGTTTGTTGACCGGCACGTAATGATCTCAGGCTGGATAGAAGGGAAGAAACAATCACTCCACAAACCGGGCGACGACCGGCGCGTGGTGGGATTCCGGCGTCCGGCGTCCGGTTGCCTGGGCGACCAGCTCGTCGGTCAGCGTCTCGTTGTGGATCTCCACCCCGTCGAAGCGGCCGAGCAGGGCCCGGCTGATCAGCACGTGGTCGAGCATCAGGGGCCGGCCGTGGTGCAGCACGGTGTAGCGCCGGTCGCCGGAGACGCTGCGCTCCACCGGGGTCAGCGATCGGCCGGCAAGATCGCCGTTGCCGGTGTCGTCCTCGCCGGCAATGGCGATGCGCAGCGGGGTTTCCAGCGCATCCGCGTTGAAGTCGCCGACGGCGGCGATGAGGGCGTCGTCATTGGCATCGAAGATGGCATCGATGGCGAGCCGCAGTTCCACCGCCTGGCCGAGGCGCTTGACGGCGGCGAGCGCGAAGCCTTCGGCCCAGGCATCGCTGCGCGCCCAGGAGGTCGCCGACAGCTTACCGCCGGGGATCGGGGCGGCGAGCGGGGCGCGCAGATGCACGTTGAAAAGGTGCAGGGAGCGGCCGTCCGGCAGGGCGATCTCCGCCTCAAGCATCGGCCGGTCCCACATCACCGGTCCGGCCGTCTCGTCGGGCGGGACGGCCGTGCGGCGGCGCCAGGTCGGCGGATCGAGGAGGTCGTGGTGGAGGGCGCGGGCCGAAGCGATCGGATGGCGCGACAGCACGACGAGGTTGTGGACATCGGCCGCGCCGCTGGAAAGATCGCCGCTGGAGACCCGGTGGAAGCCGGCGCAGTCGAGGCCGGCAACGAGATCGTCCAGCGCATCGAGCCGGCGCGGGCCGCCGCCATGGGGCCGCTGGCCGTTGACTTCCTGGAAGCAGAGGATGTCGGCGCGCAGCCGTTCGATCTGCGGCTTCAGAACGTCAATGCGCGCCGCGACGTCGGGATCGCCGGCCCGTTCGCCGCCGAAGGATTCCAGGTTGAAGGTGGCAAGGCGCATCGCCGCCGGGCTCCCGAACCCCGCCGAAGATCCTCAGCCCGTCCAGCATAAGCCGACGGTCGACGCCTGTCAGCCGCGCCCGATGGGC
>NZ_NPEV01000007.1:0-98429 GCF_003258835.1 Rhodobium orientis | reverse complement strand
TGCTACGGCGCGGTTCAGCCGGCGGACTTCGCGGCGATGGCCTCGGCGATGTGGACCGTGCGCCGGGCCATCTCCAGGTGCAGCAGCTCGACCATCTTGCCGCCGATCTTGATCACGCCCTTGCCCTCGTTTTCCGGTTCCTCGAAGGCGGCGATGACCTTGCGCGACCAGGCGATGTCCTCCTCCGGCGGCGCGAAGACGACATTGCACGGCCCGAGCTGGCGCGGATGGATCAGCGTCTTGCCGTCCATGCCGAAATCGCGGCCCTGGGCGCACTCGGCCTCAAAGCCTTCCATGTCGTCGAGGTCGTTGAAGACGCCGTCGATGATGTCGAGGCCGTAGGAGCGGGCGGCAACGACGGTGTTGGAGAGCCAGCCCAGCATCGGCTGGCGTCCGGCGATCAGGCGGGCCCGGCTGTCCTTGGCGAGATCGTTGGTGCCCATGACGAGGGCGGCGAGCCGGCGTCCGTACTGGCTGGCGGCCGCCGCGGCGATTTCGCCGGCATTGAGCATGGCGAGTGGCGTTTCCATCATCGCCCACATGCGCACATGGGCGTCGGCGTGGAGCTCGGCGAGCTTGCGGCCGACCTGGTGGATGTCGGCCGCAGTGTTCACCTTCGGCACCAGCACGGCGTCGGGGCCGGCTTCGATCGCCGCTTCCAGGTCCGCGGTGGCCCAGGGCGTGCCGGCCGGGTTGATGCGGATGATCAGTTCCCGGTCGCCATACTCACCGGATTTGACCGCTTCGACGACCTGCTCGCGGGCGAGATCCTTTTCCTCCGGCGCCACGGCGTCTTCCAGGTCGAGGATGAGGGCATCGGCGTCAAGGGTCTTGGATTTTTCCAGTGCCCGGGCATTCGATCCCGGCATATAAAGAACGCTGCGTCGCGGACGGAAGAGTTCGCTCATAGTGCTACCTTTCGGGGCTGACGGAGTTGGCCGGACACTAGTCGTTGTCGGCAAACCGTGCCAGTCTCAAATTGGGCGTGTCGGAGGACAGAAGTGACGACCGGGTTCGACGTGGTCATTGTCGGCGGTGCCGCGATCGGCGCCAGCACGGCCTATTTCCTGACCGAGGCGGCCGGGTTCACCGGCTCCATCGCCGTGATCGAGCGCGACACCACCTTTGCGCGATCGGCAACGACGCTGTCCGCCGCCTCGATCCGCCAGCAGTTTTCCACCCCGGAAAACATCGCCATGTCGCGCTTCGGCCTCGCCTTCATCCGCGAGATCCGCGACCGCTTCGGCTTCGAGGCCGACATCGCCTTCAAGGAGAACGGCTATCTGTTGCTTGCCGGCCCGGCCGGGCGCGACATCCTTGCCGCCAACCACCGCATCCAGAGGGACGCCGGCGCCGACATCGACCTCCTCGGCCCGGACGTGCTCGCGGAGACCTTTCCGTTCCTCAATGTCGACGACCTTTCGGCCGGTGCCTTCGGGCGCTCCGGCGAGGGCTGGTTCGACGCCCATTCGCTGCTTTCCCTGTTGCGTTCGGCGTCGGCCGCCCACGGCGTCACGACCATCACCGGCGAGGCGCACGGCTTTTCGCGCAGCGGCGACCGGCTGACCGCCGTGCACCTTGCCGACGGCACCGTCGTTCCGGCCGGCATCATCGTCAACGCCGCCGGCCCCGAGGCCGGCGCCCTTGCCGGGCTTGCCGGCGTCGCGCTGCCCGTGGAGCCGCGCAAGCGCTCCGTCTTCGTCTTCGACTGCCGGGAAAAGCTCGGCCCGATGCCGCTGATGGTCGATCCGAGCGGCGTCTATGTGCGGCCCGAGGGCCAGCATTTCATCTCCGGCATGTCGCCGGCCGAGCCCGACGACGGCCCGGCCGCACCCGGCGACTTCGATCCCGACTGGCACCTCTTCGACGAGGTGATCTGGCCGGCGCTCGCCCACCGGGTGCCCGCCTTCGAGGCGATCAAGTGCCTCAACGCCTGGGCCGGCCACTACGACTACAACCGCTTCGACCAGAACGCCATTCTCGGGCCCCATCCGGAGCTGTCCAACTTCTTCTTTGCCAACGGCTTTTCCGGCCACGGCCTGCAGCAGGCGCCGGCGGCCGGGCGGGCGCTTGCCGAACTGATCACCACCGGGGCCTACCAGACGCTCGATCTGTCGGTGTTTTCCTACGACCGGATCGCCGCGGAAAGCCCGGTGCGCGAACTCGCCGTGATCTGACGCCAACGCCGCAGCGCTTGCCGAAGCGGGCGTTCCGGGTGAATGCTGTCAGTTCCGCGATTCGCGCGATTGCCGCGCGCCAACGACCGACCGAACATGCTGCTTGCGCCCAAGAAACCCGCCATCGTCGTCATCAACTCGCTGGTCTCGCGCGGCGCTGTGGGCGGACGGGGTGCGCTTTTTGCCCTGCAGCGCTTCGGCTTCCCGGTCTGGTTCGTGCCAACGGTGGTGCTGCCCTGGCATCCGGGCCATGGGCCGGCCACGCGGTTTTCCCCGCCGATGCGGGACTTCGCCGCGATCCTCGACGATCTCGCCAGCTCCGACTATCTCGGCGAGGTCGGCGCCGTCCTCAGCGGCTATCTCGGCGATGCGGAACAGGCCGAGGCGATCTCCTGCTTTCTGGCCATTGCCCGGGAAAAGAACCCGGACCTGAAATATCTCTGCGATCCGATCGCCGGCGACCGCGGCGCGCTCTATGTGCCCGAGCTTGTTGCCGAGGCGCTGAAGGAAAAACTGCTGCCGGTCGCCGATATCGCAACGCCCAACCTTTTCGAGCTCGGCTGGTTCACCGACACGACACCGGGCACCGCCGACGAGGCGGTGCTTGCGGCCCGCGGGCTCGGGCCGGCGCAGGTTCTGGTCTCCTCGATCCCCGGCTATCTGCGCGGCGGCATCGGCAATCTCCTGGTGACCGGGACGGAGGCGATCATGGCCGAGCACACCGTCGTGCCGGAAGCGCCGCACGGGCCGGGCGACCTCCTTGCCGCGCTGTTCCTTGCCCATATCGTCGACGGCCGCGACCGGGAAGCGGCCCTGTCGCGGGCGGCGGCGGCCGTTTACGAACTTGTCTCGCGCAGCGTCAAGCGCGGCGACGACGAGCTGGCGATCGCCGCCGAACAGATCGCCCTCGACAAGCCGATGGCCATGGTCACCATGCGCCGGATCGGCGCCAAGGCCGCCAATGGCTGACAGACACGGCTGACGGAAATGGCCGATCGGGCGGCCATCGTTGCCGGCGTCGACGGCATCAGAGGCGGCTGGATCGCAGCCTTTCACCCGGTCGGAGATCCCGGCGCCACGGTCCTCAAACCCTTTTCCCGCTTCGCCGATATTCTTAAGGCGCCGGAAGCCCCGGCAATCATCGCCGTCGACATGCCGATCGGCCTGCCGGAGCGGATTACGGGAAGCGGACGGGCGGCGGAAAAGGCGGTGCGGTCGCTGCTCGGACAGCGCCAGTCGTCGGTGTTTTCCATTCCCGCCCGCGCAGCGGTGATGGAGGAGGACTACTGCAAAGCCTGTTCCCTGGCGCTCGCTGCCTCCGACCCGCCGAAAAAGATCTCCAAGCAGGCCTTCAACATTTTTCCAAAAATCCGCGAGATCGACGCGCTGATGGCGCCGGTGCTGGAGGACCGCGTCTTCGAGGTCCATCCGGAACTTGCCTTCTGGCGGCTCAACGGCAGGGCGCCGATGACACTGCCGAAGAAGGTGAAGAGCCGGGCGAACCCTGAAGGCATTGCCGAGCGGGCAGAATTGCTGGGCTGTTTCGGCTACGATCCGAAACTTTTCGAGCGGCCGCTTCCGGGCTGCGGCCTCGACGACATGGTCGATGCCTGCGCCTGCGCGGCCATCGCCGGCCGCATTCTTGACGGCACCGCGACCCCGTTCCCGCTGGAGCCGCCGCGGGATGCCAAGGGGCTCAGGATCGCCATCTGGGCGTAGCAACACGCGGCTCAGGTCCGTGGTCGTCATTGCGAACGAGCGTAGCGAGTGCGGCAATCCAGGGCCCAAAGCTCCGGGCCAGTTGTCCTGGATCGCCGCGTCGGCCTAGCGGCCTCCTCGCGATGACGTAGCTGCCTTATACAATCTCAAGAAATCACACGCCTCAAACGTCCGCCCGCGCCAGCACCTTCGTCAGCGTCTCGTGCAGGGCCGCAGGCTGGAAAGGCTTCGCAATGAAGGCGGCAAAGAGGGTCTCGTCGGCCGCGGGAGAGCCCGGCTCGGGCACGTCCGCGGAAAGGCCGATCACCGGCGGCGGCGCCGGCATGGTGGCGATGTGCTTTGCGACGTCGACGCCGCTCATGTCCGGCATGCGGATATCCATCAGGACGGCGTCGAACCGCTCCATCCGCAGGGCCTCCAGCGCCTCGCGACCGCTGCCGGCCATCCGGTAGGTGGCGCCGAAGCCGTCGAGGCAGGCCGCGATCAGGCGCCGGCCGAGGGCGTTGTCGTCAACGACGAGGAACCGGGCGCCGGACAGGCCGTGCCGCTCCGCCAGCGGTGCCGTATCGGGGACAACGGGGAGCTCGGCGTCGACATCCGTTTCCGCATCGCCCGCATCGACGATTTCAACCGGAAAGTGCAGCCGGAAGGACGCACCGGCGTCGACATCGTCGTCGAGCGCCAGGCTGCCGCCGGCGGCCTCGGCCAGCTTTGCCGTGATCCACAGGCCGAGGCCGTAGCCGGAGGAAATGCCGTCGGCGCCGGTGCCGCGCTGGAACGCCTCGAACACCCGGGCCCGCTCGCTGCCGGCGATTCCGGGCCCGCCGTCGCGGATCGTCACGACGAGATCGGCCGTGCCGCCGCCATCGCCGGCGAGATCGGCCGTCAGCGCGATCGTGCCCCGGTCGGAATATTTGACCGCATTGTCGAGGAGCGCGGTGACCGCCTGGCGCAGGGTCTTCGGCCGTCCCGAGACCCTGCGATGCGTCGCCGCAGGCAGCTCGGCGGCGAGTTCCAGCCCCTTGTGCCCGGCGAGCGGGCGGAACAGGTCGACGACCGAGCCGATGACGGCCGCCGGCTCGAACGGCGCCATCTCTTCGCGCACGCCGGCCGGCCCCCGCCGGCCCACCGCCAACAGCAGTTCCGCCAGCATCAGGCTACCCTCGGCCGCCTGTTTCAGGGTTTTCAGATATCCGCGCTGGCGCTCCGTCAGCGACGTCTCGGCGAGGAGATCGGCAGCGGTCATCATGGCCCCGAGCGGCGTGCGTAACTCGTGACCGATCACCGCAAGGAAGGGCGCATCCTCCTCGGCAACCTTGGATTCCACCGCAAGTGTCTTGTCATCGGGACTGTCATCGGTCATGAGGGAAATGCTGCTCGGTTGTCCTGTCAGCGCCGCACTCTACTCGAACTGCTCCCGAGGTCGACCGGAGGCGCGGTAAAAACTCGAAATTGTTCGGAATTCCAGACGGCGCAAGCGCGACATATCGCGCCTGGCCGGCGTGCCCGGAGGCACGCGCATGACTGATGTTGCCCTCATTGTCCTGCCCGCATTCGCGCTCATCGGCCTTGGCTATGCGATTGCCTGGCTCAACATCCTGAAGAGCGAGACCGGCGAAGCGCTCGGCGATTTCGTCTTCACCATCGCCATGCCGGTGCTGATCTTCCGTACGCTGGCCACTGCGGACTTCCCCGATATCTCGCCCTGGCCGGTGTGGATTTCCTATTTCTCGGCCGTCGCGATCATCTGGGTCATCGCCGACCTCCTCATCCGCAAGGGCTTCAAGCGCAACGTCCATGCCGGCGTCGTCGCCGGTTTCGCCGCCGGCTATTCCAACCTGGTGCTGGTCGGCGTGCCGATCACCTATACCGCCTTCGGCGAGGCCGGCACCGTTCCGCTGCTGATCCTGATCTCGGTCCACCTGCCGATCATGATGGTGGTCGGCACCATTCTGATCGAGCGCGCCAACCGGCTGGAAGACACGGGCGGCGAGAAGCCGAGCCCGGCAAAGCTGGCGCGCACTCTCGCCCGCAACCTGATCGTCAATCCGCTGATCCTGGCGATCCTCGTCGGCATCGGCTTCCGCTTCACCGGGCTCACGCTCGGCGGCCTGCCGAAGGCGCTCGTCAACCAGCTCACCGCGACCGCCACGCCCTGCGCCCTCTTTGCCCTCGGCATGGCGTTGAAACGTTACGGCATCGGCGGCAATGTCGGCCCGGCGCTGGCGCTGTCGGTGCTGAAGGTGCTGGTGTTGCCGATCATCGTCTTCGTGTTCGCGCGCTACCTCACCAACCTGCCGCCGCTCTGGGTCACGGTCGTCACCATCGGCGCGGCCTGCCCGGCCGGCGTCAACACCTACCTGATGGCCAACCGCTTCCGGACCGGCCTGGCACTCGCCTCCAACACCATCACCATCACCACGGCCGCCTCGGTGGTCACCGTGACCATGCTTCTGGCGATCCTCGGCGTGAACTGAGCCGGTTGGCGACAAAAAAGGCGGCCTCAAAGGGGCCGCCTTCTGTCTTCGTTGCGGCTCGACGCCCTCAATGCGCCGGGATGCGCAGCACCTGGCCGGGATAGATCTTGTCCGGATCGCTGAGCATCGGCCGGTTGGCCTCGAAGATCGCGGCGTATTTCGAGCCGTTGCCATAGTGCTTTTCGGCGATCGCCCACAGCGTGTCGCCCTTTGCCACGGTATGGAACACCGCCGGGTCGGCCGCCTCGTCGGTGCCGATCTCCTCTTCCACCTTGCCGATGCCGGCGACGTTGCCGGCGGCGAGGATGATCTTCTCCTTGATCTCCTGGCTCGGCGCCATGCCGGCAATCTTCACCGTGTCGCCGTCGACCTTGATCTGAACGTCGCCCTCAAGGCCGAGATCCTTCACTTCCTTCTCGATGGCCTCGGCGGCCTCCGCCTCATCGTCACCGCCCCAGAGCGACTTGCCCGCGTCCTTGACGAAATCGAAAAATCCCATCCTGCTCTCCCTCCATGCTTCGGCAGAATTACCAAGTCATTTTGCAATAGCGACTTGTCAATCGCTTGACTAGAAAAACTACGGCGAAGATATGTTTGGCCGGGTCAAAGCCTGACCATTCGCCGGATATCGGCGGGCGTCGCGCCGGCGGCGCGCAGTTCCGAAAGGCTGGTGTCGCGGCGCGACTTGGAGAGCTTGCGGCCGTCATCGTCGAGGATCAGCCGGTGATGGCGGTAGACGGGGGCGGGAAGGCCGAGGAGGCCCTGCAGCAGCCTGTGCACCGACGTCGACCAGAAGAGATCGCGGCCGCGCACCACATGGGTGACGCCCTCTAAGGCATCGTCGACGACGACGGACAGGTGGTAGCTGGTGGGAACCTCTTTTCGTGCCACCAGAACGTCGCCCCAGGCCTGCGGCCTTGCCGCCACCTCACCCGTCTCGCCGTCCGGACCCGCGCCGGTCTCCTGCCACGAAAGGGGCTGGCCGATGCGGTCGATGGCCGCTCGCATATCGAGGCGCCAGGCGGGCGGGGCATCGCCGGCGGGTGCGTCGCCGGGCTCGAACGGATAGAGCGGGGCGCCGTCCGGATCGCGCGGCCAGGGTTTTCCGTCCTTCGCCTCACGCGAGGCGATCTCGTCCGCAATCTCCTTGCGGGTGGCCACGCTTCGATAGACGAGGCCCTGCGCCTTCAAGGTCTTCAGCGCCGCCTCGTAGTCGGAAAAATGCTCCGACTGGCGACGCACCGGCTCCTCCCAGGCGATGCCGAGCCAGGCGAGGTCCTCATAGATCGCCTGCTCGAATTCCGGCCGCGCCCGGCCGACATCGATGTCCTCGATCCTGAGCAAAAAACGCCCGCCGGCGTCCCTGGCCATCTCGAAATTGAGCAGCGCGGAGAGCGCATGACCGAGATGGAGGCGGCCGTTGGGGCTGGGCGCGAAACGCAAGACGGGACCGGTCACGAACGGGGAACCCTTGTATCGACGGATCGGGAACTCATAGACGGGCGAAGACCACGGCGCAAAACCCATCGCGCCGGTTCCGGCTTGACGGATACGGCGAGAGCGTCTTGCCTTTGGGCGAACAGGGAGCCAGCCATGCGCCGCATCGAAACCGAGGCCGACATCGCCGAGGGCTTGTCCCACATCGCCAGGACCGATCCGCGCCTCGTACCGATCATCGAGGCCGCGGGCGGCGTGCCGCTGCGGCGGCGCCATGGCGGCCTCGACGGGCTGTGCGAGATCGTCGTCGCCCAGCAGCTTTCCAAGGCCAGCGCCGACGCCATCTTCCGAAGGCTCGAGGCCGCACTGACGCCCTTCACCGCGGACGGCCTGCTGGCCATCGAGGAAACCGATCTCCGCGCGTGCGGCCTCTCCGCTCCCAAAATCCGCACGCTCCGCGCCATCGCCGAGGCCGCCTCCGGCGGTCATCTCGCCTTGGAGGCCCTTGGCGAATTGCCGCAGGAGGAGGCGATTGCGGTCCTCACCGCGATCCGCGGCATCGGCCCCTGGACCGCCGAGGTCTACCTCATGTTCTGCGCCGGCCATCCCGATATCTTCCCGGCCGGGGACCTTGCCCTCCAGGTCGCCGTCGGCGAGGCGTTCGGCCTTGAAGGACGGCCGAAACCGAAGGCCGTTGCGGAAATGGCGGAAAGCTGGGCGCCGTGGCGCAGTGTAGCCTCGCGGCTCTTTTGGTCCTACTATAGCGTCTGCCGGAAGGGACGGGACGTCATGCCGATCTGAGGATGCGGCGTGAAAGGGACCGCCCCGGTCCGGCGGCAAGGACGCTTTAGACGGGCCACGAAACGGCCGCCTGCGGCCGCTCAGGACCCCTCAGAAGGAGCCAGGGTCTTCACAAATCTGACACGTCAACCTAACAATATTGCGCCGCCGAGCGGAAATCCATGATTCGACGCGAGGATCTGGCGTGACAGTTGCCGTATCACCCGGAGCGCATCCGGCGCTTGTCCTCAACGCGGACTACCGGCCGTTGAGCTACTATCCGCTGTCCCTGTGGGCCTGGCAGGACGCCCTGAAGGCGGTCTTCCTCGACAGGGTCAACATCGTCTCCGAATACGACGTTACGGTCCGAAGTCCGAGCTTCGAGATGCGCCTGCCGAGCGTGGTCTCACTCAAGAGCTACGTCAGACCGAACCGAACCCCCGCCTTCACCCGCTTCAACGTTTTCCTTAGAGACAAATTCCAGTGCCAGTATTGCGGCGCGCCGGTCGACCTCACCTTCGACCACCTGGTGCCGCGCTCGCGGGGCGGCATGACCACCTGGGAAAACGTCATTACCGCCTGCGCCCCCTGCAATCTCAAAAAAGGCAACAAGTCCTGCCGCGACATCGACATGTGGCCGACGCAGATGCCGTTCCGCCCGTCGCTCAACGACCTGCACCGCAACGGCCGCCGCTTCCCGCCGAACTACCTCCACGATAGCTGGATGGATTTTCTGTACTGGGACACCGAGCTGGAGCCGTAGGGGCGGGGGGTCGTGGGTCGGGCGCTTTTCCCCGGCCACCAACGTTTCCTGGATTGCTTCGCTGCGCTCGCAATGACGGATTCTCCTTTATTCTCAATGTCATTGCGAGGAGGCCGATAGGCCGACGCGGCAATCCAGCGACCGGGCCGATGCGAAATGACCCTCTCGCCGGACCCTTATCCCCCGAGCGCCCCCTCGATCTCCGCAACGATCGCCTCCGCCGCCGCGCGCCTGTCGGTCGCGCCGACGACCGGGCGGCCGACGACGAGGTAGTCGGCGCCGGCGCGGATCGCGTCGGCCGGGGTCATGATGCGTTTCTGGTCGCCGATATCCGCGCCCGCCGGGCGGATGCCGGGGGTCACCAGTAGCAGGTCGTCGCCGACTTTTCCCCTCAAGGCCTTAGCCTCCCGGGGCGAGCAGATGACGCCCGCCATGCCGGCGGTCCTGGCATCGAGCGCCCGGTGTCCGACGAGATCGGCAACGCCTTCCGCATAACCCGCCTCCACCAGGTCGCCATCGTCCATCGACGTCAGCACCGTCACGCCGAGGAGCGCCAGCGGCGCATCGCCCCTGGCCGCCACCGCCGCCCGCATCGCCTTCGGATAGGCGTGGATGGTGACGAAGGAAACGCCCATCTTCACGATGTTCTCCACCGCCTTGCCGATGGTGTTGTCGATATCCAGAAGCTTGACGTCGAGGAAGATTTTCTGGCCTTCCCCGGCCAGTTCCCTGGCAAATGCCAGCCCGCCGGCGAACTGGAGCTGCATGCCGATCTTGTAGACGCCGACGGCGCCGCGCGTCTCCTCCACGATGGTGCGGGCCTCGGCAACGGTCGGCACGTCGAGGGCGACCATCAGCCGGTCGGTGGCGGTTTCAGGGCGAAGCGTCATGGCGGGGCTCCTGTCGTCTCGGGGGTCCGCGTCTATATCGCAGGCCTTCGCCGCTTTGCCTAGCGCCGGCCGGGCCTATGCAGGACCGGCCTATGCAGGACCTTGGCGGCTTGATAAAAGACCGCTCGCATGAAGGAGTTCACGACCATGCGCCAGGCGAGCGTTACCCGCACCACCAAGGAAACCGAGATCTCGGTCAGCCTTGATCTCGACGGCACCGGAAAGGGCGATATCGACACCGGTATCGGCTTTTTCGACCATATGCTCGACCAGCTCTCGCGCCACGGCATGATCGACCTGACGGTCCGCGCCAAGGGCGATCTCCACATCGACATGCACCACACGGTGGAGGACACCGGCATTGCGCTCGGCCAGGCGATTGCCGAGGCGCTCGGCGACATGGCCGGCATCACCCGCTATGCCGACGTGCTGCTGCCTATGGACGAGACCCTGACGCGGGCGGCGATCGACGTCTCCGGGCGGCCGTTCCTCGTCTTCAAGGTGAACATTCCGAAGGCCAAGATCGGCGACTTCGACACCGAGCTGGTGGAGGAGTTCTTCCGCGCGATCACCATGAATGCCGGCATCACGCTGCACGTGGAAAATCTCTACGGCACGAACAGCCACCACATCGTGGAAAGTTCGTTCAAGGCGCTGGCAAGGGCGCTGCGCCAGGCGCTGGAGATCGATCCGCGCCGCGCCGGGGCCGTTCCCTCCACCAAGGGCCAGCTCGGCGGATAAGGCATTTCGGCCATGGCAGCCTTCATGGTGATGATCCCGCCGGCCTCCGGCGATCCCTTGAGCGATGCGGTGAGAACCGCCTTCGTCAAGGACGGCTTTTCGTGGGTCGCCCTCTTCTTCGCGCCGCTGTGGGCGCTCTATCACGGCCTCTGGCTGGTGCTCGGCCTGTGGATCGTCGTCAGCCTTGCCATCGGCGCAGTCGGCGACTTTTTTAGCATGGGCGCCGGCGAGGTTCTGTCGCTGGCGTTTTCGCTGCTCTTTGCGCTGGAGGCCAACCAGCTCCGCCGCTGGACCCTGCAGCGCCGCGGCTGGGAGCTTTCCGGCATCGTCGTCGGCCGCGACCGCGAGGACTACGAGCGGCGCTATTTCGACCGCCTGCTGGTACGCGGACAGCCGCAGGACGAGACGATACCTGCAACCGAGCGCCGGCGCGCCGAGCCGCCCAGGACCCGCGCAGGCACCGGCGTCATCGGCTCGATGCCGACGCCAAGGGGGGCGTGAATGCCAGGGGGGTTTTTATGACCGTCGCAATCATCGACTACGGCTCCGGCAATCTGCGCTCGGCCGCAAAGGCCTTCGAGCGCTCCGCCCGCGAAACCGGCCTCGGCCAGGAGATCGTCGTGACCTCCGACCCGGACGTGGTTGCGCGCGCCGAGCGGGTCGTGCTTCCGGGCGTCGGCGCCTTTGCCGACTGCAAGGCCGGGCTCTTTGCCGTCGACGGCATGGCCGAGGCGCTGATGACCGCCGTCGAGACGGATGGAAAACCGTTCCTCGGCATCTGCGTCGGCATGCAGCTCATGGCCGCGCGCGGCCTGGAACACGGCGTCACGGAAGGTTTCGGGTGGATCCCCGGCGAGGTCACCCGGATCGCCCCCGCCGACCCGGGCCTCAAAATCCCGCATATGGGCTGGAACACCATCCGGCTGTTGCGCGACCATCCGCTGATGGACGGCATTGAGACCGGCCCGGACGGGCTGCACGCCTATTTCGTCCACTCCTACCATTTGAAGGCGGAGAACGCAGCCGACATGGTCGCCGTCGCCGACTATGGCGGACCGGTGACGGCAATGGTTTCTCGCGGCAACAAGGTCGGCACCCAGTTCCACCCGGAAAAGAGCCAGGCGCTGGGTTTGGCCCTGATCGCAAATTTCCTGAAGTGGGTGCCATGATCCTCTTTCCCGCCATCGACCTCAAAGACGGCCAATGCGTCCGGCTGAAGCTCGGCGACATGGGCCAGGCCACCGTCTTCAACGACGATCCGGGCGCCCAGGCCAAGGCCTTCGAGGACGCGGGGTTCGAGTATCTCCACGTCGTCGACCTCAACGGCGCCTTCGAAGGCCGCAGCGTCAACGGCGCGGCCGTGGAAGCGATCCGCGCGGCGATCGATATTCCCATTCAGCTCGGCGGCGGCATCCGCGATAGGACCGGCATCGAGGCCTGGCTGGACAAGGGCATTACGCGGGTGATCCTCGGCACCGTCGCCGTGCGTGATCCGGAGCTGGTCAAGGCCGCCTGCAAGGCCCGTCCGGGGCGCATCGCGGTCGGGATCGACGCCAAGGGCGGCAAGGTGGCCGTCGAAGGCTGGGCCGAGACTTCGACGCTTTCCGCCATCGACCTTGCAAAAAAGTTCGAGGACGCGGGCGTTGCCGCGATCATCTACACCGACATCGACCGCGACGGCGTCCTCAAGGGCCTCAACATCCCCTCGACGCTGGAACTCGCCAACGCCGTCACCATTCCCGTCATCGCCTCAGGCGGCCTTGCCTCCATCGACGACGTCAGGCGCCTGACCGAGCCCGACTGCGCGATCCTTCAAGGCGCCATCTCCGGCCGCGCGCTCTATGACGGGCGGCTCGATCCGAAAGAGGCGCTGGCGGTGCTGAAGGGCTGACTTTACGGCCGGCCCGTTCGGTGTCATGACAGCGCCATCACATTTCCCGGACAGCACGCCATGACCCTCAAAGCCCGTGTCATTCCCTGCCTCGACGTCAAGGACGGCCGCGTCGTCAAGGGCGTCAATTTCGTCGACCTGATCGATGCCGGCGACCCGGTCGAGGCCGCCAAGGCCTATGACGCTGCTGGCGCCGACGAGCTCTGCTTCCTCGACATCACGGCAAGCCACGAGGACCGCGGCATCATCCTCGACGTGGTGCGGCGGACGGCGGAGGAATGCTTCATGCCGGTGACGGTCGGCGGCGGCGTGCGCACCACGGAAGACATCCGCAAGCTGCTCGTCGCCGGCGCCGACAAGGTCTCGATCAACACCGCCGCCGTCAACGACCGCGACTTCGTGCGGCGGGCGGCGGAGAAATTCGGCGAGCAGTGCATCGTCGTCGCCATCGACGCCAAGCGGGTGTCGGCCGAGGGCGAGGACCCGCGCTGGGAGATTTTTACCCATGGCGGGCGCAACCCGACCGGCCTCGATGCGGTGGACTATGCCCGCGAGGTGGTTTCCCTCGGGGCCGGCGAGATCCTGCTCACCTCCATGGACCGCGACGGCACAAAGATCGGCTTCGATACGGAGCTGACAAGGACGATCGCCGATGCGGTGCCCGTGCCGGTGATCGCGTCCGGCGGCGTCGGCAATCTCGATCACCTGGTCGACGGAATTACCGAGGGCCACGCGACGGCCGTCCTCGCCGCCTCCATCTTCCACTTCGGCACCCACTCGATCCGCGAGGCCAAGGAGCACATGGCCGCGGCCGGGGTCTCGGTGCGGCTCGACGCCTGAGTTTTTCGGGTTTTCGGCGGTTCCGCGTGCCCACTCCTCAGCCGTCAGCCGACCGCAGCGCAGCGGATGACCGGGGTCGGGCGCTCGTTTTCGATTGCGGCGTCGGCGCCACCGGATAGGCCGCTCTGGATTGCTTCGCTGCGCTCGCAATGACGGCGGATGGGATTTTCATAAATAATTTCAACGTCATTGCGAGGAGGCCGTCAGGCCGACGCGGCAATCCATGCGGCATCGGCGACCTCCTGCAATCTTTGTTTGATGCACTCCCGCGGCCCTATCCTCCTTCGTCACCCCGGCCGTAGCGAAGCGGAGAGCCGGGGCCTATTGCCCACCTCCACACGGTATGTCGGGTGTCGTGTGGAACGGGCATGAGCCCGGGTCGATGCCGTGCGATACCCAAGATGGGCTACGATGCCGAGATGGGCAATGGGCCCCGGGTCGAACCCGGGGTGACGGCCATCATTGGGCCAATGCCATGCTCGAAGCCGCGAGGCTTCGCAAGGCCGAACGATCGTCGGCGTTCGTGCGCCGCCCTCGCGGAGGCCAGCGAGCGAAAGCGAGCGCTCGGCCGCGAGACCAAAAACCCCTATCTCAACAGCTTCCCCACCACCTTCGCCGTATAGTCGACCATCGGGATGATGCGGCCGTAGTTGAGCCTTGTCGGACCGATGACGCCCAGCACCCCGATGATGCGCTGTTCGGTGTCGCGGTAGGGGGCGACGACGAGCGAGGAGCCGGAGAGTGAGAAGAGGTTGTTTTCCGAGCCGATGAAGATGCGCACGCCGTCGCCGCGTTCGGCCGAGCCGAGGAGGTGGATCAGCTCCTGCTTGGTCTCCAGCTCGTCGAAGAGCCGGCGGATGCGCTCCAGGTCCTCCTGGGCGCGCACGTCCTCCAGGAGGTTGGCGCGGCCGCGGACGATGAGCTGGCCGGGGGAATCCTTGGAGGCGCCGGACCAGCTCGCGAGCCCCTCGTCGACGATCCGCCGCGTCAGCGCATCGACTTCTGCCTGGGCCTCGGCCCGCCGGCGCTCGATCTCGGTGCGCGCATCGGCCAGCGTCTTGCCGCGGATCTGGGCGTTGAGGTAGTTCGTCGCCTCCGTCAGCGCCGAGGCCGGCAGGCCCGGCGGCAGGTCGATGATGCGGTTTTCCACCGAGCCGTCCTCGCCGACGAGGATGACCAGCGAGCGGGTCGGCTCCAGGCGCACGAACTCGATGTGCTTGACCCGCATGTCGCTCTTGTGGGTGAGCACCACGCCGGCGCCGCGCGACAGGCCGGAGAGCGTCTGGCTCGCCTCGGTCAGCAGCGATTCGACCGAGCGGTCGGCCCCGGCCGTCTGCATGTCGGCCTCGATCCGCTTGCGCTCGTCGGAGGAAAGGTCGCCGACTTCCAAAAGCGCGTCGACGAAGAAGCGCAGCCCCTGCTCGGTCGGCAGGCGCCCGGCGCTGACATGGGGCGCGAAGATGAGACCCAGATGTTCCAGGTCGGCCATGACGTTGCGCACCGATGCCGGCGAAAGCGCCATCGGCAACAGCCGCGACAGATTGCGCGAGCCGACCGGCTCGCCGGTCTCCAGATAGCTTTCCACGATCTGCTTGAAGATATCACGCGAGCGCGCGTCCAGATCCTTCAGGCTGATCGAGGAGGAAAGGCTGGTCACAAGGTCACCCAAAGGGCTCTCCGGTTTTCAGGGAACGGGTCGAACGGTGATTCTAACGGCAAAACGTGGCGAAGATGCAAGCCGGACTTTACGGCGCCGCGCCGGCAACGCTACAAGGCGCAATCCGATGCCGCGCCTTACCGCGGCCTTGTGACCATCGCCGCGATGCGGTGCAAATGGAGAGATCGATGCGCCCATCGAAACGCGCCGCCGACGAAATGCGGTCGGTGACCCTGGAACGCGGCTATTCGCGCCATGCGGAAGGCTCGTGCCTCGTCAAGTTCGGAGAGACACATGTCCTGTGCACGGCGAGCCTTGAGGAACGCGTGCCGCCCTGGCTGCGCGGCCAGAATCGCGGCTGGGTGACGGCCGAATACGGCATGCTGCCGCGCGCCACCGGCGAGCGCATGCGCCGCGAGGCGACCGCCGGCAAGCAGTCCGGCCGGACCCAGGAGATCCAGCGCCTGATCGGCCGCTCGCTCCGGGCCGTCGTCAACCTGGAAGCCCTCGGCGAGCGCCAGATCACCGTCGACTGCGACGTCATCCAGGCCGATGGCGGCACCCGCACGGCGTCGATCACCGGCGCCTGGGTCGCCCTCAACGACTGCCTGTCCTGGATGAAGGCCCGCGACATGGTCCGCGACAACGTCTTGACCGACCACATCGCGGCGATCTCCTGCGGCATCTATGCCGGAACGCCGGTCATCGACCTCGACTATCTGGAAGACTCCGATGCCGAGACCGACGCCAATTTCGTCATGACCGGCGCCGGCGGCATCGTCGAAATCCAGGGCACCGCCGAGGGCGCGCCGTTCTCGCGCGACGAGTTCAACAGCCTCCTCGATCTGGCGTCCGCCGGCATCACGCGGCTGGTCGACCTGCAGAAGATGGCGATCTCTTGAAGGCACTGGCGCCATGACCGTTCGCAAACTCACCGAGCCGCGCCTGGTGGTCGCCAGCCATAACGCGGGAAAGGTGCGCGAGATCAATGATCTCGTCGCCCATTTCGGAATCGAAACGGTCTCGGCGGGAACCCTCGACCTGGCCGAACCGGAAGAGACCGGCACGACGTTCACCGAGAATGCCGGCATCAAGGCGCTGGCCGCGGCAACGGCCTCGGGACTGCCGGCGCTGGCCGATGATTCGGGGCTGGCGGTGGAGGCGCTGGGCGGCGATCCGGGCATCCATTCGGCGCGCTGGGCAGGAGCGGACCGCGACTTCGCCATGGCCATGCGCAATATCGAGGAAAAGCTGCAAGCCGCCGGCGCGACGACGCCGGAGAAGCGCCGGGCCAAGTTCGTCGCCGCGCTCTGCCTTGCGTGGCCCGACGGCCACCGCGAGGATTTTCTCGGCGAGGTCGAAGGCACGCTGGTCTGGCCGCCACGCGGGACCGCGGGCTTCGGCTATGACCCGGTGTTCCTGCCGGACGGCCATGAGCGCACCTTCGGCGAGATGACGGCGGAGGAAAAGCACGGCTGGAAGCCCGGCGAGCCGGAGGGGCTTTCCCACCGCGCCCGCGCCTTTGCCAAGTTCGCCGCGGCGTGCCTCGAAAAATGACAGAACCCTTTGGCGTCTACGTCCACTGGCCGTTCTGCGCCGCTAAATGCCCCTATTGCGATTTCAACAGTCATGTCCGCCATGGCGGCATCGACGAGGCGCGCTTTACCGCTGCGTATTTGAAGGAAATCGCGACGACGGCCGAGCGCATTCCCGGCCGCAGGGTTTCCAGCGTCTTTTTCGGCGGTGGTACGCCGTCGCTGATGAAGCCGGCAACGGTCTCGGCCATCCTTGAGGCCATCGCCCGGCACTGGACGCTGGAGGACGGCGCGGAAGTCTCGCTGGAAGCGAACCCCAACAGCGCCGATGCGGAGAATTTTTCCGGCTACCGCGCCGCCGGCGTCAACCGGCTTTCCCTCGGTGTACAGTCGCTCAACGACGTCGACCTGAAATTCCTCGGCCGGCTGCACGATGCGAACGAGGCGCTCGGCGCCATCGAGCTTGCCCGAAAAACCTTTCCTCGGCTGTCCTTCGATCTCATCTACGCCCGGCCGGACCAGACCCTTGCCGCCTGGACGCGCGAACTTGAGCGCGCCATCGGCTATGCGGCCGACCATCTGTCGCTCTACCAGCTCACCATCGAGCCCGAAACGCCGTTCGCACGGCTGCGCGCCGCCGGCAAGCTGAGCGTTCCGCCGGACGACCGCGCCGCCGACCTCTATACGGCGACGGCCGAGATCTGCGCCGCCAACGGCCTTCCGGGCTACGAGATCTCCAACCACGCCGCCCCCGGCGCGGAATGCCGCCACAATCTCCTCTACTGGCGCTACGGCGAATATGCCGGCATCGGCGCAGGCGCCCATGGCCGGCTGATCGAGGGCCCGACCCGCACGGCGACGGCGACCGAGCCCAATCCGGAGCGCTGGCTCGACCTCGTCGAGCGCCACGGCCACGGCAGGATCGCCGACGAGGTACTGACCGCCGAAGAGGTGGGAGACGAATTCCTCCTGATGGGCCTCCGGCTTGCCGAGGGCGTCGACCTTGCCCGCTTCGAGCTTCTGTCCGGGCGGACCTTGAGCCCGTCGCGTCGCGCCGACCTCATCGCCCACGGGCTCGTGGAGGAACTCGGTCCCGCGCGCCTACGCACCACGCCTGCCGGCGCCCTCGTGCTCGATGCGGTCGTCGCCGACCTCGCCGCTTAAGTCTCCCCCGGGGCCTTCCCGCGCCAATCCGGCGCTTGCCAAGCCGCAAGCGGACCGCAATAACGGCTGAATGACCTACCGACACGGACGATACGGCGCCGTTGCCGCCGGCCATGGCGTCACCGCGGCGGCGGCCGAGGAAATCCTCGCCGAGGGCGGCAACGCCTTCGATGCGGCGATTGCGGCGCTGTGGACGGCGTGCGTTGCCGAGCCTGTGTTCGCCTCGCCCGGCGGCGGCGGTTTTCTGATGGCCCGGCCGGCGGCCGGCGCGCTGACGCTCTACGATTTCTTCGTCGACACGCCGCTGAAAAAACGTCCCGAGGACGACATCGAATTTGCCGAAATCCTCGCCGATTTCGGGACGGCCACCCAGGCCTTCCATATCGGCGCGGGGGCGGCGGCGACGCCGGGCTTCGTGCCGGGCCTCTTTGCGGTCCATGCCGCCCATGGCCGCGTTCCCATGAAGCGGCTGGTGGAGCCGGCGATCCGCGCTGCGCGGGAAGGCGTGACCGTCACCGCGTTCCAGGCCTTCCTCTTCAAGGTGGTGAGCCCGATCCTCATCTGGACCGCGCCGGCCCGCGCCGTCTTTTCGCCGAACGACAAGCTGCTGGAAGAGGGCGCGCCCTATCGCAACCCCGACCTTGCCGATGTCCTCGACGAGATCGGCCGGGAGGGCGAGCGCTTTGCCCGCGAGGGCGAATTGGCCGCCGCCATGCTCGGCGAGACGCGCGAGGCCGGCCACCTGACGCGCGAGGATCTCGTTTCCTACGAGGTGGCGCGGCGCGAGCCGATCCGGCGGAAGCTGCCAGGCTGGGAGATCGCCCTCAATCCGGCGCCCTCCATGGGCGGCACGCTGATCGCCGCGATGCTCTCCGCCCGCGATCCCCTGCGCCGCCCCGATGCGCTCGCGCTTGCCGAGGCGATCGATGCCACCGACCGGCGCTGGCGCGAGGCGCCGACGGATCCTGGCCGGCTGCTGGGCACCGCCCAGCCGCTCGTTGCCGGGCTCGCCACCCGCGGCACCACCCATGTCGGCGTCGTCGACCGGGAGGGCAATGTCGCCGCCGTCACCGTCTCCAATGGCGAGGGCAACGGGCGCATCGTCCCCGGCTGCGGCTTCATGCTCAACAACATGCTCGGCGAGGAGGACGTCAATCCGGGCGGCTTCCACCGCTGGGCGACCGGCGCACGGCTGTCCTCCATGATGGCGCCGACGGTCGCGGTCTCCGGGGCGGGCGACCTCGTTGCGCTGGGCAGCGGCGGCTCCAACCGCATCCGCACTGCCGTCCTGCAGGTGCTGATCCACCGGCTGGAAAAGGGCCTCGACCTGGAAGCCGCCGTCACCGCGCCGCGCATGCACGTGGAAAAAGGCCATCTCGACTTCGAGGATTTCTTTGGCGAGGAGGCGCGGACTGCGCTTATGGAAGCGTTCCGCGACCACCGCGCCTGGCCCGAGCCGAGCCTTTTTTACGGCGGCGTCCATTCGGTCGAACGCCGCGCCGATGGCGCCTTTGCCGGCAGCGGCGATCCGCGCCGCGAGGGCGTTTTTAAGGTGGTGTGATCGGTCGAAGGGCGCGTCGCCTGCCATCATATGGAAAGGCGACGCTGCCGCGAAGTCGTTCGTCGGCGGTCCCTGCCGCTCCGCCCTCCCCACTCTCCGCGTCATCACCGGGCTTGACCCGGTGATCCATGATGCGTCGCGGCACACATCGACTTTCTCGTTTGAAATCAATGCCTCATGGATTGCCGGGTCGAGCCCGGCAATGACGCCGAGGAAGGGGGCACGTGAGGCGCAGAACCGGAACTGCCTACATCGACGCTTACCCATGGCGTCGGTTTTCGAGCCGCATTTGCCTGAAACGACGCGATTTTTGCCTCCGACAGTGGATTCCGCCGGCCGATGGCGCCAAACTCTCCGCCCGACCATTGATAGCCGACGAAGGACAACCGCCATGGCCAAGGGCTATTGGATCGCCCGCATGACCGTCGACGATGCGGACGCCTACAAGGCCTATGTCGAGGCGGGAAGCGCCGCCTTTGCCAAATACGGCGCCCGGTTCCTCGTCCGCGGCGGCGAATTCACCGCGCCGGAGGGTACGCCGCGCGACCGCAATGTGGTCATCGAGTTCAAGGACTTTGAGACGGCGCTCGCCTGTTACAACTCGCCGGAATACCAGGCGGCCCGGGAAAAGCGCCTGCCCTGTTCCGAAGGCGAGCTCATCCTCGTCCACGGCTATGAGGGGCCTCAGCCGTGACGCCGGACGACATCGAGGTCCGCACGGCCCGGGCGCCGGAGACGGTGGCGCTGCACGAAATGTGGCTCACCGCGCCCGATCGGTACGACTGGGCGCCGGCGGAGAGCGATGATGCGCCGCTGCTTGCCGAACTCGACGTGCTGGTCGCCGACCGCCGGGTCTGGGCCGCGTTCGACGCCGATGGTGCGCCGGTCGGACTGGCGGCAGCCGGCGAGATCGATTCCCAGCTCTTCCTTTCCGTCCTCGGCGTGGCGGAAGACGCCCGCCTTCAGGGCATCGGAAGGAGGCTCTTGGAGCCCGTCGTGGATTTCGGCATCGCCGCGCAATACCCGGCTCTCGTCACCGTCACAGCACGGCATGGCGCCGGCGCCACATTCCTGCGCCATTGCGGCTTTGTCGACCTGCCGGAGGGTCGGGAGTCCGCCGGCCTTGCCGCCCTCCTCGGCGACGATCCCAACGCGCCGATCAAGTGTGCCCTCGCCCGCCGTCTTTAGCCTTCCCGCAACCGCTCACCCCTTTGCCGGACTGCGGTCGCCTGCTATAGACCCGGACGAATAGATTTTGCGGAGCAGCATATGTCCGACATGCGTCTGGTCGTGGTCGGTGCCGGTGGCCGGATGGGCCGCGCCCTCATCACAGCAGTGACCGAAATGGACGGCGTCGTCCTTTCCGGCGCCATCGAGCGCGAGGGCTCGGACTGCCTCGGCATGGACGCCGGAACGCTCGCCGGCGTCGGCGAGAACGGCGTTGCCGTCACCGAGGACGCGCTCGCTGCCTTTGCCGCCTCGGAGGGGGTGCTCGACTTCACGACGCCCGAGGCATCGCTCTGGTTTTCGGAACTCGCCGCCCAGGCCCGCATCGTCCATGTCATCGGGACCACCGGCATTTCGGCCGAGGACGAGGAGCGCATTGCCGCTGCCGGCCGCCACTGCGCGACCGTCAAGTCTGGAAACATGAGCCTCGGCGTCAACCTTGCCGCGCAGCTCGTGCGCGAGGCGGCGCGGGCGCTCGATGAGGACTTCGACATCGAAGTGCTGGAAATGCACCACAAGCACAAGGTCGACGCCCCCTCCGGCACCGCGCTGATGCTCGGCCGCGCCGCCGCGGAAGGCCGCGGCATCGACCTCGACAGCCGCTCGGTGCGCAGCCGCGACGGCATTACCGGCCCGCGCCCGAAGGGCGACATCGGCTTTGCGACGCTGCGCGGCGGCTCCGTCGTCGGCGAGCACAGCGCCGTCTTCGCCGGCGAGGGCGAGCGCATCGTCATCTCCCACATCGCCCAGGACCGGTCGATCTTTGCCCGCGGCGCCGTCAAGGCGGCCCTATGGGCGCGCGGCCGCAAACCCGGGCTGTTCTCCATGGCCGACGTTCTCGGGCTGACCGGCGCCTGAACCGCCCCGCCCGGACCGATGGCCGACCGCAATTCGACGAAAGGGACAAAGACTATGGAACGTCTTCTCGTGCTCGTGCGCCATGGCCAGAGCGAATGGAATCTCAAGAACCTCTTCACCGGCTGGAAGGACGTCGACCTCACCGACAAGGGCGTCGCCGAGGCGATCTCCGCCGGCAAGAAGCTGAAGGACGAAGGGCTCCGGTTCGATGCCTGCTACACCTCGGCCCTGAAGCGGGCCCAGAGGACGCTCGACCTGATGCTCGCCGAACTCGGCCAGAACGACCTGCCGATCACCCGCGACCAGGCCCTCAACGAGCGCGACTACGGCGACCTCGTCGGCCTCAACAAGGACGACGCGCGCGAGAAATGGGGCGACGAGCAGGTCCATGTCTGGCGCCGCTCCTACGACGTGCCGCCGCCGGGCGGCGAGAGCCTGAAGGACACCGCTGCGCGCGTGCTGCCCTACTTCAAGGAGCACATCCTGCCGCGCGTCCTCGGTGGCGAGCGCATCCTCGTCTCCGCCCACGGCAACTCGCTGCGCGCCCTGATCATGGATCTGGAAAAGATGTCCGGCGAGGAGATCGTCAAGCGCGAGCTCGGCACCGGCGTTCCGATGATCTACCGCCTCAACGAGGACGCCTCGGTTGCCGAATACCGCGATCTGAAGGGCTGAGGCGCCGTTGCAGGCGCCCGCCGGATGACAGAAACGAAAGGGCCCGGGGACGTCGGTTCGTCGGGCTCTTTTCTTGGCCTCGATGCTTTCCGCCAAGTCCCCATCGATTAAGGAAAAATGCCGAATCATGGCACCCTCTTTGTCGCGGTCGGGTGGTTGCGGATGGCATTTCGATGAAATTCCTGCTTAAAATCGCAACGCGTTTGCAGTGCAACATGGCGCCGACGACCTGCCGGCGAAGAACATGACAGATTTCACCCTTAAAGATCTGGCCGAGACCATCGCCGTGCGGGCCCGCTCCGACGACGAAAAATCCTATACCCGCAAGCTGATCGGCAAGGGGATTTCCAAATGCGCCCAGAAGCTGGGCGAAGAAGCCGTGGAAGCGGCCATCGCCGCGGTCGAACGTGACCACGACGGATTGCGGTCCGAAGCGGCCGATGTGCTCTACCATCTGCTGGTCGTGCTGGAAGCATCTGGCGTCACGCTCGACGAGGTGATGGCCGAGCTGGAAGGGCGCACCGGCCGGACGGGCCTGGAGGAAAAGGCGTCGCGAGCGGGCTGAAGACCCGTCGCCGAAGCGTGCTGAGGAGCGGTGGTTGACGACCGCAACGACGATGGACCAGATCAATCGCAGCGAACTGACCCCCTACCGGCAATTCTCGCGTGACCAATGGGCGCGGCTGCGTGCCGACACGCCGATGACGCTGAGGCCGGACGAGGTCAAGCGGCTGCACAGCCTCAACGATCCGTTCTCCATGGACCAGGTGGAGGAGATCTACCTGCCGCTGTCGCGGCTCTTGTCCTTCTATGTCGAGGCGACGCTGAACCTGCACGCCTCGACCAAGCGCTTCCTCGGCACCACTGACGGCAAGATGCCCTTCGTCATCGGCATCGCCGGCTCGGTCGCCGTCGGCAAGTCGACGACGGCGCGGATCTTGAAGGCGCTGCTTGCCCGCTGGCCGGCAAGCCCCAAGGTCGACCTCATCACCACCGACGGCTTTTTGTTGCCGAACGCGGTGCTGGAGGCGGAAGGGCTGATGAACCGCAAGGGCTTTCCGGAGAGCTACGACGTCGGCGCGCTTCTGCGCTTCCTTACCGACATCAAGGCCGGCAACGATGCGGTCCGTGCGCCGGTCTATTCCCACTTCCACTACGACGTCATGCCGGGCCAGACGATCGCCGTCGACCGGCCGGACATCCTGATCCTGGAAGGCCTCAACATCCTGCAGACCGGCAACATGCCGCCGGACGGCAAGGCGATCCCGTTTGTCTCCGACTTCCTGGATTTCTCGATCTATATCGACGCCGACACGGAAGACGCCCACCGCTGGTATGTGGAGCGGTTCATGCGTCTGCGCGAGACCGCGTTCAAGGACCCCGGCTCTTACTTCCACCGCTATTCGCAGCTTTCCGCCGAGGAAGCGCTGGCTACCGCGAACCGGCTGTGGACCGAGATCAACCTCGCCAACCTCAACGAAAACATCCTGCCGACGCGGCTGAGGGCCGACCTTATTTTGGCAAAGGACCCGAACCATCGCATCGAAACGGTGGCGCTCAGGAAGCTTTGAGGGGCGGGCACTGACCGGGTCGATCGAGTAGTCGTCAAAGCCTTTTGTGTTGAGGGACCAGGGCCGGGTATTTTGAACGGCCGCTCTGGATTGCTTCGCTACGCTCGCAATGACGGTGTTGGGAATTGCTTTGTATTTTCAGCGTCATTGCGAGGAGGCCGTAGGCCGACGCGGCAATCCAGGGCCACCGACTACGCCGGTCGAATCACTCCCCCGCGCTGCCGGAAAGGCCCGCCTCCCAGCCGAGGATGGCGCGCTTGCGGGTCAGGCCCCAGTGGTAGCCGGTGATAGCGCCGGAGCGGCCGAGCACGCGGTGGCAGGGGACGACGAAGGAGATCGGGTTTCGCCCGACCGCGCCGCCGACGGCGCGCGCCGCCTTCGGCTTGCCGAGGTGCTCGGCGATGTCGGAATAGGTCGTTGCCTTGCCGAACGGTATCGCCAGCAGCGTCGACCAGACCCGGACCTCGAAGTCGGTGCCGATGAAGACCACCCGGAGCGGCGTTTGCGGGTCCCAATGGCCCGGGTCGAATATCCGCGAGGCGAAGGGCGCGGTGGCGGTAAGGTCCTCCACATAGTCGGCGTTCGGCCAGCGGGCGGCCATGTCTTCGAAGGCGGCCCCTTCCGCGCTGAGATCGTCGGCGAAGGCGAGGCCGGCGAGGCCGTGCTCGGTGATCATGACGAGCGCCCGGCCGAAGGGCGAGGGATGGAAACCCCAGCGGATCTCGATGCCGCCGCCCCGTGCCTTGTAGTTGCCGGGCGTCATCGCCTCGTAGGAGACGAACAGATCGTGCAGGCGGCCGGGGCCGGAGAGCCCCACTTCATAGGTGGCATCGAGCACGCTCGCCGAATCGCGCAGCAGCGCGCGCGCGTGATCGAGGGTCAGCGCCTGCAGGAACTGCTTCGGCGACAGGCCGCACCAGCGGGTGAAGAGGCGCTGGAAATGGGCCGGCGACATGCCGACCGAGGCGGCGATCGCCTCCAGCGGCGGCTGGTCGAGCCTGTTCTCAGTGATGAAGGTGATGGCGCGGCGGACGATGTCATAGTCGCGCGCGGATTGCGGGTCCAACGGCAGAACCCCGTTTCGGTCCGGCATGATGACCGATCCCTGGATCGCGTTCATGGCTCTTCACTCCCTTTCCACAGCCAACACTAGGAAGAGGGAAAAAGCGAGACCACCCGAAACGTGCGCCGCAAGATTTGCGTTCTAAAATTCGCGCCCGGAGGGAAAACCTCAGGCCGGCTGCAGCGGCCCGGACCGGGCCGCGTTGAGCGCGCCGGAAAAGGCGTTGGCGAAGCTCTCGCGGTCGGCGGGATTGAGGAAGCCGCCGAGCACCAGGTCGATGCCGCGGCCGACCAGCGAGACCTTCACGCAGCCCTCGTCTTCCAGCCGCGTCACCGAAAGCCGTATCCAAAGCGGATTGAATCGGTAATCCTCGATCCGGCCCGAAGGCGAGACCTTGCGCACATGGACCTCGTGGTAGGACACATTGACCTCTTCATAGGCGCGCCCGGACCGGTAGCTGAGGCGGAAGGCGAGCCAAAGGGCCGCGATATCGAGGCCGAAAAAGCCGGCCACCGGCCAGGCGCCCATCGACCAGAAGACCAGACCGGAGGACAGGCAGACCAGACCGGCAACGATCATCACCGCCCTGAACCCGCTGCGCGGCAGGGAGCGGTGCGGCGTCACCAGCGCCGAAAAGAACGGGTCGTCGGTTTCCGGATTGCGGTCACCCATAACGACTAAGTATATCTACGTGATGGCGAAAACAAAGACGGAAAATAACCTTTCGGCGCAGGAATCGGCCGCCAAACCGGCCTCCGGCAAGGCGGGCGGGACCAAAAAGGCCCCTGCGAAGAAGCCCGCCGCCCGCAAGCGCCGGGCCCGCTGCCGCTATTCGCGCGAGGAGATTTACGACATCTTCTCAAGGCTTTCGGAGATGAACCCGGAGCCGGCGAGCGAGCTCGACTACGTCAATCCGTACACGCTCCTGGTCGCCGTGGTGCTGTCGGCGCAGGCGACGGATGTCGGCGTCAACAAGGCGACGAAGCCGCTCTTTGCGGTCGCTGACACGCCGGAGAAAATGGTCGCGCTCGGCGAGGACGCGGTCCGCGACTACATCAAGACCATCGGGCTCTATCGCAACAAGGCCAAGAACGTCATTGCGCTCTCCGAAGCGCTGATCGCGGAGCATGGCAGCGAGGTGCCGCGCTCGCGCGAGGCGCTGGAGGCGCTGCCGGGCGTCGGCCGCAAGACCGCGAACGTCGTGCTCAACGTCGCCTATGGCGAGCCGACGATCGCCGTCGATACCCACATCTTCCGGATCGGCAACCGCACCGGGCTCGCCCCCGGCAAGACGCCGCTGGAGGTGGAACAGGAGCTGGAGCGGATCGTGCCGGATGATTTTTTGCGGCACGCCCACCACTGGCTGATCCTGCACGGGCGCTATGTCTGCAAGGCGCGCAAGCCCGCCTGCCCCAACTGCGTCATCCGCGACATCTGCAAGGCGCCGGACAAGACCCTGGCTGCGGCATAGGGCGCGGCCGTCGGGAACCGTTGGGGCCTCCCCCGCATTCCTCCCGTCAGCGGCACCGGGGCGCGTGCGCGAAAAGGTCCCTGCTGCCCTATTCATGAACCATTCACGCGGTCTGATAGACAACAGTCACCGATTCGGCGCCCGGCAACGGGCGCCTTTCACTTCAAAAAGGGAGTTTTCAGAACCCATGACGACGACACGCATTTCGACACGCCTCGCCGTTGCTGCCGCCCTTGCCGCGCCGCTGATGCTCGGCATCGCCGCCCAGCCGGCCGCCGCCAAAGACATTCAGGACATCTGCCGCAACTATGCCCAGCGCGCCGTCGACGACAACGCCGAAAACGTCAGGATGAACTGCGGCTTCAACGGCAACCGCTGGAATGCCTCCAAGCAGTTCCACGCCGCCTGGTGCCGCGAACGCAAGGCCAATCGCGGCAAGATGCGCGACCAGGAGCAGGAGCGCGCCAAGCAGCTTCAGAAATGCGCCAACAAGAACAAGCCGCGCCGCGACAAGAAGGGCTGATCCCTCAGGCCTCCGGCGGCACCACCATCGACAGGCCGTTCTCGTCGAGGGCCACATAGGTGAAGATCGCCTTCGTCACCCGTTCGCGCCTGCCGAGGCGGTCGCGCAGGGCCCAGGCCTCGATGCCGACGCGGATCGAAGTGCGCCCTACATTCAAGAGCTCGGTATAGACGCACATCACGTCGCCGATCTTGACCGGGCGGATGAAGGTCATCGCCTCGACGCCCACGGTGACGACGCGGCTGCGGGCGCGATCGCCGGCGCACAGCCCGCCGGCAACGTCCATCTGCGACAGCACCCAGCCGCCGAAGATATCGCCGGCCGGGTTGGCATCCGCCGGCATGGCAAGGATGCGGATGGTCAACTGGCCGCGCGGCTGGTTTTCTTCTTCGCTCATGTCCGTCTCGTTCCTGGCTCGGCGCGCCGCTCCATGGCGCGTGCCGATCGTTCGCATGTGGAGAGATGCCGGCACGCCTTTCCGCGCCGGCAGAGATCGTTCGGTCTGCCCCTGCCCCTTCGCGCCGCGTTTTTTGCGGCCAGGGCATGTCGCGTTTCATGTGAAACATGCCTTGGTCCGATGTTCTAGCGCGATTTCCTGTCCGGAAAATCCGTCAACGCCTTGGGAAAGCGCTTTGCGGGGCCGGCGTCATGCTCCCAGATTATAGGCGGAGATCGCCGCCATGTTGACGATATCGGAATCCCGTGCGCCGAGCGGCAGGATCTGCACCGGCTTGTCGAGACCGGTCAGCAGCGGCCCGATCACCGTGGAGCCGGCCAGTTCCTGCAGCATCTTGGTGGAGATCGAGGCGGCGTGGAAGGCCGGCATGATCAGCACATTGGCCGGACCCGACAGCCGGCAGAACGGATAGCGCGCCATCAGATCGGCATTGAGCGCCACGTCGGCGGCCATCTCGCCGTCGAACTCGAAGTCGACGCGCCGGCGCTCCAGGATCTGTACCGCCTCCTTCAGCCGCTCCGCACGCTCGCCCGGCGGATGGCCGAAGGTGGAATAGGCGAGCATGGCGACCCGCGGCTCGTAGCCGAGGCGGCGGGCGACGGAGGCCGCCTCCTCGGCAATGTCGGCAAGCTCCTCCGACGTCGGCATGTCGATGACGGCGGTGTCGGCGACCAGCACCGTACGGCCGCGCGACAGGGCGATGGAGACGCCGATCACCCGGTGGCCGGGTTTCGGATCGATGACGTCGCGAATGGCGCCGAGCGCGATGGAGTAGTTGCGGGTCAGGCCCGTCACCATGGCATCGGCATCGCCGAGCGCCACCATGCAGGCGCCGAAATAGTTGCGGTCGTTGTTGGCGAGCCGGATGCAGTCGCGCTTCAGGAAGCCGCGGCGCTGCAGGCGGCTGTAGAGGAAGTCCGCATAGTCGCCGCTACGGTCCGACGTGCGGGCATTCTCCACGACGATGCCGTCGCGCAGTTCGACGCCGGCCTCGGCCGCCCGTTCCTGGATCTCGTCGGTGCGCCCGACCAGGATCGCTGTGCCGAGCCCCTGCGAGACGAAGCTCGCGGCGGCGCGGATGACCTGGTCCTCCTCGCCTTCGGCAAAGACCACCCGGCGCGGGTTCTGGCGCACCTTGGAAAAGATGCTCTGCAGGGTGCCGGCGACCGGATCGCGGCGGGCATTCAGCCCTTCGGCATAGGCGTGCATGTCGACGATCGGCCGGCGGGCAACGCCACTCTCCATCGCCGCACGGGCCACCGCCGGGGGCACCTTGGAGATCAGCCGCGGGTCGAACGGCACCGGGATGATGTAGTTGGGGCCGAATTTCGGCCGGTTGCCGCGATAGGCGGAGGCGACCTCGTCGGGCACGTCTTCCCGCGCCAATTCGGCGAGCGCTTCGACGGCGGCGATCTTCATGGCGTCGTTGATGGTCGTCGCCTGGACGTCGAGCGCGCCGCGGAAGATGTAGGGAAAGCCCAGCACATTGTTGACCTGGTTCGCATAGTCGGACCGGCCGGTCGCCATGATGGCATCTTGGCGGACCTCGGCAACCTCCTCCGGCGTGATCTCCGGATCCGGATTGGCCATGGCGAAGATGATCGGGTTCGGCGCCATCGCGGCGACCATGTCCTGGGTCAGCGCGCCCTTGGCCGAGACGCCGAAGAAGACGTCGGCACCGTCAAGCGCCTCGGCGAGGCTGCGGGCCTTGGTGTTCGTGGCGTGGGCGGACTTCCACTGGTTCATGCCCTCTTCGCGGCCGACATAGATCGGCCCCTTGGTGTCGCACAGCGTGATGTTTTCGTGGCGCATGCCCATCGCCTTGACCAGCTCCACACAGGCGATGCCGGCGGCGCCGGCGCCGTTGCAGACGAGCTTGACGTCGGCCATCTCGCGGCCGGTCAGGTGCAGCGCGTTGAGGATGCCGGCCGTGGCGATGATCGCCGTGCCGTGCTGGTCGTCATGGAACACCGGAATGTCCATGAGCTCGCGCAGCCGGCTTTCGATGATGAAGCAGTCCGGTGCCTTGATGTCCTCAAGATTGATGCCGCCGAAGGAGGGCCCGAGATAGCGCACGCTGTCGACGAACGCATCGACGTCCTGGGTGTCGATCTCCAGGTCGATGGAATCGACGTCGGCAAAGCGCTTGAACAGCACCGCCTTTCCTTCCATCACCGGCTTGGAGGCGAGCGCGCCGAGATTGCCGAGGCCGAGAATAGCCGAGCCGTTGGAAATGACGGCGACGAGATTGCCGCGGGTGGTGTAGTCGAAGGCGCGACTCGGATCGTCGGCGATGGCGCGTACGGGAACGGCGACGCCCGGCGAATAGGCCAGCGACAGGTCGCGCTGGGTCGCCATCGGCTTGGTCGGGGTGATCTCCAGCTTGCCCGGCCGGCCCTGCTGGTGGAACAGCAGCGCTTCCTGGTCGGTAAAGGACGGTCCCGACTTATCGGACTTGTCGCTCCCTGGCATTCTTTTTACTCGCTTGTTTTCGGTCTTTTTGAGGGTTGCCGCCGTGCGGCGGGGGTGAGGACAATATCCGCGCGACCGACTATCCACAACCCGATGCCGGGACTGCTCTGGGGCGATGAATCCGCATGGCAGTTCTGATACCGTCCACCGTCATGAGTGAAGCGATGTCAAAGAGTTCGCCCGAGACGGGCCGGGTCACGCCGATGATGGAGCAATTCATCGAGATCAAGGCGGCCAACCCGGACTGCCTGCTGTTTTATCGCATGGGCGATTTCTACGAGCTGTTCTTTGAGGACGCGGAGGAGGCATCGCGGGCGCTCGGCATCACGCTCACCAAGCGCGGCAAGCATCTCGGCGCCGACATCCCCATGTGCGGGGTGCCCGTCCATGCCGCCGACGACTATCTGCAAAAGCTGATCGCGCTCGGCTACAGGGTCGCCGTCTGCGAGCAGACCGAGGACCCGGCCGAGGCCAAAAAGCGGGGCGCCAAATCCGTCGTCAAACGCGACGTCATCCGGCTGGTGACGCCCGGCACGCTCACCGAAGAGACTCTCCTGGAGGCCGGCCGCTCCAACTATCTGGCTGCCGTCACCCGCATCCGCGCCGGCACCGATGATCCGCACGGCGTCTTCGGCCTTGCCTGGATCGACATTTCCACCGGCGTCTTCCGGGTCGGCGAGACGACGTTCGAGCGGCTTTCCGCCGACCTTTCGCGGATCGACCCGCGCGAACTGATCGTCTCCGACGCACTCTTTGAGGACGAAAGCCTCGCCGGCTTCTGGCGCCAGCTCTCCTTTGCCGTGATGCCGGTACCGCGGGCCTATTTCGACGGCGCGACGGCGGCCGACCGCATCGCCCGCTTCTACGGCGTCGCCACCATCGATGCCTTCGGCGGCTTTTCGCGGGCCGAGACGGCCGCGGCGGCCGGCGCCATTGCCTATGTGGAAAAGACCCAGCTCGGCGAGCGCCCGCCCCTCGATCCGCCGACGCGCCAGGACTCCGGCCGCCTGATGCATGTGGACGGGGCGACGCGGGCGAACCTTGAACTTCTGAAAACCCTTTCCGGAGGCCGCGCGGGCAGCCTCATCGATGCCATCGACCGCACGGTGACCGGCGCCGGCGCCAGATTGCTGGCCGAACGACTGTCGGCGCCACTCGCCGACCCGGACGAAATCCGCAAGCGGCTCGCCTCCGTCGGCTTTTTCCTCGGCGACACGGGCCTCAGGTCCCGGTTGCGCGAAGCGCTTGCCGGCGCCCCGGACATCTCACGCGCCCTTTCCCGCCTGTCGCTCAACCGCGGCGGCCCGCGCGACCTCGATGCCATCCGCGCCGGGCTCGATGCGGCGCGCGACATCGCAGCCTTTCTCGGCGAGGCCGATGCCAGCAGCGCAGCCGAGGTCACCAACGCCAAAGCGGCGCTTGCGGCCCTCCCCGATCCCTTGCGCGACGAACTGACCAATGCCCTTGCCGAGGAACTCCCCGTCTTTCGCCGCGACGGCGGCTTCATTGCCGGCGGCTACCGCGCCGATCTCGACGAGCTTCGGGCGCTGCGCGACCAGAGCCGGCGGATCATCGCCGAACTGCAGGCGCGTTACCAGGACGAGACCGGCATCCGCTCCCTCAAGGTCCGGCACAACAATGTGCTCGGCTATTTCGTCGAGGTCACCGCCAACCATGCCGACAAGCTGACAACTGGGGCGACGGCCGCGACGTTCATCCACCGCCAGACCATGGCCAACGCCATGCGCTTCACCACCACCGAGCTTGCCGATCTGGAAGCCAAGATCTCGAGCGCCTCGGACCGGGCACTCGCCATCGAGCAGGAGGTGTTCGACGACCTTTGCGCGCGGATCACGGCGGAGGCCGAGGCGATCAAGGACGCCGCGCGGGCCCTTGCCGTCCTCGACGTCTCGGCGAGCCATGCGGTGCTGGCCGAAGCCGAAGACTACACCCAGCCGAGGGTCGACGACGGGCTCGCCTTCGATATTTCCGGCGGCCGGCACCCGGTCGTGGAACAGGCGCTCCGCAAGCGCTGCGAGGACCCGTTCGTTGCCAACGACGCGTCACTCGGGCCGGCGGACGGGGAGGGCGATGGCCGGATCTGGCTCGTCACCGGGCCGAACATGGCCGGCAAGTCCACCTTCCTCAGGCAGAACGCGCTGATCGCCGTCCTTGCCCAGATCGGCGCCTATGTGCCGGCGAAACACGCCCATATCGGCGTCGTTGACCGGCTGTTTTCCCGCGTCGGCGCGGCCGATGACCTTGCCCGCGGGCGCTCCACCTTCATGGTGGAGATGGTCGAGACGGCGGCGATCCTCAACCAGGCCGGCCCGCGCTCGCTGGTCATTCTGGATGAAATCGGCCGCGGCACGGCGACCTTCGACGGGCTTTCCATCGCCTGGGCGGCGATCGAGCACCTGCACGAGGTCAACCGCTCGCGCAGCCTGTTCGCCACCCACTATCACGAGCTGACCGCGCTGTCGGAAACGCTCGCCCGGCTCCACAACGCCACGGTCCGGGTCAAGGAATGGGAGGGCGACGTCGTCTTCCTGCACGAGATCGTTTCTGGTGCGGCCGACCATTCCTACGGCATCCAGGTCGCTCGCCTCGCCGGCCTGCCCGAAGCGGTCATCACTCGCGCCCGCCAGGTGCTGGCGCAACTGGAGGAGCACGAGCGCAAGTCGCCGGTGGAGATGATGATCGACGATCTGCCGCTCTTCTCCGCCCTGCGCGACAAGCCGGCGCCGGCGGCCGGCGCGCCGACTGCCCGGAACCCGGCGCTGACGCTCCTTGCCGACAGCAATCCCGACGACCTCACGCCGCGCGAGGCGCTGGAGCTGCTCTACAAGCTGAAGGCGGAAGCGGCCAAGGGCTGAGCTTTTGCCGCGGTCCTTGCCTCGGCGGCAATGCCGGCCGCAGCGCCGCAGATGCCCCGATGGTTCACAACCGGCACGAACTGCTCTAGCTATTGGGGACGCGGCCGGCGGCTCTCAGACGCTTGAAGCCGCCCGCCCACCGACAGAACGCGGAGCGCATGACCAAGCTTCCCCCCTATGTGACCGACTGCATCGATTCGGACGCCCTCAGGGCCTCCCTCACCGCGCTGACGCTGGAGACCGACGGCGACGGTTCGAGCACGAAGATTCGCGCCGAAGTCCTGAAGCTCCTGAAGACGGCGCTGGCCGAGGCACGCGCCGACGTGAAGCGGCGGTTCGAGGCCGACAATGACGGAACGCTCTGCACCCAGCGGCTGTCGCACATCCAGGACGAGATCATCCGCGTCATCTACGATTTCGCGGTCGCCCATGTGTTCCGCTCGATCAACCGGTCGTCCGCGGAACGGATGGCGCTGGTTGCCGTCGGCGGCTATGGCCGCGGCATGCTGGCGCCGTTTTCCGACGTCGATATCCTGTGCCTCCTGCCCTACAAGCAGA
This sequence comes from Rhodobium orientis, assembly GCF_003258835.1. Taxonomy (GTDB): domain Bacteria; phylum Pseudomonadota; class Alphaproteobacteria; order Rhizobiales; family Rhodobiaceae; genus Rhodobium; species Rhodobium orientis. The sequence continues at coordinate 65,046 of NZ_NPEV01000007.1, read as the reverse complement.
CGGCCTGGGGCGAGACCATCAACGAGTACCTGCTCTACATGCTGTGGGATCTCGGCCTCAAGGTCGGCCACGCAACGCGCAATCTCGACGAGTGCGTGCGGCTTGCCAAATCCGACCTGACGATCCGCACCGCCGTCCTGGAGGCGCGCTTCATCTGGGGCGAGGAGAGCCTGTTCGACGAGCTCGTCGAGCGGTTCGACGTCGAGGTCGCGGCGAAATCCGGCTCGGAATATATCGGCGCCAAGCTGGCGGAGCGGGATTCGCGCCATGTCCGCCAGGGCCAGTCGCGCTACCTGGTGGAACCGAACGTCAAGGAGGGCAAGGGCGGCCTTCGCGACCTGCATACCCTGTTCTGGATCGCCAAATATTTCTACCGGGTGCGGTCCGCCGCCGAACTGCCGAAGCTCGGCGTCTTTTCCCGGCGCGAATACAATCTCTTCAAGAAGGCGGAAAGTTTCCTCTGGGCCGTCCGCTGCCACCTGCACTTCCTGTCGGGGCGGGCCGAGGAGCGACTTTCCTTCGCCGTCCAGCCGGAAATCGCCAGCCGCCTCGGCTATACCTCCCATGCCGGCCTCAAGGACGTGGAGCGCTTCATGAAGCACTACTTCCTGATGGCCAAGCATGTGGGCGACCTGACCCGCATCTTCTGCGCCGGCCTGGAAGACAAGCACGTCAAGACGACGCCGCCCCTGAGCCGGCTCTTCAACACCATCCGCCGACGCCGCCGCAAGGTCGCCCAGTCGGGCGATTTCGTCATCGACAATGACCGCATCACCGTCGCCGACGACGAGGTCTTTGCCCGCGATCCGGTCAATATCCTCAGGATCTTCCAGCTCGCCGACCGCTACGACGTCGCCTTCCATCCCGATGCCCTGACGCTGCTCACCCGCTCGCTGAAGCTGATCGATACCAAACTCCGGGAGAGCGAGGAGGCCAACCAGCTCTTCGTCGACGTTCTGACCTCGCGCAACGATCCGGAAACGGTGCTGAGGCGCATGAACGAGACCGGGGTCCTCGGCCGGTTCGTGCCGGACTTCGGCAAGATCGTCGCGATGATGCAGTTCAACATGTACCATCACTACACGGTCGACGAGCACCTCCTACGCGCCATCGGCATGCTGTCGGAGATCGAAAAGGGCGAGGTGCCGCACGATCTGGGCCTGGCGACCGAGCTAATGAACAATCTGCCGAGCCGCAAGGTGCTCTACCTCGCCGTCCTCTTACATGACATCGCCAAGGGCCGGCCGGAGGACCATTCGCTCGCCGGCATGAAGATCGCGCGCCGGATCGGCCCGCGCTTCGGCTTCACGCAGGCCGAGACCGAGACCGTCGCCTGGCTGGTCGAACATCACCTTTTGATGAGCATGGTCGCCCAGTCGCGCGACCTCGGCGACCGCAAGACCATCAACGATTTCGCCAATATCGTGCAGAGCCCGGTGCGGCTGCAGATGCTCCTGATCCTGACGATCGCCGACATCACGGCCGTCGGCCCGGGGGTTTGGAATGCCTGGAAGGGCCAGCTCCTCAGGACGCTCTACTACGAGACCGAGTCCGTCGTCGCCGGCGGTTTCTCGCACATCTCCCGCGACCAGCGGGTGGCAGCGGCACGCGCGGAGCTCGGCAATGCGCTGGAAGGCTGGACGAAACCGGAGATCGAGGCCTATGCCGAGCGGCACTATCCGGCCTACTGGCTGAGGATCGACCTCAACCGCAAGATCGAGCATGCGGAACTGATCCGCGCCGCGGACAGGGCCGGCACCAAGCTTGCCACCACCAGCACCTGCCACGAGGCGGAGGGCGTCACCGAGGTGACCGTCTTTGCGCCCGACCATCCGCGCGTCCTGTCGACGATCGCCGGGGCCTGCACGGTCGCCGGCGCCAACATCGTCGACGCCCAGGTCTTCACCACCTCCGACGGCTTTGCGCTGGACACCATCTTCATCCGCCGCGCCTTCGATACCGACGAGGACGAGGACCGGCGGGCGGAGCGCATCCGCACCATCATCGAGCAGACGCTGAAGGGCGAGGAGGAACTGCCGAAGCGGATCGCGGCGGCGGTGGAATCGCGCTCCAGCCGGGTCAAGGCGTTCCGGCTGGCGACCGAGGTGCTGGTCAACAACTATTCCTCGGACCACTTCACCGTCATCGAGGTCTCCGGGCTCGACCGGCCGGGCCTCCTCTATGACCTGACGCGCGAAATGTCCGATCTTCGCCTCGACATCGGCTCGGCCCACATCGCCACCTTCGGCGAGCGCGCGGTCGACGTCTTCTACGTGACCGACCTGACCAACGGCAAGATCACCAATGGCAGCCGCCAGGCGGCGATCCGCCGCCGCCTGACCCGCGCCTTCGAGGGCACCGGAGAAGACGACGAGGCCAAGGACGAACGCGCGGCGGTGGCGTGATTTTTGGGCTGTGGGCCCGAGCCGTAGCCCTTTCGCGCCTGCTCCGCCCGCAGTATAACTCGCCGGATTTTCGCGCCGCGACGACGCCACCTGCAGGCTGCCGGCGCCCGGAGGGCCGTCCTTGAATCTCTTGCGCAATTTCGCGACCGTCGGCGGCGCCACCATGGTGAGCCGCCTGCTCGGCTTCATCCGCGACGTGGCGATCGCCGCCTCTCTCGGCGCCGGGCCGATCGCCGATGCCTTCTTCGTCGCCTTCAAGCTGCCGAACCTGTTCCGCCGGCTGTTCGCCGAGGGCGCCTTCAACTCCGCCTTCGTGCCGCTGTTCGCCCGGGCGCTGGAGGAAAAGGGCGAGGAGGGCGCGCGAAAGTTCGCGGAAGAAATCCTTGCCGCGTTCCTGACGACCCTGATCCTCGTCAGCATCGTCGCCGAAATCGCCATGCCGGCTCTGGTCTTCGTGCTGGCGCCGGGCTTTGCCGACGACGCCGACAAATTCGCGACCACCGTCACCTTTTCGCGGATCTGCTTTCCCTATCTGATGTTCGTGTCGCTGGTGGCGTTTCTCTCCGGCATTCTCAACAGCCTCGGCCGCTTCGCCGCTGCCGCCTTCGCGCCGGTGCTGCTCAATGTGGTGTTCATCGCGACTCTGATCGTGATCGGCTTCCTCGACACCGGCCAGAGTTTTTTGTCCGGCACCTTGCTGTCGATTGCCGTCGCCATCGCCGGCGTCGTTCAGCTCGTTGCCCTGGTGCTCGCCTTGAAGCCCACCGGCATGCGCCTCACCCTGCGCCGGCCCCGCGTGACCCCCGGCGTCAGGCGGCTGGTCAAGCTCGGCGTTCCGGGCGTCATTGCCGGCGGCATCACCCAGCTCAACATCATGGTCGGCACGATCATCGCCTCGTTTTCGGCGAGCGCGGTCTCCTATCTTTATTATGCGGACCGGGTCTACCAGTTGCCGCTCGGCGTCGTCGGGGTCGCCATCGGCGTCGTGCTCCTGCCGGACCTTGCCCGCCAGCTTCGCTCCGGCGATCATTCCAACGTCTTCCACACCCAGAACCGGGCGCTGGAATTCGCCCTCGTGCTGACCCTGCCGGCGGCCGTCGCCCTCATCGTCATCGCCGGGCCGATCGTCCAGGTGCTGTTTCAGCGCGGCGCGTTCCTTGCCTCCGATACCGCGGCAACGGCACCAGCGCTTGCCGCCTTCGGTGCCGGCCTGCCGGCCTTCGTCCTCATCAAGGTCTTGTCGCCGGGCTTCTTTGCCCGCGAGGACACGGCAACGCCGATGTGGTTCGCCGGCGCCGGAATGGTCGTCAACGTCGCCGGATCGCTGATCCTGTTCCCGTTCCTTGCCCATATCGGCATCGCCATCGCCACCTCGCTCGCCGGCTGGGTCAATGCCCTGCTCCTGGGGGTGACGCTCTGGCGGCGCGGCCACTACAAGGCGGATCACCTGCTCGTCCGGCGCCTGCCGCTGACGCTGCTTTGCAGCGTCGCCATGGGCGCGGTCGTCTACGGTGCGGCCGAGCTGCTTTCCCCCTGGCTCACCGATGCATCGCTGGCCGTCAGGGCCGCAACCCTCGGCCTCGTCGTCGTCATCGGCGCGGCAGCCTTCTTCGTGCTCGCCACCGCCACCAGCGCGGTCGACGCCAGGCGCTACTACGCCATGCTGAAGCGGCGGAAGGTGCCGGCAGAGGATTGAGGGTTGATCTCGCCGGCCCGCTTGGCGATAACCCCGGCAACCTTTGAGAACATAAGGACTTGAAGCCATGGCGGCTTTCGAACAGCGCGTCTTTTCCGGCGTCCAGCCGACGGGCAACCTGCACCTCGGCAACTATCTCGGCGCCATCAAGCGCTTTGCGGAACTGCAGCACGACTATCCCTGCCTCTACTGCGTCGTCGACCTGCACGCCATCACCCAGCCGCCGTCCGTCTGGGGCGGGCCGGAGGGGCTTGCCGCCAACACCCGCGAGGTCGCGGCCGCCTATCTGGCCGCCGGCATCGACCCGAAGACGCAGATCATCTTCAACCAGAGCCAGGTGCCGCAGCACGCCGAGCTCGCCTGGCTGTTCAACTGCGTTGCCCGCATGGGCTGGCTCAACCGGATGACCCAGTTCAAGGAAAAGGCCGGCAAGGACAAGGAGAACGCCTCCGTCGGCCTGTTCGCCTATCCGACACTGATGGCCGCGGACATTCTGCTCTATCGTGCCACTCATGTGCCGGTCGGCGACGACCAGAAGCAGCACCTGGAGCTGACCCGCGACATCGCCCAGAAGTTCAACAACGACTTCGCCGGCTCGATCGCCAGGAACGGCTTCGAGGATGCCTATTTCCCGCTGCCGGAGCCGCTGATCACGGGCCCCGCGACACGGGTCATGAGCCTTCGCGACGGCTCCAAGAAGATGTCGAAGTCGGACCCCTCCGACTACAGCCGTATCGTGCTGACCGATGACGCCGACACCATCGCCAAGAAGATCCGCAAGGCAAAGACCGATCCGGAGCCGCTGCCGAGCGAGGCCGAGGGCCTTGCCGGCCGGGCCGAGGCGGAAAACCTCGTCGGCCTTTTTGCGGCCATGTCTGACCGGTCGCGGGACGATGTGCTGAAGGAATATGGCGGCTCGGCCTTTTCCGTCTTCAAGCCGGCGCTTGCCGAGCTGACGGTGGAGAAAATCGCCCCGATCGCCGACGAAATGCGCCGGCTCACCGCCGATCCCGGCACCGTCGATGCGATCCTCTCCGACGGCGCGGAAAAGGCGGCGGTGATCGCGGAAAAGGTCATGGCCGAGGTCGGCGCCATCGTCGGCTTCGTCTCCGGACGGAAGAAGTAGCGTTGGAGATCTTCGTCGACGCGGATGCCTGCCCGGTCAAGGACGAGGTGCTGCGCGTCGCCGACCGCCACGACCTTACCGTCCATATGGTCGCCAATAGCTGGATGCGGCTCGACGACCACCCGCTGATAAAGCGCGTCATCGTCTCCGAGGGGCCGGATGCGGCCGACGACTGGATCGTGGACAACGTTGCTGCCGGCGACATCGTGATTACCGCCGACATCCCGCTCGCCTCGCGGGTGCTGAAGAAGGGCGCGGCCGCCCTTTCCGGCACCGGCAAGCCGTTCACCGACGACAATATCGGCATGGCGCTCGCCATGCGCGACCTCAACGCCGAACTGCGCGATAGCGGCGCCATCCGCGGCGGCGGGCCGGCTTTCTCGCCGAAGGACCGCTCACGGTTCCTCAATGAACTGGAAAACATGGTGCAGCGGCTGAAGCGGAGTTGAGGCGGCGCTTGCGGGCTCGGCCCGCCTGATCCTCTGCCGTCATCACGAGCGTAGCGAAGCGATCCAGGGCAATCGAAGCTCTGAGCGTGCTGAGATGCCACCTGGATCGCCGCGTCGGCCTACGGCTCCTCGCGATGACGCCTGAGTGTGATGCAAGGCCAATCGAAGCGGTGAGGTTTCGCAAGGCCGACTGGCCGCCCGAGCTGTTGCGAGGCCCCGTCGGAGGTGCGAGCGAAGCGAGCCTGCCGTGAGACAAAAATTTATGCCCCGTCGTGGGCCGCGGCGCTGCGCAGGTCGTGCAACAACTGGGTGAGCGAGGCTTCCGAGAGGCCGGCGATCTTGTCGGCCAGCAAGTTGGCGAGTTCCGTCGCCTTGGGGTCGAGCCCGGCCGTGTCGACAACGACGCGCGGATCTGAGATTTCCGCAAGCCGCTGCAATTCCTCCGCCTCGTCCCAGATGACGTTGAAGAAGGCGATGATCCTCTGGACCATGAACCAGGTCGGGCGGCCGCGCTTGCCGTGCTCCAGGGCCGAGAGATAGGCGCTGGTGACGTCGAGGGCCGCCGCCATCTCCTTCAGGGTGATGCCGCGTTCGCGCCGCAACTGGCGGATTTTTGCGCCGAATGGGGTCATGGTCTCTTCAGTGGCTTCTTTTTGGGCTCTGCCGTAGGTGTCGCTCCGGTGCAAGCCTATGAGCGGCAAAAGGCCTTGTACAGGAAGCGCGGGGCCGCAGGCGCGGAAGTCTATGGCCTGCGCTTCTTGATGCGGACATAGAAGGCGCCGGCGCCGCCATGGGCGATGTGCGCCTCCTCGAAACTCGAAACATAGTGCCGGAACTCCGGCATCGACAGCCAGTGGGGCACGACCCGGCGCAACACGCCGCGCTCGGAAAAATCGTGACCGTAGCGGTCGGCGGCAGCCCAGGCGCCGCCATTGCCGCCCTTGCCGGTGATGACCAGCACATGGCGCCGGCCCTCCATCTGGGCGGCAGAGAGGAAGGCGCGCAGGCGCGTGTGCGCCTCCCGCTGGGTCATGCCGTGGAGGTCGAGGCGGCCGTCTATGGGGATGTTGCCGCGGGCGATGCGCTGCCTGGTGCGACGGTCGAGGGTCGGCGGGGCGGGCGGATGGTAGGTCTTTTCCGGAGGCGCAGCTTTTTTCGGCGGCGGATTGCGGCCGGGCTTCAGGGCGGCCGCCGTCTTGGCGGTGCGCTTTGCGGCGCCGTCCGCGGGGGCTTTCGGAGCCGAGACCTCGTCTTCCAGGGCTCTTGCCGTGCGCTCAACAACGCGCTCGTCGCGAAGCGGCTTGACGGTCTTTTTCACCGCATCCCAGAGGGCGCGGTCCTCCTCGGAGAGTTGGCCGCGCCGGCGCCTACCGCTGGCCATCGGATACGGCTCCGGTGCGGGGGACGAGGACAAAGAAATCGCCGCGGTGGCGGATGCGGCCGGCAAAGAGGCCGGCGGCCTCGCCCGATCCGATGAAGAGATCGCCCCTCGCCGCACCGACGATCGCCGATCCGGTATCCTCAGCGACCATCAGGCGCCGGTAGGGCATCGGCTGCTCGCCGGACTCCTGCGGGAGGTCGACGGCCACATAGACGGGCGTTCCGAGCGTGTGGAAGCGCCTGTCGACGGCGATGCTGCGCCCGGCCGTCAGTTGCACGCCGGCGGCACCGACGGGGCCGAGGTCCGGATCGAGGCCGGTCAATTCGCGAAAGAAGATGAAGGAGCGGTTTTTCGCGATGAGGCGCCTGGCCCGCTCCGGATGCGCCTTCAGCCAGGCCTTCAGGACGTCGGCGGTGAGGTCCTCCGGGGCGAACTCGCCGGCCTCGACCAGCATCCGCGCGACCGAGGAGTAGGGATGGCCGGTCTTGCCGGCAAAGCCGACGCGCATCGCGCTGCCATCCGAAAGGCGGATCCGGGCCGAGCCCTGGACATGGACGAAGAAGGCATCGACCGGATCCTCCACCCAGACCAGTTCTAGACCCCTGCCGTCCAGGGCGCCGTCCATGATCGCGGCCCGGTCGGGGTGTTCGACGAGGCCGTTCTTCGTCCGGCGCGCCCATTCGAGCGCGGGATCGAGGGTTTCGGGGTGGATCTCGGGGGTCAGCTTGACGAGGTCGTCGGGCCGCTTCAGGAGCGGCGTGGAAAAACGCTCGGTTCTTTCCCGCGAGCCGGGGACTTCCGGCTCGAAATAGCCGGTGAAAAAGGCCGCTCCCGGATCGGCGATCCGGACCGGCACGAAATGGGTCTCGAAAAAGCGCTTTGCCGCGATGGCATCTTCGATCTCAAGGCCTTGCGCCTTCACGCAGAGGGCGCGGATCGCGGCGGCATCGATCTTGAGGCTGCCCGTCTCCGGCGGGTTGGCATTCGGCCCGCAACTCAGCCGGAAGGTTTCCAGCGCCGCCAGGTGATCGTCCTCAGCCCATCCCGGCAGGTCGTCGAAACCGAGATCGGAGGGGGCGGCGACGATCGCAGACACGGGATCCTTCTCGCGGTTTTGCGCCGTTGCCTGAAGGGAAAGGCCGACGGTCATAAAAACGAGAAGCGCCGCGTGGGAAACGCGGCGCGTTCGCGGCCCGCATCGGCGCATCGGACCCGGCCCCGGAACGGCTCAGTCGCCGCTTTCGGTCGCCACCAGCTTCCAGTTCGGATCGGGCGATTCGGTATCGCGGGCGAAGGTCCAGATATCGGTCACCTCGTTGACGGCGTTGGGATCGCCCTCGACGATGCGGCCTTCGCTGTCCTTGGTGACGGAGATGAGCTGGCTCTTGAAGCGCACGGTGATCTGCGCCGTCGCGCCCTGCAGGCCGGCTTCCACGATTTCCGCCTTGTCGATGCCGATGAAGGTGGATTCGATGGTCTCGCCACGGGACTCCCGGTCGGCGATGGCGCCGACGAAGCTGTCATAGACGTCGTTGGCGAGAAGGTTCTGCAGCGAACGCCGGTCGCCGTCGGCAAAGGCCGTGACGATCATCTCGTAGGCGCTGCGGGCACCGGTGAGGAAGTGCTTGGCATCGAACGACCGGTCGGCCGAGACGATCGTGCGCAGGGCGTTGTTGAGGGCCGAGCCCTCCGGGGCCATGCGGTCGACATTCTCGATGCGCTCGTCGGTCTCGATGCCGGTGGCCGGCGCCTCGTCCCGGTGGCGCGGCAATGTGACCACGTTGTCGCCGCCGGAGCGGGACGGCTTTTCCTGCTCGCCTCTCGACGAATAGGGGTCGAAGGGCGGCCGCTCATGGCCGGTGCGCCGGCCGAGCACGCTGCGCAGGCGCAGGAAAATGGCCACCGCGAGGATCAGGAAGAAGATGTTATAAACGTCGAGAAATTCGGTCATCACCGGATACCGGAAGCCTTCATAGCGATTTGTGGCCGGGCGGTTTGTGGCCGGATGTCGCAGAGAACGGTCCCGACGGTCTTTCTATTGTCGAGGCACCACTTATCTATGTCTCGATACGGCATCCGCACACGATTCCGCAACCGCCGTTTACCCCCCATTCGCAGCGTCCACCCTAAACGACGCCGCAAGGGACGGCAAAGAGCGATTTGTCTTTTTCCTTATGTAGGTAGCAAGGGCCGATCGCCAAAGGGTCAAAAGGACAAGGTTTTTTTATGCCGCTCGGTTTTCTTCTGTTTTTGCTGTTCCTCGGCGTGCCGCTGGCGGAAATCGCCGCCTTCGTCGTCATCGGCGGAAAGATAGGTCTTTTCTGGACGCTGGCCATGGTCGTCATCACGGCAATCATCGGCAGCGCGCTCCTGAGGTTCCAGAGCTACTCGGTGATCAACAGGATCCGTGCGGAAATGGATGCCGGGCGGTTGCCGGGGGAACAGATCGGCCATGCGGCGATGATCTTCGTCGCCGGCATCCTGCTCTTGACGCCGGGTTTCGTGACCGACGCGATCGGCTTCCTCCTGTTCGTCCCGCCGGTGCGCGAGGGCATCTGGGCGTTCGTGCGCTCGCGCCTGAAGGTGACCGTGGTCAGCGCCGGCCAGGGCCGGGGCGCGCCGCCGCGCCCGGAGTCGCGCCAGGGTCCGCGCACCGTCGAGCTCGATGCGGACGACTATGCGGAGACGCCCAACCCGGACACGCCGTGGCGCCCGGAAGACCGCAAATAGCGCTGAGGCGCCGGAAATTCGCGGGCGGCGCCTGTACTTAACCCCGGCACCGTGTTAGCCACCGGCCAAATCCTGTGGCGGCCCATGCCGGCCATTTCAATCACGTTCCAGACCGGACACGACAAACCATGAGCACAAATTCCCAGAACGGCGACGGTACCGCCGCGGCCGGCGGCGCCAACGCCCAGAACGCCGCCCCGGGCATGAACATCCTCGGGCAGTATGTGAAGGACTTCTCGTTCGAGAACCCGAATGCGCCGCGCTCGCTGGCGCCGCGCGAGACTTCCCCGTCCATCAACATCCAGGTCAACGTCAACGCCAACCCGCTGTCGGACAACGAGTTCGAGGTGTCGCTGGTGATGAACGCCAAGGGCGGCACCGACGACGACCTGATGTTCAACGTGGAACTGACCTATTGCGGCGTGTTCCGGATCCAGAACGTGCCGCAGGAGCACCTGCACCCCTTCGTGCTGATCGAGTGCCCGCGGATGCTGTTCCCCTTCGCGCGTCAAATTGTCGCGGAAGCGGTGCGCGCCGGCGGCTTCCCGCCGCTGATGATCGACCCGATCGATTTCGCCGCGCTCTACCAGCACAACGCCGCCAAGAATGCCGGCGGCGAAGGTGCCGCGCCGACGCCGAACGCCTGACGAGCAACGGGTAAATCCGGTTACGACCATTCAGACGGCGCTGCGGAAAACCCCGCGGTGCCGTTTTTGTTTGGCGTTCGTGTGGGGCATTGATTTCGGCGAAGGCGGTCAGGCGTCTGCCTGACATCCCGCTCGGCATCATTTCCGGGTCAAGCCACTTGCGATCCGGGTGACGGCTCGCGCACTCCCGGCGCCACCCACCCTGCGTCACCACCGGGCTCGACCCGGTGGTCCATGATGAATTGCGGCGCAATCTAGACTAACGGTTTGAAATGAAAGGCCCTATGGATTGCCGGGTCAAGCCCGGCAATGATGGGGAGGAAGGGGCGGAGTCGCGGAAAAACCGGGTGCTCCGCTGGCTTGCATCTCCGATATCATTTCATTTTTCAACAAAGATCGAGACCAAAAGCCGCCGGTTCAGACGGTCAGTCCGCGTCGCGGTAGCGCCGCCAGAGGGCCTTGTCGCCGAGGGTCTCGACAAAGGCCCGGTGGGCGGCGGTCTCGTCGGGGGTGACGCGCGGCGGCAGCGGCTGCGGCCTGGCGGCTGCGGCCTTGGGGCGCGTCCGCGGGGCGTAGGCGTCTTCCGCGTCACGGTCGGTGGCAAAGCCGAGGGCGGCCTGCTTGCCGCCGATGAGTTCGATATAGACCTCGGCCAGCAATTCGGCGTCGAGCAGCGCGCCGTGCTTTGTGCGGCGGGAATTGTCGATGCCAAAGCGGCTGCAGAGCGCATCGAGGGAGTGCTGGCCGCCCGGATTGCGCCGGCGCGAGATCTGCAGCGTATCGACGACGCGCTCCTCGCCGATGGCCTCAACGCCGAGGCGGGCAAGCTCGGCGTTGATGAAACCCATGTCGAAGGAGGCGTTGTGGGCGATCAGCCGGGCATCGGCGATGAAATCGATCCACTTACCGGCGACTTCGGCGAATTTCGGCTTGCCGGTCAGGAACTCTTCCGAAAGGCCGTGGACGTTGTAGGCCTCGACCGGCATCGACCGTTCCGGGTCGATATATTCGTGAAAGACGGCGCCGGTCGGAATGTGATTGATGAGCTCAATGGCGCCGATTTCCACGACGCGATCGCCGCCATTGGCCTTGAGGCCGGTGGTTTCCGTATCGAAGACGATTTCCCGCATGGCGGCAGGGAATCACGGGAGCTTCATGCGCGCAAGTCCGGCCCGATGCCTTTCCCCGCCATTTGCGCCAACACCCGGCAGACGCCGCAGACCTGGCGCCGGGCCGGCTCGAAGCCGTGGCCGCTGTCGATGAGGAAATGGGCGCGGCGGCGCTTTTCCGCATCCGGCATCTGGCGGGCGAGGATCTGCTCGAAGCGGTCCCTGGTCATGCCGGGGCGGGAGAGCACACGCGTCGCCTGGATATCGGCAGCGGCGGTGACGACAACGACGGCATCGACCCGCGCATCACCGCCGATCTCGAACAGCAGCGGAATATCGAGGATGACGGCGGCAGCGCGGTCCCTCGCCGCTTGTCTGAGGAACTCCCGTTCGGCCTCACGAACCAGCGGATGAACGATGGCCTCAAGGCGCGTCAGGGCCTTCCGGTCGCCGAGGACCTTTTCGGAGAGCCTTGCCCGATCGACCGTTCCGTCCCGCGTGGTGCCGGGAAATTCCACCTCGATGAGCGGCGCGGCCGATCCGGAATAAAGCCTGTGGACGGTGGCGTCGGCATCGTGGACCGGCAGGCCGGCGGCGGCGAACATGGCGGCCGTCGTCGACTTGCCCATGCCGATCGATCCGGTCAGCCCGAGGACGATCATCCGTCTTTGGAAAGATCGGCGACGACGTGCGCGCGCAATTCGTCGGTGACTTCGGGGACCTTGCCGAACCATTTGGCAAAGCTCGGCACGGCCTGGTGGAGAAGCATGCCGAGGCCGTCGACGGCGACGAGATCGCGGGCGCGGGCGGCCTTCAGGATGCTGGTTTCGAGCGGCACATAGACGGCATCGGCGACAAGGCTCGTCTCCGGCAGGGGCGCAAGGTCGATCTCCAGCGGCGGGTTGCCGGCCATGCCGAGCGAGGTGCTGTTGACGACAATATTGGCCGTCTGAAGCAGGCCCGGAAGGGCGTCCCAGGCATGGGCTCGGGTCCCGGTTCCGAAGAAGGCGGCGAGGCTTTCGGCCTTTTCCACGGTCCTGTTGACGATGTGGACGGGATCGAAACCGCGGGAAAACAGCGCCCAGACGATGGCGCGGGCGGCACCGCCCGCCCCCAGCACCACGGCCGCGCCCGGGTTCTTGTCCCAGCCCTTTGCGGCCTGGTCGAGATTGGCGAGAAAGCCGTAGGCGTCGGTGTTGGCGCCGTGCAGCCGGCCCTCGTCGAGCCACAATGTGTTGACGGCCTCAAGGGTGCGGCCGACCTCGTCGACGTCGTCGCAGGCGGCAAAGGCGGCCTGCTTGTGCGGCAGGGTGACATTGCAGCCGATGAGGCCGTGGTCAGAGAACCGGCCAAGGAACGCCTCGATCTGGTCGGGCGGCACGCCGTAGCGGTCGTAGGCACCGTCGATGCCGTATCTGGCAATCCAATAGCTGTGGATGACCGGCGAGCGGGAATGGCCGACCGGCCATCCGATGATACCGGCGCGCAAAAGTGCGGTCTTGGCGTCCGTGGTCATTTGTCGATCGCTCCCTCGGCGCGCAGGAAATCGAGAAGCGGCAGCATGGGCAGTCCGAGAATCGTGAAAAAGTCGCCGTCGATCTCTTCAAAGAGCTGAACGCCGCAGCCCTCGAGCTGGTAGGCGCCGACGCTGGTCAGCGCCGCCTCGCCGACATCGGCGAGGTAGCGGCCGACGAATTCCGGCGAGAAGGCCCGCATCTTCAGGTGCGCAGTCGACAGAAACCGCCACAGGGTCTCGCCGTTGCGGGCACAGGCGACGGCGGCATGGAGCGAATGGCTCTGGCCGGAGAGATCGAGCAGCAGCCGGCGAGCGTCCTGCATGGTCTCGGGCTTCGACAGGCACGCATCGCGAAAGGCGAGCGTCTGGTCGGCGCCGATGACGAGGGCATCGGGATGGCGTTCGGAAACCGCCAGCGCCTTGGCTTCGGCAAGGACCGTGGCGATGTCGTCCGGCGGCATGCCGCTGACGAGGAGCGGCGCCTTGACGGTCTCCTCATCGACGGCAGCGCCTTGCGACGTAAAGGAGACCCCGGCGTTTTCCAGGAGCGTGATCCTGGTGGTGCTTTCGGAGGCCAGGATAATCGAAGGCAAAGGCCTTTTCCTTTCAGTTACTTATTGCTCGTGCTGGCGGGCCCGGTGCTGGCTGAGGAGCGACAGGATTTCCGCTGCGGTCTCCTCGATGGAGCGGCGGGTGACGTCGATCAGCGGCCAGCCGTGTTCCGCGCACATGCGCCGCGTGTAGGTCACCTCCTCGGCGATGGCGCGGCGGTCCACATAGCTGGAATTGGCGTCGCTGGCATTCAGCGCCAGCAGCCGGTTCTGGCGGATCTGACCGATCCGTTCGGCCGTGGCGATCAGCGCCACGATCAATGGTTTCTTGGCCTCGAACAGGGCCGGCGGCAGCGGGATGCCGGGCACGATCGGGATGTTGGTCGCCTTGATGCCGCGGTTGGCGAGATAGATCGAGGTCGGGGTCTTGGAAGTCCGGCTGATGCCGATGACGACCACGTCGGCGGAATCCACATTGTCCGGGATCTGGCCGTCGTCATGGGCCATGGTGAAATTGAGGGCCTCGATGCGGTCGAAATATTCCGCGTTCATCTCGTGCTGGCCGCCGACACGGCGGGCGAGCGGCGTGTTCAGATAGTTCTGGAACACGTTGAGCACGGGATCGAGCACGTTGACGCAGGGAAGGCCCAGCTCCAGGCAGCGGTTTTCCAGGCGGGCGGCGATTTCCAGGTCCATGACCGTATAAAGGACGATCCCCGGCGCATGTTCCAATTCCACCAGCACCCGGTCGAGCGCCCGGTCGGAGCGGATCATCGGATAGACATGCTCGACGGGCTGGGTCTCGCGGTACTGCACGCCGGCGGCGCGGGCCACCGTCATCAGCGTCTCGCCGGTGGAATCGGAGACCAGGTGGAGATGGAAGTAGTCGAGGTTGTTGCGCACGCCTTCATCCCCAGTGCTGTGTACAAAATCCGGAAAACCGCGTGACGGATGCGGCGGGTGGAGCGGCGGGCGGGACAGCCCGTCCGGTTTTCAACAAAACCGCTTGCGGGAAAAAGGACAAGCCCGGACGGTGAAAAGCGGGGATTGGGGACACGCTTTCCCCCCTCGTCAACCCGGAGTTTTCCGAAATAGCGCCGCCATCCCTTTGAATGCCATATGGCATGGGTGCCTGTCCCCGAACTTAACAGCCTTTCGGGTTTCGCGACCCTATGGCGCAATGGTGGCCCGGAAAAAACTGTATCGTATGTGGATGATGCTTTATCCCGATAATCCACGCGCAAACAACAAAATCAGTCTGGATTCTAGACTCTATTAGAGGATCGCCGTGGATTATCGCAGTCAGGAAAACACCCGCACCGAGCGCCGGATCGTCCAGGCTCTGGATGGCAAGACACTGTCTCCGCCGCCTGTCTGGATGATGCGGCAGGCCGGACGCTATCTGGCGGAATACAAGGCGACGCGGGCCGAGGCCGGCAGCTTTCTCGATCTCTGCTATAACCCGGAGCTGGCGTGCGAAGTGACGCTGCAGCCGATCCGGCGCTACGGCTTCGATGCGGCGATCCTGTTCTCCGACATCCTCGTCGTTCCCGATGCGCTCGGCCAGCCGGTGCGCTTCGAAGAAGGGATCGGTCCGATCCTGGAGCCGATCGGCCTTGATGCGGCGGCCAAGCTCGACCCGAGCGTCGTGACGGAGAAGCTGGCGCCGGTGCTCGATGCGGTCGGGCTCATCCGCGCCAGTCTGCCGTCGGAGACGACGCTGCTCGGCTTTTGCGGGGCGCCCTGGACCGTTGCCACCTATATGGTTGCCGGTCGCGGCTCGTCCGACCAGGCGCCGACCCGCAGGGTCGCCTTTTCCGACAGCGCCGGCTTCGACCGGCTGATCGACCGGCTGGTGGAAGCCTCGATCCGCTATCTCGTCGCCCAGTTCGAGCGCGGCGCGGATGCCGTCCAGGTCTTCGACAGTTGGGCCGGTGCGCTCGACGAGGAAGGCTTCGAACGCTGGGCGGTGGATCCCATGCGGCGTATTGTCGCCGGCGTGCGGGCGGAAATACCGGGCGCGCGGATCATCGGCTTCCCGAAGGGCGTCGGCATGTTCCTGGAACGCTATGTGGACGCGACCGGCGTCAATGCGGTCGGCCTCGACTGGTCGGTGCCGCTCGATTTCGCCAAGAGGCTGCAGAAGACCTGTGCGGTACAGGGCAATCTCGATCCGATGCGTCTGGTTGCCGGCGGTGAGGCGCTGAAATCGGGTGTCCGACGGGTCGTCGATGCGCTCGGCTCCGGTCCTTTCATCTTCAATCTCGGTCACGGGGTGACGCCGGACACGCCGGTGGAGAATGTTGCGGAAATGGTCGCGCTGGTGCGCGGCGAAACGGTTTGACCAAAGGACATTGAGGACCTTCGCTCCGGAACGGGCGAAGGACAGGAAAGAAATGGCTTTTCCGGCGGCCCGGCACGCCGCGGTCAATGTCCGTTCCAATTGAACAGAGGGGCGTGCGACGGTGTTCGACGATCTTTATTCCTGGCTGAAAACGCTTCACATCATTTCGATCATTGCCTGGATGGCGGCGCTTTTTTACCTGCCGCGGCTCTATGTCTACCATACCAAGGTACCCGTCGGCTCCGATCAGTCCGAACTCTTCAAGGTCATGGAGCGGAAACTTCTCAGGATGATCGGTAATCCGGCGATGATTTCAAGCTGGATATTCGGTCTCTGGATCGCCTGGGATATGGATTACTATTTCGATATCTGGTTTATTCTTAAGGTTGTATTTGTTGGGCTGTTGACATGGTATCATATGTGGCTCGGGAAGCTTAGAAAAGCTTTTGCAGACGATGCGAATGAGCATTCCGAACGGTTTTACAGGGTGATCAATGAAATCCCCACATTGATCATGATCGTCGCGGTTATCCTCGTTATCTTCAAACCGTTCTGACGGCGTCGGGGCGAAAAGCGGCTGCAGAACACCCCTTGGTTATATTACCACGGGTCTTGTCGGGTCCCGCGGAAGCGACTATGTTCCATCAAACCTCTCTGAAAGACAGGCGGGCGCCCGAGCGATTCGCGACGAGGCACCGAGGTTCGGCGAACGATCGAACCTAAGATCTGTCGAATTTTCCCAAACCCTCAAAAGCAGCGACGTTTCCCGACGTCGTGGTCCCAAGGAATCTCAACCCCATGCGGGAAATCAAACTTCAGGAATTGAAGGCGAAGACGCCGACCGATCTGGCTGCCTTCGGCGAAGAGCTCGAAGTCGAAAATGTGAGCACCATGCGCCGCCAGGAGCAGATGTTCGCGATTTTGAAACAGCTCGCGGCGAACGATATCGAGATCATCGGCGAAGGCGTCGTGGAAGTGCTGCAGGACGGTTTCGGCTTCCTGCGCTCGCCGGACGCCAACTACCTGCCCGGTCCGGACGACATCTACGTATCGCCGTCGCAGATCCGGCGGTTTTCGCTGAAGACCGGCGATACGGTCGAAGGCCAGATCCGCAGCCCGAAAGAGGGCGAACGCTATTTCGCGCTCCTCAAGGTCAACACGATCAATTTCGAGGATCCGGACAAGACCCGTCACAAGGTCCATTTCGACAATCTGACGCCGCTCTATCCGGACGAGCGGTTCCACATGGAAACGGAAGATCCGACGCGAAAGGACAAGTCGGCGCGGGTGATCGACCTGACCTCGCCGCTCGGCAAGGGCCAGCGCGGGCTGATCGTGGCCCCGCCGCGCACCGGTAAAACGGTGCTTCTCCAGAACATCGCCCACTCCATCACCACCAATCACCCGGAATGCTACGTCATCGTGCTCCTGATCGACGAGCGGCCGGAAGAAGTTACCGACATGCAGCGCTCGGTGCGCGGCGAGGTGATCTCCTCGACCTTCGACGAGCCGGCCGCGCGGCACGTGCAGGTGGCGGAAATGGTCATCGAAAAGGCCAAGCGCCTGGTCGAACATGGCCGCGACGTGGTGATCCTGCTGGACTCCATCACAAGGCTCGGGCGCGCCTACAACACGGTCGTGCCGTCCTCGGGCAAGGTGCTGACCGGCGGTGTCGACGCCAACGCCCTGCAGCGGCCGAAGCGGTTCTTCGGCGCGGCGCGGAACATCGAGGAAGGCGGCTCGCTGACGATCATCGCGACGGCCCTCATCGATACCGGCAGCCGCATGGACGAGGTCATCTTCGAAGAGTTCAAGGGCACGGGTAACTCCGAAATCATCCTCGACCGCAAGGTCGCGGACAAGCGCGTCTTCCCGTCGATCGACATCCAGCGCTCCGGCACCCGTAAGGAGGAGCTTCTGGTCGATCCCAAGCAGCTCAAGAAGATGTATGTGCTGCGCCGTATCCTCAATCCGATGGGCACGGTCGACGCCATCGAATTCCTGCTCGACAAGCTGAAGCAGACGAAGAACAACGACGAGTTCTTCGACTCCATGAACACCTAGCGGGATATTTCGGGTCGCGCGGCATGTATGTCCTGAAACCGGGCATCAAGCGCGATCCGGAACGCCGCTGGGCTCTCCCCGACCGCATCTTTTTCGGCTTCGGCGCCTGCCATATCCTGGCGGGCGTTTTTCTGTTGCGGCAGCCGCTTGCCGGATTCCATGGCGAGCGCGTCGTGCCTAGGGACGGCTTTTCCGGAAACCATATCTTCGTGACGGACGGAACGGTGGTGTTCGATTTCCACGGCTATGCGCTGCGTGAGCGTCTTGTCGGTCACCATCGGAATTGTTGGTGCCGGCAGCAGCCGGGGTGGAATTGCCGGATCGACCGTGTCGATTTCGATCTCCTCGACACCGGTGCGCTGAACCGGCGCAAGATGCTCGGGCCCGATCAGTATCTCGGCGATGCGGTGGCGCGGGCGGACCGGTTTCTTGCCCGCATCGACCACCATGCGGCATATGAAAAAGCCGCGGGTTCGGGCGCGTCTTAACGCCTAATGTTTCACGTGAATCGCTTCCAGGAGGGCTTCCGGGGCCGTCACCGGCGGGCCGCAGCGGTCGCCGTGGCAGACATAGGCCGTCTCCTTGTCTTCTATCGCCGTCTTGCCGGCGGCCGGGTGCGATGGCGGCAGAGCCTCGGTCGATTCGGTGACGAAAGGAACGACGTTGGGATGGTCGCAACGGCGGAGCGCGCCGACCATCGGCGACACCTCGCCAGGGGTTCCGCCGACGATGACGACGGAAACCGGATCGAGCCGGAAGTCGAAGGCGTTGAGGAGGGCCGCCGTCATGAAGACGTTTTTCGCGATGTCCTCGGCAAAGATGGCAAGGATGTCGTCGGCGCGCTGGCGGTAGATGTCGTTGCCGGTCAGCGTCCACAGGCGCACAAGGGCCCTGGCGGCGACGGCATTGGCGTTGGGGGTCGCTTCGTCGGCGGATGATTTGGGCCGCAGGATGAGGTCGTCGGCGTCGTCTGCGGTAAGGAAGTAGCCGCCGGCTTCCCTGTCCGCATAGTGCTGTTCCAGGTTTTCGGCCCGTGCGATGGCGTCGGCGAGGTAGGTTTCTTCGCGTGTCGCCTCGTAAAGGGCGAGTGCGGCGTCGCAGATCGCGGCGTGGTCGGAGGCAAGGCCTGGATAGACGAGTTTTCCCGCACACCAGCAATGGCCGAGCCGGCCGTCCTTGACCATCGATTCGGACATGAAACGGTAGGCCGATATGGCCCGTTCCAGCCAGACCGGCTCGTCGAAGACGATGGCGGCGCGGGCTAGGGCGGAGATGGCCAGGCCGTTCCAGTCGGCCAGCACCTTGTCGTCGCGGGCTGGCGGGATGCGGCTCGCGCGGTGCTCGAAGAGCCTCTGGCGAAGGATCGCCAGCCGTTCCTCGGTTGCCGGATCATCCGTATCCGGGGTGTGGAGCCGGTTGAGGACGACCTTTCCTTCCCAGTTGCCGCCGGGCTTGGCGTCGTAGAGGTCGGAGAAGAAGGCACCGTCGTCGTCGCCGAGGAGCGTCAGGATTTCACCCCGGGTCCAGACATAGAACCGTCCCTCCTCGCCTTCGGAATCGGCATCGAAACTGGCGGCAAAGGCGCCGCAGTCGAGGGTCATTTCCCGTTCCAGCCAGGCGATGGTTTCCGTGACGCGGCGGCGGAAGAGGTCGTCGCCGGTCTGGAGCCAGGCGGACGTCAGGAGCGAGACGAGCTGGGCGTTGTCGTAGAGCATCTTTTCGAAATGCGGGACGAGCCAGCGGTCGTCGACGGAATAGCGGGCAAAGCCGCCGCCGAGGTGATCGTAGATGCCTCCTTGCGAGATCCGGCGCAACGCCAGCAGGACGGCGTCGCGCATATCGGCGTTGCCGGTGCGCCGGTATGCTCGCCACAGGAGCTCGAAGACGGAGGCGTTGGGGAATTTCGGTGCGCCCTTGGTGCCGCCATTGACCGGGTCCATGACCCCCAGGAGGCCTTCGGCGGCCTTGTCGAGGACTCCGGGAGAAAGGCTCGAGCCGGC
The DNA here is from genome assembly GCF_003258835.1 of Rhodobium orientis. GTDB lineage: Bacteria > Pseudomonadota > Alphaproteobacteria > Rhizobiales > Rhodobiaceae > Rhodobium > Rhodobium orientis. The sequence continues at coordinate 45,028 of NZ_NPEV01000007.1, read as the reverse complement.
CGCGCTACGAGCCGAGATGTGCTCGACGATGGCGCTCTGGTTGGCCTCGACCTTTTCCGGCTCGTCCCGGACGATGCGGGCGATCTCTTCCAGCACGGTGACGAAGCCGGGTCGTCCGAAGCGCGCGGTATTGGGGAAATAGGTGCCGCCCCAGAACGGCGCGCCCTTCGGCGTCAGGAACATCGTCAGCGGCCAGCCGCCCTGTTCGCCGAGGGCATGGAGGGCCGCCATGTAGATCTGGTCGACGTCCGGCCGCTCCTCCCGGTCGACCTTGACGTTGACGTAGAGACGGTTCATCACCGCCGCCACGTCCGGGTCCTCGAAGCTTTCATGGGCCATGACGTGGCACCAGTGGCAGGCGGCATAGCCGACGGACAGAAGGATCGGTTTGCCGGTGGCCTCCGCCTCCTCGAAGGCCGCCTTCCCCCAGGGTCGCCAGTGTACCGGATTGTCCTGGTGCTGGAGAAGGTAGGGGCTGGTCTCGTGCTTCAGGAGGTTTTCGGTCACGGGAAATCCTTTTGGTGAAATCGCAAAAACGGCTTCCGTTCCTAACTAGCGGGACGGTCCACGGAGAAAAGGCCAGCGTGGACAATCGGACAGGAACGATCTTCGCGCTATCGAGCGGTGCGCTTCCCTCGGCCATCGCGGTCGTTCGGCTGAGCGGGCCGAGGGTTCGATTCGTCCTCGAAACGATGGCTGGAATCGTACCGGAGCCGCGGCGGGCGATGCTGCGGGCGCTGAAGGATCCGCGCGACGGTGCCGTGCTCGACGAGGCCGTGGTGCTGTTCTTCGAGGGGCCTGCGAGCGCGACCGGCGAGGATGTTGCGGAATTTCATGTCCATGGCGGACGGGCGGTGGTCGGGGCGGTGCTCGAGGCGCTCGGATCGTTCGAGGGGGTGCGGCCGGCGGAGGCGGGAGAGTTTTCCAGGCGCGCCTTCGACAACGGCAAGCTGGATCTGACACGGGTCGAGGGGCTTGCCGATCTGATCGCTGCGGAGACGGAGGCGCAGCGGCGCCAGGCGCTGTCGCAGCTTTGCGGCAGCTTCGGCGATCTGGTGGAAGGCTGGCGCCGCCGCCTGATCGGGCTGAGGGCCCGTATCGAGGCCGGGCTCGACTTTGCCGAGGAGGAGGATGTGCTCGCCTCGGTCACGGATGCGGACCGCGCGGTTCTTTCCGATCTTCGAATCGGGATCGAAACGAAGCTCGGAGAAGGCCGGAGCGGAGAGCGGCTGCGCGACGGGCTGCAGGTCGCTCTGATGGGACCGCCCAATGCGGGCAAATCGAGCCTGATGAATGCGCTGGCAAAGCGCGACGTGGCTATCGTCACGGAGGAGGCGGGCACGACGCGGGATGTGCTGGAGGTCCATCTCGACCTTTCCGGCTATCCGGTGATGCTGATCGACACGGCCGGGCTTCGTGAAGCGGAAGGGATCGTCGAGCGCGAGGGCATCCGCCGGGCACTGGCGCGGGGGAGTGACGCGGACCTCGTGTTGTGGATGGAGGATGCATCCGGGCGGAGGACGGGTGTGCCGGACGGGGTCGTGTCAGCGGCGGGAACGGTCTGGCCGATTGCCAACAAGGCCGATCTGGTCGGGGACGGTTTTGATGCCGGAGACGATGCACTCGCGATTTCGGTGAAGACTGGTGCGGGCCTCGACCGTCTTCAGGAGAAGCTTGCGGCGTTTGCCGGAGAAAAATTCGCGGGGCTTGGGTCTGCGATGGCGACGCGGGAGCGGCATCGGGCGGCGCTTACGGCATGCCGGGACGCGCTGGTGCGGGCGGAAGCCGTTGGCGACGCGGAGCTGATGGCGGAAGAACTGCGGCACGCGGGCGATGCGCTCGGGCGGATCACGGGGCGGATCGATGTGGAGGATGTGCTGGACGTGATCTTCGCGGAGTTCTGTATCGGCAAATAGGCCGTATGTTTCACGTGAATCCGATATACGGCCGAGACGCCGGATTCACGTGAAACAGGTTTTCCCAAAAGTCGACTCAAAACCGGGTTTGCGAATTGATTTTCCACATGTTTGTACCCATAACCGGGGCAAAGCGGCGGGGCGATTTGCTCCCGGCGCGCGATGGATTTACGGAAAGCGGATGACGAGAGCGACCGATTTCGACGTGATGGTGATCGGCGGCGGGCATGCCGGCGTGGAGGCCGCAAGCGCTTCCGCGCGGCTCGGCGCACGCACGGCCCTCGTCACCCACCGGTTCGATACGGTCGGCGCGATGTCCTGCAATCCGGCGATCGGCGGTCTCGGCAAGGGCCACCTGGTGCGCGAGGTCGATGCCCTCGACGGGCTCATGGGCCGAATGGCCGACAGGGCCGGGATACAGTTCCGCCTCCTCAACCGGCGCAAGGGTCCGGCCGTGCGCGGGCCGCGCGCCCAGATCGACCGCAAGCTCTATCGCGAGGCGATGCAGACCGAAATCGCCGCAACGGAAAACCTGACGGTGATCGAGGGCGGGGCGGAGGATATTTCGTTCGCGGGTGAGCGGGTGACTGGGCTCGTGCTCTCCGATGGTCGGTCCTTTGCCTGCGGCGCGGTCGTGCTCACGACGGGCACGTTCCTGCGCGGTATGATCCATATCGGCCGGAAAAAGATACCGGCGGGGCGGGTCGGCGAGGCGCCGGCGACGGGCCTGTCCGCCAGCCTCGAACGGTTCGGGTTCCGGCTCGGGCGGCTGAAGACCGGGACCCCGCCCCGGCTCGACGGGCGGACGATCGACCGGAATGCGCTTGCCGTGCAGGAAGGCGACGATCCGCCGATGCCGTTCTCCACGCTGACGGATCGGATTTCGACGCCGCAGATCGTCTGCCACATCACCCGGACGACGGAACAGACCCACGACATCATCCGCGACAATATCGGGCTGTCGCCGATCTATTCCGGCCAGATCGATTCCACCGGTCCGCGCTATTGCCCATCCATCGAGGACAAGGTGGTCCGGTTCGGCGACCGGGACGGCCACCAGATTTTTTTGGAGCCGGAAGGTCTCGACGATCACGCCGTTTATCCGAACGGGATTTCCACCGGCCTGCCGGAAGAGGTGCAGGAAGCCTATGTGCGGACCATTCCCGGCCTTGAGCGCGCGACGATCCTGCAGCCTGGCTACGCCATCGAATACGACCACATCGATCCGCGCGAGCTGCGGCCGACGCTTGAGACCAACCGCGTCGCGGGTCTTTTCCTCGCCGGCCAGATCAACGGCACCACGGGCTATGAGGAAGCGGCGGCGCAGGGGCTCTTGGCCGGCGTCAATGCGGCGCGCCTTGCGGGCGGCGGCGACGGCGTCACAGTCGGGCGCGACGAGGGCTATCTCGGGGTCATGGTCGACGATCTCGTGACGCGGGGTGTTTCGGAGCCCTACCGGATGTTCACCTCGCGGGCCGAATACCGGCTGTCGCTGCGGGCGGACAATGCGGATCAGAGACTCACCCCACTCGGGGAGGCGTGGGGCTGTGTCGGCCCGGAGCGGTCAGGACGTTTCTCCGAGAAGATGGCGGTCCTGGAGCGAGGCCGGGAGATGCTGAGCGCTCTCAGCCTGACGCCCAGCGAAGGCCAGCGCCACGGCCTTTCTCTCAATCAGGACGGCACGCGGCGGACAGCGCTGGAACTCCTTTCCTTTCCGGATATCGATGCGGACCGGCTTGCCGCCATCTGGCCGGAGGTCGGTGCTCTGTCTCCGGAAATCCGCGAACAGCTCCAGATCGAGGCGGTCTACGCCGTCTATCTGAAGCGCCAGGACGCCGACATCGCCGCGTTCCGGCGCGACGAGGATTTGAGACTTGCGGCCGATCTCGACTACGGGTCCATTTCCGGGCTTTCCAACGAGGTGCGCCACAAGCTGGAGCGCGTCCGGCCGGAAACGCTCGGCCAGGCCGCGCGCATCGACGGCATGACGCCGGCGGCGCTGACCCTGCTTCTCGCCCATGCGAGGCGCCGGCGGGCGAGCGAGGATGCGGCGTGACCAAGCCGCTGCCGGAGAGTGTCGAGGCCGTCCGATCCATTCTCGATGTTTCACGTGAATCGGCCGAACGGCTGTCGATCTATGTCGATCTGCTGAGGCGCTGGCAGAAACGTATCAACCTCGTCTCTGGAAAGACTGTGGAGAACTTGTGGACACGGCATGTGGCAGACAGCGCCCAGGCACTTGCCGCCACCCCCCATGCGAAGCGCTGGATGGACCTTGGCAGCGGCGCCGGATTCCCCGGCATCGTCACCGCGATCCTGCTTGCCGAGACGCCCGGAGCCAACGTCGATCTGGTCGAAAGCGATCAGCGCAAGGCCTCGTTTTTACGAACGGTTTCACGTGAAACCGGTATTCCCGCGACGGTCCATGTGGCCCGTATCGAGGACGTGGTTGCCGACTGGGACGCCCCGGTCGATGCGGTTTCGGCCCGGGCGCTCGCCTCGCTTTCCGAGCTTTGCGGATTCGCCGCACCACTTGTCGTGCAAGGCGCTGTTGCCGTTTTCCACAAGGGACGGGATTTTTCCCGGGAACTGGAAGAAGCAAATCGTTTCTGGATCATCGATCTGGTAGAAAAGGCGAGCAGTATCGAACCGGACAGTCGGATCGTCGTGATTCGACACCTGCAGCGGCGGTAACAAGCGGGCCGGTTACGAGAGGTGACCACCATGATTTCGAAGACGAAGGGTTTGCGTATCCTGTCCCTTGCCAATCAGAAGGGCGGGGTCGGCAAGACGACGACGGCAATCAATCTCGGCACGGCGCTGGCGGCGATCGGCGAGCGGGTGCTGATCCTCGATATCGATCCCCAGGGCAACGCATCGACCGGTCTCGGCATCGACCGCAAGGCGCGCGAGGCCTCGACCTACGACGTCATGACCGGTGAGGCGCCTTTGGCCCGCGTCATCCTGGAGACATCGGTGCCGCGGCTCTGGATCGCACCGTCGACGCTCGACCTGCTCGGCGTCGAGCTTGAGATCTCCCAGGACCGGGATCGGTCCGTCAGGCTCAAGAAGGCGATCGCCGGGCTTGAGGAAAAGATGTCGGCGCTGGAGCCGGAGGAGCGGTTCTCCTACGTGCTCATCGACTGCCCGCCCTCGCTCAATCTCCTCACCATCAACGCGCTCGTCGCCTCCAACGCCATCCTCGTGCCGCTGCAGTGCGAGTTCTTTGCGCTGGAAGGCCTGACCCAGCTCCTCTCCACGGTCGAGCAGGTCAAGACGGCACTCAACCCGGGCCTTTCCATCCACGGCATCGTGCTGACCATGTATGACAGCCGCAATAATCTGTCGGACCAGGTGGCGGCCGATGTGCGCGAGACCCTCGGCGACAAGGTCTACCAGACCGTCATCCCGCGCAATGTCCGGGTGTCGGAAGCGCCGTCCTACGGCAAGCCGGCGCTGCTCTACGATCTCAACTGCGCCGGCAGTCAGGCCTACCTGAAGCTGGCCTCGGAGATCATCCAGCGCGAAAAGCGCCTGAACAACGCCGCAGCATAACCGAAACGATGTAGACTGGCGAAGGGCGGATTCGCATCCGAAATGATTCGGAGTCTGCTTGCTGGAATGACCTTTGAGGAGAAATCGATGAGCGAGGCAGCATCGAAAAAGCGGCTCGGCCGGGGGCTTGCCGCCCTGCTCGGCGATGTGGAGACGGAAGACGCCGCGGTCGAGCGCGCGCACAGCCAGCGCCGGCTTCCCGTGGAATTCCTGCGCGGCAACCCGCGCAACCCGCGGCGCAATTTCAACGAGGACGACCTCGCCGATCTCGTCGCTTCCGTCAAGGAAAAGGGCATCGTCCAGCCGATCGTGGTGCGCCCCGTCGACGACAGTGGCCGGTCCTACGAGATCATCGCCGGTGAGCGACGCTGGCGGGCGGCGCAACGTGCCGGCCTCCACGACGTGCCGGTGGTTGTCCTCAACGTCACCGACCGCGAGGCGCTGGAGCTGGCGATCATCGAGAACGTGCAGCGTTCCGACCTCAACGCCATCGAAGAGGCGCTCGGCTATGAGCGGCTGACCGAGGAATTCTCCTATTCCCAGGCCGAACTCGCCAAGGTCATCGGCAAGAGCCGCAGCCACGTCGCCAATACCATGCGCCTCCTGCGCCTGCCGGAGGTGGTGCGGACCTATGTGCTCGACGGCAAGCTCACGGCTGGTCACGCGCGCACCCTGATCACGCGCGACGATGCGGAAGACCTCGCCAGGCAGATCGTCGACGGCAATCTCAGCGTCCGCGAGGCGGAGCTGATGACCCAGACCGTGTCGGACCGGCCGAAGAAGGCGGCCAGGGCCAAGCCGGAAAAGGACGCCGACACCCGCGCGCTGGAAAAGAGCCTGACCGATGCCATCGGCCTAAACGTGGTCATCGACCATCGCGGCGAGGCCGGCGGCTCGGTCCAGATCCGCTACAAGACATTGGAACAGCTCGACGAGATCAGCGCGCGGCTCAGGGGGTAATTCCTCCGACGAGCCTGGCGACTAGGTTTTAGGCTGGTACACGGTCGCGAGGCGGCAGCTTTCCCTGCCTCGGTTCGGGTCCGAAACGACGCGATGATGGCCAGCGCTCACTTGGCATCGGGGCTGTTCGACCCCGTGTGCCGGCATCCCCTCTCACGGCGAGGGTGTCGAAAGGCCGTTTCTGGATTGCTTCGCTGCGCTCGTAATGACGTATATTTCCTCTCGGCGTCATCGCGAGGAGGCCGTAAGGCCGACGCGGCGATCCAGTCAGCGTCAGCAGATTGGTCCGAAGTGGCCCTATCAAGCGCGGCAATGGCGGCGAGCAAATCTTTCGGAAGGCCTGCTGTCCCCTACCCCGGCGCCCGCGCCGCCCTGGCGATCAGCAGCAAGGCCTCGCCGAGGATGTCGTCCTCGAGCTCGCGCAGGCGCCTTGCGTTGAGGATCGCCTCGTTCAACACGCCCATGGCATGTTCCAGCCGGTGCGAGCTCCAGCGCGCGAGCGCGCGGGTGATGTGCGGCCGGCGGCGGAAGAAGATCGGCGGGCGGGCCCTGGCGACGACCGATTCCGCGCTACTGCCGGCATCGACGTCGGCGCGGGCGCGGTGCAGCATCTGCATGTGTCGGAGCGTTGCTGTGCCGATGGACGCGGGCGAGGTGCCGGCGGCGATCATGCGGCGATAGTTGCGCACGACCTGGTCGATGTTGCCGGCAAAGACCGCGTCGATGAGTTCGTCGACGGCAAGACCGGAGGCGTCGCCGACGACGGCCGCCACGTGCTCGATGGTGATGCGTTTGTCGCCGCGGGCATAAAGACAGAGTTTTGCGAGTTCGCCGCGCGAGGCGAGGCGGTCTGCGCCGATCAGGGCATGGAGCGCCTGACGCGCGTCGCGGTCGATCTCAAGGCCGGCGGCACTTGCCTCTTCGTCCATCAGGCGATCGAGGTCGGCGGCGGCATCGGCGTAGCAGGCGATCGCCACGGCTTTCGAATCGGCTTCGAAACGACGCCGCAATCCCGTACCTTTTTTAAGGTCTCCAGCCTCGATGACGACGAGGGAATCGGTCGGCGGCTCGGCGATGAGCGGCTCGACGGCGGGGACGATGTTCTGGGTGCCGGCATTCCGCACCCAGACCGTGCGGCGGTCGCCGAACATGGCGATCTGCAGCGCCTCGTCGGCGAGCCGGCTCGGATCGGACGCGATTTCCGAGGCATCGAGGGTGACGAGGGCGAAGGGATCCTCGGAGCCGGCCGTCGCCGTCGTCACCAGCGCCTTGCAGCGCTCGTTGACGAGGCCGGTGTCGGGCCCGAAGACGAGAACCAGCGCAAGGTCGGCGGGCGGGGACTTCAGGAACCGGTCGATGTCGCGGCCCTTGATCAAGGCCATGGCGGGCTCCCGGGGTCGGGCTTTGCGGCCGGATCAGCCGGCGGTGGCGAAATGGGCGGCGATGCGGGTGCGGATGTCGTCGGAAATCACCTTGACCGCACGGTCTTCCGCGTCGCGCTTGGCGCGCAGATTGGCGAAGCGCTGGGTGGAGAAGTCGTAGGAGGCGCTGGCGAAGCTCGACCCGGACAGGACGGTGGTGCCGGTGGCGATCTCGGTGAGGACGAAGGACGCGCGCACGAGAATGAAATAGGCGGCCGGGACGTCGGCGAGCTTTTCGACGCCAACGGCCGATTCGTGCTCGGACAGCACGATCCGGAGGCTGTAGAGCGGCTGGGCCGCGGCGCTGCCGCCGCCGGTAAAGGCGAAGATCAGCTCGTTGCGCAGTTCCTGGCCGACGCGCGTCGTCGCCGCTTCGATGCGGATCGCCCTTGTATCGTCGCGGACCGTGCCGCCGGACGGCAGCGTGCCGTAGAGCGGGCGGATCTGGCAGCCGGCAAGGCCGAGGCCCGCCGCAGCAAGCATACCGAGGACCAGGGCCCGGCGTGTCGGCTCCCGTCGATGAGACATATCAGGCGACCACGTTCACGATGCGTTGCGGGACGACAATGATGCGGCGCGGCGGCTTGCCCTGCAAGGCTTTCTGCACGGCGTCGATCTCAAGGGCGGCCGATTCGATCTCGTCGTTGGCGGCATCGCGGGAAACCGTGACTTCGCCGCGACGCTTGCCGTTGACCTGAACTGGCAGGACGACGGTGTCCTCCGCCAGAAGGTCCTTTTCGATCGCCGGCCAGTCGGCGGAGGCGAGCAGGCTGCCGTGGCCCAAAGCTTTCCAGCATTCCTCGGCCAGATGCGGCGTCATCGGCGCCATCATCCGGATCATCATCTCCGCCGCTTCGCGGAGCGCAAAGGCGGTGTCCGCGGACGGGGACTTGGCTGCCGCCAGCGCCTTGCCGAGGCCGTTGCCGAGTTCGTAGAGCCGGGCGACGGCGCGGTTGAAGGCGAGCTGGTCGATGTCGCTCTCAACGGCGGCAAGGGTCTTGTGGGCGAGCTTGCGGACCTCCAGCGCCGGGGCGGAGAAGTCGGCCGGGCGCTCGGCGGGCACGTTGTCCAGCTCGGCGACCTCGGTGGCGATGCGCCAGACCCTCTGGACGAAGCGATGGGCGCCTTCCGCGCCGGCATCGGTCCACTGGATGTCGCGGTCCGGCGGGGTGTCGGAGAGCATGAACCAACGCGCCGTGTCGGCGCCGTAGGTCTGCAGGATGTCGGTGGGGTCGACGGTGTTCTTCTTCGACTTCGACATCTTTTCGACCGGGCCGATCTCGACCGGGGCACCGCCGTCGAGCATTTCCGCGCGCCGCGCGCCGCCGTCCTCGAGGATGCGGATGTCGGCCGGATTGACCCAGTCTCCGCCCGCCGAGCGGTAGGTCTCATGGGTGACCATTCCTTGCGTGAAGAGGCCGCCGAACGGCTCCTTCAGGTCCAGATGGCCGGTCGCCTTCATGGCCCGGGTGAAGAAGCGCGAATAGAGCAGGTGCAGGATCGCGTGCTCGATGCCGCCGATATACTGATCGACGGGCAGCCAGGCGTCGGCGACCGCAGGGTCGGTCGGGGCATCGTTCTTCGGGTCGGTGAAGCGGGCGAAATACCAGGACGAGTCGACGAAGGTGTCCATGGTGTCGGTCTCGCGCCGCGCCGGCTTGCCGCATTCGGGGCAAGGCACGTCCTTCCAGGTCGGATGGCGGTCGAGCGGGTTGCCGGGCGTGTCGAAGGAAACGTCCTCGGGCAGCTTCACCGGCAGGTCGGCTTCGGGCACCGGCACGGTGCCGCAGCTCTCGCAATGGATCACCGGGATCGGGCAGCCCCAGTAGCGCTGCCGGGAAATGCCCCAGTCGCGCAGGCGGAAATTGACCTTGCGGGTCGCCTGCGGCGTGCCGTCGATGGTGACGGCTTCCAGGCGGCTCGCCACTTCCTCCTTGGCCTCCGGGATCGACATGCCATCGAGGAACTCGGAATTGATCATCCGGCCGTCGTCGACGAAGGCCTCGTCTGCGACCTCAAAGCTTGCGGCGTCTGCGTCCGCCGGGGCAACCACGGGCGTCACCGGCAGGCCGTATTTGCGGGCGAAGTCGAGGTCGCGCTGGTCGTGGGCCGGGCAGCCGAAGATAGCGCCGGTGCCGTAGTCCATGAGGATGAAATTGGCGATATAGACCGGCAGGGTCTTGTCCGGATCGAACGGGTGCTTGACGCGAAGGCTGGTGTCGATGCCCTTCTTTTCCGCCGTCTCGATGGCGACGACGCTGGTGCCCATGCGCCGGCATTCCTCGGCAAAGGCGGCGATTTCCGGATTGGTCTCGGCGAGCGCCCTGGCGACGGGATGCTCCGACGACAGCGCCATGAAGCTGGCGCCGAAGAGCGTGTCCGGGCGGGTGGTGAAGACTTCCAGCGCGGCATCGCCCGAGGGCGGCGTGTTGGTGAACTCGAAGCGGACATGCAGGCCTTCGGAGCGGCCGATCCAGTTGGCCTGCATCAGGCGCACCTTGTCCGGCCAGCGGTCGAGGGTACCGAGCGCTTTCAGAAGGTCCTCGGAAAAGTCGGTGATCTTGAAGAACCACTGGGTCAGGTCGCGCTGTTCGACGAGGGCGCCGGAGCGCCAGCCGCGGCCGTCGATGACCTGCTCGTTGGCGAGCACGGTGTGGTCGACCGGGTCCCAGTTGACCTTGGACTTGCGGCGATAGGCAAGGCCGGCCTTCAGGAAATCCAGGAACAGCTTCTGCTGGCGGTGGTAGTAATCGACGTCGCAGGTGGCGAATTCGCGGGCCCAGTCGAGCGACAGGCCCATCGACTTCAACTGCGCGCGCATCGCCGCGATGTTGGCGTAGGTCCATTCCTTGGGGTGGACCTTGTTCTGCATCGCCGCGTTTTCCGCCGGCATGCCGAAGGCGTCCCAGCCCATCGGGTGCAGCACGTTGAAGCCCCTTGCGCGCTTGTAGCGGGCGACGACGTCGCCCATGGTGTAGTTGCGCACATGGCCCATATGGATGCGCCCGGACGGATAGGGGAACATCTCCAGGACGTAGTATTTCGGACGCGGGTCGTCATTGTCGGTGCGAAAGACGCCCGCCTCGTCCCAGATCTTCTGCCATTTCGGTTCCGCCTCGCGGGCGTTGTATCGCGCGCTCGCCATCGTGCCTGTCGTGTCTTTCGGAGTATGAGGGACGTTCGGTGGCGCGACCTTCACCAGAAACCGGGTCAACGGTCAATGGCATGGGCCGGTCAACGCGTCTTTTTGGCCATTTGCCGGAGCCCTGTTGTGCGGCCGCGACGGTGTCTTCGGCCCCGAGCGGGACCGGCCCGTCCGCCCCTCGTCTTTTTAACTGCGATGTATTAACCCCGGCGCGACGGCCGGGGCTGCGACGACTTGACCCTTTCGCGTTCTCTGCGCCTAATACCGCACGGGACGGGGCAGAGAAGCGGGCATAGAGGCCGCCAGGGAGGAAATCATCGTGGAGCTTTCCCGACGGGACTTCGTCGCCGGCGCGGCCGCTGCCGCGGCCGTCGGCACCAGCGGCGGCGCCCATGCATCCGCGGCCGCCTATTACGGCGCACCGGTCACCGACAACGGCATCACCTTCCGCTCGACGAACTTCAAGAAGATCGACAAGCGCTGGCAGCGGCAGATGGTCAAATACCTCAGCTCGGAGAAGCCCGGCACCGTCGTCGTCGATACCAAGCACCATTTCCTCTACGTCATCTGGGAGAACCAGACGGCGCTGCGCTACGGCGTCGGCGTCGGTCGCGAGGGCTTCAAATGGTACGGGCGCGCGCGCATCGACCGCAAGGCGATCTGGCCGCGCTGGGTGCCGCCGCCGGAGATGCGCAAGCGCCAGCCGAACCTGCCGACGGCCGTCGAGGGGGGCGCCCGCAATCCGCTCGGCCCGCGCGCGCTTTATCTCTATCGAAACGGCGGCGACCTCGGTTACCGGCTGCACGGAACGACGGAGCCGTGGACGATCGGCGGCGACGTCTCGTCCGGCTGCATCCGCATGTTCAACGAGGACGTCATCGACCTCTACCAGCGCTGCCCGATCGGCACGGAGGTCCTGGTCCTGAAGCATATCGCCGAGCACAAGGGCTAAGCCCCGGGGGAGTCCAGATGAGCATGTTCACGGGGGAAGGCGGCCGGCGGATCGGCCTGTTCGCATTGGCGATTGCCGCCGCATTGGCGCTCGGCGCCTGCGAGGGCGGGCTTTCGTCCGTGGCAACGCCCGACAAGACCAACGCGCCGGCACCCGGGTTTGAGAACATGCGGGCCGGCAGCGAAGAGGACTTCATGCTGAATGTCGGCCGGCGGACCTATTTCAAGGCCGGCTCGGCGGAGCTCGACGACACCGCCAGGGTGACCCTCGACAAACAGGCGGTCTGGCTCAACGAACACACCCGCTGGAAGATCAAGGTCCAGGGCTTTGCCGACGATCCGGGCTCGGACGCGGCCAACAAGGCGCTGTCGGAGAAGCGGGCGGCCAACGTCCGCGACTATCTGGTGGCCCAGGGCGTCGATGCCAAGCGGATGTGGATCAAGGGTTACGGCAAGGAGCGCATCGTGCGCGATTGCGCCGACCTCGTCTGCAAGTCCCAGAACCGACGCGCGATCACCAATCTGCGCGATGAGTTCGAGAGTTAAGGGTTTTTCGCGTTTTTTTTCGCTCGCGGCTCCGCGGGGCGGCGCATCGGCGCCGGCGGGCGGTCGCCCTTGCGAAGCCTCGTGGCTTCGGGGTGTCTCCCGGCCGAGCGTTCGCTTACGCTTACTGGCCTCCGACGGAGCGCACCTTCGCGCGGCGCCCGTTCGGGCTTGCGAAGCCTAACGGCTTCGGCTTTTCGCTCCGACGCCACCTCCTCCGCGTCACCACCGGGCTTGACCCGGTGGTCCATGATGAGGTGCGGCAAAATCCAGCCTAACGGTTTGAAATAAAGGCCCTATGGATTGCCGGATCAAGCCCGGCAATGACGCATGAGAGGGGCGAGACAGCAAGGAAAATCCCCGTCCCCGCGGCTTGGTGGAAGGCCAAGCACCCCGTCCTAGTGCCGGAAGTGGCGGACGCCCGTGAAGACCATGGCGATACCGGCCTCGTCGGCGGCCTTGATGACCTCGTCGTCGCGCATCGAGCCGCCCGGCTGGACGACCGCCGTGGCGCCCGCCTCGACGGCCGCCATCAGCCCGTCGGCGAACGGGAAGAAGGCGTCGGAGGCGACCACGCATCCCTTGGTGAGAAGTTCGTCGAGGCCTGCGGCCTCAGTTGCGTCGGCGGCCTTGCGCGCCGCGATGCGGGCGGAATCGACCCGGCTCATCTGGCCGGCGCCGATGCCGACCGTGGCGCCGTCGCGGACATAGACGATGGTGTTTGATTTCACGTGCTTAGCGATGCGGAAGGCAAAGCGCAGGTCGGACTGCTCCCGGTCACTGGGTGCGCGCTTGGTCACGGTCTTCAGGTCGAGATCGTCGACGACGGCGTTGTCGCGGGTCTGCACCAGCATGCCGCCGGCGACCGACTTGAAGGTGAGGCCGGCGGCGCGGGCCTCCGGCAGGGCGCCGACGAGCAAGAGCCGCAGGTTCTTCTTTTTCGCGACGATCTCGATCGCCTCGTCGGTGGCGTCCGGCGCGATGATCACCTCGGTGAAGATTTCGACGATCTTTTCGGCCGCCTCGGCGTCGAGCGTGCGGTTGAGGGCGACGATGCCGCCGAAGGCCGAGACCGGGTCGCAGCGCAGGGCCTTCTCATAGGCCTCTAAGAGTGTCGCGCCCTCGGCAACGCCGCAAGGGTTGGCGTGCTTGATGATGGCGACTGCCGCCGTGCGGCCCGGATCGAATTCGGCGACCAGCTCATAGGCGGCGTCGGTGTCGTTGATGTTGTTGTAGGAGAGTTCCTTGCCCTGGAGCTGGCGGGCCGTGGCAACGCCCGGCCGGTCGTCGCCCGTGCGGTAGAAGGCGGCGCTCTGGTGCGGGTTCTCGCCGTAGCGAAGGGTCTGGGCAAGGGTGCCGGCAAAGATGCGCCGGTCCGGAGCGGCGTCATTGAGGTGGCCGGCGAACCAACTGGTGATCGCCGCGTCATAGGCGGCCGTGCGCTGGAAGGCTTTTGCCGCGAGCCGGGTGCGCAGCTCCTTGGTGGTGGCGCCGCCGGTCTCTTCCAGGGCCGAAAGCAGGTCCGCATAGTCGGCCGGGTCGGTGAGGACGGCGACATAGGCGTGGTTCTTGGCGGCGGCGCGGATCATCGCCGGCCCGCCGATGTCGATGTTCTCGATCGCGGTCGCCGCGTCGGCGCCGCCGGCCACCGTTTTTTCGAACGGGTAGAGGTTGATGGCGACGATGTCGAAGCCGGAAATGCCGTGCTCTTCCATGGCCGCGGCATGCTCCGGGTCGTCGCGCACGGCCAAGAGGCCGCCATGGACCTTGGGGTGCAGGGTCTTCACCCGTCCGTCCATGATCTCCGGAAAGCCGGTGACCTCGGCAACGTCGATGACCGCAATGCCGGCGTCCGCAATTGCCTTCCTGGTGCCGCCGGTGGAGACGAGCTCGACGCCGCGGTTCGCGAGAGCGCGGGCGAAATCGACGAGCCCGGCCTTGTCTGAGACGGACAGGAGCGCGCGCCTGGCGGCGACGTGATCGGGAGTGGCGACGGCTTTCACGGTAACGGACATGGATCGGGCAACCATTCAGGGATGGGGATGAGGGATGGCCGCGCGATAGCATGAAATTCCGTCCGCGAACAGCGGGCGGATGGTCTTAACCGGGGATCATGGCCGTTGGGAACGGCCGCTGCGGTCACAGGGGCAGTTCGGGTTCGCCGTAAGTGCGGCCGCGGGTTGCGGTGGCGGCCGCCTGGCGGGTCAGCGACCAGGTGACGGTGGGCGCGTGGCGGATGCGGCCGTAGACGACGATCTGCTCGGTGCGCCGGTGGCCGTGGGTGTCGGAGAGGTAGATCGATTCCTCCAGCATGGCGTCGAGCTGCTCGGCATCCGGATCACCCGGCTCGCTGGAATGGGCGGTGAATTCCCAGGCCTCGCCGTCGGGGCAGACGATGAGGATGGCATCGCCGCTGCGCAGCCGGCTCGCCTTCACCGTCGGGTGCAGGTGGAAGCGGATCGCGTACTGGTCGGCGTCGCGGCGCGGGCCCTTGCCGACCGTGCGGAAGCGGTCGACGCCGATGATGCGGCCGCCGTCGGCGGTCATCAGCAGGCCGCGCTCGTGGATCACGTTGAAGCGCCTTGCGTAGCCGTCATGGCTGGCGGTGACGCTGATGACGCCGTCGTCCTCGCGCCGGTCGACGTCGATCTTCTTGGGGCCGGACAGGATCGGCGTGCCGATCCAGCGGCGCAGCCAGGCGGCCCGCAGGAAGCGGCAGGACGAGGTGTCGTTGAGGACGGCGGTGGAATGGGCGGCGGTGGCGCGCACCACCTGCCACAGGGCCTCGCGGTCGCGGGTCGGGGCGCCGCAATTGACGACGATGATGTTGCGCCCGGAGCTCATCTCGAAGGACAGGCACCCGGCATGGGCGCGGTGGCTGACCGCGGCCGGCGGCGGCGGACCGGCATCGAGGATGACCACGGTGCGGCCCGAGGCGATGCGCTGGTAGCCGGAATGGGAGGCGTTGTTGGGCGGGGCGCCGCGGGCGTCGTCATAGGCCAGGATGGTTGCGACGAGGTCCGTCGGCGTCGTGCTCATGCCGTTGAAGAGCGCAAAGCTGCCGTCGCCGTGCCAGAAGAAGCGCAGCATCGGCATCATGCGGTCGATGGCGTTCATCATCGCCTGGGAGGGGGCAATGCCGCGGGCGTTGAAGGCCTGGCGGACCGGCAAAAGGTCGGCGAGGATCTCGATGATGGCGCCGGGGCTGCGCGAGATATGCCCGCCGTCCGGCAGGATCTGGTGCTCCAGCTCGTAGTCGAGGCGCTTTGCCGCCTGGCGCACGAAGCGGGACGAGCCGGAGGCCGAGGCCGAGGCGGCGGCGAGCGCAATGGCGACGCGCATGCGCGCCATGCCCTCCGGCGCCTCGTTGATGATGTTGCGCAGATAGACGATCTGCTTGTGCAGGGAGCGCATGAAGCGGCGGTAGAAGGTGCGGTTGCAGCCTTCCAGGAACAGCGGTGACTGGGAGAGCCACGACTGGACGCGCCGCGCCACCACCTCCGGCGCCCAGGCGATGGGGTGCTTGCGCGGGGTCAACCGGATCCAGTCCTCGATCAGCGCCCGGGCGTTGGATTGGGACAGCGCCCGGTCGGAGACGCGCAGGTGGCGCAGCCAGCCGAACTCGTGCAGCGCCCGCGACCATTCGGCCGAGGGCGGCCGGATCTCGAAGGGCGACTGGCCGCCGACCTCGACGAGCTGGCCGACAAAGGCAAAGCGGCCGGCATAGATGTCCTCGGCGATGATCGGATCGGCGGTGCGGATATCCTGCGGCGCGATGACCAGGCGGTCGGGCAGCGGCGTGCCGGGCAGAATCCGCCCGACAAGGCCGGCGCGCATCCAGCCCATGGCATGACGTGACATGTGGCTGAGCACGAGCCGCCAGATCTGTAGCTGCTCGGACAGGACGCGCGCTACCATCGGGTCAGTCTGCCCTTTCCTTTATTTCCTGGCGGTGCGGCTGATTCGGGCGGTCCGAGCACACCTTCCGCTCGGTCATAATCAATCATTAAGGTTACGAGATCGTTGATATTTATCCGACTTTGCAATCCAGAAATCAGAGCCGGCGGAGTCGCGCGGCAAAAAAGCCGTCGAGGCCGGAAAGGCGCGGCTCATCGGCGGCAAGGTGGTACGGCAGGGTGCGCAGGTCGCCGTCGGGGGTAATCGGCTTTGTGAGGCCGCCGATGTCGCTCGCCGCGATCGGGCGGCGTTCGAAGCCGGGCGTCTCCTGCAAGAAGCGCGCGATCTGCGCCTCGCCCTCTTCCGGCTCCAGCGAGCAGGTGCAGTAGACGATCTCACCGCCCGGTTTCAGCCAGGAAATTGCCCGCTGCAGCATCCGCGCCTGCAGGGCGGCGAGCGAGTCGATCTCCGCGCCGGAGCGGCGCCAGGGAAGGTCAGGATGGCGGCGCACCGTGCCGGTCGCCGAACAGGGGGCGTCGAGCAGAATGGCGTCGAACGGCGCGGCGGGCGTCCAGTCCGTGAGGTCGGCGGCGACGATTTCCGCGGCAAGGCCGAGGCGGGCAAGGTTCTGTTCGAGCCGGGTGAGACGCGCGGCGGAGATGTCGACGGCGGTGACCGCCGCCCCGGCGGCGGCGAGCTGCGCCGTCTTGCCGCCGGGAGCCGCGCAAAGGTCGGCAACGCGCATTCCCGCAACGTCGCCCAGGAGCCGGGCCGGCAATGCGGCGGCGGCGTCCTGCACCCACCAGGCGCCCTCGTCGAAGCCGTCCAGCCGCTCGATAGGGCCGGAGGGGACGAGCCTCAGGGAGCCGGTCGGCAGGACCGTCGCGCCGAGGCGCTCGGCCCAGCCTGCCGGATCGCTCCGCACCGTGATGTCGAGGGTCGGCTCGATCGCGTGCATGGCCGCGAAATGGTGCGCGTTTTCCGCGCCGTAGGTCTTCCGCCAGCGCTGCCACAGCCAGTCCGGCGTGTTGAGCCTTTCGGCGTCCTGGTCGGCGAGGATGGTATCGCGCTGGCGCCCGAGATTGCGGAGCACGCCGTTGGCGAGGTTCTTGAACGGGCGGAGGCGCGGCTCGGCGACGGCCTGCGTCACCGCCAGCGAGACGGCGGCATGGTCCGGCACGTCCATGAAGAGGATCTGGGCGGCGCCGACGGCAAGGATGTGGTCGAGGCGGTGGGCCTTGGCCGGCAGCGACGATTTCATCAGCCTGTCGAGGGCATCAGTTATCTGGCCCTTGCGGCGGAGCGTGGTGCCGACGATGGCGCGGACCAGCGCCCGGTCCTTGGCGATGAGGGCGCTTGCCGCGCCCGACGCCAGTTCGCCTTCCAGGACGTCTTCAAGCCGGCGTCCGCGATCGGTGACGGCTTCCACGATATCGACGGCAGCGCGGCGGGCAGCAAGTCCCACCTGGGCGAGCTCTGCGGATTTTGAGCGTTTTGGCCTCACCCCCAGGGTCCGCGGCGCCGGCCGGTGCGGGGCGGACGCCCCGGATTGCTGCTGCCGGTGCCGTGCGGCCGCGCGGGGCCGCTGCCGCCCCACGGGCCGGAGGACGATCCGCTGGTCGGTGCGGAGCTGGTGCCGGACGGCTCGGGCCTCGGAGGCGATGCGGGCCGCGACGGCGGTGCATTGCGCGCCATGTCCTGCAATGCGGCGATGCGGTTTTCCGTTGCCGGGTGGGTGGAGAACAGATTGTCCATGTTCTGGCCGCTGAGCGGGTTGACGATGAACATGTGGGCGGTCGCCGGATTGTCCTCCGCGTTGCGGTTGGGGATATGGGCCGCGCCGCCGGCGATCTTGCCGAGGGCGGAGGCGAGCCACAGGGGCTGGCCGCAGATCTCCGCGCCGGCCTTGTCGGCCGCGTATTCCCGTGTCCGGCTGATTGCCATCTGCACCAGCATGGCGGCGAGCGGCGCGACGATCATGGCGGCGATGACGCCAATGATGCCGAGCGGGTTGTTGTTGCGGTTGCCGCCGAAGAACAGCGCGAAATTGGCGAGCATGGAGATGGCGCCGGCGATGGTCGCCGTGATCGTCATGATCAGCGTGTCGTGATTCTTCACATGGGCGAGTTCGTGGGCCATGACGCCGGCCACTTCCTCCTCGCTCAGCGACTGCAGCAGGCCTCGGGTCGCCGCGACGGCGGCGTTTTCCGGGTTGCGGCCGGTGGCGAAAGCGTTTGGCTGGGCCTCCTCGATGACGAAGACCCGCGGCATCGGCAGGCCGGCGTTCTCAGCCAGTCGGGCGACGAGATTGTAGAAACGCGGCTCGGTCCGGGCGTCGACCTCGACGGCGTTGTGCATCCGGAGGACGAGCTTGTCCGCGTTCCAGTAGCTGAACACGTTCATCAGGGCCGCGACGACGAAGGCGATCGTCATGCCGGTCGGGCCGCCGATCAGGTAGCCGAGCCCCATGAACAGCGCCGTCATGGCGGCCAGCAGAAGGGCCGTGCGGAAATAGTTCATCGCGTCGTTCGTCTCCAACACCATCACACAAAGGCACCGCGGCGCGGCGGACCCCTCCGGGGATTTGCCCTGCCGCGCGAGCGCCATAGTATATGATGGGTTCGGCCATGGCTTGCTGCAAGGCGCCGCGGCCGGAGACGTTTGTGCAAGGTGCAGCGTTCAGTGGAGAAACGGCGATGGCGGACGATGGAGACAAAAGCACAGATGGGGCCGGGCTCGCGCTTTCGGACGCCGAGAAGGCCCGCCGGGCGAAACTGTCGCCGGCCGCGCAGCGGGCGCTTGCCGAGGCCGACGAACGGCGGCGCCTGGCCGATGCCGCCGAACCGCAGCCCAAGGAGATCGGCGGCCGGCGCAAGGGGCTCGAACCGGTCCGCTATGGCGACTGGGAGAAAAAGGGCATCGCCGTCGATTTTTGAGAAGTTGTTTGTCTCGCGGCGGAGTGCTCGCTGACGCTCGCTGGCCTCCGATGGGGCCTCGCAACGGCTCGGGCGGCCGTTCGGCCTTGCGAGCCCGTTGGGCTCGATCGCCCTTGAATCGCGCACGTATTTTGTGTGTGGGGCCTTCTACAAATCCACGGCCGGCAATCCGCGCCTGAGCCGCGCGGCCGTTACCGTGTTGGCGAGGAGGCACGCGATGGTCATCGGGCCGACGCCGCCGGGCACCGGCGTGATCGCGCCGGCGACCTCGACCGCCTCCTCGAACGCCACGTCGCCGACGAGGCGCGTCTTGCCGTCGCCCTTTTCCGGCGCGGGGATGCGGTTGATACCGACGTCGATGACGCACGCGCCCGGCTTCACCCAGTCGCCCCGGATCATCTCCTGCCGGCCGACGGCGGCGACGAGGATATCCGCCTGGCGGCAGAGCGACGGCAGGTCGACGGTGCGGCTGTGCGCCATGGAGACCGTGCAGTTCTCGTTCTGCAGCAAGAGCGAGACCGGCTTGCCGACGAGGATCGAGCGGCCGACGACGACGGCGTGCTTGCCGGCAAGATTGCCGATGGCCTCCTTGGCGAGGATCACGCAGCCGCGCGGCGTGCACGGGACGAGCCCCGGCCGGCCGAGCACGATCTTGCCGGCGTTCATCGGGTGCAGGCCGTCGACGTCCTTGGCCGGATCGATGGCCTCCACGACGCGGTCGGTGTCGATGTGCCTGGGCAGCGGCATCTGCACCAGGATGCCGTCGACGTCCGGATCGGCGTTGAGATGGGCGACGAGCTCCAGGAGCGCCGCCTCGGAGGTCTCTTCCGTCAGCTTGTGCTCGAAGGAGACCATGCCGGCGGCGACCGTTTGCTTGGCCTTGTTGGCGACATAGACCTTGGAGGCCGGGTCCTCGCCGACCAGCACGACGGCGAGCCCGGGCGTCACGTCATGGTCCCGCTTCAGGGTCGCGACCTCGCCGGCCACGTCCTCGCGAAGGGCCGCCGCCCGCGCCTTTCCGTCGATGATCGTCGCCGTCATGGCCCCACTCCCCTGCAATGAAAACTGTTGGCGCTTGCGCAGCTCACGCCGTGTCGTCGAGCGCCCGCTGCAGCGCCGATGAGATCGCGGCGCCGTCGCCCGCGATCCTGACCGTCTTCAGCCGCGACGTTGCGCCGGAAACGACGGCCACTTGGCTCTTGCCGACGCCGAGCGCCTTGGCGAGCAGCTTTTCCAGCGCCGCATTGGCCGCACCCTTTTCCGGCACCGCCCTGACCCGGGCGGCCAGGACCTGGCGGCCGTCGGACAGCGCCTTGACGCCGTCGATGCCGTCTTTCGACGCCTTCGGCGTCAGCCGGACCGTCAGCGTCAGGGCATCCGGCCCGATCTCCGCTATTCCGGCAAGGTCCGCCATCGGCGCCGCGACGCCGGTCAGTAGCAGAACATCGGCACCAGGTTGTTGCGGATCAGCATGTCGAGGAAAAAGATGATGAGCAGCACGATCACCGGCGACAGGTCGAGCCCGCCGAGATCGGGCAGGAAGCGGCGGATCGGCCGGTAGAGCGGCTCCGTCAACTGGTAGAGCGCATTGCCGATCATGGCGATGAACTGGTTGCGCGGGTTGACCACGTTGAAGGCGTAGAGCCAGGAGAAGATCGCGCTGGCGACCACGATCCAGATCATCAGGTTGAGGATAACCAGCAGCAATTGGGTGACAGAGCACATGAAGCGGATCCGCTCGCTTTGGGGTGTTGCGTTGATTTCGGCAAGATGTAGCTGTGCGGACGTCGCCCCGCAAGACCGCGGCACCCGCAAATTGCCGCGCGAAAACGGGGCGGTGCGCCGCATTGCGCTTGACAGCTTCCGGGGCCGGACTCTAAATGGCCGACATTCCGGGGCCGTAGCTCAGATGGGAGAGCGCTGCAATCGCACTGCAGAGGTCAGGGGTTCGATTCCCCTCGGCTCCACCAGTTTCCATATCTCGCGACGTATCTTCGCTTCGCTCAGGTCTCCGATGGGGCGGTCTGACCGACCGGCGCGCGGTCGCGCTTGCGAACCCTGCGGGTTCGAATTCACTCCAGTTACGTCCACCATTTCTCCAATAGTCCCGCTCACGCCAGCTCACCTTGTTCGCGGCCCCGCGGGGGCGGCCGGGCCGGCCGTTCGGCCTTGCGAGCCCACGGGGCTGGAAATCGTTCCGGTCACATCCACCCGTTTTCCGGCCACGAAGCTCCGTTCATTCCCTTGCTCCGCGGAGGCGGGCGAAGGCGCGGGCCGCGGCCTCGTTTTCGGAGACAATGCGCAGCAGTCGCGGGGTGCGCCGCCAATTGGTTTCGATGCACGTCGGGTGCATCCACAGGTTTCCCCAAGCATTCTTATGTTTCCGGTTCCGTTGACGCGAGATCTATGCTGAACCTCGAAAGGTGTGTCGGCGGCATGGCGCCTGCGAATAAACCGATTTCATGAAAAAAGAAACGTGCCATTGCACGAGCATTTTCCGGTGCGGTGTTTCTCCTTGAGGCCGGCCCCCGAACGGACGAGACAATGCTGTCTTGTTCCGGGGCGGCCGGTGAGAAAGTCATAGCCGCGTTCGCGTGGCTTATGGTAAAGGATCGATACGGTTAAACGGGGGGATTGGCGGCGCCATTTCTGCCGACAAGTTTTCCCTCACAGAGGATTGGTCGCGTCACGTGCCTGGCAACGAAAACCAACTTTGGATTGAAAAAGAAGACATTTTCGATGCGAATGCTTACGTCGATGCCGCAAGGCGTGCGAAGGCGTCGGGGCAAATCGTGCTCGCGCATTCCATGCTCCGCTCGGCCAAGTTCCTCGGTGCCGACGTCGACCAGGATGACCTTGCATCGACACAAATGACCGGGGATCAGCTCCTCAATCAGGGGGTGCGCTACGCCAGGAACCAGAGAACGGCCGATCTCGTCTTCGAGCATTTTGGCCATGACGACCTCAGCATCGTCGACATTGGCGGCCACACCGGTTTCATCGCGCAGTTCTTGAAAAATGCGAATTACCTGTTATGCGAGCCGACGATCAACAACATGATGTCGACGGATCTTGTGGCCGCTGGCTACGAATTCGACGTCGCTCTCGCTGTCCATGTCTTCGAACATATTCCCGACGACGATAAGGAAGATTTTTTCCAATCCTTGCTGGCGCTTGGAAAAAAGGGCGTGATCCTCTGCAATCCCGTCGATACCGGGGATGCCGTCGAACGTCAGAAATTCTTGCTCGAAGTTTTCGGGCCGCTCCAGTGGATTGTCGAGCACTTGGAGTGCGGGACACCGACAATCGACATCTATCACGAATACGCCGAACGCAACGACCTGAACCTCGAGGTCAGACCAAACGGCGATCTTTTCCTGTCGCTGGCCCTGTTCGCGATGGGACATTTTGCGCAAGCCGCAAACGATCGGGAACTGTCCCGAATGAATGGAATGCTCTCTCGCTACATCAACCGGGACTACAAGAGCCAGCAATCGGAAAAGTTTCCCGCTGATTATGCGATGATCTTCACGAAGAAAAAATAAAGAAACCCTTGTGTTCCCGCGAGTGCATGATGTTCGTTGATGACGTCTTTTACCGTCAGCATTACAAACTTCTGAGCGGGCCGCTGACACCTGGCGAACACTACGAACGGGACGGTCGCTCGAAAGGCCTGATGCCGAATGCGGCGTTCGATCCGTTGGTCGCCGCGATTTGCTATCCGGATCTGGATGAAGAGTCCCAGGCGCGCGGCATCGCCGAGGCCGGACTGGACGCGCTCCTCAAATCGATCGCGCGCGATGTCCTGGCGTGCGTCGAGGATGCGGACGCCTTTTTTTGGCGGTTCTCCGATACCCAGATCGAGAAGGATCATTTCAAGCGCAACAGGTCGACGTTGCGACAATGGGACAAGGTCGACGCGGCAGGCACGATTTCCTTCGCCGCTGGCGACAAGAAATTCCAGCTAAGAAAGCGGGCTCCCGACGATCTCTGCGAGATAATCGCGTCCGGCAAGGCCTGCCTGTTTCCCCGTTTGCCGCATGGCTTTCTGGACATGATTGCGCGCCTCAACGTCATTTCGCCGATCATTGGACGACTATGGCCGATCGTCGACACCGAAGAGAAAGCGCAGAGACTGGGGCTCCGGATCCTCAAGCAGGTCTTTCCCAATCACCCATTGTTCACGGAGAATTTCGTCGAGGAGGTCGAATCGATCCTCCTCGAAAATGGCGGGACCTTTTCGGTGTGTCTGGCCCTGAAGGCGCATCCGGAGATTCCGGATGGTTTGTTCGGGTCGGCTCCGCCCACGCAGCGCCGCTTCGAGGCGACGACCGCGTTCTTGATCAAGCACTTTCCCGACGGCTTTGTCTTTGAAGATGGCATTGCCTGGAAGCGATACGCCTCCACCGGCAGCATCCGGCGCCTGATCGATGCCATGAGGGACCGAACCGTCATTCTGATCGCGAATTCGGGCTTTGCCGATCTCGGTCGCAGATGGGGATTGAGAGATTTCCATCACTTCGAGATCCCGCCCTGGGACAGCCTTGCGATACGGCACCGGATTCTCGATGAGGTGTGCGAATTCATGGCGTCCGTCCGAGCTGAATCGCGGTCGACGGAGGTGCCGATCGTGCTGACCCAGGCCGGCGGGTCCTTCGCCTTCTGGCTGTTGTTTCATCTCTCACAGCGCTGTCCGGATGCTGCCTATTTTGACATCGGGCAGGCCATCAACATCTGGTTTC
This sequence comes from Rhodobium orientis, assembly GCF_003258835.1. GTDB lineage: Bacteria > Pseudomonadota > Alphaproteobacteria > Rhizobiales > Rhodobiaceae > Rhodobium > Rhodobium orientis. The sequence goes on along the minus strand of NZ_NPEV01000007.1, from coordinate 20,962 downwards.
TCGATGATGCCGAGGCGGGCAAACCGGATATGCTCTGGTTGCAGGATTTTTGGGAGAAGATCCTTGAATCCAATGATCTTTTTTCGTTCTACGACGAGCTCTTAGGCGTTTCCGACAGCAGGGATGTTCTACGTCAGCGGTTTTTCGATGGGACCTATTTGAAATCCCTGCCAAAATTCGATGGCAACCTCGACTTTGCCAACCTTCTTAATCGTTTCGAACTGTACGAACGGGCTGTGGTTTTCGCGGAGCGCTCCAGGGAGACGGCGCCGGACCTGTCCAGAACGCATGTTCTGCTTGCGCGCCTTTACAGGCGCATCGGAAATCTTCCGGAAGCGAAGCTCTCCGCCGAGCGAGCGATTCACCTGGACGACTCGCTCATTGTCGCAAAGCAAATATACGCCGCCATTCTATTCGACGAACGGCGGTTTGAAGAGTTCATCGACTTGACCTCGCGTATTGGCGACGACCTATCGCGTGTCCCGGTCATCCAATTGACCATAGCCTATGAAAAGACGGGCAGGGCCGACCGGGCAATCGCCGTGCTGACGGAGGCAATGCGGCAACTCGGCGAGAAACCGCAATTTACGAACCGGTTGAACCAATTGGTAAAAAAACAGGGTGCGTGACCGCACGCTTGGATGATTTCAGGCGATTACGGAATCGCCCGAACTGCTCTAACCTTTTGTTTTGACGCGTATTCTTGCCGGCAAACCGGTTTCCGCTTTTCGGGAATCCGCGCTATGACAATCTTGACAGCATTTGCAGTGCGGCTGGGTCGTCCGGGCGTTCTTCCAATGCACGCTCCACGCAAACGCGCACGTTCTCCATCAAGCCGAAACGAGACAGGAGTCGGGCGTAGTCCATGAAGCGGCTGCCGCTGCGCCAACGGGTTTGCGGGTCGGCAACGCCGTGGCGCTCGATATGGAATGATTTGAAATCATCGATGCGCAGTTTCTCTCTGTAGAATTCCTGCAACTTGTTGAGCGCGAGCTGTTTTTCCAACCCGGCTGTCCACGGCAAGCCGCCGGGCAACACGATGCCCTCTTTGTCGAGGAACCAGAGATTTATCGCTTGTCCGATGTCGACATAGGATGCCGACGGAAATTCGGCGTGCAACTGACCGAAAAGCCAGAAGCTGAACGACCCGCCACACCGCGTGAGGACAATAGGCGGCGTCTGGCGCGAGCTCTGATCCGACAGGTGGCGAAGCCCCTCGCGGCACCTCTGCAGGATCTGTTGCCGGAATTCCTGCGAGTCGAAGGGGGGGATCTCTATGAAAAGGCAATTCGGGATATCAAAACGCCGGCCAAAGTCGGCAAGCCCCTCGTTCGCAATCAACAGAACAGGCCGGCCGCGGATGGTGTCGATGAAGGCGTTGAACTCGCCGGCCATGACAACCCGCTTCAGCAGCATGGCGTCGCCGAACACGCGTCGTTCGCCCAGGCATTCTGCGGCGGCCTCGAACACGAACGGCGCGCGCGGCGGCAATTCCGCTGCGCTGCCGAAAATACCCGGGCCGCCATCCGGGAAGGATTTGAAGGCCAACGCGATTTCCAGATCCGTCGGCAATTTGTTCGCGATATCGAAGGTCTCTGAAATGACGTTCTCAAACAGGACCGGTGTATGCGGTGCGATCGCCCGCGTGATGCGAATGGCGAGCCGAAGCGTCTTTTCATCGGCGGGATCTTGACTGAACTGGTCCGCCAGAATGCGCCGGATCGTGAAGGTCCTGGAGAGCGCATCCCAGAACCCGTGCGGCAAGCGGCCATGGAAGACCGGGGTCGAGGACGACAGTGACGACAGGAACTCGTCTGTCGACGGCTGATCGATCTGGCAGGTGCGCCCGCCGAGCGTGAACGACATCTCGGCGAGTCGTTCCCGGCGGCGCATCTGGTCCTCATCGTAGGAGCGGCGGGCGCCCGCCACGGGCGGCGCCTGAGTGTCCAGGAACGTCCAGAAAAAACCGTCATACTCCGGGAAGTGAACGAGAATATGCCGACAAAGCTTTTCGTAGATTTCCGCCGGACTTAAATCCGCTTCGGCACCGCCGCCGAGGCCCCCCAGAAGTGCTTGTGCGTCGGGATCGACGTCCTGGGATGGCAGAAACCCGCGCTCCCGACCATATTTTCTGTAGTGTTTGGACGGCGCTATTCCGCGAAGATCGTAGGCATAATTCTTGTTGTAGAAGGCATCATCAACGGGCGCATCGATGCCCTTCGCCGATCGGGTGAAAACGGATCTGAGAAATCGTGGAGGTCGCATGCCGGCGTTCAAATGTTATGGATGGTCGAGGCTCAGGCCAGCGAGATAGCTGCGAATGCGATCCGGCGATGACCACATCATGCAGTCGAGTATGGAAAGGTTCGGCACGAACTGCCATCGGTTGCGGACGTCATAGCGGAAATCCGGCATGGACGTGAACGCGATATCGATCTGGCGCTCGCGCCATTCTTCGATTTTGAAAATCGGTCGCCCGCCCGGCGGGTTGACGTAGCCCGTTGCCCCACACTGGTCGCAGATTTCAAGCGCCCACTGACCGGCGTGAGAAACATTTGAAAAATCGAAATCGTGGCTGGAGCACAAACTATAATTGAACGGAATTTCGAGGCGCGCGCAAACAAGCTGCAAGCCGATAACATTCAGGTCGCGCAGGAGGCCGCCGTCAAATCTGGCGAACGTTTCATCGACCAAGGCATACACATCGTCGAAAAACGGTGCGACTGATCTGTAAAGGGAGAGCTGGCGGAGTATCTTGTCCCGCGCCGCGTCAGCGTCCTTGGTCCGAACCTCGGTCAGGAGGCTCCCCGATGCTTTGTCGACGGGAACGGTGATGTATTGTTCGCCCTTGTTTGGCTCAAGTATGCGGTTGCGATTCATCCAGTGCTTCGGCTGGTATTTAACTACGTCGAAGACGATCCACTGATCCGTTTTGCCGATGACGTCGAAATAGCCAATATACGGAAAGAAGTACGGCTGCATGATGCCCAAGCGCATTTGCGTCACCAACCGCTTCGCAAACTATTTGCACCTGCCGTGGCCTCAGCCCTTGCTTTTATTTCATCACCATTTTCCAAAATAAGATCGAGTAGTGCCGCGATCAGCTCCGCGTCCTCGGGATTGATTTGGGCGCCCAGCGGCAGCTGCAATACGGTCTGACACAGCGACGTTGTTACGGGGAGCTCGCGTTTTTCGCCGTCCAGGGCATCGCAATAGGGCGACAATCGGTGGACGCTCGGAAAGAAATATCGGCGCGCGTAGATGTTTTCAGCGCGCAGAACGTCCAGAATCTGGTCCCTGGACAGGGAGCTTTCCGGTTCAATCTCGAAAACCGCATATTGGAAATTGTTACGATTACGTCTGTCGTAACGAATTGCCTTTATTCCGCTCGTGCCCTCAAGGCCGCGCTCATAGGTCGAATAAATGGCCTCGTTCCGGTCGACGAATTCCTCGAATTGCGACAGTGCCATCAAGGCCATTGCCGCCTGCGCTTCGCTCATTTTCCCGTTCAACCGAACGTAGACGGATTGGTCCTTCGGTGAGCGATGGAAATTTCGAGCGGTTATCAGGCGGGCGGCGAGGTCGTCGTCGTTGGTGGTGATGCACCCGCCTTCCGCCGCGTTGACGATCTTCGTCGCGTGAAACGAAAACACCTCCGCATCGCCGAAATTCCCGATCATCTTGCCGTCGAACGAGCAGCCGAATGCGTGGCAAGCATCGTACAGGAGACGGAGATCGTTTTGCCGGCAATAGGCCTCCAATTCCGCAGGCGCGCAGGCGCGGCCCCAGACGTGAACGCCCAGCACGGCGCTGGTGCGGTCCGTCTTCACCTTGGCGACGCTTTCCGCCGTCAGCATATGCGTCCTGCTGTCGACGTCGGCAAAGACCGGGGTTAATCCGGCCCAATGCAACGCTTGCACCGTCGCGGGGAAGGTGAACGCGGGCACGATAACGTCGCCGGACAGTTCCAGGGCGACCAGCGCAACCATCAACGCCACCGTCCCATTGGTTACGGAGACGGCATGTTTCACGTCAAGGCGTTCGGCGATCGCACGATCCAAACGGGAAACCAACGGACCGTGATTGGTGTAATAACGTCGCTCGATTATCGCGTCGAACCAGGTATCGAACGTATCCCGCGCCGGCATATAGATTTGGCCGACGGGCCGAACGGTCTGGAATAGAGGCGCCCCGCCAAAGAGGGCCAGGTCGTCGATACTGCGTTTTGCTACCACACCGGCGCTCCCGTCTCACGCAGCCGCGGGATGATATCCGAGGCCGTTGACGAAATGAAACGGAACCATTCACCCATCGCGTCAATGTCTTCCAGGGAAACGGATTCTCCGACCGGCATCTGAATGATGCGCCGCGACAGGGCGTCCGTCACAGGCATCAGCGGCATCACCACCGACTGCGGAAGGTTGGGCTTTTGACGGTTCCCTGCGCTCGGATAGTCCGAATGCAGATAGAGCGGCTCATTGTAATACTGGCGGGCCAGCGCATTTTCCGCGCGCAGCAGCTGCACGGTTTCGTCGCGGCCCAATGGCCAGCTTTCGGAAACATCAATCAGCGCGAATTCGAAGTTCTTGTCCCGATAGCCTTCGCCATAGGGCAGGATCGTCACGCCCGGAATGCCATCGAATGCGGCTTTGTAGCGATCATATCGTTCCTTGTTGCGCCGAATGACGTCATCGATCTCATCGAGGGAGGCGAGCGCGAAGCCGGCGTGAATCTCGTTGAGCTTGGCGTTCAGGCCGATCATCTCGGTGGAAATTTCGTTGCGGTACCCGAAGTTCCTGACTTTGCGAAGTCTCTCGGCGAGGTCGTCGTCGTTGGTCGTGATGTAGCCGCCTTCAAATCCATTCAGCATTTTCGTTGCATGGAGACTGAAGACTTCCGCCACGCCAAGTGCGCCGATAGGCGTTCCGTCCGGCAACGTACACCCCAGCGCATGGACCGAGTCGTAGATGATGGGCACACCGTGCCGGTCGCCGATCTCCGTCAGTTCGGCGTGGTGGCACGGTGCGTTGACCTGATGGACGGCGAGCACCGCAGCGACATCGTCTCCGATCAATCTCTCGAGGTCCGTTGGGGAAATCGTGTGCGTGGTCCGGTCGACATCGCAAAAGAGGGGTTCGAAACCCGCCCAGCGGGCCAAATGGGGCAACCCAACATATGTAAACGCCGGCAGAACGATGTTCCGGCGGTCTGTCCGGCTTGCCAGTTGCAGCAGGCCGATGATCGCCAGCGAGGCACTTGCCATGACAACGCAGTTGCGTACCGAATGGTAGGCTTTTAGGCGTTCCTCCAGGCTCTGGACCAGATGACCATTGTTGGAAATGCGCTGGGTTTCGTAAATCGTATCGACCGCATCGCTGAAAGCCTCGGCGCTCGGCTGTACCAGTTGACCAATCGGCCTGGGAGCGCCGCGCTGGAATAGGGCGGGGCCGCCAAAAAAAGCGAGGTCATCGATGCCGGCCTTGGCTTTGCCAACGTTCCGGTCGGCGGGCGGTCCGGTCCAACCCGCTCCGACCGCCAGTGTCCTGGTGTCACAGAACCGTGCCAGGGGAGTGCCGACCAGCTCGCGCCCGATCTCGAAACGAACGGCCGGGTCCACCGCGTCAAGGGCGTTGGCGGCGTACGCAGGTCCGTCGAACGCGGGTGCGTCGGCGTCGCTCGTGAGATGGGCGCGGGCCTGGCCGGGCTCAATGCCAAGCCAGTTCAACACGTCCTCAACGACGGCATCGCGGTTTTCCTGGAATGCATCGAGGGGGATGACCCTGAAGCGGTCCGGGTGCCGTCGGGCGCCGTCGATTTGAAGGCTCGTGATCCGTTTCCAGTCCTCAAAACCGCCAAAGGCTCCGTTGCCGGTGCCTTCCGCTGCCCCACCGCGCCAGTCGGGCGATGCGCCGTCGGACCCCGCTGCAGGTCCGATTTCGTCAAGCCAGGTCGCAATCGAGGCGACGGGATTGGCGACGACCGCGAGTATTTTCAGCGAGCCGACCTTTGCAAGTATGTCTGAATAAGCTTCGTGATGGCGCAACGAATGCACGATTGCCGGACGGCCGGTTCCGGCAGGGTCGTCGGTGCCGAAACCCTGGCGCCCTTGCGGGGAACCAATCGCCGAACGGATGACGCTTTCCCATTCGAAACCGTTCGCAGTTACATCTGCGATGTCCGCATTCGACCGCAGATACGGGTCGATGGCCACGGCGGATGACTGGCATTTTTCGGCGAGCGCACTGGCGACGAGTTCCACGCCGGAAAATGGCGTGCCGGTGACCCAGATAGCCGTTTCGAGCATTTCCGGTCTTTCAATCACATTGGCCGCAAGATCGCGTCGAAACGGTAGTGCCTCTGATAAAAGTCTTCCGGCATTTTAACGATCTCGGTGCGCCATCCGGCGCGCTTCGCCATCTCGCTGAAGTCCTCCGGCCACCACCAGACGCCAATGGCGGTGTCGGGACGATCTTCCATGCCCGGTTCGTATTCCCCGGGCTTGTAAAAATCGTCCATGCCGGTGCGATCGACGACGTTGCCGATGACGAATCTCTTGATGTTAACAAACCGGTCACGCGTGATTTTCAGCAATCGTTCGGCGTTTTCCCGTGTGAACAAGCAAATCGAGCCGAAGATGACGGCTTTGCTGAACCGTTCCGGGTTCTCCTCGTTGCTCAAAAACTCAATCGCCTCACCCGCCCGATAACTGACCGACGGTTTGTCGCAAAAATACTTCTGGGCAACGCCGATAAGCGTCTCGGAATAATCGATGCCGAGGCCGCCGCTGCATTTCTCCCAGAAATAGGTGCTGAGAGCGCCATTCCCGCAGCAAATATCCAGGAGAACGTCGTCGCTCTCCAGATCCATCAAGGAGATCATTTCCCGAATGATCATTTGGATCTGGTCTTCCGGGACCGGCTGGCCGTTGATCGTCCGTCGAACTTGGCGCCAGAAATCCTGCTCGTCGCAGTTTCTCGCGTGCCTTTCATAGGCACCTTCCAGGCTAGGCATTTAAGGCTTCTCCAGCGTTCGACGTGAATTCACGGGCTTCATATCATGCCTCATATAGCCAGTAAAACGACCCGGCGCCATTGCATGATGGAATCCGGTTCATCACGAGTTTGCGGGTCGGGGACCAGGGGGGTGACGGCGGCGTGGCCACGAAATCGGCGTCTCGGTCAGCGTCGCCGGCAGCGGCGGGTGCGGCGGCTCCATGCGGCCGACATTGCGGTTCCATCAGGTTCCGACTAAACACAAGCCCAATGCGGTTTTCTCGGGAGCGGGACGTGATTGGACGCGGAGAGCTGACGACCGATCTGCGCAGGAAATTCGAGGCGTCGGAGGACGCGGATTTTCTGCCGATCTGGGAAATGGCCAAGCCTCATACGATGACATCGTTCGAGCGCGGTCACGCCCTTTTCCGCGCCTGCCGCTACGTGGTCGAGCGCCAGTTGCCGGGCGCATTCGTCGAATGCGGCGTTTGGCAGGGCGGATCTGCGATGATCGCCATGTTGGCGTTGCAACGGCTCGGCGCGGGCGATCGGGAGTTCTTCCTCTTCGATACGTTCGATGGCATGACGCCGCCCACGACAGAGGACATGGACTGGCAGGGTCACGATGCGGAAGACCTGCTGGAAAAGGATTCCGGCAACCGGGAGCAGTCCCTCGTCTGGGCGATGGCATCGATAGATGTCGTGCGCGAAAACATCGCAAAGACCGGTTACAATACCGGTTTGGTGACGTTCATCGAAGGGGATGTGAGTGATACGCTCCCGAAGACCGATACGGGAGCGATATCCATCCTTCGCCTGGATACCGATTTCTATAGAAGCACATTGGACGAGCTGGTCATCTTATATCCCCGGCTAACGCCGCAGGGCGTGTTGATCGTTGACGACTACGGCCATTGGCAGGGCGCGCGCCGCGCTGTCGACGAATACTTTTCGCGAAGCGGCGACCAATTCCCGGACGCGCCGCCGCCGCCGCTGTTTCATTGGATCGACTATACGGGTCGGATGGCGGTTCGCCTCTAGCATGCGTTCCAAGGGAGGCGAGCGGTGTTTTGGATGGGAAATCGCGTCACAACAAAGGGCTGAGGCACGTTGTCTGTTTCGGGAAAAACGCAACCCGCGCGTGAGTGTATTTCCGACCCGCGGGTCGGAGCATTTCAAGTGAGCCCGCCGTCACGAGTACGGCTCTAGACGAAATTTCTTAGCGATCGCGCGCGTATGTCCACCACCTACATCCATATTGGCGTTCCGAAAACCGGTTCCACGGCGATCCAGCACTTTGCCACGGAGAACCGTCAACTGCTGCGCGAGAAGGGCCTGCTTTATCCATCGGCGGCATTGCGTGGTTTTGGACACCACGACGTCGCCTTTCTCCTGAACGGAGGCTACCCCGATTGGGCGAAGCCGCAGGATCGGCCTCTTGGCGACCTTGCCGGCGCGCTTCGTTCCGAGTGCCTGGAATTCGACGGCGACGTCCTTCTTTCGAGCGAGAATTTCTACCTCTTTCCGCAGCCCGAAAGGCTGTTTGAGTTCGTCCGCGACACCGGACTTCTCGAGGGGCGTGCGGTCAAGGTCATTGTCTATCTGCGCCGCCAGGACGACCTGCTGGTGTCCTGGTACAATCAGCTCGTGAAGGCCCAGGGGTTTTCGGGCACGTTCGCGGACGCGCTCCATGCGCAGATGTGGCTGGGCGACTACCGGAGCCAGCTTGCGCGCTGGTCGAACGCCTTCGGTAGGGAGACCATGCTGGTGCGCCGCTATCCGAGCCAGGACGTCGACGGCCCGGGATTGATGTCGGATTTCTGGGGGCTGGCGTGTCCGGCGATCGCTGCCGACGCGCAACAGGCGATGGGGCAGAGCACCAATGTCAGCCTCAATCGCGATCTCCTTGAAATCCAGCGCATCATCAACCGCCTGCCGCTGGAAATCGTCGAGAAGCGCCGCTTCCACCATGAGCTGATGAAACTGACGACGCAGATGGACGGGTTTTTCTCCGATGCCCCCGTGGCGAGCGGGGCCGAACTCGACGACCTGCTGGCTGGCTTTGAGGACGGCAACGGCGAGGTCGCCCGGATCTACTTTGACGGCGGGCCGCTTTTCGAAAAGCCGCCTCGAGCGCGCGAGCCGGAACGGCCCTATGGCGGCGTCGAGGCCGATAAGGCGGTAGCGGCCCTCGCCTGGATGCTGCTCAGCAAATAGCGGTCCCTGAAACCGTTCAATACGCCTTGAGTTCGGCGCGGAGCGCCTTGATCAAATCCGCCCAGCCTTCGCGGTCGTAGCAGTCGGCCTGCACATATGTCGCCAGTTGCCTGACATAGCCGATGAGGATGCCGTCGTCCCGGGTCTCGAATGTGCCCGGCCGTTCCGGATCCGCCGTCTGCACCAGCAGACGGTTGCCCGGATTGAACCCGCGCAGCAGCATGTCCACCCGGCTGATCTCCGCATCGGTCAGCTTCTTGGTGCCGCGGATGACGTAAAGGCGCGCCTCGTCCCGCAAGGTGCTCTGGAATTTCTGTAAAAGGTAGGAAAACTTGCTTTCCTCGGTGCTGTGTATCTCGCGCCGGGCGTCGTCTGGCAGCTGGAAGGAAAAAACACCGGTCTCAGGGTCCTTGGAAGACCGCATTTGGGAATGGAACAAAAGCCCCGTGACGGGTTCGCGAACCATGCCGGCGTTGTAGGGCTCAATCCCGGGAAAGGCAAAAAAGCCCTCCAGGGGGTCGCCAGCGGCGATCCTTTCAAGAAGCGCGATGACGTTTTCCGGCCAAGCGATGGCCCAGCGGAGGAGACCTGACGGCTCAAGGCCAAGATGCCGTTGCACGAAGCCGAACTCGCAATTGTCCCCGAGGGAGACAATTCGACCGGCCAGTTCCAGATCGTCTTCCGTCATATCCTGGCACCTCTGCCAAATCTCAGGAGAGGCATTGGCGGGCTGCCGCCCATTGCGCGCTCATGAGAAAAATCAATCGCGGTGATAGCCACTCGAACAGCCTTTCGCAAGCCTGGCCGCCATGGCTCCGAGCAGGCGCTCGGGCGGTTCCGCTACAGGGGCGGGGCGGTGCCGGATGGCGTCTGCCGCTGCGGTCGCTGGTGCCCGGTTTCCGCCCGCTGCCTCGGTCTTCAGGTGCCTCAGGAAGCCTGCAGGGAGAACGGGGGCGTTCGTTCGTCCGGGATATGTTCGAACGGGGTGAAATCGCCGCGCCAGGCAACGCCCATGACTTGCATCGTATTGAAGATCCTGGTGTTCCAGCCCATCTTGCCCGCCGCCTGGAAGCCGGCTGCAACGGCCGGGGAAACCAGATCGTGGAACACGAGGCACGCTGTTTCGGCACAAAGGGGCGCAACGGCTTCCACGTCCAGGCGCGGCGCCTCGCCGTCATGGTCGCCATCGATAAAGGCAAAGGAAAACGGCCGCTCATCGGCGGCTGCGATGGCGGGAACGATGGAAGGCGAGAAGCCGGCCCAAAGCCGCACGGCTGCCTCGGGATTGCTGCGCCTAATGGAGTCCTCCACGGACGTGCGGTGCTCGGCTTTGATCAATCGGGGATCTATGACGTCGAGGTCGATCCCGCCGGCCAGGATATGGGCGGTCGACCAGCCGAGATGGCAGCCGATTTCAAGGCCGCGTTTGCCGGCGAACGCCCTTGCCAGGTTATAGAGGATGTGGGCCTCCTCCATGGAGAGGACGCCGATATTGGGCACGATGGAACGCAGATCGGTGCGGAAGATATGCGGCACTTCCTTGCGCAGGTAGCGCCAGCCGATCGTCCTGGTGTCCGTCTCCGCGAGCGATGGAAAATGCGGAAGGAGGTCGATTTTCTCAAGGTTCGGCGGAACGTAGTCGTACCGCCAAACCTGGCGCCGCGGCGTCGGAGCCGAGCGTATCGCGATACACGCCGTGAGGTCGGTGTGCTGAAAGAGCGGCTTCTTGACCTGGTAACCGTCCGCGGTTTCATCGCGCGAGAAATACGTGTCGAGCGCCTTGCGCATCCCTTGCCAACGGTCGCCGCCGTCGACCGCAATCACGCCGTGCTGGGTAAGCCGCGGGTAAAGCTCCTCGATCTCCAGGAGGGTAACGTCATAGGATGCGGCATCGAGTTTGATCAGCGCCGCCACTCCGGTCCGTGTTTTCGCAAGGGTCTCGGCAACGTCGCCTTCGACGAAGACCACGCGATCCATGTCATATCCGGTCTTGGCAAGGGTCTCTCGAAGCTGATCGAGCGACCCGTGCGCGCCCGGCGCTGGCGTCTCGCCGGTGTCGTTCGTCGCCGCGTCGAATGCGTCCAGCAGGAAAAACGCCCGGTCTGCAGAGCCGAACGTCTTCAACGTCGCCATGGCAATCATTGCCGATCCGACGTCCTCGAGGCCGCACTGGACGATCGAGCCCGGCACGGGCCGCTCCGCCAGATAGCGGCAGGCCCGGAAAAGCCCGAGCCCATGCTCGACCGAGGTGGTCGTAAGGGGCTGAACGGCATCCCAGATTTCCAGGAATGCCGCGTCGTGCGAAACCTCAAGTTTCCTGCGCGAGTCCTCGCTCAGCTCACCGCTTCCAATCACTTCGATTTCTCCAGACCAAGACCGAACGGCCGTACGTAGCGAATTTCGACTGCGTGCGAAAGCGGGCCGCGGCCCAATGACCGCTTTTCGCATCACGGCGCCCGTGTCGATGTCACCTACCCTTGCTTGGCGCGATCGTGCCAGGCGTAACGTTGAATGGGATGAAAGGGCGGCAAAGCCCGGCGCGCCTTGGCTTCAACGCTCTGCGACCGGATCCGGCGCCGTTTGAAATGGACCGTATCGGGGGCAACCACGTGCTTGATGCCCGCGCAATAGGTCTCCCAAGCCCAATGCCAATCTTCCAGAGCGAATCCATTCGCGATGTCGCGGCGCTCGTAGGGATAGTCGAGAAAGATCGATCGTTCACAAAAGCACAGAGCATCCCAGTAATTGAAGGCGCGGAACGCATCCTCATCGAACAGCTCGGACTCCGACGAGACATTTACATAGGTGCCGTGATAATTTTCAAAAAAGATATTGAACTCAGGTTGAACAATAATGGGCGTGCTGGCCTCCCGGCAAAGCTTGTAGGCGGCGGAAAGCCAATTGAAACTCCACAGATCGTCCCCGTCGAGCATCGCCAGGTAACGGCCGCGCGCCTTAGAGACGCCGTGGTTGCGCGCCAGCCCCTGATCGCCGAGATCGACTTCCTCGACGCGGAAAACACCTTCCATCGGTGCACCGGCTGCGAACATGGCGCGGGTGCGGTCGCTCGCCCGGTCGAGGACGGCGATGCATTCAACGACAAGCCCGTCGTCGCGCGCGGTATCGGCTGCTTCGCAAAGGCTTGCCAGCGTCGGCCCCATGAGCACGCCCTCGTGATGACCCGTCACGATGACCGTGATGTCGACTTCGTCGGTCATGATGGTTCTCCCAGCATCAGCCTCAGCTCTTCCACATATCGGCCCTGCGAATGCCGCGTGATGGCGAGTTCATGCAGCCGGAGGGTTCGTTCCCGTGCGACGCCCGGCGCCTGCTGAATGGCCCTGATCTGGTCCACATAGGCACTGGGGTCGGCGTAGTCGTCGACCGGATAGCCCGTCTCTTCGGAGACGAGTTCGCCGACGCCTCCCACCCGGGACGCAACGATCGGCAGGCCGGCAAGCCCGACTTCTATCAGCACCGTCGGCAGACCGTCCCACTGCGATGTGTAAAGCCAGAGGTCACACGCATCGATCGGCAATTTGGCAAAGGATTCGTAGGGCTCGTTGAGCGTAAGGTTCTCCGGGAACGTGCTCGGGTCGTAGGGACTTTCGTCCAACACCGCCGCGCCCCAGCAGACAAAATCCACGTCGGGCATGGCCCGGGCAATCTCGATCACCAGATCGAAGCGTTTCTGGCGGTCGAGGCGTCCGCCCCAGAACACCCGCCAGCGGTCGTTCGGCCGCTCTCGGTCGGCAAGGGTGTTCACGAGCGGCTCGTCCAGGGGCTCCATGGGAACATAGGAGTAGATCGGCCAAAGCTTGTCCTGGATAGCTGTCGGCAGCTTGAAGATGTCGGTCAACTGACCCTTCAGATACTGCGTATCGAACATCATCCCTTTCACATGCTCGATCGTTGTATCGAAGAAACGCGCCGGGTAGCCGGTCAGTACGTCCTTTTTGTTGTGATCGAAACAGAACATATAGGCGTAGAGGTCCGCGAAAAGCTTCAAGCGGTCGCCGAACTCCAGAAATGTTTCCCATGCCAGGTAGCTGTTGACGTTGACGATCGTCGAGGGCGCCACCCCGATCAGGAGATCCATCAGCAATCTGTCCCGGTCATGGTTCGGGACCTCTTTGGCGATCGTGCTTAAATCGAGGTTGTCGATGTCGTCGGGAAACCATTCCGGTCGCTGGAAATAGGGTCCGTCGGTGCGCACCAGCAACATGGAGCGTTCCGGATAGGCGGCACGCATCGCCTTGCAGAACGCGCCCGCAACCAGGGCCGCACCCGACATGCGGCAATGCGGTACGCACACCACCGTGTCGTATTGCGATTTTTCCAGCGAGGAACGTACCTGCTTGACTGCCTTCGCCAGGGCGGACTGAAAAGGGGGTATCGCCACGCGAAACGTGTAATCGGTGTGGCCGACACGGGGCTCCAGGGCCGCCGCGCGGCGCCATATCTCCGAAATGACCGGCCCATTCAGGCGCTCGCGGATATGTGTCGGCCGCGCCTGTATGAGGTATGTCTCAAGCCGGCTGAGCGCGAACGATACGCCGTTGGGATAGGTTCGCTCCATGACCGCCGCGACCGACGGACCGGCATCGAAATACTCCTCGTGGGTCTCTGCGAAGAGCAGATAGCGATAAATAGCGGGAATGTCGCCGGGGTTGATGCGCATCGCCTTGTCGAGAATGATCCTCGTCACATCGGGTGCCGGCAACAGACGGGATACGATCCCTGCGGTCAGATAGTGGATCAACGGGTCTCGCGCCGCGGCCTCGGCGTCGGCACCCTCGAGCTGGCTGATGTAGTAGTCACGCTCGAACAACAGCGTCGGAACGATGCCATGGTCCTTGCGGTGCTCCAGCCAATGCCGAAACGCATGCTCCGGCTCCGGCAGCGCATGACCGGCCTCGGCGAGCCGTTCGAAATAGATGTCGGGGTCAAAGAAGGGGGTCGGCGGCAACCCTTGGTCCATGCCGTTGCGCAGGAAGTCGAAAAAGGCATCCACATGCGGCGTCATCGGGTCCAGTTCGGCAACCCGGACGTAGAATTCCCGTTGAAAGATCGTCACCAGCACCGAGACATGCTGGAGGTAGCGCCGCACCTCCTCGCCCTCCCATCCCCGGCACAGGGAATCCAGGAGGCGTCTCGGCGGCATCCCGCTCACATGCTCCACCGGTGGCGCATTTTCCGGCGTCCAGGCCGGGCCGTAGGGGCGACCCCAGGTTCGCAAGTACGGATTGAATGGCCGGCCCAGCTTGTTGCCGGCTTGTAGGCAAGCCTCATAGACGCGGTCGGGCGGGAAGGTGTTGGCCCCCGGCTCAAGAAGCTGCTCGGGCGAAAACCAGGGATTGGGCTGAAACCGAAGCGGCTCCAGACGCCCGCGGGTCAGGTAATGCTCAAAGCCCCACTGGCCGTCGGCCAAGTCGTCGGCGTACTGGACCTCGTACCATTCGTTGTCGAAATGGATGGTCGGCACGATCCGCCTGGCGACGCCATGGCGGACCCAGTCGAAAAACGCGCCCTTGGCCAGGTCCGGTCCGGCGTCCGCGTCCGCACTTCGAAGACGGCGATAATACTGGATGGAGAAGAGCGGACTGGGAGCAATATTCCGCTCCGCGCCGAAGCTAATGAAATTCTCCAACGTGGAATCGTTATCGCGAAACTTCTTCTCGATTTTCTTTTCTGCGTAAAAGGGTTCAAAAAAAAGCGCTTCGGCCCAATACGATATGCTGTCATCGTGCGAAACTTGCGTATCGTCAGCAGACGTCATGTGTTCACCTTGTGCGATTGCTTGATGGCAACAGGGCGGCGCCTGCCTTAAGGCAAGCCTTTCTGATGTCGTCGGGATGGACCGGGCCAAGGTCGAAGGCCTCCCGGCTCTTCGACATATCGAGCCGGAAATTGTCGAAATCGCGAAGGTCCGTAACCAGCAGCTCGCCGCCGCCAAAGCCTTCCGAAAGCCATTGCGCGATGCG
This sequence comes from Rhodobium orientis, assembly GCF_003258835.1. GTDB lineage: Bacteria > Pseudomonadota > Alphaproteobacteria > Rhizobiales > Rhodobiaceae > Rhodobium > Rhodobium orientis. The sequence goes on along the minus strand of NZ_NPEV01000007.1, from coordinate 5,769 downwards.
GCCCACCGGCGTTCCGAAACCCGACCCGATATTGAACACGCCCGGCTTCGGCCCGCTCGCGATCCGCACGATATCTTCGGCGCATTTCTCGACCGGAAGGAAATCGCGCTCCACGCACGGGCTCATGTCGAAGACCATGCGGTTGCTGGCCTTCAGGGCGCCCTGGGCGATGGACAGGAAACTGCGCCGCCCGTCCTCAAGCTCGTCGCCGAAAATATTGGCCAGGCGCAGGACGGTCAGGCGGTCCCCCAGGACGGCCCCGGCCGCTTGCTCGGCCTTCAGCTTGGCGACCCCGTACGGCGCTGCCGGCGCGCACGGATCTTCTTCGAAAAATGCCCGTCCGGGCTGCGCGGGCCCATAGGCGGCGCGCGAGCTCAGCATCACCATGCGAGCGTCCTGCCGCTCCGCAAGGCGCCGGGCAACCGTCAGATCGAAATCCCGGTCCTCGCGATAGCCGTCATGCACCAGGCCCTTGTTGTAGCTGGCATTGACGACGACCGCGGCGCGGTCGAGACAGGACGGATCGGCGAGCACGTCGCGGTGGGACAGGACCTGCCATTGCGGGGCTATCGTCGATATCGCCCGACCAATGAAGGAATGCGCTCCCACCAGGATGATCATGCCTGTCCAGCTCTTTGATCGAGAGCATTCGTCGCGAATGCGGGCCCACGCGAAATGCTCTAACCTTTTGTTTTAGCGCGTATTCTCGTCCGGCTACCGGTGCCCGCCTTGCGCTGGCGGGAACCTTCGGTCGGGGACCGCGCTCTAGAAGTCGCCGATCGTTCCGAACAGCGGTTCGTATCGGAAGAAGTTCTCCTTGTACCAGGCAACCACGTCCGGCAGGTTGTCCGCGAGCCGGCGCCGGGGCTTCCAGCCGAGACGTTCCAGTTTGGAGGCATCGACCGAATAGCGGGCGTCGTTGAACGGGCGATCCGGCACGTATTCGACGACCGATGCCAGGTCCTTCTGAAAGAACCCGGCGATGGTCTCGGCAATATGGATGTTCCGGTATTCCTCATCCGTGCCGATATTGTAGGTCTCGCCGACCGTCCCGTGCTCCGCCACGTGCAGGACCGCCTCGGCAAAATCCTCCACCGCCAGGTAGTGGCGCCGGTTCGAGCCATCGCCGTGCAGCGTCAACGGCCGACCCAGCATCATGTGGCAGATGAACCTGGGAATGATCTTTTCGGGGTATTGGCGCGGGCCGTACAGATTGTTCGCGCGGATGATCTTGACCGGCAGCTTGAAACTCTGTGCATAGCCGCGCACGATCATCTCGGCGGCCGCCTTGGAGGCCGAATACGGATTCGTCGGCAGCAACGGCGCATCCTCCGGCGCCGATCCGTCGATGACCTCGCCGTAGACTTCGTCCGTTGAGATATGGACGAAGGCGGGCACCTCCAGATCGCGGCAGGCTTCTACCATCGCGTGGGTGCCAAGGGCGTTCGATTTCGTGAAATTCAACGAGCTGTGGAAGGAGTTGTCGACGTGGCTTTCGGCCGCCGCGTGGATGACGAGATCCGCTCCCTTGACGACCCTGTGGCAAAAATCGGTGTCGCTGACGTCGCCAACCATGAGGTTGACCCGGTTTGCCGAAATAAGGGGGAGAATATTGCGAATGTCTCCCGCATAAGTCATTTTGTCTGCAACGCGAACTTCCGCATCGGGAAATCTCTGGCACACTAAATCAACGATATGTGAGCCAGCAAAACCGGCGCCGCCAGTTACGACTACATTTTTACAATTCAGCGACAACGGATTTTCCTTTGCAAGGAGCCTTCAGGCTGCCTGTTCGCACGAGCAAATGCTAATCACTCGATAATTTGTACTTGCTGCATACTTGCAGATCGACAACATCGGCGATTTGTGGAGCAGTGATAAGCGTAGACCGAAAGGTAGTCAACCGCTTCGCGGGCGCGCTGTCCCGGGCCAAAGGTCGTGGCCGGGCCGGCGTGTTTCCAGGGCACAGCAGGAAGGTGCGGGACGAGCGTGTGCCCTCAAAAGGCGATGTGTTTCGGGGCCACGAAACGGCGTCGGAACAACGGACTGAAGCGGGTCGTGTGTTCCGGGCGAAGCGACAATGCTTCGGGCAAGGCGGCGTGGATCCCGAGGTTGCCATGCCGGGACATTGCGGGCCTCGCCGATCGGGTTTCGGTTGTCCGTCCGTCAGCCGCCGAGCACCAGCGACAGGCGCTTTTCGCGCAGGGTGCCGGCGATCGGCATCTGGCCGCCGACGGGCCGAACGGTGACGGTGGCGAGCCGCTCGGCTTCGGGCAGCCCCATCAGAGCGGATTTCAGGTCGAACGAGAACATGCCGATGCCATTGCGGGAAAGCTGGCGCATGAGCAGCCATTTGCCGAAGCCGTCGGCCCGGATACGGCCGATGACACGCTCGCCGGAGAGTACCTCCAGCTCGACGATTGTCTCGTCCGCGCCGTCGACGGCCCAGCCGAGCAGTTCGCCGTCAAGCGTCACCCGAGCGCGGCCGATGACGCCGAGGCCGGCGAGCACGCCTGGCAGGGCGTCGCGCACCGTTTGCCCCGGTGCGCGGTCGAGGAAGAAGTCGTAGAGCGCCTGGTCCTCGGCGTTGAGCTCGCGGATCAGCTGCCGCAACGCGGCATCCTTCATGTGGCCGGCGACCACCTCGTCATGGACGCCGATATTGGTCCGCGGCACCTTCAGCTTGACGCCGAGACGCTCCGAAAGGCGTGGAATGTCGCGCTCCAGGCGCTCCGATATGCCGATGAAGCCGAAGCGGCGCGGGTCGGTGCCGCGCAGATAACGCGCCATGACGTTGCGCAGCCGCGGCCGCTCGATGAAGACCTCGATCGGGTCCTCGTAGCCGTAACGGCCGCGATGGTGGGAAAACTCCGACAGCACCCGCTCGACGGGATCGCGCAGGATCGCAATGAAGCTCTCCGGGGCAAAGAGGTGCCAGTATTTGAAGGCCGGGAAATGCCCGGCCAGCAGCACCCGGTCGACGTCCGCGATTGCCTGGCGAAACCCGGTGAGCGCCATCGGATTGTCGGCAACGGCGAGCGCCTCGCGCCAGGCTTCCGACGTCGCCGGCGACTTGGGCCCGTAGTCGAAGACGGTCTCGTAGTCCGAAAGCGCCTTGACGAGCGCGCTGCGCACCGCCGTCCCGGCGGTCTTGGGGATATGGACGAAGACGATTTCGCGGGGAGCGCTTGATCCGGACATGGGATCCCGTGATAACGCGGAGTAAACAGGCCCGCCGCAACAGGGCCGGGCGGGTCGGGCGCGAGAGACTTACTCCGGGCGCCCGTCGCTGTCGAGAGGACGATCCGCGATGCGGGTCAACGGCCCGGTGATTGCACATGGGCGCGAAAGCGGGCTACATCCGGCGGGCGGCATTCCGCCGCAACAAGGACGCCCCGACCGATCGCCATGGCCGCCCCGCTTTCCCTTTGCGTTGCCGTTCCCGTCGATCCGGCCGCTCCCGGCATGGGGCGCCGCTGGCAGGCCATGGCCGACGCGGAGGCACTGGCGCGAACCTTCGCGGATGCCGGCCACAAGGTGACGCTGGCCCATTGGCCGGGCGCGATGTCATCTCTGTCCGGCGATGACGGCATCCGCCTTGTGGAAATCTCCGCGCCGCAGGCCCCGCGCCGCGATTTTCAGCCGCATATGAGTTCTCCCGGTTCGGCGCTCATCCGTGCCGAGACCTTCCATCGCTGGCTCAAAGAGCAGAGCTTCGATGCGGTTTATGCGGTCGGCGCGCCGGAATGCGCGGCGGTCGCCGCGATGGACCGGGCGATGGGCCTTGGCGGCATCACGATGCCCGTGGTGGCCGTCCTGGACGCGCCGGTCGCCGATCCGGTTCTGCTGCAGGACGCGACGCTCGCGCACCCTGAGCTTCTGCTCTCGGATGCGCTGGAGCGCGACGTCGTCCGCCTCGCCGATGCCGTCGTCGTTCCCGACCCGGCCGTCGCCGACCGCCTCACCGGGATCGTTCCGGAAGCGCCGCAGCCCGCCGTGCTGCCGGTCCCCATGGCGGGGCGACGGACAACGACGGCGCAGGCCGCGCCGATCGGGGAAATCGTCTTTTTCGGCCGGCTCGACGCGGCTTCGGGCGTCTGGCTGTTCTGCGATGTCATCGAAACGCTGATCGCCCGCGGCGCGCTCTCCGGCGTCAAGGTGACGGCGATAGGGCCGCTGGAGCGCGGCGGCGACGGGCTGTCCGCCCGCTCGCTGGGCTACCGTACGGCGCGCTGGGGGATCGATTTCGACCACGTTCCGGCGGAGAGCTACGACGGGGCCATCGCCGTTCTGGCAGAGCGTCGCGACAATGCCCTCGTCGTCGCGCCGTTCCTCGCCGCGCCCGACCGGCGGCTGATTGCCGATCTCCTTGCCGGGAGCTTTTCGTTCGTCACCACCGACATCGACGGCGTTGCCGACATGTTGGCGCCGGAAAGCCGAAGCGCTGCGGTGGCGCCGAAGATGACCGCGCTTGCCGACACGATCTCCGCGGCGCTTGCCGACGGTTTTGCGGCGCCCATGCCGGCGCTTCCTCGTGACGGGATCGCCGCCGCTTGGTCGGCCCATGCGACCACGCTTGCCGGCCGCACCGCGTCGCCAGCACCGCTCAATCACGACCTCTCGGTCATCATCCTGCACCGCGACCGGCCGGATTATCTGCGCCAGGCGCTGGAAAGCCTCGATGCCCAGACCCGGCTGCCGGACGAAGTCGTCCTCGTCGACAATGCCAGCGAGACGGAGGCCGCGTGTAAACTCCTCGCCGACCTCGAAACAGAATTCGCCGACAAGGATTGGAAGATCGTCCGGCTCGACGAACACCTATCGCCGATGCTTGCCCGCAATGCCGGTTTCGACGCATCGACGGGCGAGGCCATCGTTTTCCTCGATGACGACAACGCGCTGACGCCGGATGCGCTTCGGGCCTATGCAAAGGCTGTCGATAGCGGCCGGTTCGATGCCGTCGCCTCGCCGCTCGACTGTTTCGAGGGCGACGCCCCGCCTTCGGACGCGGCCGGCATCCACCGGCGCCAGCTCTTTGCCGGCAGCGCCGGGGCGCTGTCGCTGTTTTCCAACGCCATGGGCGACACCAACATGGTCGTCACCCGCAAGGCGTTCGAGGCCGTCGGCCGCTTTCCCGATCCGGGCTACAGCTATGTCAGCGAGGACTGGTACCTGATGGCGCTCCTCAGCGCCCACGGCCAGCGCATCGGCGTGTTGCCCGAGGCGGTGGTGCTGTTCCGCGAAAGCGCCGGGGCGGTCAAGAAGAACTGGAAGAAGGCCAACCACGAGGGCGCCCGGCACCAGGTGTTCCGGCTGCTCGCAGGAATCGACCCGCGCGACACGCAGCTCGCGCTGCTCTATGCCCAGGGCCTCTTCCACCGCGGCGGCGTCGATCCCTCGCAAGGAACGGAGCCGCCGCCGGCGCCTGTGCGCAAGACGGGGTTCTGGGCGCGCCTGCGGCGGCTGTTGGGTTTGTGATATGCCGGAGCAAGAAGGTCTGGATTGCCGCGTCGGCCTCGCGGCCTCCTCACAATGACGCCACGCATTCTGTCGTCATTGCTGTGCAAGTTCAGATATTCGCTGATGGGATTGCGGAAAGGAGCGACCCATGCGCGACAACAGCTATGACCGGACGATTGAACGGAACTATGTTCAGAAGTGGCGTTTCCTGATCAGGGAATATGAGGAGGTCAAGGCCGGCCGGTCGTCGGCCTTTGCCACGGTCGGGGCCTTTTACCGCCACCACGGCACCTGCTCGCAGACCTTCCG